>NZ_JAGOGJ010000229.1 GCF_017996735.1 Niveispirillum sp.
CCGCCACAACCCGCCTCGCCCCCATCCCCGAACTCGCCTCAACCCAGGGCGGCGGCATCGCCGCCCTCCCCGACCACAAAGCCGGACCCGTCCCCGAACAAGCCATCTACCGCGTCACCCTCACCGCAACACACCAAGACCAAAACCCAATCCCCATCGCCCTGCGCGGACAGGTCCACATCACCGCAGACCGACAAAGCCCAGCAACCAAAATCATCACAAACTCAATCGCCATCATCAGACGCGAAGCAGGTTTCTGATACGCGGGGGCCAAGCTCAACGGACGATCCGACAAGCAATTGGACGCCACGGCAAGCACCTGAAGTCACAGGCATGTATGATCGCCCGCATGGGAGGATCAAACATGACAGAAACCATCCAGGAACCCGTGCCCCTTGCGCCGCCGGCCGAAAAGCTGAGCCGCCGCGCCCTGGCCCGCATCGCCGCCGTCGCGGGCGTCGCCGGCCTGCTGCCGGCCGGGGCGTCCGCGAAGACCGGCGCTGACGCAACCCGCGTGTTCGACCCCACCCGGCTGGGCCGTCTCCACACCCTGGCCTCCACCCCGCAGACGATCCGGTCCGGGGTCCTGGACCCCGCCGCGAAACCGGTGCTGACCATCCGGTCCGGCGATGTGGTCCATTACCCCGATACCTGGCTGCATTGGGGCAACAAGCCGAAATACGGCATGTCGTTCGAGGAGCGGGAACCGATCCGCAAACAATATCGCGAGGGCCCCTTCTCCCTGATCGGCCCCGTGGCCGTGGAGGGGGCGGAGCCGGGCGACACGATCGAATGCCGCATGCTGCGTCTGCGCCCCATCGACTGGGGCTGGAATTCCGCGCCGCTGGGCGTGGGCGCCATTCCGGAGGATTTCGACAAGCCCTATCTGAAATATTTCCGCTTTGATGCCGACCGACGGCATGCGGAATTCGCGCCCGGCATCCGTCTGCCACTGGCCCCGTTCCAGGGTGTGATGGCGACGCAGCCCAATGGCGAGGCGCCGGTCAGCGCCATCCTGACGGGCGATTATGGCGGCAACATCCTGATGCCGGAACTGGGCGAGGGCACGTCCCTTTTCCTGCCGGTGCAGCAGGCGGGCGGCAATCTCTGGACCGGGGACAGCAACGCGGTGCAGGGCGACGGCGTGGTGAACCAGACCGCCATCGAGACGGCCATGGAGGATCTGCGCATCCAGTATGTGCTGCACAAGGGGGTGCGCGTGCCCGGCCCCATGGGCGAGACGCCGACCCATTGGGCCGTGCTGGGCTATGGCGACAGCCTGGATGACGCGATGGTGATGGCCGTGCGCCGCATGGTGGCGCGGCTGTCCGAGGCGCTGGGCCTGGACAAGGGCGACGCCTATTCCATCACCAGCCTGGCCGGCAGTTTCCGGGCCAGCCAGTTCGCACGGCAGAGCCATACCAACTATGTCGTGAAGCCGGCCAAGGCTGTGCAGGGCCTGCTGCCCAAGGCAATCTTCAGCGCCGATCACGCGGCCCGCATTTCCAACGCCATCCGCACCGGGGGGATGTGATGACCGCGAGCACACAAGCGGCGGCTCCCGTATCGGCGGCCCGCGTCATCCTGATCTGCGCCCTGGTCGGGTTCCTGGACGGGTTCGACACCCAGGCACTGAGCCCGACCGCCAAGCATATCGCGGCCAGCCTGGGCTTTCCCATCCAGGATCTGGGCCTGATTTTCAGCGCCTCGCAGATCGGGTTCCTGCTGGGCGCCCTGCTGCTGGGGCCCATGGGTGACCGGTTCGGACGCAAGCGCATATTGCTGATCACCGTCGTGATGTTCTCCCTCTGCTCGCTCGCCACGGCCTTCGCTCCGTCCTATGAGGCCTTGTTCGTCATCCGGGTGCTGGGCGGCATCGGGCTGGGTGGGGCGACGCCTAACTTTGTCAGCCTGGCATCGGAATATGCCCCGCCCGCCAAACGGGACCGGATTGTCACCATGATGTGGGCAGCTGTTCCCCTGGGTGGCATGGTGGCGGCCCTGACGGCCGGGCAGTTGATGGACAGCGCCGGCTGGCGCAGCGTCTTTTACATCGGCGGGGTGGCGCCACTGCTGCTGGTGCCCGTGATGGTCCGGTTCCTGCCGGAATCGCGGGAGACGGGCAAGGTTGCCGCCACCAGGGCAACGGGCGGCACGGCCGATGCCCTGTTCGCCCGGGGACGCTGGCAGGGCACGATGTGGCTGTGGCTGGCCTCCTTCGGCGGCTGGATGAGCCTGATCGTCACCATCTTCTGGACGCCGACATTGCTGGCAGGTGCCGGCCATGCGTCGGGCGTCGCCACCTCCATGCTGGCCCTGCACAATGTCGGCGCCATCACCGGCACCCTGGCGCTGGGCGCGCTGATGGGCCGGCTGAAGCCGCTGACGGCCCTGTGCCTGGCGCTGTCGGGATCGGCGCTGGCCATCCTGTCCATGGGTCTGTCCATCGATACGGTGGCCACCCTGTCGGTCGCCACGCTGGCGGCGGGTTTCTTCGGGTCGGCGGGGGCCGGCGCCCTGATCGCGGTATCCAGCGGGCTGTACCCATCCGCGATCCGGGCCACGGGTGTGGGCTTCGCGCTGGGGGCCGGCCGTATCGGCGGGTTCCTGGGGCCGCTGCTGACCGGGCTGGTGGTCGCGCTGGCCTGGCCCGCGACCACCACCTATCTCGCCATTGCCGTGCCGGCCGCCATCGCGGCGCTGGCCGTCCTGATGCTGGCCCGCTGGCGGGCCGCCAATCCTTCGGAGAATTGAGATGAGCATTCCTGAACAGGCACAGCCCGTGCGCAGCCTGATCCGCTACGGCCAGGCCGCCACCCTGATCGATGCCGCCATGGGCATCGCGGGGGAACGCGGGGCAAAGCTGTCCTTTGTGGTGGTGGACAGTGCCGGCCATCTGGTCGCCGCCGGTCGCATGGACGGCGCCCCCTTCATCACCATCGAGGTGGCGCGCGGCAAGGCCTTTGCCAGCGTCGCCACGGGTGGACAGCCGGGCGGCGCGCTGGCCGCCCGCTATCAGGAAAACCCCATGGTCTGGGGCAATGCCGCCGCCCTGGGGTTCGGCGCCCCGATGCTGCCGGCCCAGGGCAGCCTGCCGATCTTCATCGGCGGCGTGCTGGTGGGCGCCATGGGGGCCAGCGGCGCCCCGTCCGCCGTGGATGAGGCCGTGGTGAAGCAGGCTATCGAAAGCATCGGCGCCAGCACCGGCGCCTGACCGCCCGATACCATCGGTCAAAATGTTTGACCGATGGTATCCGCGCCGACTGGCGCGGCGGCGGCCGGCATGAACCCACAATCCGAGTTTTCCAGACGTGACCGGTCCTGACCGGCCGGTCACGCAACACCCCCTATTTGCGCCCGCGATGCGGGTGCCGGGCGTTTTCACGAAAGGAATTCCCCATGCGGATCATCGCCTATCAGTCCGGCGCCGGCACGGCGCTGGGCGTCATGGATGGCACGGACAGCTTCATCCCCCTGGCCGACGCCGCCCCCGACCTGCCATCCGACCTTGTCGCCATTCTAGCGATGCCGGACGGGCTGGACCGGGTGCGGGCGGCCGTGGCGGGACGGGCGGGCACGCAGGCCCTGGCCGATGCCCGGCTGAAACCCTTCCTGGGCCGGGCCAATGCGCTGTGGGCGCTGGCGCTGAACTTCAAGACGCATATCGAGGAGACGGGCCTGACCACCTCGCGCCTGCATCCACACCTGTTCCTGCGCACCGCCGCTTCCTATGTCGGGCATGGGGAGCCGATCCTGGCCCCGCATGAGGATGTAGCCCGCGCCTTTGATTATGAAGGCGAGCTGGCCGTGGTGATCGGGCGCGGCGGGCGGCATATCCCGCGCGACCGGGCGCTGGACCATGTGGCGGGCTATAGCTGCCTGAACGAGGGGTCGGTGCGGGAATATCAGCACCATAACCGTCAGTTCGGCCTGGGCAAGAATTTCGAGGCGTCGGGCAGCTATGGCCCCTGGCTGGTGACGGCCGATGAATTCGGCGATCCGGCCCGCCACCGGGTGAAAACCCGCGTCAATGGCGTGACGCGCCAGGATGCGCCGCTGGACGATATGCTGTTCGACGTGGCCGGCACCATCGCCTATCTGTCGCAAGCCTATACGCTGCGTCCCGGCGACCTGATCGCCATGGGCACGCCGGGCGCCCTGCACCCCGCCGAGGATGATGTGGATGGCCGCGACCTGTCCCGGCAGTTCGGCACCTTCAAGACACCCGGCCTGGTACATATGCGCCCCGGCGACAGGGTGGAGGTGGAGATCGACGGGATCGGCGTGTTGAGCAACCCCATCCAGGGGGATACGGCACCGGCCTATACCGACGGTCGACATGTTTGACCGTCGGCATCGCGCCCGCCGGCGCCGCGCCGCTCGTGCGGCGTGGCCGAGCCCACGGATGTGGGCGCCTAGTGATTGAAGGGCTTGAAAGAGTGACCACTGGTCACTCTTTCAAGCCGCTGATTACCGGGTGGAATAGCCCGCCGGTCATCGCGGGGATGACCGACAGGAATTTTGCAAGCGTCCTGAAACATCGTTCAAGGCTGATTGGAGAAGATAAGCCTTGAAAGACCGCAAGCGATGGGGCCGGCATCGATCTCAGCCAGCAGCGTTTTCGCCCCTGGAGAGGTTACGCAGCCTCCGCACGGGTTGTCGTGGTACCGGCCCGTACTGCTTCATATTGCGCACGGAAATACGACCCTGCCTTCTGCGGGTCGAAATCAAGGAATGTGCCGCCGGCTTCGAAGTGCCGGATGAAGACTTTGCCCAACGCCCAGGTGGTGGCGCTGGCGACCGCCGGCTGCCAGAAAGCCGAGGCCAGGGTGCCGATCAACGGAATATGCTTGATCGCCACGCTGGTCATCTGCGCCGTCGCGACCGATCCGAAGCTGCCCACCAGCGAACCGGCCACGCGCGTGACCTGCTCCCGCTTGAAGGGCACGTCATAGATCTTGCCGATTTCCGACAGCATCTTCAGTTGAATGGCGAAAAGGGCGGCCACATCAAGGCCGGGAACGGGCACCAATCCGCCGGCGGCCGACCAGACCATGAACTGGCGAACCTTGGCAAGGGCCGCCAGCTCCTTTGCTGAAGGCAGAACAACCGTTTCCGTCACTCCGGACCCGGCGTCGGCAGCCACCGCCGAGGGCTCGCCAACATTGTCGGTTTCGTTCTTCGCTTCGTCAGCCATAACTACCTCCGGGTTTCCAGATCACTATACTCATGAGGAGCATGGAAGCGCCCGTCAAGGCCTGATCCAGCTCTCAACGCGACGGTTGACACGGCGATGGCCTGCACCCCCGGTAATAATGGTTCGACGTTTGATCCGCGTACCCTTTTGCCGCCTATGGCTTGGTAGGGATGACGGGCGGCGGGGCGGGCGGTGCCTTCGGCCTTGGCGCTTGGGCGGCTTCCGTCTTCCCTGTCTCGTCACCCGCCGCCTTGGCGGGCGTTCCCGGCTTGCCATCGTCCAGATTACCCAGAATGACGGGCAGCCCGCCGGCACCGCCGCCGATGACGATGACCTTACTGTTCTGGGAATTGGCCAGATGCCTGGTGGCCTGTATCCCTTCCCAGCGCAGGTAATTGTCGGTCAGGCCCGGCGCCACCTTGCGCTGGAACTTGTCGATGCCTTCGGCTTCGATCAGCTTGCGCTGCGCTTCCTTGGCTTCGCTCATCAGGCGGTAATCATAAGCCTCGTTGGTGTGCTTCGCCTCGTTCTTATGCTCAATGGCCTTGGCCACGGCCGGCGGCAGGGTGATGCCACGGATCAGCACGTCCCACACCTTCACGAACG
>NZ_JAGOGJ010000010.1 GCF_017996735.1 Niveispirillum sp.
CCTATGCCCTGGGGAGGGTTGATTCAGACCAACAGCGCCCCAGAAGGGCCTTTTATTTCGTTTTCGAAATAAAACCGGCCACTCTATATCATTTCGGAACCGTACACATGCCGCCCCGCAGACAAGCCCCCCGCCGCCCCGCCCAGCGCCCCGCCCCCGAACCGCCCACGCGCGGACCGGTGGAGGTGGTGATCACCCGTGTCGGGGGCCGCGGCGATGGTCTGGCGGAATGGCAGGGAAGCCGGCTTTATGTGCCGCAGACCCTGGTCGGCGACCGGCTGATGGTGAAATTCGGGGCCCATCGCGGCGATGGCTGGGAAGGGGTGCCTGTCTCCCTGCTGGAGGAAGGGCCGGGCCGGGCGGAACCGCCCTGCGCCCATTTTGGCACCTGCGGCGGCTGCGTGGCACAGCATATGGATGAAGCCACCTATGACCGGTGGAAGCTGGAGGCGTTGACCACAGTGCTGTCGCGCTGCGGCCTGCTGGGTGACGATGTCACACTGCATCCCGTGTCGCGCACCCCGCCGGGCAGCCGCCGGCGCGCCGTCATGAACGCCGCCCGGCGCGGCAGCCGTGTCTGGCTGGGCTTCAACGAAGCGCATTCACACCGGCTGGTCGATCTGTCGGACTGTGCGGTGCTGGCCCCGCCGCTGGTGGCGCTGATCACGCCGCTGCGTCAGGCGCTGGCCCCGCTGCTGGCCGACGGACAGTCGATCGACGTGGCCATGACGCTGCTGGATGACGGGGTGGATCTGGTGCTGGAAGGGCTGGCCCGGCCCGACCTGCGCACCCTGGAACATCTGGCGGAATTCGCGGCGGCCCAGGATCTGGCCCGCCTGTCCTGGCGCGGACGCGAAGGCCAGCCGGCCGAGCCCATCGCCCTGCGCCGCACGGGCCTGCTGGGTTTCGGTGCGGTCAGCATCTCCCCGGCCCCCGGAGCCTTCCTGCAGGCCAGCAAACAGGGTGAGCAGGCGCTGGTCGCCGCGACCCTGGCCGGGGTGGGGGCGGCGGAAACCATTGCCGACCTGTTCGCGGGCAGCGGCACCTTCAGCTTCCCGCTGGCCGCCAAGGCCAAGGTGCATGCGGTGGAGGGCGACCCCACCGCCTATGACAGCCTGATGGGCGGGGCCCGACAGATGGCGGGCAAGGTGACGGCGGAACGGCGCGACCTGTTCCGGGATCCCTTGACCCCCTATGACCTGAACCGTTTCCAGGCGGTGGTATTCGACCCGCCGCGCGCCGGTGCGCAGGCGCAGGCGGCGGAGATTGCGGCCTCGACAGTGCCGACGGTCGTCGGCGTGTCCTGCAACCCGGTCAGCTTTGCGCGCGATGCCGAACTGCTGATCCGGGGTGGATACCGGCTGACGGATGTGTGGCCGGTGGATCAGTTCCTGTGGTCGGCCCATATGGAACTGGTGGGGTGGTTCCGGCGGTAAGGGCGGCCATTGGTCCGTTGTCTGCCCGCCGGCCTCTCATCACCGCAATTCCGCCCCTTTCAAAGTTCATGCACTTTGTTTGCACGGGGCGGGGACCTCGGGCTATCAAAGCGCTGTATCTTTACAAAGGAACGCGGACATGTGCGGCATTGCGGGTTTTCTGTCGAACCTGACCTGGCACCGGGATCATGAAGTCTCCTGGATCGCCTTGCTGGCCGATGGTTTGCGCGATGCCGGGATCGGCGATCTGGCCGGCATTGATGCGGTGCTGGACCAGTTGCATGCCCGTTTCGATGATCTGATGGCCTTTGCCACACATCTGGCCCTGGTGGAACGCGCCGACCTGCGCGACCGGCTTTCCCAGGCCGCCAGCCGGATCGAGGGGTTGGAGGCGGAACTGAAGGCCAGCCCCATCGCCCGCGACCCGGCCGCCGAGCGCACGGCCGAGCGCCTGCGTGATTATGGCTGGCAGTTGCGCAACGAGGTTCTGGCCAATATCGACCGCACCCTGTCGCTGATCGGCGGCGTGCCGACGCCGGCCCGTGCCCAGCATTTCGCCGCCTGGTCCATCGAACAGGTCCTGGAGAATCTGGACCGGCTGGAGGTGCGCGGGCGTGACAGTGCCGGCTTTGCGGTGCAACTGCGCCTGCCGGCCCCCGTCTCCGACGGGCAACTGGCCGACTGGCGGCGTCAGGCGGCATCGACCGGGCGCGACGGTTTTGATGCCGACGGAGCCGTCACCTTCCACGCCCTGGCCGATGGCGGGGCCACGGCGCGCTTCACCTACAAGGTGGCGCAGTTGATCGGGCAGCTTGGTGATAATGGCGCCACCTTGCGGGCCAAGGTGCGGGCCGATGGCCTGCTCTGGTCCATCGCGGCCCGCGCCGATCAGGTGGGCATTCTGGCCCATACGCGCTGGGCTTCGCACGGGGCCATCAACCTGCCCAATTGCCACCCGCAATCGGGCTGGCTGGCCGGGGACAATGCCCCGACCCTGGCGCCCGATGCCGACACGATGTGTGTGCTGAACGGCGATATCGACAATTACCGGGGGCTGAAGGACGGTCTGGTACGCACCGCCGGGCACGAGGTGCCGGCCCAGGTGACCACCGATGCCAAGATCATTCCCGTCACCTTCCGTCTGACGCCGGGCGCCGCCACGCAAGACCGGTTCCTGTCGGCGCTCAGGCAGTTCGAAGGGTCGGTTGCCATCGGCCTTCTGCACCCGACGGAGCCGCAGCGGCTTTATTTCGGGCAGAAGGGCAGCGGCCAGTCGCTGTTCCTGGCCGAAGTGCGCGACGGCCTGATCATCGCGTCGGAGAATTACGGTCTGGCCCCGCGCGCCCGTTCCTCCATCGCCATGGCCAAGGTGGAAAAGGGCGGGTTGCAGGTGACCCTGTCCACCCTGGACGGGGACGCTTCCATCACCGCCCGCACCATTGATGACGGCGCGGCGACGGAACTGAAGCCCGAGACGATCGAGATTTTCAGCCGCGACATCTTCCGCGGCGACTTCGCGCATTTCTTCGAAAAGGAAGTGCATGAAAGTGCGGCGTCGGTGCGCAAGACGCTGGTCGGCCGCTATACCCGCCAGGGCCGCGCGGCCAGCTTCGACCTGGGTCCCGACGGCATCTGGTCGGGTCTGCGCCGCCGTCTGGCCGATCCGGCCAGCCCCGCCATCCGCCGCATCTTTGTGACGGGCCAGGGCACGGCCGCCATCGCCGGCATGGGCGTGGCCCATCTGCTGCGTCAGGCGCTGCCCGGCACGGCGATCCATGTGGAGGCGGCGAAGGCGTCGGAACTGTCGTCCGATCTGGACGGTGTGCGCCTGGACGATGCCATCGTCATCGCCATCAGCCAGTCCGGCACCACCACAGACACCAACCGCACCGTCGATCTGGCCCGCGCATCCGGCGCCTGGATCCATGCCATCGTCAACCGCCGCAACAGCCCGCTGGTCCGCAAGTCCGACAGCCACCTGTTCACCAGCGACGGGCGCGACATCGAAATGGCCGTGGCCAGCACCAAGGCCTTCTACAGCCAGGTGGCGGCGGGCAAGCTGACGGCGCTGTGCATCGCCGATGCGCTGGGCACCCTGTCCGCCACGCAGGTGCATGACGAGCTGGTGGCGCTGGAAGGGCTGCCGGCCCGTATTCAGGAAGTGCTGGACGAGGAGGCGGTGATCGCGGCCTGTGCCGAACGCTATGCGCCGCAGAACCGCTATTGGGCGGTGGTGGGCAATGGCCCCAACAAGATCGCGGCGGAGGAAATCCGTATCAAGCTGTCGGAGCTTTGCTACAAGTCGATCCCCGTGGATTTCACGGAGGACAAAAAACATATCGACCTGTCGACCGAGCCGCTGACCCTGGTCATCGCCAATGATCTGCCGCCGCTGCTGGCCCAGGATACGGCCAAGGAAGTGGCCATCTTCAAGGCCCATGCCGGCAAGCCGCTGGTCATCGCCGCGAAGGGCGAAACCTGTTTCGACACCTATGCCGAAGCGGTGATCCGCGTGCCGTCGGCGGGGGCGGGTCTGGATTTTGTGCTGGCCACCGTGGTCGGCCATCTCTGGGGCTTCCATGCGGCGCGCGCCATCGACCGCCGGTCGCAGGGTTTCCGCGCCCTGGGCGTGGCCATCGAACAGGCTTTGGTCGAAAGTGACCGGCCGCTGTCCCCCATCATCGATGCCATCGGCGTGGAACTGCGCCGCATTGCCGATGGTGAACAGGATGCCGCCCTGCCGCCGCGCGCCGTGGCGCAACTGGCTGCCCTGTCGGTGTCCCTGTCCACGGCCGATGCCGACAATCGTGCCGCCCTGCTGTCGGGCGGCGTGGAGCTGCTGCGCAAGCTGTTTGAGGAGACGAGCCGTCCCGTCGACACCATCCGCCACCAGGCCAAGACGGTGACCGTCGGCATTTCCCGCCCGTCGCGGGAGGTGGCGCCGTCCATCCTGTCCACCCTGTCGGCGCTGGGCGTGTCGCACGAATCCCTGGCCGAGGCAGACCGCCAGACCCTGATCGCCTTCTCATCGGTCCTGACCAATGTGACGGGCGGCATCCTTTATACGCTGAAGGGGGAAGGCAAGGACGGTACGCCCGTGCTGGCGGCCGGCGCGCGGGTCGGCGTGTCGGCGGGGCGGGCATCTGGCTATGATACCGGCCGCGCGGCATCGGGCAGCAAGCGCCGGGCCTTGCGCCTGGGCCGGATCATCTTCTCATCGGGCAATCGCGCGGCGGAAAATCTGGTGCTGATCCCGTTCTTCGCGGGCGCCGACTGGCGCGTGGCGGGGCTGGCCATGCTGCATACCGACCTGATGCAACAGGCGTCGTTGCAGCAGAAGACGGCGCTGCTGAAGGAACTGCACCTGTATGAGGATCTGTTCGACGCCTATCACGATGTCGTGCATGGCGAAGATCGCGACTTCGCCGCCTTCGTGGCCGATATCAGCCCGCGCGACCTGCTGTTCCGCGCGGCGGGGGAACTGGTGAAGGGGTGATCGTCACCCCTTCACCATCATGACCAGCCATTCGGCGGCCAGGGCCGGCTTGGCCGCGCCCTCGGTTTCCACCGTCACGGCATAGCGCATCAGGTACTGGCCCGGTCCCTTGGCCTCCACCGCCAGCAGCGACAGGACGCCCCGGATGCGGCCGCCGCTGCGCACCGGCGTGATGAAGCGCAGCTTGTCGAAACCGTAATTGACAATCATCGCCGCCCCGGCCAGCGGCGGCAGCATCTGCATGCCCAGGGCACCCAGCAGCGACAGGGTCAGGAACCCGTGGGCCACGGTCCCGCCGAAGGGGGTGGCGGCGGCGCGGACAGGATCCACATGGATGAACTGGTGATCGCCCGTCAGGTCGGCAAAGCGGTCGATCATACCCTGATCAATCACCAGCCAGTCGGACCGGCCCAGTTCCGCGCCGATCCGCGCCTGATATTCGTCCAGCGTCAGTGCCGGCTGCGTGGGGCGTTCCATGATGCACTCCCTTCCCAGATTTCAAACACTTGTTTCAGGGTATTGTGGGCAGGAAGCGGCATGATGGCAAGGTCCATGCCGATCTGCCGGAAAGCGGGTTTCCGGCAGATCGGGCCAGGGTGGTGCGGATGCCGTTTCCCGGTTTCTGAATGAACCGGGAAACGATCAATCCTCGAACGGGTCCTTCATCAGGATCGTGTCGTCACGCTCGGGGCTGGTGGACAGAAGGGTCACCGGAGCCTCGATCAGTTCTTCGATCCGGCGCACATATTTGATGGCGGCGGCGGGAAGCTGGGCCCAGGAACGTGCGCCCTGGGTGCTTTCGCTCCAGCCTTCGAAGGTTTCATAGATCGGTTCCACCTGCGCCTGGGCCGTCTGGCCGGCGGGCAGATGCTGGATCACCTCGCCATTCAGCTTGTAGCCCGTGCAGACCTTCAGTTCTTCGAACCCGTCCAGCACGTCCAGCTTGGTGAGTGCAATGCCGGTGATGCCGCCGGTCTTGATGGCCTGACGGACCATGACGGCGTCGAACCAGCCGCAGCGGCGCTTGCGCCCCGTGACGGTGCCGAACTCGTGCCCACGCTGGCCGATCTTGTCCCCGATCTCGTCATGCAGTTCGGTGGGGAAGGGGCCGGAGCCGACACGCGTCGTATAGGCCTTGGTGATGCCCAGCACATGGCCGACAGCCCCCGGACCCATGCCCGACCCGGCGGCGGCATTGCCGGCCACGGTATTGGAGGAGGTGACGAACGGGTAGGTGCCGTGATCCACGTCCAGCATGGCGCCCTGCGCGCCTTCGAACAGGATACGCTTGCCCTGGCGGCGGGCCTCGTCCAGGCGCTTCCAGACAACGGCGCTATAGGGCAGCAGCTTCGGCGCCACCTCGCGCAGTTCGGCCAGGACCTCGTCCTTGTTCAGTTCCTCGGCGCCCAGGCCGCGCAGCAGGGCATTGTGGTGGAACAGAAGCTGTTCGACCTTCTGCTCCAGCACCGCCTCATCGGCCAGATCGCAGACGCGGATGGCGCGACGGGCCACCTTGTCCTCATAGGCGGGGCCGATGCCCCGGCCCGTGGTGCCGATCTTGTTGACGCCGCGCGCTTCCTCACGCGCCTTGTCCACCGCGCTGTGCAGCGGCAGGATCAGGGCGCAGTTCTCGGCCACCAGCAGGGTTTCGGGCGTGATCTCCACGCCCTTTTCCTGAATGGCCGCGATCTCCTTCAGCAGCGCCCAGGGATCGACGACGACGCCATTGCCGATCACCGACAGCTTGCCGGGGCGGACCACGCCCGACGGCAGCAGCGACAGCTTATAGACCACGCCGTTGATCACCAGCGTATGGCCGGCATTGTGACCGCCCTGGAAGCGGACCACCACATCGGCCCGGCTGGACAGCCAGTCGACGATCTTGCCCTTGCCTTCGTCGCCCCATTGGGACCCGACGACCGCCACATTGGCCATGATATTCCTCGCTTGCGTGAGACGTCCGGGAGCATGGCCCTGTCGGACCCGCCCCCTTTGTTGGTTTCGGTCAGGATGGTCAGACGGGCGTGGGCCCGTCTGTCGTCAATAGATGTGAACAGGCAAGGCGCCGGGCTTCCGCATGCGCATCGCCGGTCGGTGCCATGGCGGCCACGGTGTGCCAGCCCTGGGCGCGCAAGGCCTGCGCCTCGGCATAATCGGTGCCCAGCGGCAGCAGCACACGCTTGACCGGCATGGGGCCGGGCAGGGCACGCAGTACCGTGTCGGTGTAAAGCGTGAAGCCCGCGGCGGCTTCGCCGACCGGATCGGCCCCACCCGTGCGATAGCGGCCGCCGCGCCCCAGCTCGCCCCGCACACCGCGGGCGAAGATCGTGAAGCTGACGCCTGTCTGATACTCGAATCCACGCATTTCCACGGGATCGATGGTTACCGCCAGGGCGGGGTCGGCCTGGGCGATCAGGCGGACGACATCGGTCAGTTCCTGACGCGCCTTTTGCGCCACGTCCGGCAGGTCGATGGCCGCCAGCCGTTCCACGGCGGCGGGGGCCGGGCCGCTGGCATTCAGGATGGCCAGGAACAGGGGGGCGTTGGCGCCGGCCGCCTCGGCCACGGCCGCCGCGTCGCGATGGTCCAGGGCGGCGCGCAGACGGGCGTAATCCTCGTCCGACAGGGAAAGGGCACGGGAAACAGCGGGCACCAGCGTCGGCACCGTCAGGTCGATGGAAATGCCCTTGGCCCCCACCGATGACAGGGCGGACGCGGCCAGCAGGATGATCTCCGCATCCGCCTCGGCCCGGTCGGGGCCGATCAGTTCCACGCCGACCTGCCCGAACTGCCGCTCCTGCCGCAGGCTGCTGCCCTTCACGCGCAGCACCTGACCGGCATAGGACAGGCGCAGGGGACGCGGCGCCTTGCGCAGGCGGGTGGTGGCGATGCGGGCGACCTGCGGCGTCATGTCGGACCGCACGCCCATCATCCGCTGGGACACGGGGTCCATGATGCGGAAGGTCTGATTGGCCAGCACGGCGGCAGAGCCGGAAAGCAGCCCTTCCTCGAATTCCACCAGCGGCGGTTTCACCCGCTCATAGCCGTGGCGATGGAATTCCTTCAACAGACGGCCTGTCACCTGCGCCTCATGCTCCGCATCCGGGGGCAGCAGGTCACGCAGTCCGGTGGGCAGCAGCGCCTTGGCCGCCAGGGCCTTGGGGGGCGTATCGGTCATGTCTTGAGCTTACCGATGGTGAGTGCCGTCAAGCGAAGGGAGGAACCCCAACACCGGTAACCGGTCTTAGCCCAGGGGCCGGTTTCACGCAAATGCAAACACCCCGCTTGCGTGGGCGGGCAGCCTTGCGCGCGGCTAAGGCTTTTCCGTCGATCCGTTCTGCTTGAGCTGAATCTCGTTCGCCAGCCACAATTCGTAATGGCGGGGTCGGATCGCGGTGTTCGCTTCAAATCGCTCGCTAAGGTCGGCTATCTTCACCACCGGCGCTGTCAGCAGATCGTTGATCATGGTTTTGATCCGGTCTGCATCCCGGCAATCCGCAGCCTTGAAGCAGCGCAGCACGTTGACCTTGAAACCGCTGACGCGCTGTATGCCTGGGACGACAATTCCGGAATTGTCACCCGGCTTCGCCGGATACGCTTCAAGCAGAAGTTCCAGCTTCCTGGCCGCCTCTCGCTGTCTGTCATCGGCGATATGGAAATATACGCGCGGAGGCAGATTGGCGTTCGGGTCGGTCTGCGCGGGGGGTGCCTTTGTATCACCCGTCGCTTTGCCTGGATCGGTAGCCGAAGCAACGGATTGACCAGAAGAGGCACCGCTTGGCGCGCTATCGGCTTCGGGAGGGCCGAGGGGAGCTGACAACACAGAAGTAGGGGTTTGGTTTATCGCCTGAAGGGCCAGAAGTGCTTTTTTTGCGATCTGTTCGTTGGGGGATACCCGTACCGCCTCTTGCAGCAGTTGAATTCTTAGGGGGTCGTCAAGAATATTCACTTTACCATTGCATATTTCTTCAAACTCAAGAGAGCTGTGCATTAGAGAATACATAATGTTTGGGTTCTGAAATGTATTCTTGTTTGAATAGTAATTTATCAATTGCTCTTGAAGGACTTTTCTTTGATCAAAGCAGCTTAATTTGTGGCTGCTTTGATCAACTGTATATGCAATGATTCCCAATACACATGGAATGGCAATTCCTGACAATATACCTAAAGCGGTTTCAAGTTTCTCTTTCTTTGTATGTTCCGGTCCTGACATGGCGCTTCTCCCCGCGAGCAACCAACATCTGAAAAACAGGTTTCAGCCCTTGCTGAAACCTTACCTCCCACACAATTTGGAATATGCCTATATCTACGTTTTGAGTCAATTTACAAAATTACACAACTTTATAGTGACGGATGGTGGCCGGGGCTAAATTTAGTCGATCTGACTGGCACGCATTATCCCGTTACGCATGTTTCAAACAACGGCACCGTTTCAGCGATCCGCTTCACGCTGCTCGGTTTCAGGTCTGCCGAAAACCGCTAGCCCTGCGCAGCCAGAACCAGTTGCAGGGGCAGGGCGTCGGTCGCCAGCAAGGTCAGGATTTCCAGTGCCACCAGACCGGCGGCCACCGCGCCGGGGCAGCCGAGGGCCGTGCGCACGGCGAACCAGCTATAATAGAGGCTCCACAGCACCAGCCCCAGGCCGACGCCGCTCGCCACCGCTTGCGATGCGTTCAAGGCCACGGACAGGGCAACCAGGCCCGCCACGTTGTTGACCACGCTGCACCAGGCATAGGTGGAAAGGAAAAGCGGGAACCGGTCGTCGCGGCCCGTCGCCTCCAGGATACGCGACACGATCAGCAGATAACCCGTCATCTGCATTGCCGACACAACGGCCGCCAACAGCAGGTAGGGCATGGGTTCCACCCCGTCCGGCAGGGTGGCCAGATCGGCCACGGCACTGGCCAGCAGCAGCGGCACAAGCAACAGAAGGTTGCGCCATGCGGCCGCCGGCGACGGGTCGATCAGGGCGATGCCGCGCGCATCCAGCGCGGCCAGCCGCAAGGCCCCAACCAGCGCGCTCATGCTGCGGCCTTGCCGAAAAAATCGGCCAGGACGCGGTCATAGATGGCGGCCAAGGTACGGATGTCGGCTACATCCACATGTTCATCCACCTTGTGCATGGTCTGGCCGACCAGCCCGAATTCCACCACGGGGCAGAAATTCTTGATGAAACGGGCGTCCGACGTGCCGCCGGAGGTGGACAGTTCCGGTTCCCGGCCCGTCACCGCCTTCACCGCCCCCGCCACCGTGGCAACCAGCGCGCCGGGCGGGGTCAGGAATGCCTCCCCCGATACCGCCATCTTCAGATCCCAGGTTCCCCCCACCTCCTCCAGCACATCGCGGATGTGGGCCTCCAGGCTTTTCGGCGTGTGCAGATCGTTGAAGCGGATGTTGAACTTCGCGGTGCCCTTGGCGGGGATGACATTGCTGGCCGGGTTGCCGACATCGATGGTGGTGATGGCCAGCGTGCTGGGCTGGAAATGCGGCGTGCCCTCGTCCAGCGGGCTGTCGGCCAGCATGGACAGGGCCTTGGTCAGGCGCGGCAGGGGATTGTCGGCCAGATGCGGATAGGCGACATGGCCCTGCGCGCCATAGGCGGTCAGCGTGGCCGTCACCGACCCGCGCCGCCCGATCTTCATCATGTCGCCCATGGCGCGCGGATTGGTGGGTTCCCCCACCAGACAGGCATCGATCACTTCGCCATTGGTCCGCATCCAATCCAGCACCTTGCGGGTGCCATTGATGCTCGGCCCTTCCTCATCCCCCGTGATCAACAGGGAGATGGAGCCGTCGGGCGGACCATTCCGGTCAAGGAATGATTTGACGGCGGACGTGAAGGCAGCGATGGCGCCCTTCATGTCCGACGTACCGCGACCGTAAAGCTTGCCGTTAATTATTTCGGCACCGAAAGGATCGGTGGTCCACGATGCCTCGTCCCCCACCGGCACCACATCGGTATGACCGGCGAAGCAGAAATTCGGGCTGCCGGTCCCCAGCCGCGCATAAAGATTGTCGACCGGGTCGGTCCCCGCCTCCTCGAACACCAGCCGCCGGCAGGTGAAACCCATCTCCTCCAGCACCCTTTGCAGCACGCCCAGGGCGCCGGCATCGGCGGGCGTGACGCTGGGGCAGCGGATCAGGTCCTGGGTCAGGGCGACGGGATCGATGGTCATGGCGCGGGGGCTCTGTCCAGATTGGGTGATGGCCTTTTACTAGCAGATGCGCGCCGCCGCCATCCCGGTGATTGACGCGACCCAGGTTCCGCCCCCCGGCATTGCCCGGCATGAGGGGAAAACTCTTGCTGCAAAAATGCCTATTTTTTAATCTTCGGCCAAGGCCGGGCTGGAATCCGGTCGCGACTCCGCCGGCACCCACAGGTTTATCCACAGATTCTGGGGATTGCGGCGGACATGAAGGGGCTTGTCTTGACCAGCGACCCGCAATACCCATTTATGGACGATCAAATGGTGACCATCCGGTGCCTGTAAGGGCCGGTGGGACCGACGGGGACAGTGAAGCCCCGGACTCGCTCGATCATGAGGGGACCAGACGTGACGACCCGCCTGTCGCTGTTCAACAGCCCGTTCCTGCTGGGCTTCGACCAGTTCGAACGCACGCTCGACCGCATCGCCAAGAACGCGAACGAGGGCTATCCGCCTTATAATATCGAACAGACCGGCCCGGACGGGCTGCGCATCACCCTGGCCGTCGCCGGCTTCACCTCGGAGGATTTGGCTGTCCAGATGGAGGACAACCAGTTGGTGATCCGGGGCAAGCAGGCCGACGACAAGAACCGCATCTATCTGCATCGCGGCATCGCCGCCCGGCAGTTCCAGCGCAGCTTTGTCCTGGCCGAAGGGATCGAAGTGGTGGGCTGCAATCTGGACAATGGCCTGCTGCATGTCGATCTGCGCCGCCCGATCCCCGAACCCAAGGTCCGCACCATCAAGATCGGCACAGGCGAGAATGGCACCGGCGAAAGCCCCCGCACCATCGACGTGTCCCCCGACCGTCGTGGATAGGTGGGGGCGCCTGAAAACAGGCACTGTTTGTCACACGCCGTAAACCATATCTCAACGGTTGACCGCCTAAATAGGGATGCGCCAACCCTATTGTTTCCTGCCGGACGCGGGCAGGGAGAAGACGTGGAGTTTCGGGGGACATGAATCCGACCACCCAGTATTTGCGCCGGTTGAGCCCCAAGGATTTCGCCGCCTTCGGCGTCAATGACCTGGCCTATGTCAAGCCCACCGAGACGGAGGGCAAGCCCGCCTATGCCATCCATGCGGCCGACGGCACCATCCTGACGGTGGTGGAACGTCAGGACGTGGCCTTCGCCACGGTGCGCCAGCACGATATGGAGCCGCTGAGCCTGCAATGATGCCGGCCCGGCGCGGCGCCTATTTCATGCGGGCGATGGTGCTGGTCGTGCTCTGCCCCTCGGTCAGTTCGGCCAGCACGACACGGCCGCCCCAGCCCATTACGTCGCTGGCGCCCACCACATTTTCCACATTGTAATCCGCCCCCTTGACCAGGATGTCGGGCCGCAGGGCCTTGATCAGGGCCAGGGGCGTGTCGTCGGTGAACACCACGACCAGATCCACGTCGCCCAGCGCCGACAGGACGGTGGCCCGTGCCGCCTCGGTCTGCACGGGGCGTGTCGGGCCTTTCAGGCGGCGGACGCTGTCATCACTGTTCAGGCCCAGGACCAGCCGGTCGCACTGCGCCCTTGCCTGGGCGATCAGGCTGACATGGCCCGGATGCAGCAGGTCGAAGCAGCCATTGGTGAAGCCGACGCGCAATCCCTGCCGCCGCCAGCGTTCCACCTGTTCCACGGCGCGGTCCAGCGACACACGCTTGGCCCCCGGCCCCGTGGCGATGGCCAGACCGCTGGCATCGCGCAACTCGCCCGGCCGTACCGTGGCCGTGCCCACCTTGGCCACCACGATGCCGGCCGCGATGTTGGCCAGCGTCGCGGCATCCACCAGATCGGCGCCGGCGGCGATGGATGCGGCCAGCACGGCCACCACGGTATCCCCGGCGCCTGACACGTCGAACACTTCGCGCGCCTGGGCCCGCAGATGGGTGACGGGGCCGTCGGCGGGCACCACGCTCATGCCCTGTTCGCTGCGCGTGGCGATCACGGCGCCGATACCGCAGTCGCGGGCCAGCGCACGGGCGGCGGCCACCACCGCGGCATCGTCGCGTACCCCCATGCCCGTGGCGTCGGCCAGTTCGCGGGTATTGGGGGTGATGCACAGGGCGCCACGATAGCGGCGATAATCCCGTCCCTTGGGATCGACCAGCACCCGGACCCCCAAGGCGGAGGCCAGATCGATCAGGGTGGCGGTCACGTCCGCCGTCAACACGCCCTTGCCATAGTCCGACAGGACCAGAATGGCGGCGCCGGGCAACCGTTCGGCCACGGCGGCCAGCAGCCGGGCGGCATCGGCGTCACCCAGGGGGGCGTCGGTTTCACTGTCGGTCCGCAGCAATTGCTGCCCCCCGGCGATGAAACGCGTCTTGGTGGTGGTGGCGCGGCCGGCGACGGGCAGCAGGCCGGAAGTGTCCAGGCCCAGCCCCGCGCCCAGCGCGCAAAGCTCGCGCCCCGCCGCATCATCGCCGATGACGGCCACAAGCTGTGGCATGGCGCCCAGCGCCGCCAGATTGGCCACGACATTGCCGGCGCCGCCCGGCATCGCCGTTTCGCGCTGGACCCGCAGCACGGGAATGGGGGCTTCGGGCGAAACCCTGTCCACCCGGCCATGGGTGAACCGGTCCAGCATGACGTCCCCCACCACCAGGATGCGGGTACCGGCAAGCGCGTCGATCAGGCGGTGAAGGTCGGTCATCGGGCCAGGCATGGACAAGGGACAATGGCGTGAAAGGACAGGATAACCCGCCCACGGCCCCCGCCGCCAGCGTCAGGCATCATGACCCCGGTATCGGCCGGGAAAGCGGTTCAGCGCTCCGTCCGCCGGAACAGGGTCAGCAGCCGCCGTGCCGCCGCCCCCGGCGTGACGCTGCCCGCCGCCGCCGCCTGTTCCAGGCCTGACAGTTCGGCCCGCACGGCCGGGTCCCTCTGAAAGGCGGCGATCAGGGTTTCCCGGATCTCGTTCCACATCCAGGCGCGTGCCTGATCGGCCCGGCGGCGGTCGATGGAACCATCATCGCCCAGAACGCGCTGATATTCGCCGATCCGGTCCCAGATACCGTCGATGCCGACCTTGTTCAGCGCCGAACAGGACAGGACCGGCACCCGCCAATTGCTGTTGGCGGGGCGCAGCAGGGCCAGGGCATGGCGATATTCCGCCTCCGCATGGCGGGCGGCATTGGCCAGGTCGCCATCGGCCTTGTTGACGACGATCATGTCGGCCAGTTCCACAATGCCCTTCTTGATGCCCTGCAGCTCATCCCCCCCGGCGGGCGGCAGCAGCAGCAGGAACAGGTCGACCATGTCGGCCACGGCCGTTTCCGACTGGCCCACGCCCACGGTCTCCACGATCACCACGTCGAAACCCGCGGCCTCGACCAGCAGCATGGCCTCCCGCGTGCGGCGGGCCACACCGCCGAGCGTGCTGCCGGCGGGGGAGGGGCGGATGAAGGCGCGGGTGTCCCGCGACAGCAATTCCATGCGGGTCTTGTCGCCCAGGATGGACCCGCCGGTCCGCTGGCTGGTCGGGTCGATGGCCAGCACCGCCACCTTGTGCCCGCGATCGATCACATGCAGGCCGAATGCCTCGATGAAGGTGGATTTGCCCACGCCCGGCACGCCGGAAATGCCCACCCGCACCCCCTGTCCGCTGTACGGCAGCAGGCTGGCCAGCAGAAGCTCCGCCTGTTCACGGTGATCGGCGCGTGTGCTTTCCACCAATGTGATGGCCTGTGCCAGCGCACGGCGGTCGCCGCCGCGCACGCGGTCGGCCAGATCGGCGATGGGCAGGGCGTCGGGCATGGGGCATCTCCGCTCGGCAGGGTGGGGCGGTAATGTGTGACAGCGGGGCGGCCTAGTCAAATCGCCAGGGTGAGGGTGCGACACCTACGCCTTTGGTGTGTGGCCTTCGGCAGCACTATCCAGGCGCTGGGAATCCATGCGATTCTGACGTTGTCCACCGTTCTGTCCACAGGCTTGTCCCATGACTGCCACCGTCCAGACCCATGCCGGTCCGACCCGCCCCGTGGCGGCGATGCCGCCGCTGCGCCGATGGCTGACCCGCCTGTTCCGCCGCCGGCCCCAGACCTTTCCACCCTTGGCGGGGGTATCGGCCCTGGTGAATGAACAGGCGCTTGCGGTGACAGAGGTGAATGGGTCCGGCATGTGCGTCGTGGGCTATCGCGGCCTGCTGAACCCGCAGGACCGGTTCAGCTTTGTCCTGTCGCTGGATGGGATCGACATTGCCGGTGACGCGGTGGTCGCCTGGCGCCGCCATGGCGGCCTGGGTGTCGCCTTCTACGACCTGTCCCTGGCGGAGCGTGACCGGCTGGGCCAATGGCTTTGCGCGCGGGGCGAGGCGGTTTGATATCAATCGCCCGGAGTTTGAGCTTATGGGCGGCAGACGGGCATGATGCCTATCTGACACAGGCATCCAGGGCGTCGCGGCGCACGATCTCCATCCGCTGCTGCAACACGCCGCCGCGCGACGCGACATAGCGGCCGGGCGGGTTGGCCTTCCATTTCTGCGGGTTGGGCAGGATGGCAGCCAGCAGGGCGGCTTCGCGGGCGGACAGATCGCCAGCCCCCTTGCCGAACCAGGCCCGTGCCGCCGCTTCCGCCCCATAGGCGCCGGGGGCCCATTCGACAATGTTGAGATAGACTTCCAGGATGCGCTGCTTGGACCAGAAACTTTCCACCAGCAGGGTGAACCAGAGTTCCACGCCCTTGCGCAGCCAGGACCGGTCGGGCCAGAGGAACGCGTTCTTGGCCACCTGCTGGCTGATCGTGCTGCCGCCGCGCAGGCGCTTGCCGGTCTGGTTGCGCTCCATGGCCTTTTCCACGGCGTCCAGGTCCACGCCCATATGGTCGCAGAAGCGGCTGTCCTCCGCCGCGATGACGGCCCGCACCAGATGGGGGCTGATCTCCGCCATGGGCCGCCATTCATGACGCCAGCCATTGCCCTCCACCGCGCGGATGGCCATCAGCGGGGTGGCCGGCACCGGCAGCACGGCATAGGCCAGCACCCACAGGATGGAAAAGCCGAACAGGCCGGCCACGGTCAGCGCCGCGATCCGCACCATCCGCCTTGTATTCCATCGCCTGCCGTCCGCCATGCCGTCCGCGTCCCGCCCGTTTGTCCGAAACGGTCCGCATCTTGTCGCGGACAGGGGCGATGAAGCACCGTAGAAGGGCATGCCCCCGGCACATTCAATGAAGGACCCACCGGCGATGTACAAGCTTTATGGGAATTCGGGCATGGCCAATCTGGCGCCGCACATGGCCCTGGAAACCATCGGCGTCCCCTATGAGATGATCCTGGTCGACACGCAGGCCAAACAGCACCAGATGCCGGCATATCTGCGCCTCAACCCCACGGGCCGGGTGCCGACGCTGGTGGATGGCGACCAGCCGGTCTTCGAAACGGCGGCCATCCTGCTGCATCTGGCCGACCGGCATCCGGCGGCGGGTCTGATGCCGCCCCTGGGCAGCCTGGAGCGGGCGCTGGCCTATCAGTGGCTGATCCACCTGACCAACTCCGTCCAGGTCGCCTATCTGGCCTATTATTATCCGGAGCGGCAGGTGGCGGACCCGGCCTTCGCCGACAGTGTCAAACAGGCCGCCGAATCACGGCTGAACGAATTGTTCGACGTGATCGAGACGGCGCTGGAAGGGCGGGAATGGTTGACGGGCGACCGGCCGGGCATCGTTGATTTCATGCTGATGATGCTGGTCCGCTGGGGGCGGAACTTTGCCGCCCGCCCGCCCCGGACCCTGCCTAACCTGGGCGCCCACGCGGCCCGCACGGCATCCTTGCCGGCTGTCATCCGGGCATTCGAACAGGAGGGGCTGGCCCGGCCCTGGTACTGATGGGGACCAGCCTCACCCCTTTCGCGGTGGGATCAGTCCCGTGGCGCGGGCGGCGTTGGCCGCCTGCACAGCGAATCCATAGACCGCCGCACTGAACGGGGCCTGGACCTGCGGTGTCTGCCACTGGTCCATTTCCTGATACATGCGGCTGGCCTTGTTCCAGACCTCGACCCCCACCTTCTCCACCAGTGGCTTTTGCAGCTCGTACCAGCGCACGGCCAGCCGCTGGGCGTGTTCGTCCTCCGGCGCTACCTTGCAGGCGATGGCCGCCTCGATCTCCGCCACCAGATCGGCCCATTGCCGGGCATAGTCGGCCTCCCCTTCCGGGCTAAAGGCGGCCTTGGCCTGCCGCCATTTTTCCTGTTCCTCCGGCGTATAGTACCGGTCCAGCACCGGCTTCCAATTTTCTTCACTCATGCTCTGTTCTCCCATCTTGATCAGGTCGCACAGGGCATCGACGGAAAGGCATTCCCCATCGGAAAGCCGGCGGCGGGCCGCGCGTAACAGGCCCAGGCTTTGGGTCAGATTGCGTTCGGTCTGTTCCAGCGCCTCGATCTGCGCATCGATCAGCCGGGCCGGCTCAAAGGGCTGCCGGTCCAGCAACCGGCCGATCTGGCCCAACGTGCAGCCGGCCTTTTTCAGCAGCAATATCTGCTGCAGCCGCGCGACATCGCGCGTCTGATAGGCTCGCCGCCCGGCCTGGGTGCGCAGCGGTTTGATCAGGCCCTCGGCCTCGTACAGCCGCAATGCCCGTACCGAAATGCCGGACCGTTCCGCCAGTTCGCCAATGGATAATGCCTTGTCCATCTTCATGCTCCTTGCCCGCCCCTTGTCGGACCTGACGCAGCGTCAGGAGCAAGCGGGAAAATGCAGGTGGTGGCGGAAAAGAAAAAAGCCCGCCGCTGGCTTTCCAGGGGCGGGCTTTTCGACCATGTTCCTTCACCCCTGCCGCAGACGGTGCAGCAGGGCCTGGGTGGGCTTGCCATCCGTGGGCAGGCCGACCGATTTCTGATAGGCCCGGATGGCGGCGACGGTACGCTTGCCCAGAAAACCGTCGGCCTTGCCCTTTTGGAAGCCCAGCTTGACCAGACGTGTCTGGATCTCCCGCACGCCGGCCTGATCCACGGGGATGGGGCGGTCGCCGGCGGCCGCACCGCTGATCGTCACGGTGCGCTTGGGCGGAGCAGGGCTGTCATCCTCGGCCCCGTCCTCCTCATCCCGGCCGGCCAGATTGCCGGATGTGGTGGAACGGCGGATGCTGGCGCTGCCCGGCGGGCCGCCCAGCATGCCGGCCGGCGGCCCGGCCGCCACCTGCACGTTGCGCCCGCCGGCATCCAGCCGCCGCAGCGCCTGACCGGCGCCGCTGTCGCCCGCTTCCTGCGCCTGCCGGTACCAGGCCCGTGCGGCTTCCAGATCGGCGGCGCCATCCACCCCCTGCTCATACAGCGTGCCCAGCATATAGAGCGCGCGCGCCACGCCGGCATCGGCGGCCTGCTGGAACCAGCGTGCCGCCTCGCTGGTGTCGCGCTCCACCCCATATCCTTCGGTGTAGAGCAGGCCCAGGTCGAACGCGGCTTCGGCGTGGCCCATCTCTGCTGCCTTCCGGTACCAGCCGGCCGCCTGTTCCATGTCGTCGGGAATGCCCAGGTCGCCGCGGAACAGTTCGGCCAGGGTCCAGGCGGCGTCGGCATCACCCTTGGCCGCCGCCTGCCCGTACCAGTACAGCGCGCGGCGCATGTCCAGGGCGCTGGTCGGCGTCTGGGAGGTCAGGGCATCGGCCAGTCCCACCTGCGATTCGACATCGCCGTCGCGGGCCTTGGCCTCCATCGCCTTCAATTCGGGATCGGCAGTGGCCGGCAGCGCCGGGGCCACCTGGGTGCCCGCCGCCAGGGCTGCCGCCCCGCCGCCCGCCGCCGCGGCCGCTCCGGCAGCGGCCACCGTCCTGCGCTTCGGCTTGGCGGGTGCGGTCGCCTTTGCCGGCTTGTTCGCCACCGGCTTCTTCACGGTGGGTTTGACCGGTTTCTGCACGGTCGGCTTTTTCGGCTCCGTCACCTGTGCCGATGAGGACGGGGCCGTCCCGGCCAGCAGCAGCGGCAGCAAAAGGGAACAGGCGATTCGGCGTAGCGTGGTGGCGGGGATTTTCAGCGGCATTCTAGACGATTCCGGCGGTGACCGGTCTTTCCGACACAAGGGATAGGGGCTGAAACGCACCTTAGCATGACCGCTTGTGTGCGCCACATCCAAGCCGCCGCAGGGGGCAGTGTTAAAAGCACGCGACCCTATTGCACCCGGCATTCAAACTGACTATGGTGCCGCCCGCCCGTGATCGGGCCAGTGTTGGGGCGTCGCCAAGCGGTAAGGCAGCGGTTTTTGGTACCGCCATTCCCAGGTTCGAATCCTGGCGCCCCAGCCATCCTCCCGTTTTTGCCCACAAATCATGTTGCCGCCCGGCCTGTCGCCGGTGGTCATGCCATGCGCCCGCCTCTATGCGACTGGTCATCTTGCGATCCAAGGCAAACCGTTGGAAAATCACGGTAGGAGCAATAGATAAAATTTTGTATACTTGCCTGATGGTGGATAGTCGAACCTATGTCTTTAGGGTATAAACCCCAAAGGAAGACAAAGGCGGGCCCGACCATCAGTGGAATCGGGGAACCGCCGGCAACGGCATCCAGCGGAAGGGCGCAAGGGCAGCTTCATGAATCGCCAACCGAATGCACCGAAACGCGATTGGGTCCGGGTTAAACCCGGCGAGCGTTCGTCTGCCAATTCGATGAATGAAAAGCCCGAATATGACGACCAGAAACTGCTGACGCTGCTGCAAAGCGCCAAGCGCGAGGTCCAGGGCCTGCGCCTGATTCATCTCCACATGTCACTGCTGAAGGACAAGAGCCAGCTTGATCTCATCTCCATCAAGCGGGCCATGCAGGAGACGGCTGACCAGTCGGCCTATTTGCAGTTGTTCTCCCTGTCCAACGACGACGTGATCGTCCTTTACAAGGGCATCAAGTTTTCGCTGATCTCCGACGTCTGTTCCAAGATCGAAAAGCTGATGCTGTCGCGCACCTCCATGGTGAAGCGCAATCCCTATGGGGAAGACAGCCTCTATTCGATCATGGAACTGTCGCTGAACTTCGTGAACGTCATCCGGTTCATCGAAGGTCTGGCGCGGGAAAACGGACCCGACGCCGCCAAGGCGGAGACGAAGCCGCCCATCACCCTTGAAGAACTGGGCAAGATCGAACGCGCCGTGCAGATGTTCGACCTGTCGCCCTTCATGTTGAACCAGCCGGTGGTCGACATCACCAACGGCGAACAGAACCAGTTCGAGTATTTCGAGCTTTATATCGCCATCAAGGCGCTGGAAGAACGGCTGTCGCCTAATTACGACATCACCGCCAATAAATGGCTGTTCAGCTATTTTACGGCGAACCTGGATAATTCCGTGCTGAAGGCGCTGAATTACGGTGTCGATTTCCTGCGCGGCCGCCGCATCGGCCTTAACCTGAACCTGTCGACCATCATGTCGGCACCGTTCGTGAAGTTCGATGAACGGTTGACGGCCGATCTGCGCGGCAATGTGATCCTGGAGATCAACAAGGCCGATCTGGTGGAGAATATCGACACCTACAAGGAAGTGGTCGATTTCGCCTCCTCCAAGGGCTACCAGATCTGTATCGACGGGCTGAACGATTTCTGGGTCACCCATATGGACCTGGAATATATGGCCTGCGACTATGCCAAGATATTCTGGACCGACGAAATGGACATGATGTCGGAACATGAATATGAGGTGTTCGCGGAGAAGATCCGGGGGCAGAGCAATTGCCGTTTCATCCTGGCCCGCTGCGGGTCGGTATCGGGTCTGATGTTTGCGGAAAAGGCCGGTATTCAACTGGTCCAGGGCCGTATCGTCGACAATATCCTGCGCAAGGGCGTGCTGCTGCGGGACGCCATCAAGAGCGCCAAGATGATGAATGACTGACCCCGCGCCGGTAAGGTTACAAAGGTCTGCCCATTTCCGATAAGGCACAGCCCGGAAATTGACATAAGGGTTCGTCAACCCACCCTTTGGATGATATGCTTCCAGTCGAAAAAAGCCACGGGGCAGCTATACTGTCCGACGTAATGTTCGCGGACGATGGGGACCGGGTTCGCCCGGATGGTTTCAGTGTCTGAAAAAAACCCGACAGATGCCCAGGGCAAGGACCAGGGTGAGCAGAAAGGGGACGCCAGTACCCATTTCATGTTCACCAGCAAGGTCTTCCAGTTGCCGGGCGGCTATTTTTCCCTCTCCAAGGACAATAACGACCCCGTCCTCAATGTTCATTTGGGCGATGTCTGGGGCAAGATCCCGTTTCGCACGTTGCGCGAAAGTTTTCAGATTGAAGACAAGAGCGACGACGCCCGTCTGCTGAGCATCGTTGAAAAGGGCCTGAAATACGTCAAGGAGATCCGGCCCGGCGACAGCATCCCGCGCGAGCTGCTGGATGGATCGGCCTCCTGGCGGGTCGATGAACGGCATCTGA
Source organism: Niveispirillum sp. (assembly GCF_017996735.1). Taxonomy (GTDB): domain Bacteria; phylum Pseudomonadota; class Alphaproteobacteria; order Azospirillales; family Azospirillaceae; genus Niveispirillum. The sequence continues at coordinate 21,487 of NZ_JAGOGJ010000010.1, forward strand.
CCATCGCGCGCGGACGGCTGACCCTGCAACTGGTCTCCTGGATCACGGGCCGGGAATCGATGATCACCGACCGGTTCCAGTTGGAACAGATCGTCGAGGATCCGCAGACCAAGCAGAAGGCGCAGGAAGCCTTCTCCAAACTGGCCAAGCAGTTCGGCCTTCCGGAGGAGCGTAAGCAGGAGATGGTCGACAAGGTCGATTATCTGGCCCGCGAACTTTCCTATATCGAGGCGCTGCGGGATCGTTATGCCCAGGTGCAGAAGATCATGTCCCGGCTGGTGCAGGCCAAGCGTACATTCAAGGGTGACGGACAGATCGTTGCCGATGTTGCCCGCATGCAGGCGCTGGCCAAAACGCCCATCGCCAATTTCGACGATATTTTCGATCAGGTCGATGCGCAGACATCGGAGGTGATGGCCATGCTGCGCACCTTCGATGCCCAGGTTTCCTTTATCCGCCGCATGCGTGACGAGTTGCACACATCGTTGATGGTCTGGGACGAGATGATCGAGATGTGGGACGGCAACGATATCGACAAGGAACCGGAGACCGAGTCCCGGTTGAAGCGCACCTATCAGTTCCTGGCCAAGAACTTCCTGATCAGCAAGGTCTGGCAGCGCGGTGGTTGAGGGGACGGGGGGCGGTCTTGCCGGCCCCTTTATTTTCCGCTAAAATTCGTGTGAATTGAACGCCAGGGGCCGGCAACGGCGGCGCCCTAACCCTTTTGTTTTGGTGCACACGGTCGCGCCAGGGGGACAAGCGATGCGGCCCCCTTCATTGATCGCTTCACAAAAAGCAGCATAATAATTTGAAATATATGGATATTTGCCGATTTCACAATATTTTCCAGGAAAATCATGCTGTTGTCTGATAAACAACACACATTCAGCGTTAAAAATTCGTATTGACAGTCCTTTTGGGTGAGTACAAAGTCCATATCGCCGATAGGAATTACCCGATCGGCCGCGGCAATTTGATCGCGCAGCTTGCGCCGCGTCACCAAACGCTAAAGCGCCACGAACCAGCTTCGTGGCAGCCGCCTGCTAGGGATAAGGAGTTTCCACGATGAAATGGTTCAAGCGTGTCGCCATCACCACCGCCGCTCTGGCCACCCTGGCGGTCTCGCCTGTGTGGGGCAGCGGGCAGATCCTGAACGTGTCCTATGACCCGACGCGTGAACTCTACAAGGAGTTCAACGCCGCCTTTGCCAAACATTGGAAGGCCACGACGGGTGAGGAGATCGAGATCAAGGCCTCGCACGGGGGCTCCGGCAAGCAGGCGCGCTCCGTCATCGACGGTCTGGACGCCGATGTCGTAACCCTGGCGCTGGCGTCGGACATCGATGCCATTGCGGAGAACACCGACCTCCTGTCCAAGGAATGGCAGGCCAAGCTGCCCTATAATTCGACGCCCTATACCAGCACGATCGTCTTCCTGGTCCGCAAGGGCAATCCCAAGGGCATCAAGGACTGGGATGATCTGGTGAAGCCGGGCATCCAGGTGATCACCCCGAACCCCAAGACTTCGGGCGGTGCCCGCTGGAACTATCTGGCGGCCTGGGGCTATGCCGCCGACAAGAATGGTGGCAGCGAGGCGGCGGCCAAGGATTTCGTGGCCAAGCTGTTCAAGAATGTGCCGGTGCTGGATACCGGTGCCCGTGGCTCCACCACCACCTTCGTGCAGCGCGGTATCGGTGACGTGCTGCTGGCCTGGGAGAACGAGGCGTTCCTGGCCATCAATGAACTGGGTGCGGACAAGCTGGAGATCGTGGTTCCGTCCGTCTCCATCCTGGCGGAGCCGCCGGTGGCCGTGCTGGACAAGAATGTCGACCGCAAGGGCACCCGCAAGGTGGCAGAAGCCTACCTGACCTATCTCTACACGCCCGAAGGCCAGGAGATCGCGGCCAGGAACTATTACCGTCCGCGTCTGCCGCAACTGGCCCAGAAATATGCCGACCGTTTCCCCAACATCAAGCTGTTCGACATCTCGAAGTTCGGCGGCTGGAGCGTGGCACAGAAGGCCCATTTCGCCGATGGCGGCGTCTTCGACGAGATTTACAAGCCCGGTCAGTGATACTTGCATGAACAACCACGGCCCTTGGTGGCGGTGGGGAAGTGAATTACCCTGACCCCCAGACGCACCCCGCCGGACCCCAATGGGACCGGCGGGGCATGCGTGTCGAAAGGGGGCGGATATGGACAGGAACTTTGCCTTGCCTTCGTTTCCATCCCCGCTTCGCCGCGTGGATGCCGCCCCCGGGGGCGCATCATGACGGCTTCATCCGGCTTCTCCCTGTTCCGGCGGCGCAACCGCTCCATCATTCCGGGTTTCGGCCTGACGCTGGGCATCACGCTGACCCATCTGACGCTGATTGTGCTGATCCCGCTGGCGGCCCTGATGCTCCGCCCGTGGGATATCGGCCTGTCGGGCTTCATCAATCAGGTGACCGAGCCGCGTGTGTTGGCGGCATTGCGCCTGTCCTTCGGCGCGGCCTTTGCGGCGGCCGCCATCAATGCGGTCTTCGGGCTGGCCGTGGCCTGGGTGCTGGTGCGCTATGATTTTCCGGGCCGGCGGGTGGTGGACGCCATTGTCGATCTGCCCTTCGCCCTGCCCACGGCCGTGGCCGGCATCGCGTTGACCTCGCTTTACGCCCCCAATGGCTGGGTGGGGCAGTATCTGGACCCGCTGGGCATCAAGGTCGCCTACACGCCGTTGGGCGTGGTGGTGGCGCTGACCTTCATCGGCCTGCCCTTTGTGGTCCGCACGGTACAGCCCGTGCTGGAGGAACTGGATACGGAGCTGGAGGAGGCGGCGGCCTGCCTGGGGGCATCGCGTTTCGAAACCTTTGTCCGGGTCATCTTCCCCGTGATCTTCCCGGCCTTGCTGACCGGGTTCGCCCTGGCCCTGGCGCGCGCCGTCGGTGAATATGGGTCGGTGATCTTCATCGCCGGCAACATGCCGATGGTATCGGAAATTGCGCCGCTGCTGATCGTGATCAAGTTGGAACAGTTCAATTATGCCGGTGCCGCCTCGGTCGGCATCGCCATGCTGATCCTGTCCTTCGCCATGCTGCTGGTGATCAATCTGTTGCAGCGCTGGTCGCGCCGCTGGGCGGGGGTGTGAGATGAGTGGACATTCCCCCAAATCCCGCGTCACCGTGGCCGAGCCCGTCTGGGTCAAGGCCTTGATCATGCTGGCGGCCCTGGGCTTCCTGGGCTTCTTCATCCTGCTGCCGCTGGCGGCCGTGTTCACCGAGGCGCTGCGTCGCGGCCTTGGCGCCTATCTGGAGGCGCTAGTGGAGCCGGACGCGCTGGCGGCCATCAGGCTGACCCTGCTGGTCGCCGTGATCGCCGTGCCGGTGAATGTGGTGTTCGGCGTCGCGGCCGCCTGGGCCATCGCCAAGCATAAGTTTCCCGGCAAGTCGCTGCTGCTGACCCTGATCGACCTGCCCTTTTCGGTCAGTCCCGTGATCTCCGGATTGGTCTATGTGCTGCTGTTCGGGGCGCACGGCCTGATGGGGCCGTTCCTGCGCGAACATGGGGTGCAGATCGTGTTTGCCGTGCCGGGGCTGGTGCTGGCCACCATGTTCATCACCTTCCCCTTCGTGGCGCGCGAGTTGATCCCGCTGATGCAGGCGCAGGGCGTGGACGAGGAGGAGGCGGCCATCACCCTGGGGGCCAGCGGCTGGCAGACCTTCCGCCGTGTGACCCTGCCCAATATCCGCTGGGGCCTGCTCTATGGCGTGCTGCTGTGTAATGCCCGCGCCATGGGGGAATTCGGGGCCGTGTCGGTCGTCTCCGGCCATATCAGGGGGGAGACCAACACCATGCCCCTGCATGTGGAGATCCTCTACAACGAGTATAATTTCGTGGCAGCCTTTGCCGTTGCATCGCTGCTGGCCATCCTGGCCCTGGTGACGCTTGTCGCCAAGTCGCTGCTGGAATGGCGTCATGGCGCCGAACTGGCCGCCACCGCCCGCCGCCATTGATGGGAACGAACCCATGAGCATCAATATCAAGAACCTGACCAAGCGTTTCGGCGGCTTTGCGGCTGTGGACGGGATCGACCTGGATATCCAGTCCGGTGAACTGATGGCCCTGCTGGGGCCAAGCGGGTCGGGCAAGACCACCTTGCTGCGCATGATCGGCGGCCTGGATTATGCCGACGAGGGCACGCTGCTGATCGAGGGGCAGGACGCCACCCTGTCGGAGCCGCATGCACGGCGAGTCGGCTTCGTGTTCCAGCATTACGCCCTGTTCCGGCACATGAGCGTGTTCGAGAATGTGGCCTTCGGCCTGCGCGTTTCCCGCCGCAAGCCGAAAATGTCCGAAGAGGATATCCGCAGCCGGGTGACCAACCTGCTGGAACTGGTGCAACTGGCGCCCCTGTCCGGCCGCTATCCCAACCAACTGTCGGGCGGGCAGCGGCAGCGTGTGGCGCTGGCGCGCGCCCTGGCCACCGAACCGCGCGTTCTGCTGCTGGATGAACCGTTCGGCGCGCTGGACGCCAAGGTGCGCAAGGAACTGCGCCGCTGGCTGCGCGACATTCACAAGGGCATGGGCGTGACCACGGTGTTCGTCACCCACGACCAGGAAGAGGCGCTGGAACTGGCCGACCGGGTTGCCATCCTGAACAAGGGGCGCATCGAACAGGTGGGCACGCCGGCCGAGGTCTATGACCACCCGGCATCGGCCTTTGTCTGCGACTTCCTGGGCGGCGGGACGCGGTTGGATTGTGTGGTGGCCGACGGTGCGGCGGTGATCGCCGGCGCGCGGGTGCCCGTGGTCAATGAATTGCCGCCGCCAGGGCCGGCCACGGCCTATATCCGCGCCCATGATATCGACCTGGCCGAACCGGGGGAGGCGGGGACCCTGTCCGCCACCATCCGCCTGATCCAGCCTGTGGGACCGCAACTGCGCCTGGACCTGATGCTGGACGGGCGCGTGGTGGAGGCTGTGCTGGACCGCCATGCCACCAGCACGCCGCTGGCACCGGGACAGACCGTGTCCCTGCGCCTGCGACGCGCCAATGTCTATGCGGGCTGACGCCGGGAACGGTTATTAGCCCCGCCACGCAAGTCAAAGGGGCCTGTGCCCGCGTCCGGTCGCTTGTTATACCGGCGGCATGAAATCTTGACCTTCGGTCAATCTTTCCTGCCCCTCAAGCGCCGGGCGGCTGCATCCGCAGCCTTGGCTAACGCCGCACGTGCGGCGCGGCGGCAGTCGCCGCCGATACTAACGGTCAAGAATTTTGACCGTTAGTATTATACCTGCGGCTGAAAATCTTGACCGATGGCCAGGATTTTCAGCCCTTCAAGCGCCGGTGCCACCATCCGTTGGCTTGGCTTCACCGCGACGTCACGGAGCCGACGGATTGTCATCAGTGCGTGTTCGCCTGTTGGAAGGCGGCCTGCTGTTCGGCCGTTGCCTCACGCTGGTGCAGGGCCTTCCACTCGTCATAGGGCATGCCGTAGATCTGTTCCCGCGCGGCGGCGTCGCTGATCTCCACCCCCCGCTCTTCCGCCGCCGCCCTGTACCATTTCGACAGGCAGTTGCGGCAGAAGCCGGCCAGGTTCATCAGGTCAATATTCTGGACATCGGTGCGGGCCTGCAGGTGGGCTACCAGGCGGCGGAAAGCCGCCGCTTCAAGTTCTGTCCGGGTCTGGTCGTCCATGGTGGGCGTCCTTGTTCAAGATGGAGCGATGATGCCAATCCATCTGGTGTATCCCAGCCCGGTTTTAAAGGAAACCAATTAAAATTTTAGATGATTATGAGTAATCACTTTTTCTATTGATGCGATCATCAAGGCGTGTATCAATAGCCGCAATACCAAAACACCTATCCTAAAGTATCGACTGCCGCACCAAAAGGGGGCCCCATGGTTATCGACATGCGTACCCGCCTGCCGCACGGGCATATTGCCAACCATGCGGCCACGTTCAGCTTCCACGCCCAACAGTTGAGCCGTTGCGCGGCCGAACTGTCGGAGGCGATCGCCGCTCTTCAGGCGCTGGACATGCGCGCATTGCTGGCGGAATTCGAAGCCATCCGCTGAGTGGGGAACAGGGTTCCCAGGCAAAGGCCCGGCGCCAGTCACGGCGGCCGGGCCTTTTTTATGGCCGCATGTCTCCGGGCGCGGGAATTTTTAGAACAAGCGTTTAAATGCCTCTGGAAACGCGCGGTGGAAAGCCCCAAGCTATAAGCATCCAAGCCATAACAAGAATGCCAGGGAGGAAGATCCGAATGCTTGCTGGGTTGATGATGGACCGGCCGTTGCTGACCACCGGGCTGTTGCGTCATGCGGCGTTTAACTACGGGGACCAGGAGATCAGTTCGCGTTTCGCGGTCGAAAATGCGCATCGCTACACGTGGCGGGATGTCTGGCACCGCACGGCGCGGCTGGCCCATGCGCTGGATGCGCTGGGCGTGCGGCCCGGCGACCGTGTCGGCACCCTGGCCTGGAACGACCATCGCCATGTGGAGCTTTATTACGCGCTGCCCGGCATTGCTGCTGTTTGCCACACCATCAATCCGCGCCTGTTCCCGGACCAGATCACCTATATCGTGAACCATGCCGAGGATCGGTTCCTGTTCATCGATCCGATGTTCCTGCCGCTGGTGGAAAAGCTGTGGCCTGCCTTCAAGGGGGTGGAAGGGGTGGTTGTCATGACCCGGCCCGACCTGATGCCGGCCAGCAGCATCATTCCCAACCTTCATTGCTACGAGACATTGCTGGCCGCCCAGCCGGACGATTATGACTGGCAGGAATTCGATGAGAACACGGCCTGCGGCCTCTGCTACACGTCGGGCACCACGGGCAATCCCAAGGGCGTGCTTTATTCCCACCGTTCCTCGGTCCTGCATGCCTATGGCGTGCTGACGGCGCCGGGCCTTGATATCCGGGCCGATGCCACGCTTCTGGTGGTGGTGCCCCTGTTCCATGCCAATGCCTGGGGCTACCCCTATGCCGCCGCCATCGTGGGTGCCCGGATGGTGCTGCCCGGTCCCAAGCTGGACGGGAAAAGCGTCTATGAACTGATGGAACAGGAACAGGTCACCATCTCGTCCGGGGTGCCCACCGTCTGGTTGGGCCTGCTGGCCCATCTGCGCACCACCGGGGCAAAATTCACCAGCCTGAAAAGCGTGACGGTCGGTGGTTCCGCCCTGCCGCGCGCCATGCTGGAAGAGTTCGAACTGACCCATGGCGTGACCTGCGTCCAGGGCTGGGGCATGACTGAACTGTCACCGGTGGGCAGTGTCGGGGCCCTGTCCCAGGCAGAGGCGAAGCTGCCCGTCGCCCAACAGCATGATGCCAAGATGCGCGCGGGGCGTCCGCTGTACGGCGTGGAGATGCGGGTCATCGGGCCGGATGGGAAGGACCAGCCGCGCGACGGCACCTCTTATGGCGAGCTGGTGGTGCGCGGCCCCTGGATCACCCGTGGCTATTACCGGGATGAAAAGGCCAATGCCGATGCGTTCACGCCGGATGGCTGGTTCAAGACAGGGGATGTTGCGGTGATCAGCGCGGATGGCGCCATGAGCATCGTCGACCGCGCCAAGGATGTGATCAAGTCGGGCGGGGAATGGATCAGTTCCATCGACCTGGAAAACGCCGCCATGGGCCACCCGTCGGTGCAGGAGGCGGCGGTGATCGGCCTGCCGCATCCGAAATGGGTGGAGCGCCCGTTGCTGGTTATCGTGCCCCGCGCGGGGCATACGCCTGACAAGGACGGGCTGATGCGGCATCTGGAGGGGGAGGTGGCCAAGTGGTGGCTGCCCGATGACATCGTTTTTGTGCCGGAGCTGCCGCATTCCGCCACCGGCAAATTGTTGAAGACGGAGTTGCGCAAGCGGTTCCTGGATCATCCGCTGCCCTCGCTCGGTACCGCAGCGGAATGAGCTTGGCGGCAACGTGAAGCAATTCACAGGGGGCATGGCGCCGACAGCGTCTATCCTGGCGACGTCGTGCAACCCAGGATCGCCATGCCATGAATCCGGACCCCCTCGCCGTGCTGATGGACACCGTGGAAGGTATGGATGTCCGCATCGCTGCCGGGGGTGACCGGACGCTGGTGCGGCAGATCATCGGCGCCGATGCCGCGCATATGCTGGCCTCGGTGCCGGCATCGGCCCGTACCGTGCTGATCAGCGTACAGGTGGAAAGCCGCCTGCCCACGCTGTCGCGCCACCACCCGCTGGCGACGCTGCTGCTGCTGGGCGAGGATGGGCGCGCCGTCGGGATGATGATGGTGGATTGGCCGCCGGCCGGCCCCGTCACCCTGCTGGACCTGACGCTGCTGCCCGGCCTGCGGCGGCATGGAAGGGGCACGCGTGTCCTGACGGCCCTTTGCGGTGTGGCCGACCGGTTTGGCCGGCCCCTGCGCGCCAGCCTGTTCTATGATGATCCCGCCCAGCGGTTCCTGGCTCTTTCCGGCTTTGCGATGGCGGGAAGCGAAGGGACGGACATCGTCATGGAACGCCCGCCCGGCCCTGGCATTTGATCCGTTAACGTCTGCTTATCATCCGCCGGTGGCTGTGTGATGGCAGGTCTGAGGGAAATGCGGATTGACGTTGGGCGCGCGAAGGCCCAATTAGCGCCCCATGCATGAAAAGACGTAACCCGCCCCCAGTCCCCATGGGACGCCAAGGGGGGCAACAGCCCGACCGGCACCGTGTAGACGGGTTGGATCGGATGCTTGTGCCGTACCCGGCCCGTCCCGGACCGTGCCCGACACGGTCGCCGCGCCCATCGGGCCGGCGGAAGGCACCGGGATCGCGCGCCGCTTTCGGCATGGCTAATTTGAACGTGACCGGCCCGGCCGGCGCGTTCCCTGTCCACGGTGCCGCCGACCCCGGGTCGGCAGTGGAACCGCCGGACCAACAGAAGGAGACGAGATCTTGACTGAACAACTGCTTGCCGGAAAGAACATCGCCATTCTCGTGGCCAACGGCTTCGAGGAAGTGGAGATGACCGAGCCGCAGCGCGCCCTGCTGAAGGCCGGCGCCAAGCCGAAGGTGATTTCGCCCGAACAGGGCCTGGTCAATGGCTGGCATGGTGCCGCCTGGGGCCATTATTTCCCCACCGACCGCCATGTGGGCGAGGTGCTGGCCGCTGATTTCGACCTGCTGGTCCTGCCGGGCGGGGACCGTTCGGTTGCCAAGCTGGCCGGCAACCCGCACACCCGCCGCATCATCGGCAGCTTCGTCGACAGCGGAAAGGGCATCGTCGCCTTCGGCAAGGGCGTCGAACTGCTGGCCCTGGTGGAGCGTATCAAGGGCCGCACCGTGACCGGTGCCGACAGCGCCAAGGCCGCCCTGGAGGCTGCCGGTGCCAAGTGGTCGGACGACGAGATCGTGCAGGATCGTTTCCTGCTGACCGCCAAGAGCAACGAGGACATGAGCGGCCTGATCGACGCGATGCTGCGCAACTTCGTTGCCGCCGTCGAACAGCGCAAGGCCGCCGCCTGATATCGGTTGCCGTCACCGCGACAAAGGCCCCGTCATCCGGCTGGATGACGGGGCCTTTTGTTTTCTACCGTCTTCTATCAGTGACATGAAATATTGACCGATGGTCAAGATTTCATGCGGCCTCAGGCGCCGGGCGCCGCCATTCGGCGGCTTGGCTCACGGCGTACGTGCGCCGGGCCGGCCATCGACGTCCTGATACGACCCGCACGAGTCAAGAACTCATGCCTGTGGTATTACACAGACCATGTCAGGCGGATCTGGCCGGGTTCCAGCGCCACGATGCGGGCCGCGCGGTCTTCCACCCAGCCATGGACGGAAAACACGCCGACGATGTCCGTTTCCACCCCTTCCGGCCCCGTACAGGCAAAACAGGCGCCCGTGCGCGACAGGTTTATGGTTTCCCCCCGGATGATCCGGTCCTCCAGAGTCAGAAGGGCCGGGCTGCGCACCGGAACACGGGGAAAATGGCGGCGTTCGGTGCCCGGTCGCTTGCGGGGGGCGGCCGTCGGGGCCGGCTGGTCCCCGCGATGGGCCAGCCATTCGGCCATGTCCACCCAGCGCTGGCTTTCATCGGGGTCGTCGGTGTTCAACGCCGCCTGCCAGCAGGCGATCAGCTTGGCGTTCAACACCTCGTCCGGGATCGGACCGGTTTCATCGGCCGTCATCGCCGGTTCCATCGTCGCCACCTGCATCACTGTCCCATCCGCCGTGCGCGCGCTTCCCACGCCTATCGCGCGTGGGAAGCCTTCCTTTGCATATTAACAGCAGAGGGGGGCAGTCCTCGTCAATCAATCCTAAGGACAGGGGCAGCCGGCTGACCCAGGGCCCGCCACGTGCCAATGAAGCCCAAGGTCAGGGTGATACCGGTACAAATCAAGGCTGTGCTGATTACGGCCCAGGGCATGAAGATGAACGGGAAATCCATCACCATTGTCGCCACGATCCAGGCGACGATGGTCCCCAGAATTCCGGCCACGCCCGCCGTGATCAGGCCCAGCAGGCCATATTCCAGCAGGAAGGCGCGCAGCACGGTGGCCCGCGTGGCCCCCAGCACCTTCAGCACCACGGCGTCATAGACGCGGCGGCGATGGCCGGCAGCCACGGCCCCCGCCAGCACCAGCGTCCCGGCCACCAGGGTCACGGCCGCCGTCAACCGGACGGCCAGCCCGACATTGACCAGGATCTCCGACACGGTATCCAGCGCGTCCTTCACGCGCACGGCGCTGATATTGCTGAATTTCACAGCCACGGCCCGCTGTACGGCCGGTTCCGCCGCCTCTGGCGCCCGCACCGTGGCCAGATAGGTCTGCGGCGCGGATTCCAGCACGCCGGGGGAGAAGACCAGCGTAAAATTGATGGTGATCGTGTCCCAGTCCAGTTCACGGACCACGGCCACCTCTCCCTCGATATCGCGGCCCAGGACGTTGATGGTCATGGTGGCGCCGGGCCCGATGCCGAAGCTTTCGGCGATTTCCTTTGAGACGGCCAGCTTGGGCGGCCCCTGGTAATCGGCCGGCCACCATTCGCCGGCCAGGACATTGTCGTTGGCGGGGGCCTGCGCCTGCCAGGTGATGCCGCGATCACCATTCAGCACCCATGAATATTCCTTGGTCTTCAGCGCCTTTTCCGCCTCCACCCCGTTGATGGCCACGATGCGGGCGCGCAGGTTGGGAACAAGGTTCAGGTCTTCCGTGCCCGGCACGGACAGCACGGTCTGGCGGAAATCCTCCACCTGATCGGGCTGGATATCGACAAAGAAGAAGGCCGGCGCGTTGGTGGGCAGGCGGTCGGAAACCTCCTTCTGGAAATTCCCCTCGATCAGGGCGATGGCCACCAGCACCGTCAGGCCCAGGCCCATCGACAGCACCACGGCGCTGGTCGGGTTGCCCGGCCGGTGCAGGTTGGCCAGCGCCAGCCGCAGCACGGGCAGGCGGGGACGCCCCACGGCCCTGGCGGCCCGGGTCACGCCGATGCCGGCCAGCCAGAACAGGCCCAGCACGGCCACGGCCCCGATGACGAAGGAAATGGCGAAGCCCTTTTCGTCCGCCGTCGCCACGGCCAGCACACCCAGCGCCAGACCCGATGCCGCGATGCCCAGCAGATAGGACAGCCGGGGCGTTCCCTTGGCCTTCTGCACCACTTCCCGGAACAGGGCGATGGCCGGCACCTCCCGCGCATGGCCCAGCGGCCAGAGCGAGAAGGCCAGCGCCGTCAGGAACCCGAAGCCGGCGGCAATGGCCAGCGCCTGCGGATAAACGCCGATCCGGGCCGTGATGGGCAGCACCTCCGCCAACGCCGTTCCGGCGGCAAGCGGGCCGGCCGTGCCGACCGCCAGCCCGATGGCGATGCCGATGCTGGACAGGGCCATGATCTGGATCAGATAGGTCTTGAAGATCAGCGAACCCGGCGCGCCGACACATTTCAGCATGGCGATGGTGTTCGACTTGGCATCCATGTAGGCACGCACGGCATTGCCCACGCCCACCCCTCCGACCAGCAGCGCCGTCAGCCCGACCAGGGTCAGGAACAGGGTCATGCGGTCGATGAAGCGGGAAAGCTGCGGCGCCGCGTTCAGGTAATCGCGCAGGCGCCAGGGGGCGTCCGGCATCTCCGCCTTTGCTTGGTCGCGGAAGGTTTCAATGCCGATCCCGTCCTTCAGCTTCACCTGATAGGACCAGGTGATCAGGCTGCCCGGCTGCACCAGTTCGGTCCGGGCCAGCGCCGTCTCCGACAGCATCAGCCGGGGACCGAGGGAGAAGCTGCCCGACCCGGCCTTGTCCGGCTCCCGCGCGATCAGGCCGCGTACCTCCACCTCGATACCGCCGATGCTGATCGCCGATCCTGGTTTCAGGTTCAGGCGGGTGGCCAGCGTATCCTCCACCACCGCACCGAAACGGCCCTGCCGCTCGCCCAGCAGCGCCTGGATGTCCACCGCCTGGGGCAGCCCGTCGGGACCCTGGATTTCAAAGGTGCCGTAGAGCGGGTAGTTGGCGCTGACCGATTTCAGTTCCACCAGGGCGCTGGTGCCGCCATCGGCGGGGTCGCGGGCCATGGCGCGCATCTCGGCCGAGGTCATCACCTCGCCGCGCGCCGTCAGGAAGGCCATCTGTTCCGGCGTCGCCTGCCGGTACAGGATACGGGCGGCCACGTCACCGCCCAGGATGGCGCGTCCGTCGCTGCGCATGGCATTCTCGATGCCGCTGGAGATGGACTGCACCGTGGCGATGGCGCCCACACCGATGGCCAGGCAGGCGATGAAGATGCGGAAGCCCGACAGACCGCCGCGCAGTTCCCGCCGGGCGATCGTGAAGGCCAGTTTCCATTGCGACAGCCAATTGCCCTGGGGCGGCGCGGTTCCGGTGCCGGTGGATAGGGTTGTTGCAGTCATCTCAACGCCCCGCCGCCTGGCGCAGCACATCGCCGCGCGCATCATCCACGATCACCCCGTCCACCAGCCGGATCACCCGGTCGCATTGCCGCGCCAGTGCCGGATCATGGGTGATCAGGATGATGGTGGTGCCCACCCGGTCGGCCATGGCGAACATCAATTCGATAATGCGCTTGCCCGTGTCGCCATCCAGGTTGCCCGTCGGCTCGTCGGCCAGCAGCAGCGACGGCTCCGGGGCGAAGGCACGGGCCAGCGCCACGCGTTGCTGCTCGCCACCGGAAAGCTGGCCCGGATAATGGGTCAGGCGGTGGCCCAGGCCAACCGCCTCCAGCCCCTTGCGCGCCCGGTCGAACGCGTCGGGCGCGCCGGCGAATTCCAGCGGGATGGCCACATTTTCCAGCGCCGTCATGGTGGGGATCAGGTGGAAGGACTGGAACACGATCCCCACCTCGTCGCGGCGGAACCGGGCCAGCGCATCCTCATCCATGCGGGTCAGTTCATGGCCCTTCACCTGGACGGAGCCGGAGGTCGGGGGCTGCAACCCGCCCAGGATCATCATCATGGACGATTTGCCGGACCCGCTGGGCCCGACCACCCCCACCTTTTCGCCACGGCCGACATGCAGATCAATTCCTTTCAGGATGTTGACGCTGCCCGCCTCGCTCTCCAGCTTAAGACGAATATCGCGCAACTGGACAACGGGATCGGCCGGAACAATGGGCATCGCCATGACAAACCTTCAAAGCAAGGGTGATCCGAACCGATATGGCCCCTGGGGGGGCGCTTTCAACCGACTCGGTAACGTGATCCTGCTGCTTTTGTGCCTTTTGGCCCCGTCGGGCGCGATGGCGCAGGTCACACCCGGCCCCCTGAAAATCATTGTCCTGGGTGACAGCCTGTCGGCCGGTTACAAGCTGCCGCGCGAAGCGGCCTTCACCAGCCAGCTTGAGGCGGCGCTGAAGGCCAAGGGCTATGACGTGACGGTGCCCAATACGGGCGTGTCGGGGGAAACCACGTCTGGTGGCCTGTCGCGGCTGGACTGGATTCTGGCGGACAAGCCCGGCCTGATGATCGTGGAACTGGGCGCCAATGATGGCTTGCGCGGCATCGACCCCGCCCGCACGCGCGAGAACCTGGACAAGATCCTGACCAAGCTGCGGGAAAAGAATGTGCCCGTCCTGCTGGCCGGCATGATGGCGCCCCGCAACCTGGGCAGCGACTATGGAAAGGTGTTCGACGCGATCTATCCGGAACTGGCGAAAAAGCACGGCGTACCGCTTTATCCCTTCTTCCTGGAAGGGGTGGCGATGGACCCGAAGCTGAACCAGGAGGATGGCATGCATCCCACGGCCGATGGGGTGGCCATCATCGTGAAGAACATCCTTCCCTCCGTCACGGGGGTGCTGGACACGATCAAGGCCGGGGCCAAGTGATGGAAGATCCGCGCGACGATGCCCCCTTGTTCGCCAGCGCCACCGGCATCGGTGGTGACTGGTCCGGTGCCGCTAAGGACTGTCTGGACCATCTGACCCTGGTGCCCGGCGCCAATTTCGGCGTGCTCTATGTCACCGACCATCTGGCCGATCAGATGGGCAGCGTCGCCACCCTGTTGCGTGGCGTCACGGGCGTGCGCGACTGGGTGGGGACTGTCGGGCTGGGTGTGCTGGGCACGGGCGTGGAGCTGTTCGACCGTCCGGCCATTTCCGTCCTGATCGGGCGCCTGCCCGATGGTGCGGCCCGGTTGCTGGGGCCGCTGACCGATGGGCTGGCGCCGCTGGACGCGGTGCAGCCCTGGCTGCGCGACCACGCTCCCCTGCTGATGCTGATGCATGGCGATCCGCAACATGCGCGGCTGCCCGGCCTTCTGACCGATGTGGCGGGGCGCACCGGGGGCTTCATCGTCGGCGGGTTGACGGCATCGCGCGGGGAACAGGCGGTTCTGTGCGGGCACGATACCGGTCCCGGCCTGTCGGGCGTGATGTTTGATGCCAATATCATGGTTGCGACGGCCCTGACCCAGGGCTGTACCCCCATCGGTCCCGTCCGCACCATCACCAGGGCCGATGCCCAGGTGGTGATGGAGATCGACGGCGCGCCGGCCTTGTCGGTGCTGAAGGCCGATATCGGGCCGGAACTGGCCGGTGACCTGCGCCGCATCGGCGGGTTGATCATGGCGGGCCTGCCCATCCGGGGGGATGACCGGGGTGACCGGCTGGTTCGCGACCTGACGGCCATTGATCTTGAACGCGGCTGGATCGCCATCGGGGAAACGGTGGCCGATGGTCAGCCCATCCAGTTCTGCCGCCGCGATGCCCAGGCGGCGGAAGCCGACCTTGTCCGCATGCTGGACGGGTTGAAGCGCCGTTTGCCACCGGGACGGGAGCCGCGCGCCGGCATCTATGTCACCTGCGTAGCCCGTGGCGCGCGTTTGTTTGGCCGGCAGGGAGCGGAAATTGACCTGATCCGGGACCATCTGGGCGACTTTCCGCTGACCGGTTTCGCGGCGGGCGGCGAAATCTCCAACGCCCAGCTTTACGGCTATACCGGGGTTCTTACGCTGTTTCTTTAAGGAAATGGATAGGCCGGGCGCCATAGGCAGTAATAATGTATTAACCCGAAAGTTACCGGGCCGGCTGCGCTATGGAAGCTTGAAGCCGGCGCGGCGTGCCTTAATTCTAAATTAGTAATCACTTTTGATAGGAGTTCTGACAATGTTGTCATCTTCCCCTGATCGGACGAAATATTACTAAAATCCAAAACATCAAAAAGCCGTGGCCCATAATCGTATAGCGGCCACAGGATTTGTCTTCGTCACTTTATCACCTTCCGTGTGCTGTCTGAATTTCTCAGGCGGTAACGCCCCCCTTTTGTCCGCGTCACCGGATACACGGTTGCGGAATGGAGACAGGCATGCTTGCAACTTTGCGCAATCTCCCGATTGCCCGGAAATTGCTGATCGCTTTCGGGGCCCTTGTCCTGACATCCGTTATTGTCGGCAGCATCAATCGTGCCCAGTTGGCCTTTATCGAGGCCGGCAATGCCGAAACCGTGCATACCTATGAGGTGATGCGGACCGTGCGGCAACTGACCGCCGCGAAGGTGGATCAGGAAACGGGCCTGCGCGGCTATATGCTGACCGCCGATACCAGCTTCCTGGAGCCGTACAATGACGGGCTTCGCAATTTTGACACCAGCTTCGCCCGCATCAGCGACCTGACCAAGGACAATCCCGAACAGCAGGCCCGCCTGCAGGAGATCAAGGACGCGTCCAACGCCTGGAACCGGGAAGTGGCCGTACCGATCATCGCCGGTATCAAGGACCCCGCCACGCGTGAGGCGACGCGCGCCGCCGCCGCCACGGGCGTCGGCAAGAACCGGATGGATGCCATCCGCGCCAAGGTGGAAGAGGTACAGAATGTGGAACGCGGCCTGCTGGACAGCCGGCGTGCGGGTCTGAGCAACGCGTTCTCCACGGCCAATATCGCCACCATCGCCGGTGCCATCGGCTCGCTGCTGATCGCCATCGTCGCGGGTCTGTCCCTGGCCGGCGCCATCGCCCGGCCCATCCGGTCGATGACCGGTCAGATGGGGCTGCTGGCCGGGGGTGACAAAACCATCCATATCGATGGTCTGGACCGCAAGGACGAGGTGGGCGGCATGGCCCGCGCGCTTGAGGTCTTCCGGCGAAACGCCATCCGCGCCGACGAACTGGCCGCCGAGCAGGCGCGCGAGCAGGAGGCCAAGCTGCGCCGGACAGAGGTGGTGGAGGGGCTGATCGCCCGCTTCGACAGCGAAGTGTCGGCCATGCTGGGCTCTGTCGCCGGCGCCACCAGCCAGTTGGACGCCACGGCCCAGGGCATGACCGCCATCGCTGAGGAAACCCGCGCCCAGGCCACCGCCACCGCCAGCGCCGCCGACCAGACCGCCGCCAATGTGCAGACGGTGGCGTCCGCGGCCGAAGAAATGGCCAGCTCCATCCAGGAAATCTCCCGCCAGGTGGTGCATTCGACCGAGGTTGCCGACCGGGCCGCCGATCAGGCCACCCGCACCAATGAAACCGTGCGGACCCTGGCCGAAGCGGCACAGCGCATCGGCACCGTGGTGCAACTGATCTCTGAAATCGCCAGCCAGACCAATCTGCTGGCGCTCAACGCCACCATCGAGGCGGCGCGCGCCGGAGAGGCCGGAAAGGGCTTTGCCGTGGTGGCCAGCGAGGTGAAGAGCCTGGCCAACCAGACGGCCAAGGCGACGGACGAGATCGCGCAGCAGATCCAGTCCATGCAGTCCGTGACGGGCGATGCCGTGGGTGCCATCGGTTCCATCACCGGCACCATCGCCCAGATTAACGAGGCCATGGCCACCATCGCTGCCGCCGTGGAACAGCAGAACGCCACCACCCTGGAAATCAGCCGCAATGTGCAGCAGGCGGCGCTGGGCACCCGCGAGGTGTCGTCCAACATCGCCAGTGTAACCCAGGCCGCGGGGGAGACAGGGGTGTCGGCCACCCAGGTGCTGGGCGCTGCGCGAGAACTGGGTGAACAGGCCGATGTCATGAAGAACCGGGTGGAAGCCTTCCTGTCCGGCATCCGGGCGGCGTGATCCGGCATTCTGTTCATTGCGTGGTCGACCCGGTTCCCGGCCTTGGGAACCGGGTCTTCTTCTGGCAGCATGGGTCCGGTTTTCCCTGTCCGGTGCCCTTCCCATGCGTTTTGCCCTGCTTGCCCTGTTGTCCGTGCTGTTATCCGCCTGTGCGGGACGCCAACCGCTCCTGCCGCCGGGGGCGTCCTATGTGGCCATCGGCAGTTCCTTTGCGGCCGGGCCGGGCTTGACGCCCTATATCGCCGATACGCCCCCGCGCTGTACCCGGTCGACCCGCAACTATGCACATCAATTGGCGGCGAAGCGGGGATTGGCCCTGGTGGATGTCACCTGTTCGGGGGCCACCACCGGGGCCGTGCTGGACGGTTGGAACGAACTGCCGGCGCAGGTGGCGGCCATCGGTCCCGATACAAGGCTGGTCACCGTGACCATCGGCGGCAATGATGTCCTTTATATCGGCAACATGATGTCGGTTTCCTGCCGCATGGTGGCGGAGGATAAGGGGCAGCCGACAGACAGGTGCCGTGCCCCGTCCTGGCCGGATGAGGCGGGGTACCAGCGCCTGGGCGCGTCCCTGGACCGGATCGCGGTGGAGGTGCGGCGCCGGGCGCCCCAGGCCATTCTGGTCTTTGTCGACTATGTCTCCGTTCTGCCACCGTCCGGCACCTGTGCTGCCACGCCCCTGCCGGCGGACGATGCCGACCGGCTGCGCGAGACAGACAGGCGTGTCCGCGACCTGACGGCGGCGGCGGCAAAACAGGCCGGTGCCTTGTTGCTGAAGGCGTCGGATCTGTCGCGTGACCATAGTGCCTGCGGCACAGACCCCTGGATGAACGGATATCCTGCCGCGGCCGGCATGGCGCCGTACCACCCCAATCTTGCCGGCATGACGGCGGTGGCAGAGGCACTGGACCGGTTGCTGCCGCGCTGATGGATTGATCATGTTCCTGTTTTGTTGATGCATGGCGGCGGGACTTCCCTATACTCCGCCGCCATGAGCGAGATTGTCCCCTTCCGCCGGCCCGGTGCCGACATGGCGCCGGAAGCGGCCGCAAAGCTGCGTACGGCACCGCCGCGCCTGCTGCTGCCCGACGCGCCGGCCATTGTGGTGGGCGCGCGCGGTGTCACCTGGGTGACGCCCGATGGTGAGGTGGACCTGATCCCGCATGATGAGGCGGCATACCGGCTGCGGCATCAGAATGTGATCCTGGCCCATGCCCGCGCCGTGGGCCGCCGGTTGAAGACAGATCGCATGGCCGATCCGTTCGATCTTCTGGAACTGTTCGCCTTTGTCCGGCCCGCCCGTTTCTGCCTGCCCACGCCGAAGGGGCTGGCCGAGGCGACCGGTCAGCCCATCCCCGCCGATCCGGAGGCCGAGGCCCTGTCCCTGATCGACAGTGCCCGCGCGCTGCTGTCCGAACTGGCCGAGAATAACCGGCCGGAACCCGACGGGGAGAAGCGCAAGCAACGGCGTGAATTGTCGGATGCCGCCGGCATCGGCTGGTTCATGGGACAGGCGGGATGGTCCTGGGCCCCGTCGGTGATGGCGGCGCTGGGCCTGCCGCATGGGCCGGGCGACGGCCGGGCGCGGCGCGGCCTGATGATCTGGAACCATCTGAAGGAATGGCAGGCGGAAGCACCGGAACCGCCGCCCGGCCATATCCCCGTCGAACCGGCGGAGGCGCGCTGGCGTCTGGCCGAACTGGTGGGCAGCGGGGCCGGCGCCGAACCGCGCCCGCAGCAGGCCGACTATGCCAGCGCCGTTTCCAGCGCCTTCACCCCGCGCGATGAACAGGGCGTGCCCAATGTGGTCCTGGCGGAGGCCGGGACGGGCGTGGGCAAGACGCTGGGTTACCTGGCGCCCGCCACCGTCTGGGCGGAAAAGAACAGCGGCCCCGTCTGGATCTCCACCTATACCCGCCAGCTCCAGCAGCAGATCGACAAGGAACTGGACCGGCTGCATCCCGACCCGGCGGTAAAGGCCAAGCGGGTGGTGGTGCGCAAGGGGCGGGAGAATTATCTCTGCCTGCTGAACCTGGAGGAAGCGGCCAACATCGCCCATACCCAGCCGGCCTATGCCAATGCCATCGGCCTGATGGCCCGCTGGGCGGCGGCAACGCGGGATGGTGACATGGCGGGCGGGGATTTCCCCGGCTGGCTGGTCGATATCCTGGGCAAGGGCCGCACCCTGGGCCTTGCGGACCGGCGGGGCGAATGCGTCTATAATGCCTGCGCCCATTATTCCCGCTGCTTTATCGAAAAATCGATCAGGCGGGCGCGCAAGGCCGATATCGTGGTGGCCAACCATGCCCTGGTCATGGTGCAGGCGGCCCTGGGCGGGGGCGACGACGCCTATATCCCCACTCGTTATGTGTTTGACGAGGGGCATCATGTCTTCGATGCCGCCGACAATGCCTTCGCTGGCCATCTGACGGCGGCGGAGGCGGCGGAACTGCGCCGCTGGCTGCTGGGGGCCGAGGTGTCGGGCCGCAGCCGGGCACGCGGCCTGCGCCGCCGGGTGGAGGATCTGGTGGGCGGCGACAAGGTGTCCCTCGACCTGCTGCAGGAAATCCAGCAGGCGGCCCAGATCCTGCCCGGTGAAGCCTGGTCACAGCGTATCCATGGCGGGGAGGTGAAGGGACCGCTGGAATCCTTCCTGGCCGGGGTGCGCGGACAGGTCTATGCCCGCGCCCAGGGCGTGGACAATCCCTACAGCCTGGAAACCGACTGCAAGCCGGTGGCTGAGGGGCTGGTCGATCTGGCGGTCGAACTGGACATGGCGCTTTTGAAACTGGCCACGCCGCTGGAAAAGCTGGCCGACCGGTTGAAGGAGATGCTGGACGAGGAAAGCGACGAGCTGGAGGCCGAAACCCGCCGCCGCATGGACAGCGTGGCGCGGGCCTGCAAGCGCCGGGCGCAGAACGAGGTCAATGGCTGGCGGCTGATGCTGCAAAGCCTGAAGGATGAGACGCCGCGCAAATTTGTGGACTGGTTCGGGATCGAGCGGGTGGAGGGGCGGGATTTCGACCTGGGCATGTATCGCCACTGGGTCGACCCGACCATCCCGTTTGCCGACACGGTGGGCACGGTTGCCCATGGCCTGGTCCTGACCAGCGCCACCCTGACCGACGGGACGGGCGATGTGGAGCAGGATTGGCAGGCGGCGCATCTGCGCACCGGTACCGTGCATATGGGCGCCACGGCGCTCCGCGCCGCCGTGCCCAGCCCGTTCGACTATGCCAGCCAGACCCGCGTGCTGGTGGTCAATGATGTGCGCAAGGATGATCTGGGCCAGGTGGCGGCCGCCTATCGCGAACTGTTCCTGGCGGCGGGTGGCGGCGGGCTGGGCCTGTTCACGGCCATCCAGCGGCTGCGCGCTGTCCATGAACGCATCGCCGAACCGCTGGAGGAAGCGGGCATCCCGCTGCTGGCCCAACATCTGGACGGTATGGATGTGCCCACCCTGGTGGATATTTTCCGGGGGGAGGAGGATGCCTGTCTGCTGGGCACCGATGCGGTACGCGACGGGGTGGATGTGCCGGGCCGATCCCTGCGCCTGATCGTCTTCGACCGTGTGCCCTGGCCCCGGCCCGACATCCTGCACAAGGCGCGGCGCAATTATTTCGACAAGATCGCGGGCCGTCGCGGTTTTGACGACATGATCACCCGCCTGCGCCTGCGTCAGGCCTTCGGCCGGCTGGTCCGCCGCGCCGATGATCAGGGCGTGTTTGTGCTGCTGGACCCGATGATGCCATCCCGCCTGGCGGGTGCCTTTCCCGAAGGGGTGGAGGTGCGCAAGGTCGGACTGGCCGAGGCGGTGCGGGTGACGCGGGGATTTCTGGGCAGCCGGGACTGACCGGTCCCTATTCCCCGGATCTGCGCGAAAAGGCAGCCGCGCCCCGCATCAGCCGTTCCAGATCGCGGATACGGTCGGCCTGCTTTGCCTGACGGCGCTGTTCGTCCGTCTGGCCCTCCGTTGTGACGACACGCCGCCCGTCGCCCTGTTCCCGGTCATCCATTTCCATCTGTCGTCCCACCTACAAATGGCCCCCGCCGCATACGATAGTCCGTCAGCCGGACGGGGGTGGCAATCCGCCTCCTGCACATGGCTGGCGTCAAAGTGTCGCGGAGCCGACACCGAACCGCAATAAACAGATGCACACATAAAGATATCTTTATGCTTGCCCGCGACGGCTCCGCCTGATACATCCTGCGCCAGATACGGCAACCATTATGGCTTGCCGCTGCTTTGCATTTCGTAAACGCCAAGATCAGCACCCGGACGGGTGCGACCGGGAGCCATCATGACCGCCTTTACCGATTACAAGGTCGCCGACATCTCGCTGGCCGGCTGGGGCCGCAAGGAAATCACCATCGCCGAGACCGAGATGCCGGGCCTGATGGCCCTGCGCGCGGAATATGGTGCCGCCAAGCCGCTGGCCGGTGCCCGCATCGTCGGCTGCCTGCACATGACCATCCAGACCGCCGTCCTGATCGAGACGCTGACGGCGCTCGGCGCCACCGTGCGCTGGTCGTCCTGCAACATCTTCTCGACCCAGGATCAGGCCGCCGCCGCCATCGCCGCCGCCGGCATTCCGGTCTTCGCCTGGAAGGGTGAGACGGAAGAGGAATTCTGGTGGTGCATCGAGCAGACGCTGCGCGGTCCGGACGGCTGGGTCCCCAACATGATCCTGGACGATGGCGGCGACGTCACCCAGATCATGCATGAGAAGTACCCGGAGATGCTGGCCGAGGTGAAGGGCCTGTCGGAAGAGACCACGACCGGCGTGCATCGCCTGTATGAGATGGTGAAGGCCGGCACCCTGAAGGTCCCCGCCATCAACGTGAATGACAGCGTCACCAAGTCGAAGTTCGACAATCTGTATGGCTGCCGCGAGTCGCTGGTGGACGGCATCAAGCGCGCCACCGACGTGATGATCGCCGGCAAGGTCGCCGTCGTCGCCGGCTATGGCGACGTGGGCAAGGGCTCCGCCGCTTCCCTGCGCACCCAGGGCGCCCGCGTCCTGGTCACCGAGATCGACCCGATCAACGCCCTGCAGGCCGCCATGGAAGGCTATCAGGTCGTCACGATGGAAGACGCCGCCCCGCTGGGCGACATCTTTGTGACCGCCACGGGCAATGTGGACGTGATCACGCTGGACCATATGCGCGCCATGAAGGACCGCGCCATCGTCTGCAATATCGGCCATTTCGATAGCGAGATTCAGATCGCCTCGCTCCAGAACTATGTCTGGGACGAAGTGAAGCCGCAGGTCGATGAGGTCGTGTTCCCCGATGGCAAGCGCCTGATCGTTCTGGCCAAGGGCCGTCTGGTCAACCTGGGCTGCGCCACCGGTCACCCCAGCTTCGTGATGTCCGCCAGCTTCACCAACCAGGTGCTGGCCCAGATCGAGCTGTGGCAGAACCATGCCAAGTACGAGAACAAGGTCTATGTGCTGCCCAAGCACCTGGACGAGAAGGTGGCCCGCCTGCATCTGGACAAGATCGGCGCCAAGCTGACGGTGCTGAGCGACAAGCAGGCCGAGTATATCGCCGTGCCGGTCCAGGGTCCGTTCAAGCCGGATCACTACCGCTACTGATGTCGCTGCCCTTTCGGGTGCCGATACACAAACCCCCGCCGGGCGACCGGCGGGGGTTTTGTTTTGGGGCCAGAGAATGTTTGCGATGAGGCCCTGCTTTTCAGTTCCTCAGGCGCCGGGCAGTGGAAAGGAAAACACCCTAAAGCAGGTCCCGCAGGATGGGGATCAGGGGGATGTCGGCGGGGGGCATGGGGTAGTCGCCCATGCGCACCGGCTTTACCCAGGCCAGTTGCTGCCCCTCCAGCGGGGTGGGCGTGCCCTTCCAGACGCGGGCCGCATAGAGCGGCATCAGCAGGTGGAAATCATCATAGGTGTGGCTGGCAAAGGCGATGGGGGCCAGACAGCTTTCAGCCGTGTCGATTCCCAGCTCCTCCTTCAACTCTCGCACCAGGGCCGCTTCCGGCGTTTCACCGGCATCGACCTTGCCGCCAGGAAACTCCCATAGGCCCGCCATGGATTTGCCGGGGGGGCGCTGGGCCAGCAGCACACGGCCATCGGCATCGACCAACGCGACCGCCGCGACAAGCACGGTGCGGAACGGCCCTTTACGGGCCGGTTCCTGCCAGCATTGTGTGTCGCCGCCGCTCACGACCGGTAGCTGCCATTGATGTCGATATAGCCGTGGGTCAGGTCGCAGGTCCAGACGGTGGCCTTGCCGGCGCCCAGGCCGATATCGACCTCGAACAGGATTTCCTGGCCCTTCATATGGGCGGCCACCGGCGCCTCGTCATAGCCCGGCACCTCCATCCCGTTGGCGCAAATCTGCACGCCACCGGCGGAGATAACCAGCAGGTCGCGGTCCGCCCGCTCACCCGCACGGCCCACGGCGGCGACGATGCGGCCCCAGTTGGCATCCTCACCGGCCACCGCCGTCTTCACCAGCGGGGAATTGGCGATGGTGAGCGCGATGCGCTTGGCGGCGGCGTCGCTCTCCGCCCCCGTGACGCGCACCTCCACAAACTTGGTCGCCCCCTCGCCATCGCGCACGATCTGCTTGGCCAGGTCCAGGCAGACGGCGTCGAGAGCGGCGGCGAAGGCGGCCAGACGCGGGTCGGCAGCATCCTCGATGGCGGCATGCGCGGCCTTGCGGGTGGCACACAGGACCAGCGTGTCCGATGTGGAGGTGTCGCCATCCACCGTGATGGAATTGAAGCTGCGGTCCGTGGCCGATGACAGGGCCGCCTGCAACGGGCCCGGCGCGATGTTGGCGTCGGTGAAGACATAGGCCAGCATGGTCGCCATGTCGGGCGCGATCATGCCGCTGCCCTTGGCGAAGCCGGCGACGGTCACGGTGACGCCGTCGATGGTGGCCGTGGCCGACGCTCCCTTGGGGAAGGTGTCGGTGGTCATTATGGCGCGGGCCGCCACCTCCCAGGCCGCACCTTCCGCCGGGACCAGCTTGGTGAAGGCTTCCGGCAGCGACTTGGCGATCAGGTCGGACGGCATGGGCTGGCCGATGACGCCGGTGGAGGCGGGGAAGATTTCGCTGGGCTTGCAGCCCAGCAGGGCCACCGTGGCATCGATGGTGGCGTCCACGAACGCCTCCCCGGCCTTGCCGGTGAAGGCATTGGAATTGCCGGCATTGACCACCAGGGCGCGCACGGCGCCGCCGGCCAGATGGGCGCGGCAGCGATGAACCGGTGCCGATGCGGTCAGCGAACGGGTCAGCACGGCGGCCACGCTGGACCCTTCATCCAGCACCGCCACCATCACGTCGTTGCGCGGCGTCTTGTATCGGATGCCGGCGCGATGCCCGGCCAGACGCACGCCCGGCACGGGCGGCAGCGACGGGAATGAGGTGGGGGCGAGCGGAGAGACGGCGGTCGCCATGGATGCATGCTCCGGGGCAGGGGATTGATCCGCCGCATCAAGCCGATGCAGGGCCACCGGGTCAAGTGTCGCTTCGATGGCAGCGTCGATGTCCGGCCTCAAAAGCAAAAGGCCGTCGGGTCGCCCCGACGGCCTTTACTTACTCAACGCGCATCAGATGCGCCGATCCGTTGCCGGATCAGTCGTTCTGCTGCTTGCGCTTCAGGGCGGCGCCCAGGATGTCGCCCAGCGAGGCGCCCGAGTCGGACGAACCATACTCGGCCATCGCGGACTTCTCTTCCTCGACTTCCTTGGCCTTGATCGACAGGCCGATCTTGCGGGAACCGCGATCGACCTGGGTGACCTTGGCATCGACCTTCTCGCCAACGGCGAAGCGGTCGGGGCGCTGCTCGGAACGCTCACGGCTCAGGTCGGACTTGCGGATGAAGCCGGTGAAGCCTTCACCCACCTCAACCTCGATCCCGCCTTCGGTGATCTGGGTCACGGTGCAGGTGACGACTTCGCCCTTCTTGATGCCGGCAGCGGCGCTCTCGAACGGATCGGAAGCGAGCTGCTTGATGCCCAGGGAGATGCGTTCCTTCTCAACGTCAACGTCCAGGACCTTGACCTTGACCTGATCGCCCTTCTTGTACTCCTGGATCGCCTGCTCGCCGGGGGTGTTCCAGTCCAGATCGGACAGGTGCACCATACCGTCGATGTCGCCCGGCAGACCAACGAACAGACCGAATTCGGTGATGTTCTTGACTTCGCCTTCCAGCTCGGTGCCGCCCGGGAACTTCTCGACGAAGGCTTCCCAGGGGTTCTGCATGGTCTGCTTCAGACCCAGCGAGATACGGCGCTTCACCGGATCGACGTCCAGGACCATTACTTCCACTTCCTGAGAGGTGGAAACGATCTTGCCCGGATGGACGTTCTTCTTGGTCCAGCTCATCTCGGAGACGTGGACCAGACCTTCGATACCGGGCTCCAGCTCCACAAAGGCGCCGTAGTCGGTGATGTTGGTGACGCGACCCTTGAACTTGGCCTGCGGCGGGTACTTGGCTTCCACGCCCTCCCACGGATCGGCCTCAAGCTGCTTCATGCCGAGGCTGATGCGCTGGGTTTCCGGGTTGAAGCGGATGACCTGGACCGTGACGGTCTGGCCGATCTGCAGGGCTTCGGACGGGTGGTTGATGCGGCGCCAGGCGATGTCGGTGACGTGCAGCAGGCCGTCAACGCCACCCAGGTCAACGAACGCACCGTAATCGGTGATGTTCTTGACCACACCCTGCAGAACCTGGCCTTCCTTGAGGGAGGCAACCAGCTCGGAGCGGGCTTCCGCACGGCTTTCTTCCAGCACGGCGCGGCGGGAGACAACGATGTTGCCGCGCGAGCGGTCCATCTTCAGGATCTGGAACGGCTGCGGCGTGCCCATCAGCGGGGCGATGTCGCGCACCGGACGGATATCGACCTGGCTGCCCGGCAGGAAGGCCACGGCGCCATTCAGATCGACGGTGAAGCCACCCTTGACGCGGCCGAAGATGATGCCGGTGACGCGGGACTGGTCCGTAAAGGACTTTTCCAGCAGGGTCCAGGCTTCCTCGCGCTTGGCCTTCTCACGGGACAGGACGGCTTCGCCGTTCTTGTCTTCCATGCGCTCCAGGTAAACTTCGACGGTGTCGCCAACCTTCAGCTCGATCGGCTGACCGGGAACGGCGAATTCCTTCAGGGCGACGCGGCCCTCGGACTTCAGGCCGACATCGATCAGGACCTGGTCATTGTCGATGCTGAGGATGCGGCCCTTGACGACGGTGCCTTCCAGGCTGTCGGAGGAACCGAAGGACTCTTCAAGCAGAGCGGCGAAGCTTTCCTTCGCGGCGGAAACCTGTGCCATTTGAACTCCAATGGGCAGACTGTTTCGGGTTGAAGACAACGGCAACGCTGCCCCCCGTGTCCGGCACGCCCGAGCCGGTCGGAAAGCTTTGCCACCGCCGCGCCGGACACCACGCCCGGCGGCTTTGGTACGCTGATGCCCGCCCGGTCGCCCAGGGCGGGTCCATCCCGAAGAGACCGGCAATGTCAGACGAAATGTCTGGCAGGAACCGGTGAAGGCCATGGCGGCACCGGTGACGGGCACCGGCGAGGACGTTTCAAGCAAAAACGCGGGCACCGACGCGCCCCGGGATTTCCCCTGGCGGTCGTCCGCTCGCGTCACGATCCTTCATGTCCTTCGGGACAGGCGCGTCTTATAGCCGCGATGGGCGGCCCCCGCAACCGATAGAGTCAGGTGTGCGCCTGCGTTTCTGCGGCGCACCGCGCATGGGTGTCAGGCGGGAACCGCCGTTTGGGCCGGATAGGACTGCTTCAGCAGCTTGACCATGCCGATGATCATGTCGGCCCCCTTCTCGCGCACATGGTCGGGCACGCTGTTCGAATGCAGCGTCATCAACGGCGCGCCCGACGGGTTGTCCGGGTCCATGACCGCGATGCCGGCCATCGTGACGCCTTTCACTTTCGGGTCGGGCGTGCCATGGCCGCTGGCCAGATACTCCCCGATCGCACTGCCGCCGACCTGTGCGGCAACCGCGTCACCGGGTGCGAAGGATTTCAGGCTGGCCCGCAATTGCTCCTCGCTCATGCGGGCCAGTTTTTCCAGGGCGGCATTGTCGAAATGCAGGCTGACCTGCTTGCTGCCATTGCCTTCGGTGCCGGGCAGGAAAACCTGGACCTCCGACACCTTGTTCATGATTTCGGGGAGCGGCGGTTCGGAATCGCTGTTGGCGTGGCGGTCATCCTCCCACGCCTGCAACGCCGCCGACTTCGTCACCTGGGTCAGCGAAGGGTTACGCGTCAGCACATCCCCGATGGCACCCGTATAGCTCAGCCCCGTGGCCGGCAGGTTTCCCGGGTCCGGTCCCTTGGGCACTTCCACGCCCAGGGCGTCAAACAGGCTGTGGGCGACCTGCTGTCCCCGCTCTGCCATCTGGTTGCTGTAGGTGCCGAATTCCTGCTGCACCGCCATCCAGCGCTCATGCTGCTCGCGGCCCCTCTCTGCCTCTTCTGACAGGCGCAAGCGTCCGTATTTGGCGATGATTTCGACCCGCATCTCTTGCTGACGGGCGTGGTGTGCCTGCTTGGCCTCATCCGAAAGGCGGATAACATCACCAGGAGGGCTGGAGGAGGCGGGCGTGGGGGATGGCGCGGCGGGGGTGGCCCTTTGTGCCGCCAGTGCTGCCTTTGCCTTGGCAAGGGCTGCATTGGCGTTACCGGCATTGGTCAGTTTGAAAAGACTGTCGCCAGCCTTGTACGCTGATATGGCCATGGCACACCGCCTTACCGCGATTGCAACTCCCGTCTATAGTATCCGCGATGGGTTGTATCGGACAAGCTGATTTCGTTATGTGCGAGGCGGGTGTGGTCAGCGGCTGTTGGCCAGTCTTTCCCGTACCACCGCCAGGGCGGCGTCCAGCACCTGTTGCGGCGACATGTCCGAATTATCGATGATCACGGCGTCGGCGGCCGGCACCAGGGGGGCCACCGCACGCTTGGTGTCGCGGTCGTCACGCGCCCGCATGTCGGCCAGGACATCGGCGAAATCCGGCTTCTCCCCGCGACCCTGCAATTCCGCGAAGCGGCGCTGTGCCCGCACCTCCACGCTGGCCGTCACGAAAAGCTTCACGGGGGCGTCGGGACAGATCACGGTGCCGATGTCACGCCCGTCCAGCACGGCCCCCGGCCGTTCGTCCGGCGGGTTGGCGGCGAAATCGCGCTGGAATTCCAGCAGTGCCTGACGCACGCCGGGCACAGCGGAGACGCGCGACGCGCCCGACGCCGTGTCATCCAGGCGCAGGGCGGGGTCATGGGTCAGCCGGTCGATATCGGCCGCCGTCAGGGCGCGGGCGGTCGCGGTCGCCGCGTCCGCATCGCCCAGGTCGGCGCCTGCGCGGATCATGGTCAGCGCCACCCCGCGATAGAGCGCGCCCGTATCCAGCAGCGCATACCCCATGGCCTCGGCCACCTTGCGGGCCAATGTGCCTTTGCCGGACGCGGCGGGTCCATCAATGGCGATGACGGGGCGGGACATGGGCTTCATCCGGTGTCTGCTGGGAATGCGGCAGGCTTTGCGCCATGCGTCCCGCGCCGTCAAGTCCAGCCACAAATATGAACGTCGATTCAGTTTTCATTTGGCTTGCCGACCGGCGCGGCTTTGCCCATGCTCATCACCAATGCATAATCAAATCCTGGGGGGATCAGATGCGCCTGTTGGGGAAAATCCTTCTGGCCGTCCTGTTGCTGGCCGTTGCCGGCGTGGGCGGCTTCGTCTGGTGGGCCTACACACCCGATCTGTCGCGCGCGGCGGCAGAGGCACGGTTTGCCCGCGGCCCCGACGATTTTGTCGAGGCGTCGGGCCTGCGCTTCCATGTGCGGCAGGAAGGGCCAGAGGGCGCCCCCGTGATCGTGATGATCCATGGCAACGCCTCCATGCTGCAAAGCTGGGACGGCTGGGCGGCGGACCTGTCGAAGGATCATCGGGTCATCCGCTATGATCTGGCGGGACATGGGCTGACGGGACCGGACCCGACAGGGACCTATGGACCGGAACGCGACGCGGTGCAGTTGAAGGACCTGCTGGACCGGTTGAAGGTGGACCGTGCGGTGCTGGTGGGAAATTCCCTGGGCGGGCAGATCGCCTGGCATTTCGCGGCGGCCAATCCGGGCCGGGTGGAAAAGCTGGTGCTGGTCGCGCCGGGCGGCTTCCCCCTGCCGGGCCTGGAATTCGGCCAGAAGGTGCAGTTGCCGGACGCGGCCCGGATGCTGCCCTATACGCTGAAGCCCGAAGCGGTGAAGATGAAGATCGGGGCGCTGTACGGCGATCCGGCCCGGCTTAGCCCGCAGATGCTGGATAATTATTACCAGTCCTGGCTGGCGCCCGGCGTGCGGCAGGCTCAACTGACGCGGTTGTCCGCCTATATGGTGCAGGACCCGACGCCGACCCTGTCCACGATCCAGGTGCCGACCCTGCTGGTCTGGGGGGAAAAGGACCGGCTGGTCCCGTTCGCCACCACGCCGGCCCGGTTCCAGGCGGCGATGCCCAACACTGCGCTGGTCACCTTCCCCGGCCTGGGCCATATGCCGCAGGAGGAGGACCCGGCGGCCACGGTCGCCCCGGTACGGGAATTCCTGGCACTGTGAAGGCCCGGGGGCCGCCGCGCGGCGGCCCCTATGCCAGCCAACTGTTCAGAGCGTAGAGCAGGCCGCCGATGGCCGCCCCCAGCATGGTGCCGTTGATGCGGATATATTGCAGGTCGCGGCCCACGCGCAGTTCCAGGCGGCGGGTAAACTCCCCCACATCCTGGGCCTTCAGCGTGCGGGCCACGAAATCGCGGATCGCCTGACGCCAGCGGGGAAGGGCGGCCGTGAAAGCCTGTTCCACCGCCTGATTCAGCCGGTCGCGCACGGGCGGTTCCTGCATGGCGCCGGCCAGCGACTCGGCCACGCCATGCAGGGCCGACCTTATATGCCCGTCCGGGCGGTCCAGATCGCGCAGGGCGGCATCGCGCAATCCGTCCAGCAGATCATGCAGCAGCGGCCCGGCCACGGCCGGCCCGGTGAATTGCCGCAGCGCCTCCAGCAGGCGTTGTGCCAGTTCGCTGCCTTCCGCCACCTCGTCGGGCAGCGCCTTCAGCCAGTCGCGCAATTCCTGCCCCGCCGGGGCATAAGGGCTGCGCAGGTCCCACAGATGGCCCAGCACCGCCTCGTTGATAGTGTCGGCCAGGGACTTGTCGACCGATGACGGCATCCACCAGCGGGACTTGCCGGCCACCGCCGCCTCCACGAACCCGCGCTTGCTGTGGACCAGATGGATCAGCCGGTCCACCACCTCCCGCAGCAGCGGTTCCAGCGACTCGCTGTTCACGAAATGCCGCAGCGCGCCGGCCACGGCGGGGCGCAGGTCGGCCTGGGACAGGCCGGCGGCCAGGGCGCGGCCCAGCGCCTGGGCCAGCGGTGCGTCCCCCTGCTGCGTCAGCAGTCCCGGCAGCATGCCAGCCACCAGATCGACCAGCTTGCCCCGGTCGGCTGGATCGGCCAGCAGGCCGGCAATGCGTGCTGCCGGGTCCATGCGCCGCACCTGTTCCACCAGCATGGCGGGTTCCAGGAATTCCCGGTCGATATAGGCGGCAATGCCGTCGGCGATGCGGTCGCGGTTGCGCGGCACCAGGGCCGTATGCGGGATGGGCAGGCCCAGCGGCCGGCGGAACAGGGCCGTCACGGCGAACCAGTCGGCCAGACCGCCGACCATCCCCGCTTCCGCCACGGCGCGCAGGGGCAGGGCGAGGTCCGGCGGCATGAAGGGCGCGTGGCTGACGGCCCAGCCGCCCGCCGCCAATGCCAGACAGCCGCCAGCCATCCAGCGATGGCGCGACAGGTCGCGGGCCAGACTTTCATCGTCGGCGGGATCAGGAAGGTTGTGCGGGCTTGGGTCGATACTGCTCATACCTTGATGTTACTCCGGCCAACAGGCCCATGTGCGGGGATTTACCCGCCCGTTACAGGCCCGATACCATTTGTCTCCGCCGCCATCTGGGCGGCCAGTCCCTCCCGATAGGTGGGGTGGACCAGCCTGTAACCCAACACCTGTTTCAGCCGGTCGTTCCGCACACGCCGGTTGTCGGCATAGAAGCTGGCGGCCATGGCCGACATCGAGGCCGGATCGAACGGTTCCAGCGGCGGCGGTTCCACACCCAGCAGCCGGGCCGCATGTTCCACCACCTGGGCCGCCGGCGCCGGTTCGTCATCGGCGATGTTCCAGGCCGTGCCCGGCATCGGCCGCACCATGGATGCGATCAGGGCGCCCCCGATATCGTCCACATGGATGCGGCAGAAGACCTGCCCGGCCTTGTCGATGCGCCGGGCCGTGCCGGCGCGCACCGTGTCGATGGCGCTGCGCCCCGGTCCATAGATGCCGGGCAGGCGGAACAGATGCACCGGTACGCCCCGGTCGGCATGCAGGGCCATCCACCCCGCCTCCGCCAGCACCCGCCGCCGTCCGCGCGGCCCCTCGGCCTTCAGGGGGGAGGTCTCGTCCACCCATTGTCCGCCCGTATCGCCGTAAACGCCGGTGGTGGACAGATAACCGGCCCAGCGCAGGGTGTCGGCCCGCGCCGCGATATCGGCCCCATGCGCGTCCAGAACCGGATCACCCCGGTCATCGGGCGGCACCGACGACAGGAGATGGGTGACCCCGTCCAGCGCAGCCTCTACATCGGTCAGCGGCTGGTCACGGTCGAAGGTGAAGGCGTCGATCCCGGCGGCGCGCATGGCCGCGGCCTTCTCCGCCCCCCGCGTGGTGCCCGCGATGGACCAGCCCGCCTGGCGCAGACGGTCGGCCAGCCGCAGGGACGTGTAACCCAGACCGAAGATGAACAGCCGGCCAGCCGGCGGGGGAGGCGTATCGATCATGACTTTTTTGACACTTGCCAGCAGGGGATGGATCGGGATTTGTACAGCCTCATGACCCGCTTTCTCAATGCCGGGGCGTTGACCGCCCTTACCCTGCTGTGCCTGCCGCTATCCGTGGCGGGGCATGAGGGGACCGTATTCGCCAATCGCGCCGCCTGTCTGGCGCGGGCGGAGGAACTGCCCGACTTCGCTTTTGAGGAGGCGAAGCTGTGGGAAAAGCAGGGGGCGGGGACCGATGCCAGGCTGTGCCAGGCGCTGGCCCTGCTGCTGCGCGGCGACTGGCTGCTGGCGGCCCCCGCGCTGGAGGCGTCGGCGGCGGAAATGACCCGCGAATCGGTGTCGATGCGCGCCAACCTGTTCAGCCGGGCCGCCACCGCCTGGTCCAACGCCCACAAGCTGTCCGAAGCCGAAGCTGCCTTCGGCAAGGCGCTGGATCTGACGCCGCGCGATACGCAGATCCTGATGGACCGCGCCATCGCCCGGGCCGGCATGGAGAAATACTGGGACGCCATTACCGATCTGGACCGGGTGGTGGAACTGGCGCCCAAGACGTCGGAGGCCTGGCTGCTGCGCGCCCAGGCGCATCATGTGCTGGCGCTGGATGCCAAGTCGCTGGTCGATGTGGAGGAGGCGTTGCGCCTGTCGCCGCAAAGCGGAGAGGCGCTGCTGCTGCGCGGCAACCTGCGTGCCGCTAAAAGCGACATGATCCATGCCAAGCAGGATTGGGAAGCCGTGCGCCGCGTTGCCGCCGGCTCGCCTGCCGCCGCCGTCGCCTTGCAGAACCTGAACGCCCTGGACCGGGCGCAGACGGAACAGAAGCGGGAATTGAAGAAGAAAAAGGAACAATAGGGTGGCACGGCAACAGGCCAGCAACCGAGGGCGGGAAATGAAGCGTGTTCACAAGGGCGTTTTGCTGAGTGTCGGGGCGCTGATCCTGTTTGCTGTCCTGTTCCGGTTTCTGCCGCCGGGCATATACCAGTTGCCGCTGTTCGTGGCGGCCATCGTGGCCTTCTGTTTCACGTTCAACCATTTCATCCGCCGGTCCTGACCTTGTCCCTTCCCCGTACCCTGTGTGATGCGGCTGTTGCCGTGCTGACCACCGCCGATGCGATGGAGAAGGCCCGGCTGTCGCGGGTCTTTGCGGCGGCCTGGCGGGACGGGGGCATCGTGGATCTGGGGCAGGCGCAGCCGCCGGGGCGTCCCGCCCGCCCGGCAAGGCCCGAGCTGCGTCATCCCAAGGACATGCCCAAGCGTGGTCGGGGCCAGTCCCAGGCCAACCGTGTCGCGCTGCTGCATGCCATCGCGCATATCGAGTTGAACGCGATTGATCTGGCCTGGGACATCCTGGCGCGGTTCCGGCATCTCCCCGATGGCACGCCCCTCCCGATCGACTTCCATACCGACTGGCTGCGTGTGGCGGATGAGGAGGCGCTGCATTTCACCCTGGTGGCTGACCGGCTGGCCAGTCTGGGTGCTGCCTATGGCGACCTGCCGGCCCATGATGGGCTGTGGCAGGCATCCGAAGCCACGGCGCATGATCTGGCGGCCCGGCTGGCCGTGGTGCCCATGGTGCTGGAAGCCCGCGGCCTGGACGTCACGCCCGGCATCATCGACAGCCTGACCCGGGCCGGCGACGCGGAAAGCGTTGCGGTCCTGCACATCATCCTGCGGGATGAGGTCGGGCACGTCGCCACCGGTCGCCGCTGGTTCCAGGTGGCGGCGCAATGCATGGGGCAGGAGGCCGGCCCCTGGTGGCAGCATCTGGTCCGCACCCATTTCAAGGGGGAGTTGAAACGCCCCTTCAACGGCCTGTCGCGCGAACTGGCCGGCCTGCCGTCCGACTGGTACGAACCGCTGGCCGGAAATTAACCCCCATCTATCGCTTATGAACTATGTTCATTTACCATGACCTGTGACATGCTGCGCAGCAGGGTGGTTGGAACAGGGGTGGGCGATGCGGATGATGCTGGAAGCGGGGCTGCTGGCACTATGTGCGGTCCTGTTCCTTCTGATGACGGCGCTGGCGGTAAAGGCGCAGACAACGCAGCCACAGCCCGCCCAGTCCAAGGAAGCGCCGCCCATGATGGATGAGATCATCGTCAATGGCCGGCGCAATGAGCCCAGTTTCCAGGAAGAATGGGAAAATCACCGTAAGGAATATGATCGCCTCAGCAAGATCTATGGCGATCCGTTCAATCCCAACCGCCGCCTGGACCGCATGACCGACACCCCCAATCCCGACGGCGGCAAAAGCGTGATGCGCAGCCCCAGCAGCGATACGGTGCAGGGCCGCCCCAGCCGCCCCAACTGACTGCGCGCATCGTTACAGCCTGTTTACAATGCACTTCTTGGTCCGATGACGGGAAACGGTAGGATGGCGGCCAGCAATCCAGAGTGACCAAACCGGAGCCACCATGCCCGCTGTTACCCGCCGCACCGCCCTTTCCGGCCTGTTCGCCCTGTCCGCCACCGCTTTGGCACTGGAGGGGATCATGCCCCGTCTGGCGCTGGCCGGGCAGGACAGCCCCGCCGACAAGGCGCTGAACGATTTTCTGGAGAAGTGCTGGCAGGATGACCTGGCGCGCAGCCCGGAACAGCGCACGCGCATGGGCCTGCCCGGTCCCCATGATGGCTGGACCCTGGCGGACGAGGCGTTTCAGCAGTTGAACCTGTCGATCACGGCTGAACAGTTGAAGGCGCTGCGTGCCTTCGATGTCAACGCCCTGTCGCCCACGGCGCTTGTGTCCTACAAGCTGTTCGAAGGACAGTTGCAGCGCGGTCTGGATAGCTATCGCTGGCGCCACCATGGCTATTCGGTCAGCCATTTGCAGGGTGCGCACACCGACATCCCCTCCTTCCTGATCGGCTATCACGCCGTCGCCAATCCCGCCGATGCGCGCGATTATGTGAAGCGGCTGGAGGGCATCCCCACCGTCATCGACATCGCGGCGGAGAATATGCGGCGCGAGGCCAAGGCCGGCGTTCTGCCCCCCGCTTTCAGCTTCGGCCGCATAACGGAAGCGGCCCGCAACGTCATTTCCGGTGCGCCGTTCGATAAGGGGACCAAGGAAGACAGCCCGCTTCTGGCCGACCTGAAGGAGAAGGTGGGCAAGCTCACCATCGCGGAGGGTGAGAAGAAAGCCCTGATCACCGCCGGCACCAAGGCCCTGGTCACGGGCGTGAAGCCCGCCTATGAGCGGTTCCTGGCCACCGTTGCCGAACTGGCGGCGCAGCAGAAGGACAGCAACGGCGTCTGGGCCCTGCCGCAGGGGGCCGATTTCTATACCGCCCAGATCAAGCTGCATACCGGGCTGGACATGACCGCCGATGAGATCCACGCCCTGGGTCTGGCCGAAACCGCCCGCCTGCATGGCGAGTTGCGCGACGCCATGGCCAAGCTGGGCTTTAAGGGCAGCGTGCAGGATTTCTTCACCTTTGTGCGTACCGACCCGTCGGTCCGCTTCCCCGATAGTGATGCGGGCCGCAAGGAATATCTGGCCACCGCCACCCGCTATATCGACGATATGGCGGCCCGCCTGCCCGAAATGTTCGGCACCCTGCCCAAGGCCAAGGTGGTGGTGAAGCCGGTGGAGGCCTATCGCGAGAAGGCCACGCCCAGCGCCTTTTATGAGCCGTCATCCCCCGACGGCACGCGCCCCGGCGTCTTTTATGCCAACCTGTACGACATGTCGGTGCAGACGCGCCACGATCTGGAGGCTTTGTGCCATCATGAGGGCCTGCCCGGCCACCATATGCAGATCGCCATCGCGCAGGAGGTGGAAGGCCTGCCCACCTTCCGCAAATATGCCTGGGACACCGCCTATGGCGAAGGCTGGGCCATGTATACCGAACGCATGGCCAAGGATTACGGCTTCTACAAGGAGCCTTTGTCAGAGGCCGGGCGCATCATCTCCGAACTGTTCCGCGCCGGGCGTCTGGTGCTGGATACCGGCATCCATCACAAGCGCTGGACGCGCGAACAGGCGGTTGCCTGGATGGACGAGAATACCGCCAACCCCATCGCCGATAACCGCACGGAGATCGACCGCTACTTCGTCTGGCCGGGTCAGGCTCTGGGTTACAAGATCGGCATGAACAAGATCCTGGAATTGCGGGAAAGGGCCAAGGCCGACCTGGGGCCGAAATTCGACATTCGCGGCTTCCATGACGCCGTCCTGACCAACGGCGCCGTCACCCTGCCGATCCTGGAAGAAGTGGTGCAGGCCTGGATCGACAGCCGCAAGGCAGCCGCGTGACCTGAAGCCGCAATCGGTTCCAGCCCGTCAGTCACCCCCCTGCGTGTCCAGCCATTCCAGGGTGGCGGGCAGGGGCTTTTCCAGCGCCGCCTTGCGCAGCGCGCTGGCCGTGCCGTTCCGCCCGCGCGGGTCGACACCGGCCTGCAGCAGCGTCAGGATGGTGGCGTCGTGCCCGATACCGACATGCCAATAGCCCTCCTCGTCCGGAGGCAGGCGGGGCTGCGGCCCTTCAGTCAGCAGATATCGCGCCACCATCAGGCTGGCCAGGGCCGCATGGTCGACATAGCGGTACCCGTCGGCCTCCGCCCGGTCCAGCTTGACGCCCCGGCGCAGCAGTTCCTTCGTGCATTCCAGAAGCAGCATCTCCTGCTCGCCGGTCACCTGGGTGGCGGTGGGCCGGGACAGGACGGGACATCTCTCCGCCGGGGCGGTCTTGTCGGGCTGCGTCCGTGTCGGCGGCTTGATCCCGGCGGCGACCAGCGGATTGAGGATGTCGGGGTGGCGCGGCACGAAGCGGGTGGTTATCTGTTGCAGTAACGGTGCCGGCGTCCGCTCCAGCCACCCCCTCTCCCGCAGCCGCGTGAACAGGCCGGGCAGATTGAAGCGCATGGCCGTCAGCAGCATGCCCTGGCCCAGCGTCAGGTCCCCCAAAGGGGCAGCGTTGAAATCATAGTCACTCAAATGGCTGCCTGGCATGACATGGTCCAACGGCAAGCCTTGGTCGGCAAGACCGGCCAGCACCGGTTCATTGCCGCGCCGCATCGCCTCTCTAGCGACGGAGAGCACGCCGGGGGAGCCGAAATCATATCCCTGGTCAAGCATGTAGGGCACGGTGCCGACATCGCCCTTGACCCACCGTGCTGTGCCGGCAGCCGAATCAATGGCCTTTACCAGCGCATCGAAGGCGGCGGGCTGGCCCATATTCTCACCTTCGTTGCTGAACACCCGCTTTTTGGTTTCGCCGATCTTCAACCAGAGGATCGTGAAGCTGCCATCGACGACCTTGCTGTCATACTCATCACGCATGGAAAGGAACCGAGCCTGCCTGAACCTGTCAACCAGCGCCTTGGCCGCGGACGGCTCGATCCGGTCCTTGTGTTCGCCCGGCATCAGCACGCCACGCTCCGGGCCGGGCATGAGGCTCAAGGTGCTGCCGGTGAATTGGATCTTCCCCGTCCCCGTGATGGTCACGTCATAAACCGGGCAACTGCCGAAGCAGGGGGTGCGGCGCAGCCCGACCTCCACCTCTTCCCAGCGGGTGATGGCGGGAAAGTCGGGTGGATTCTCCAGCCAATCCTCGGTCCTGACCATGGATTTCGGGAAGCAGACCGTGCCCATTGCTGCGACCGGCACACCATCCCAGGTCGCGGGCCGGAAGCGCAAGCCACGCGCCAAGGCCAGCATCCTGTCCTGATCTCTCTTCATCGCCTCGGTGAATGGCGGTGGCGGCACGCCGTCCATCCAGCGGGTGGCCGGTCTGACATCGGGCTGAACCTTGCCGTCGCGGTCGATTTCCAGCCGGACGCAAAAGGCCATGTCCGTCTCTTCAAGGGACCAGCCCTTCTCCATCAGGCCGGTCAGGGTGCCTTCGTCAATGCCCAGCCTTTGTGGCGTCCAGCCCTGGGCGGCCGAGGCGGCCAGCAGCAGGAGTACCAGAACCGATCCGGATATGATGCGCATCATGCCCCGCCACCTCTTGCCGGTGGCCAGGATGCCATGCCGGAGCCTCCGTGCAAGCGGTTGTGCCGGTCTATCCCTGTTCCCGCACGAACCGCCACACGCTGGCTGGTGGGATGTTGGCGATGGTGAAGCCGACGCGCCGTCCCTTCAGGCCCAGCGCCTTGCGCTTCACGGGGGAGCGCGCGGAATAGGTGTAGGAATAGAAGGCGCGGCCCGGCGGCATGATGTCGAAAATGGCATCGACGATGCGGCGCTGGTCCTCCTCCGGGATCAGGATCATGGGCAGGCAGACCAGTACGGTCCCCACCTTCCCCCTGACATCCTCGGGCAGCATCGATTTGATATCGGCCACATCGCCTTCCAGCACATGGATGCCGGAATAATGACGGCGCAGATAGGCGGCCAGTTCCGGGTCGCGCTCCACGCTGTACAGCTTGTCGGCCGGCACGCCCGCTTCCAGGATGGCGCGTGTAACGGCACCGGTGCCGCCGCCGAACTCCACCACCACCTCGTCGGGGCAGCGCGTGATCTGTTCGGCCATCAGGCGCGACAGGGATGGGGCGGATGGCGTGATGGACGCCATGGACAGGGGATTGGCCAGCCAGCGCTTGAAGAACAGCCAAGCAGCGCTGGCTTCCTTGTGGGTGCGAAGGGTGGCGTGGCTGTGGATCATTCTCTCAACCTGGCCGTGATGCCGGCTCCAGACATGGCATGCCGGTTATCGCATTGCAACGATGGCTCCGTGACAAGCCTGGGATGTCTCGCCGCACCCTATCGTATGTGGGCTTATACGGTGCCGGCCGCCAGCGCCGTTTCCATCTGTTCGGACAGGTCCAGCCATTCCATTTCCACCGTCTCCAGGTCACCTGAAACGGTGCCCAGCTCGATCTGCAGCTTCGTCACCTTGTCCGACGGCCCTTCATAGAGCTTGGGATCGGCCAGCTTGCCCTCGATCTCCGTCTTGCGCTTGGTCAGGGCGGCCATCTTCTTTTCGGCCGCCTCGATCTGGCGGCGCAGCGGGGCCAGTTGCTGGCGCAGTTCGGCGGCCGCACGGCGCTCCTCCTTGCGGGCGTCGCGCCCGCCGGACTTGTCGACCCCGGCACCGCCCCCCACGCCGGCGGCGGCCGCCCGCTCCGCCCGGCTTTTCTCCAGCAGAAGGCGCTTGTAATCCTCCAGATCGCCCTCGAACGGCTTGACTGTGCCCTCATTCACCAGCCAGAGGCGATCAGCGGTCAGTTC
Organism: Niveispirillum sp.; assembly: GCF_017996735.1. Taxonomy (GTDB): domain Bacteria; phylum Pseudomonadota; class Alphaproteobacteria; order Azospirillales; family Azospirillaceae; genus Niveispirillum. Next base: position 60,986 of record NZ_JAGOGJ010000010.1, read on the forward strand.
CACCAGATGCGGATCGTGGCTGATGACGATGACCGCACCCTCATACTCGTTCAGCGCCTCCACCAGCGCCTCGCGGCTGTCGATATCCAGATGGTTGGTCGGTTCGTCCAGCATCAGGATATGCGGGGCGTCCCGCGTCATCATGGCCAGCAGCAGCTTGGCCTTCTCCCCGCCGGACAGGCTTCCGATCTTGGTATCGGCCTTGGGCTGGGTGAAGCCGAACCGGCCCAGATGGGAGCGCGCCTGCCCCTCCAGCGTGCCCGTGGGCATTACCGACTGCATCTGCTGCAGGGCCGTCCAGTTCAGGTTCAACTCGTCCGACTGATGCTGTGCGAAATAGCCGACGCGCAGCTTGGACGACCGGAACATCTCCCCGCCCATGGTGCCCAGGCGGCCGGCCAGCAGCTTGACCAGGGTCGACTTGCCGTTGCCATTGGCCCCCAGCAGGGCGATGCGGTCATCGGCATCGATACGCAGGCCCAGCTTGCGCAGCACCACCCGGTCGCCATAACCCACCGACACATTATCCAGCCGGATCAGCGGTGGGGCCAGTTCGTCGGGGGAGGGGAAGTTGAAATTGACCGGCGTGTCATCAATGACCTGGATGCGCGGCCCCAGCCGTTCGATGGCCTTCAGTTTCGATTGCGCCTGAGTGGCCTTGCTGGCCTTGGCGCGGAACCGGTCCACGAAGGCCTGAAGATGGGCGCGCTGGGCGTCCTGCTTGGCGGCCTGGGCCTTGGCATGCTCCATCCGCATGGTGCGGACCTGCACGAACTGATCGTAATTGCCGCCATAGGCCGTCAGCTTCAACTGGTCCAGATGCACGATGCTGGTCGGCACCCGGTTCAGCAGGCCGCGATCATGGCTGACGATCAGCATCGTGTGCGGATAGTTGCGCAGATATTCCTCAAGCCAGAGCGTGGCTTCCAGGTCCAGATGGTTGGTCGGCTCGTCCAGCAGCAGCAGGTCGGGTTCGGCAAACAGCACACCGGCCAGGGCCACGCGCATGCGCCAGCCGCCGGAAAAGTCCGAACAGGGCCGCCGCTGCGCTTCGGCATCGAAACCCAGGCCGGACAGGATGCGCGCGGCGCGGGCTTCGGCCGAATGGGCCTGGATATCGGACAGGCGGTGATGAATTTCGGCGATGCGCAGCGGATCGGTCGCCGTCTCTGCCTCGGCCAGCAGGGCGGTGCGTTCGGTGTCGGCGGCCAGCACGGCATCGATCAGCGTGGTGTCGCTGCCCGGCGCTTCCTGCTTCACCCAGCCCATCTTCAGGCCGGTGGGCAAGGTGATGGCGCCGGCATCGGCCTGCACCTCGCCCGCGATCAGGCGCAGCAGGGTGGATTTGCCCGTGCCGTTGCGCCCCACCAGCGCCACGCGGTGCCCGGCGGGGATGGTGACGGAGGCCTGATCCAGCAACAGGCGGCCGGCGATGCGATAGGTGAGGTCTGTGATCTGCAGCATGATGCCCGCCCCATAGCATAAAGCGGGGGAGCGCAGAAGCGGGACGCATACATGGCCCGCCGGATTCGGCGTTGCGGCAGGCCTGGACCCCCTGTATAAGCCGCCGCAGTTTCAAGCCTTATGTCTTATGGAGATACCCATGGCTGTCGAACGGACGCTGTCGATCGTCAAGCCCGACGCGACCCGCCGCAACCTGACCGGCAAGATCAACGCCCGCTTCGAAGAAGCCGGCCTGCGCATCGTTGCCCAGAAGCGCGTCTGGCTGTCCAAGCAGCAGGCCGAGCAGTTCTACGACGTTCACCGCGAGCGTCCGTTCTTCGGCGAGCTGGTGTCCTTCATGATCTCCGGTCCGGTGGTCGTGCAGGTCCTGGAAGGTGAGAACGCCGTGGCCCGCAACCGCGAGATCATGGGCGCCACCAACCCGGCCAACGCCGCCGCCGGCACGATCCGCAAGGACTTCGCCGAGAGCATCGAAGCGAACTCCGTCCATGGCTCCGACAGCCTGGACAACGCCAAGATCGAGATCGCCTACTTCTTCGCCGGTACCGAGATCGTCGGCTGATCCAGCCACGGTTGACGGTTCCGACAGGAACGCTGATCACTGAAAAGCCGCCGGGGGTAACCTCGGCGGCTTTTTGTTTTCCAGGGCCTGTCACGGTGCCGCTTGTGGTGCCGGTAGCTTGGGTTTGCGCGGGGCATGGCTCCGCTGACACTCGATGCGCTGTCCCAAGCAGCGGTGGCTTAAGGCCCCGATGGTTCATGGCGCCTGGCTCTGGCGGCCTTCTGACCACCACATTGCCGGTCTTCGCTCCCCGCTGATGGCTCCCACCGGTTCCACAGGCGCATGAAAAAGGCCGGCACCCTTTCCAGGGGCCGGCCTTTTCATTTCGCATCCGTTCCCGGTTACAGGACGCGGGCGATCTCTTCCATCTCGAAGGCTTCGATGATGTCGCCTTCGCGGATGTCGTCGTAATTCTCGAAGGCCATGCCGCATTCGAAACCTTCGCGCACTTCGCGGACTTCGTCCTTCATGCGCTTCAGGGTCTTCAGCGTGCCTTCGTGGATCACGACATTGTCGCGCAGCAGGCGGACCTTGGCGCCGCGCTTGACGATGCCTTCGCTGACGCGGCAGCCCGCAACCTTGCCGACCTTGGTGATGTTGAACACCTGCAGGATGTGCGCATTGCCGAGGAAACGTTCCTTCAGCGTCGGCGCCAGCATGCCGGTCAGCATCTGCCTCACATCATCAATGATGTCATAGATGATGGAGTAGTAGCGGATTTCCACGCCGTCGCGCTTGGCCATGTCGCGCGCCTGGGGATTGGCGCGGACATTGAAGCCCACGACCAGACCCTTGGAGGCGTTGGCCAGCGTGATGTCGCTTTCCGTGATGGCGCCCACACCGGACGTCAGCACGCGTACCTTCACTTCCGTGTTCTCGGCCGTCAGCTTCTCCAGAGCACCGGAGATGGCTTCCACCGAACCCTGCACGTCGCCCTTGATGACGATGGGCAGTTCCTTGGCCTCGCCGGCCTGGATCTGCTTGAACATCTGCTCCAGGGAGCCGCGACCGGACTTGGCGCTCTCGGCTTCGCGCTTCTTGCGGGCACGGTACTCGGTGATTTCGCGGGCGCGGCTTTCGCTCTCGACCACGACCATCTCTTCACCGGCCAGCGGCACGCCGCCCAGACCCAGAACCTCCACCGGCGTGGCCGGGGTGGCATCGGGCACATTGGTGCCACGGTCATTGACCAGGGCACGGACACGGCCCCATTCGGAACCGGCCACAACGATGTCGCCCACCTTCACGGTGCCGCGCTTGACCAGCACGGTGGCAACCGGGCCACGACCCTTGTCCAGCTTGGCCTCGACCACCACGCCTTCGGCGGTGCGGTTGGGGTTGGCTTTCAGCTCCAGGATTTCGGCCTGCAGCAGGATGGCTTCTTCCAGCTTGTCCAGGTTCAGGCCGGCCTTGGCCGACACTTCCACGTCCAGGACATCGCCGCCCATGCCTTCCACGACCAGCTCGTACTGGAGCAGTTCCTGGCGGACACGATCGGGCTTGGCGGCCGGCAGGTCGCACTTGTTGATGGCGACGATGATCGGCACGCCCGCCGCCTTGGCATGGCGGATGGCCTCGATCGTCTGCGGCATGACGCCGTCATCGGCGGCCACGACCAGCACCACCACGTCGGTGACATTGGCGCCACGGGCACGCATCTCGGTAAAGGCTGCGTGGCCCGGCGTGTCGATGAAGGTGATCTTCGACCCGGACTTGAGCTGTACCTGATAGGCACCGATATGCTGGGTGATGCCACCGGCCTCGCGGGCGGCGACGTCGGTCTTGCGCAGCGCATCCAGAAGCGAGGTCTTGCCATGGTCGACGTGACCCATGACGGTGACGACCGGCGGACGGGACACCAGGTCCTCGCTGCGGTCCTGCTCGCCCTTCACACCGATCTCCACGTCGCTCTCGGCGACGCGCACCGGGCGGTGGCCCAGCTCCTGCACCACCAGTTCGGCGGTATCGGCGTCGATGGTCTGGGTGATGGTGGCCATCACGCCCATACGCATCAGCGTCTTCACGACATCGGCGCCGCGTTCGGCCATGCGGTTGGCGAGATCGCCGACCGTAATGACCTCCGGGATCACCACGTCGCGAGTCACCTTCTGCGTCTCCTGCCGGCCGAACTGACGCAGCCGCTCGCGTTCGCGGGCACGCTTGGCGGCGGCCATGGAGCGACCACGACGGCCATCCTCGTCCGACAGCGCCTGGGAAATGGTCATCTTGCCGCCGCGACGCTTGTCGTCGACCTTGGCCTTGACCGGTGCCGCCGGAACCTTGGCGGCGGTCTTGCCCGGACCGGCCACCTTGGCGCGGCGGGGACCATCCTCCTCCTCGAAATCGCCGGACGGCGCACGCGGCGCCACACCAGGCACGCGGGGAGCGGCCGTATCCTGCGTCGCGCCGGCAGGGCGCGGCGTGGCGGGACGGGCCTGACGGTCATCCTCGGACGATGCCGGGGCGGCATGGCGCGACCGGCTCGTCTCGGCGCGATTGGCCGCTTCGGCCTTGCGGGCGTCCTCGGCTTCCTTGCGCTTGCGCTCGGCCTCGGCCGTGGCGGCCTTCTCGGCCTCCTGGATGGCGCGCAGCTCTTCCAGCTCGCGACGGCGGACCGTGTCCTCGTCCAGCGGCTCCAACGCCCGGGCGGCGGCTTCGGCCTCCGCACGGGCCAGAGCTTCGGCGCGGGCATGGGCCGCAGCCTCGGCAGCCACCGCGGCTTCAGCCTCGGCAATGGCGCGGGCTTCCGCGTCGGCCGCTTCCTGAATTGCGCGCTCCTCCTCCGCCTCGGCGGCGGAGCGCAGGGCGCGGATACGGGCTTCACGCTCCGCATCGCTCAACTGACGGGGGGCATTGCCGCGTGGCTGCGGTCCACGGCCACCGGCCGCACCCTCCGCCGCGCGACGGGCGGCGGCACCACCATCGGCCACGCCGGGAACGGCGCCCTTCTCAAAGGTCCGCTTGCGCTTGACCTCGACCGCCACTTCTTTGCCGCGCCCATGCGAGAAGCTTTGGCGCACGGTGCCTGACGCGCCTGCGCCGCCACCCGCTGCCGGCTGTGCCGGGGCCGCCGGCTTCTGCTTATTGGCCCCACCCAGTCCAAGCGTCGGGCGACCACCCAAGGTCAGCACCTTCTTGTCGCGGTTCTGGTCGTTGGTATCGCTCATCCCTAATCCGACAGTAAGCCGTTGAAACCCAATACGTCCGCCCAAAGACTCAGGCGGCCGTTCCGCCGAGGGCGGAAAGCCGTGCAACTTCGCGGCGGATCTGCTTTGCCAGCGGACCCGCCGCCAGCACCACATGCACCGCCTCGTCCCGACCCAGAGTCGCCCCCAGTTCCGCCCGATCGAAGCTATCGACCAGCGGAACACCCAGCGCCTGGGCCAAGGCGTGCAACTTTGTCCGACCATCATCGGACCCGTCGCTCGCCTCCAACCACAACCCTACACTCTTTTGGCCGCCACTGCCCGCCCGGCCTATGAAACCGGAACGCAATGCAGCCTGTACCTTCTCGAAACCCGCGATGGCACCCCCGCCCTTTCGGGCAAGACCGACCAGACCCAAGGCCCTGCGCCGGATCAACCGGCATGTCAAGGCCAGCAGGTCCGGCACGGGTTTCACGCCTTGCCGTGCGGCCTTGGCGAACAGTCCCTTGGCAAGGGCCTTTTCAACCAATCCCACATCGGCCGTCAACCACAGCCCGCGACCGGGCAGGGTTTCGTCCACATCGGGAACAACCTGAAGCCCCGGACCCACGACGAAGCGGACCATGCCCGCCTTGTCCTGGACCTTTCCGCTGGCAATGCAGCGGCGCAGCGGGCTTTTGCGGCCCCCCACGGCTTCGGGTTCGTCGGCCTGGGCCTCGGCGTCGAGTTCCGGCGGATAGCCGGTCGTCGTATCAGTGCCGCTGCTCATGCCCTTGTCCCCAATACCCTATCCGGAAAGGTCGGAAGGCCTCAGCCCTCCGCCCCTTCCTCGTCGGTGAACCAATGTGCGCGGGCGGCCATGATCACCTCATTGGCCTCGTCCAGCGTCATCGCATCCTTGCCGATGATGTCCAGAAGCTCGTCGCCGGCCAGATCGGCCAGATCGTCGAGCGTCTTCACGCCCTTTTCACCCAGCTTCACCAGCATGGCGGGGGACAGCGCCTCGATATTGGCGACATCCTCCTCCACACCCAGCTCGCGACGCTTGGTGTCCAGAATCTCGTTCTGCTGTTGCAGGAAGGTGGCGGCGCGGTTCTGCAGCTCGGCGGCCACATCCTCGTCAAACGCCTCGATCCGGGTCAACTCGTCCAGGTCAACGAACGCGATTTCCTCAACCGAGGTGAAGCCTTCGTTCACCAGCAGGTGGGCGATCATGTCGTCGACGTCCAGCGCCTCCATGAACAGGGCCGACCGCGACGAGAATTCCGTCTGACGGCGCTCGCGCTCTTCGGCCTCGGTCATGATGTCGATGGTCCAGCCGGTCAACTGGCTGGCCAGACGCACATTCTGGCCACGGCGGCCGATGGCCAGCGAAAGCTGGTCGTCGGGCACCACCACCTCGATCTTGTTGCCTTCGTCATCCAGCACGACCTTGGCCACTTCGGCCGGGGCCAGCGCGTTGACAACGAAGGTGGCCGGATCGGGCTTCCAGGGGATGATGTCGATCTTCTCGCCCTGCAGCTCGCCCACCACGGCCTGAACGCGGCTGCCGCGCATACCGACGCAGGCGCCCACGGGGTCGATCGAGCTGTCCTTGGAGATCACGGCGATCTTGGCACGGGAACCCGGATCACGGGCCACCGACTTGATCTCGATGATGCCGTCATAAATCTCCGGCACCTCGGCCTTGAACAGGCCGGCCATGAACATCGGATGCGTGCGCGACAGGAAGATCTGCGGCCCGCGCGGTTCCTTGCGTACATCATAGATGTAGGCGCGGACGCGGTCGCCGGTCTTGAAATGCTCACGCGGCAGACATTCGTCACGGCGCAGCACAGCTTCGGCGCGGCCCATATCGACGGTGACATTGCCATATTCGACACGCTTGACCAGACCGTTCACGATCTCGCCCTTGCGGTCGATATATTCATTGTACTGACGCTCACGCTCGGCCTCGCGCACCTTCTGCACGATCACCTGCTTGGCGGTCTGGGCAGCGATACGGCCGAAATCGATAGGCGGCAGCGGATCGACGATGAAATCGCCGATCTGGGCGCGCGGGTTCTTGCGACGGGCCTTGGCCAGCGTCACCTGAACAGCCTCGTTCTCCACCTCTTCCACCACTTCCATGTGGCGGGTGAGCTGGATATCGCCCGTCTTGCGGTCGATGCGGGCGCGGATGTCATGCTCGTGCCCGTATTTGGAGCGGCCAGCCTTCTTGATGGCCTCCTCCATGGCTTCGAGCACATGCTCCTTGTCGATATTCTTCTCGCGGGCGACCGCGTCGGCTACTTGAAGCAGTTCCATCCTGGCGAACCCTGCCTTCTATCCTGGTCGTCAGACCGCCCCGGCGCCGGTATCGGCGTCGGAGGGGCCATCGGTGGTCACAACATCCTGCTCATCGTCACGGCCCTTGCGGGCGAAACGCCCCGGACCCTTCTTTTTGGAAACCTTGTCGGCCTTCGGTTCCGTCTGTTCGTTTTTCGGACGTTTCACGGGCCGCGCCGTATCGTCAACGTCCATCTGTCCGCCTTCGGTGCCGGCGGCAAGTCCCTGTTCGGATGCCGCCAGGCTCAGCAGGTCGTCGGTCAGTTCCAGCTTGGCCTTGGCGATCTGCACGAAGGGGATTTCCGCCACCTCCACCAGACCGGGATCGATCTCCACGGGCTTGGCCTTGGCGGACACCTTGGCCCCCGGCTTGCGCTTGGGCGGCTGTGAGCTCTTGGCGTCCAGCGCGATCAGCACATTCTCGCCCTCGACCCCGTACAGGGTCCCGCGGAAACGCTTGCGCCCATCCAGCGGCAGATCCGTTTCGATCCGGGCCTCCAGACCCTTGAACCGCTCGAAATCCTTCAGGCGGGTCAGGGGGCGGTCGATACCGGGACTGGAAACCTCCAGCGTGTAGGCCGATGTGATCGGGTCCTCCACGTCCAGCAGGGCCGAAACAGCGTGGCTGATATCGGCGCAATCATCCACCGTCATGGCCCCGCCATCGGCGCGGTCGGCCATGATCTGCAGGGTCGGCCGCTGTCCACCGGAAATCTGCAGGCGCACGATCTCATACCCCATGGCCTCGACCGAGGGGGTGATGATGCCGCCGATGCGTTCCAGCACGTCCATTCGTGTTCCAACTCCAACCGCCGAACCGGCATGTGCCGGATAAGCGAAGCCCAGATAAACAAAAAGGCGGGCCAAAGGCCCACCCGCAAAGCAGACCGCCCCGCCAACGCTGGTTGCGGGCCGGTCCGTATGGGATAAAGATGATGGGTATATAGACCCGTTCGCCGGTCATGAAAAGGGGAATCGCCATGACGGCCGCGGTTATCGCATTTGTCCGGGAATTGCCCGTTCCCACCGGATAACGCCATGGGTCCGATTCTTGACCAATGGCGCGCCCGTTTTCAGGCCTGAACGGGGCAGGGGTGTGCTGGCGCTCGCCGCGCCCGCCAACCTGCGACAGGTTTCCCGCATCGCAGGTTGGATTCTTACACCGCGTCAGGCCGCCACTGTTCCATCTGAGGGGGGAACCGGTGTGTTGAGCAATTGCTGTTCCCACATGAAGGCAATGCCGCTGCCACCACCATGGTCGACCAGCACGCCAGCCAGACCGCCGGCGGTTTCCGCCCGGGCCCAGTCGCGCTGCCATTCACAGCCGACCGCCATCCAGGTCATCGGGTTGGCTCCGGCGGCGACCAGGCGCAGCACTGCCATGTCGTGCGCCTCCTTGGTGACGCCGCCCGAGGCATCGGTGACGATGGTCACCTCATACCCCTCACCTAACGCGTGGATCACCGGCATGGCGAGGCAGATTTCCGTATAGAGTGCGGCGATGACCAGGTGCTTACGGCCCGTCGCCTTGATGGCATCGACGACGCGCTGATCCTCCCAGGTATTGATCGTGGTCCGGTCGATCGGCGTTTGTTCGGGATAGACCGCCTGAAGCTGCGGGATCAGCTTGCCGCCGCGATCCTCAAGGACGGTCGTCAACAGGGTCGGCACGTTGAACAGTTTTGCCATCTTGGCGAGGCCAACGACATTATTGATGACCATGGTCGGTTCATGGCTGTGCAGGTTGGCGAACTGGAACGCCTGATGGTCGATCAGCAGGACAAGTGAGTCTTCGGGACGCAGCAAGGCGCCAAGGCCGGTGCGGGCGGTCATGGATTGTCACCTCTGTTATATGGATGGTGAACGGGTGGCGACTGGATACCGGCCGCCACCCGTGAGGCGTCAGGCGCCGGTGGCCCCGTGGGCCGACTTCTCGGGATTGAAACCGTCAAAACTGTCGAAGACGCCCATGAAGCCGGGCACGGTCGCCTCGCGCGCCCAGTCGCGCTGGAGTTCGCAATACATCTGGACGCGGCTGATAAGCTTGACGCCGGCCTGCTCCATGCGGCGCAAGGCCGCCTCATGCGCGGCCAGCGAGGTGCCGCCGACCGCATCAACCGGCACATAGACCTCATACCCTTCCTGGATCGCGTCGAGCGCCGGGAAGGTCAGGCAGGCCTCGGTCCAAAGCGCGGTCATGATCAGCTTGCGCCGGCCCAGTGCCTTCACCGCCTGCTTGAACCCCGTATCCTCCCAACTGTTGATCGAGGTACGGTCATAGGTCGGCAGATGGCCCAGCACATCCTGCAAAGCCTGGATGGGCGGCTTGTTGCGGCCGGTCGCGACATTGACTGTCGAATGGATGATCGGGAGATTGTAATTCACCGCGGCCTTGGCGGTGCTCACGATATTGAACACCAGCTCATCGCGCGGCATCGAGCGGATCGAGGAGACCTGGATCGGCTGATAGTCGATGATGATAAAGGCCGAATTCTCAGGCGTGAGAAGCTGGTCTGTCTGGGGATTGCGGATTGCTTCGCTAGCCATAGGCAGATCTTTCATGAAGTGGAGATGCATGCGCTGAAGGGGCCAAGGCCCACGGATCAAGTGAAGGGACGAGCGCGCGACCCGTCACAGGTACGGAAGAGGCCGGGTTTGGCCCCCGGTCATCTGGCTGCGGCGAAGCGCCCGCGGGCGAAATCCTCGGTGGCCTGACGGATTTCCGCTTCGCTGTTCATCACGAACGGCCCGTGGCCCACGATCGGTTCGTCGATCGGCTCCCCGGTCAGGATCAGCAAGGTGGCGTCGCCATCGGCATGGATATCGACATCCCCGCCCTTGCGATCGAACAGCACGACCTCAGCTTCGCCGGCCGCATGGCCGTCATTGACCGTCACATGTCCGGTCAGGACCACGATCATGGCCGTGTGACCGGCCGGCAGGTCGAGCGTCAGATCCGCATCGGCCTTCAGGCTGATGTCCCAGACATTGATCGGCGTGAAGGTTCTGGCCGGCCCCTGCACACCGCGATAGGCGCCGGCAATGATACGGGCTCTGCCGGCGCCGCCGGGAAGGTTCACGACGGGGATGTCGGCCTTCAGCAGACCCTGATAGCCGGCGGGCGCCATCTTGTCCTTCGCCGGCAGATTGACCCAGAGCTGCACCATGCGGAAGGGGCCGCCCGTCCTGGCAAAGGCGGGTGAGTGGTATTCGGCGTGGATGATGCCGCTGGCGGCCGTCATCCACTGGACATCGCCGGGACCGATCACACCTCCATGGCCGGTGGAATCACGATGCTCCACCTCACCCTCGTAAACGATGGTGACCGTCTCGAAGCCCCGGTGCGGATGATCGCCGACACCGCGCCGGCGGGCCGTCGGTTCGAAACTGTGCGGCCCGGCATAGTCGAGCAGCAGGAACGGGCTGATATGGCCGCCCAGCGTATTATAGGTGAGCAGTGATCGGACGGGGAAACCATCGCCCACCCAATGCGGGCGATTATTGCCGTAGCGACCCAGAATCTGTCTGGCCATGGTTGCCCCTCGCTTCCCTGTCATCCGGTGTTCGTGACAGGAAAAAGGGGTATCATTGCAACGATGATCCAAAAAGATTGTGTGTTGGGACGCATTGTCCTATGAAAAGGACGATGCAAGACCTTAACGACCTTCGTTACTTCGCCGCCGTTGTTGACCATGGTGGCTTTTCATCGGCGGGACGGGCGCTCGGTATCCAGAAATCGAGACTGAGCCGCCGCATCCTCCTTCTGGAGGAACGGTTGGGCGTTCGCCTGCTCAACCGTTCCTCACGCCGCTTCTCCGTGACGGAAATCGGTCGTGAGTTCCATGAGCGTTGCGTTGCCATGCTCGTGGAGGCGGAAGCGGCGGAACAGATTGTTGCCGAGGTGCAGTCGGAACCGCGCGGCGTGGTACGCATGAGCTGTCCCACCGGCCTGCTGTCTTTCCAGTTCGGCGAACTGATCGCGCGCTTCATGATGCAGAATCCGGGCGTGCAGGTGCATCTGGAGAGCACCAACCGCCGCGTCGATGTGATCGCGGAAGGGTTCGATCTGGCCATCCGGGTGCGGTTTCCGCCGCTTGAGGCAACCGACCTCGTGATGCGGCGTCTGGATGACAGCGCGGTATGCCTGGTTGCGGCACCTGGCGTGGTGAACAGTGCAGCCACGCCCGCCGACCTGCCCAACCTGCCCAGCCTGGATCAGGGACCGCCGCGTCGTGACCACGCCTGGCAACTGCATCATGCCAATGGCCAAGTGGCGACCGTCCCACATTCACCGCGCCTGGTGACGGACGACCTCACGGTCCTGCGCATGGCGGCCATCGCGGGCGTCGGCGCCGTACTCTTGCCGACCATCATGATCTGGGATGATGTCCGGGCCGGCCGGCTGGTGCAGGTCTTTCCCGACTGGCGGCCAACGGCCGCCATCGTGCATGCCGTCTTCCCATCGCGCCGCGGGCTGTTGCCGTCGGTGCGTGCCCTGGTGGATTTCCTCGCCCGCGAGTGCGCGATCCAACGCGCCCAGGCCAACAAGGTTGTGCCACCCATCGAGGGGTAAGTCAGGTCTGATATCGGTTGATTTTTGAAATGGCGCGCCCGAAAGGATTCGAACCTCTGACCCCCAGATTCGTAGTCTGGTGCTCTATCCAGCTGAGCTACGGGCGCAACGCCATGATCGACCGGCATGAATAAGATCGGAATGGCGCGCCCGAAAGGATTCGAACCTCTGACCCCCAGATTCGTAGTCTGGTGCTCTATCCAGCTGAGCTACGGGCGCGCATTTTCCGATTTCCGGTACCCGGTGAGGGGTGCCGTCCGGTGAGGTGGCGCTTGTATCCGATGCGGAGGGGGATTGCAACGGGATTTTGTGCGGCTTGTGCGCAAAGCCGATCTCACATGATTGCCGTATGGCCTGGCATCGGCTATTCCTGCCCGAAACCCATGATAGCAGGCCCGCCTTGAGCAACAAGATCCAGAACCCCGACAAGAACTTCCCCGTCACCTGGGAAGAACTGCACCGCAATGCCAAGGCGCTGGCCTGGCGCCTGGCTGATCACACCCAATGGAAGGGTATCATCGCCATCACCCGCGGTGGTCTGGTCCCGGCGGCCATCATCGCCCGCGAACTGGACATCCGCGTGGTGGAGACCATTTCGGTCAAGAGCTATGACCATCAGACGCAGGGCGAAATCCGCGTGCTGAAAGCCGCCGACGCCGTCACCGATGGCGGCAAGGACTGGCTGCTGATCGATGATCTGGTCGATACCGGCAAGACGGCGGCCTATGTGCGCAAGCTGCTGCCCAACGCGCATTTCGCCACCATCTATGCCAAGCCCGCCGGCCGCCCCCTGGTCGATACTTTCATCACCGAGGTCAGCCAGGACACCTGGATCTATTTCCCCTGGGATCTGCTGCCCGTCAGCTACTTGCAGATCGAACGCTGACAGCGGTGGCCGGGAGGGGGCGGGTCCGCAAGGGCAGTTCCATCCCGGCCAGCGACAGGGCGGTGGCCAGCGCCAGCAGCGGCCCCGCCAGATCGCGCTGGCGCGCCGGTGGCACCAGATGCCCCAGCAGCCATGCCGCCGACACCCGCGCCGACGGACCCCGTTGCAGCACGGCCACCAAGGTCAGCAACGCACGTTCATCCGTGGACAGGGCTGAACGGCAGCCATTGCCGATATCGGGGCCCCCGACGGGATATTGATGCAACTGTTCCATCGCCTCTTCCCAGGCGATCAGCGCATCGGTCCAGCCACCGGGCAACAGGCGGCTAAACTCCATCTCCACCTGGTCCCAACGATACCGCCCGTGGCGCCAGCGGCGGGCCGACCAGAGCAGCAACTGTTCCCCCCGTGACAGGGTAAAGACGGTACCGCCATCCTGGAGATCGGCCAGAAGGCGCACGCGTTGATCATGCGTGTCCTCTTCCACGCAAACCGTTCGCTGTCCCGTCCCCGCTGCAAGATCGGGCCACCACAGCGCCATATCGCTCATCGCCGCCTCCAGACATCCTTGACCCTCGATATCTTCAGGGTATTGCGAATCATTCTCAATTACAAGCGTGACTTTCCTGAGCCCACCATGGACATTCACAATGGCACCGGCCCAAACAAAACACCCCGCCGAATCGCTTCGGCGGGGTGTTTCCTGTCAGCCCAGAGGCTGGAACAATCACTCGGCGATCGAGCGGCCGTTCTTCATGCCACGGCCCGTCGTGCGCTCGGCGATACGAGCGGACTTGCCGGTCAGGCCACGCAGGTAATACAGCTTGGCGCGACGGACCTGACCCTTGCGGACCAGTTCGATGCTGTCGACGCGCGGGCTGTACAGCGGGAACACGCGCTCCACACCTTCGCCGTAGGAGATCTTGCGGACGGTGAAGCTGGAATTGATGCCGGCATTCTTGCGGGCGATCACAACGCCTTCATAGGCCTGGATACGCTCACGCGTGCCTTCGGTGACCTTCACGTTCACCTTCACGGTGTCGCCGGGGGAGAAGGTCGGGATCTTCTTGCCTTCGGACAGCTTGGCGACCTGTTCGGCTTCCAGCTTCTGCAGAATGTTCATGGTACTCATCCTTCGATACTGCCACCGTTCCCGTCCGGGGTTGCGATGGTTTTGGTTGGCTCGGCCGATGCCCGACGGGCTCGACGTTTCTTCACCTTTGGGGCCGGACGGCTGGCCAGGTAGTCGGACCACAGGTCGGGCCGTCGGGCCTCCGTGATCTTTTCCGCCTGTTCGAGCCGCCAAGCCCGGACCTTCTCATGGTGACCGGACAAAAGGATCTCCGGCACCGCACGGCCATTCCAGACGGGTGGCCGCGTATAATGGGGGTACTCCAGCAACCCCCGTTCAAAACTCTCTTCCCCCGCCGTCTCGACATTGCCCATGACACCCGGCAGCAGCCGGACCACGGCGTCGATCAGACAGAGGGCCGCCGGTTCACCACCGGACAGCACAAAATCGCCCAGGGAGACCTCCTCCAGGCGATGTTCCTCGATCACCCGTTCGTCGATCCCCTCATACCGCCCGCACAGCAATGTCAGGGTCCCTTCGCTGGCGATTTCTCGTACCAGCGCCTGGTCCAACACGCGTCCACGCGGTGAAAGGTAGACGATCCGGCCCGGTTTCAAACCGGCTGCCTCCTGCCTGGCCTTTGCGTCACGGATGGCTGCATCGAGCACATCCGGGCGCATGACCATGCCGGGGCCGCCGCCGAACGGGGTATCATCCACGGAGCGGTGCTTATCGCGCGTGAACGATCGGATGTCCAGCTTTTCCAGCGTCCAGGTGCCCTTTTCCAGCGCTTTTCCCGCAAGGCTGAGCCCCAGCGGCCCGGGAAACATCTCCGGGAACAGGGTCAGCACGGTCACGTGCCAGAAAGGGGCCTGGGACAGGGTCATGGGATCAACGGCTCTCGCCGGTCTCCTCACCCTCGGACGCCTCGCCCTCAGGCGCCTCTTCCGCCGTTTCGTCGTCCAGCGTCAGCTTGCCGCCCATTTCCGCCAACTCTTCCGGGTCCGGACGGGCCGGGGTGAAGAGGTTGACGGGCGGGTCGACGACGACGCGGCCCGCCTTAACGTTCACGAGCGGGACACAGGTGCGGGAGAACGGGATGAACACCGTCTTGCCCGACACATGCACCAGTTCCAGAACGTCGCCGGCGCCGAAATCATGGATGGCCTTGATGGTGCCAAAGGCGGCATCGCCTTCCGGCCCCTCGGTGACGGTTTCCATGCCGATCAGATCGGCGTGGTAGAACTCGTCCTCATCCTCCAGCCCCGGCAGCCGGTCGCGCGGCACGAACAGCTTGACGCCCTTCAGCGCATCGGCGGCATCGCGGCCCTTCACGCCCACGGCTTCGACCAGGAAATGGTCCTTGCCCATCCCAGTCATGCGGAGCGTGAAGTTGCGGGCGCCGGCTTCATCCGTCAGCGGGTTGTAATCGAACACGGCCTCGGGATCGGCGGTGAAGCTCTTCACCCGCAGGCGGCCGTGAACCCCGTGCGATCCGATGATCTGGGCCACGCAAATGCGGTCGGTCATCTTTAAACTCCAACGATGGAGCGGCCCGGAACGAGCCGCCCCATCAAACACCAAACGCAAACCAGCGGCCATGGGACATGGCCGCTGGAGGTCGGCGACGGCCGGCCCGCGACCCCATGGTCGCGTAAGCCAAGCCGCCGGATGGCGGCGCCCGGCGCAAGAGGGCGAATTACTCCGCCGCAGCGGCCTTGGCGGCCAGCTTGGCGCGTTCCTGGGCCTTGGCCTTCGGAGCGGACTTCTTCGGGCTTTCGATGATGGCCGGGGCCTCGATCAGGTTGGCCTTGCCCAGGAACTTGGCGACGCGGTCGGTCGGCTGCGCGCCCTTGGACAGCCAGCCCTTGATGGCTTCTTCGTTCAGGGTCACGCGGGCCGGGTTGTCGCTCGGCAGCATCGGGTTGTAGGTGCCGACCTTCTGAATGAAGGCGCCATCGCGCGGGGCGCGGCTGTCGGCGACGACGATGGAGTAGAACGGACGCTTCTTCGAGCCACCGCGGGCCAGACGGATCTTAACGGACATGTTGGTCTTCCTTGCTTACAAAAGATGAAACGATCTGGGTTGAGAGATAATCGCCACGGGATCAGATCAGCCCCGGCGGCGATGTTCCTTTTGGCGGGTCATGGTTCATCCCCGCCATTCGCTGCCGCCCATTCGGACGCCAGGATTCCGTAAAGACAATTATCCACCACCTCGCCATGCAGACGGACATAGCCCTGCCGGCGGATGCCTTCGCGCACGAAGCCATTGGCTTCCAGCACGCGGGCCGATGCGGTGTTGCGCGGATCGATCTCTGCCTCTACCCGGTTCTTCTTCAGAACCGTGAAGGCATAGCGCAGCATGGCGGCGGTGGCGGCCTTGGCCAGACCCTTGCCGCGCGCGGCGGGCGTCAGGATATAGCCCAGATTGACCTGTGCCGGCGTCTCCTTCAGCAGCAGGCCCCAGCCCAGGCAGTCCCCGCCATCGGTGGTGATGGCCCAGTGCCAGCCGGCCCGTGCGCCCGACGCCATGGACAGCATCTTGTCGCGGGTCTGCTCGACGCTGTCATGGGCCTGATGCGGCATGTAACGCATGCTGTCAGGATCGCCATAGGCGGCATGCATGGCATCGGCGTCGCTGGCCTTCAGCGGGCGCAGCACGGCCGGGCCATGGCGCAGCGTGGGCAGGGGGGACGGCGGGTTCAGCCGCCGCTTTTCCCAATCGGAGGCCAGGATGCCGAAGACGCCGGTATCCAGATAGGTGCCGCCATAGACAAAGTCCTGACGCTGCGTGCCTTCCCAGGTGAAGCCCAGGCGCAGCAGCAATCCTGCGGAACGGTGGTTGCGCGGGTCGATATTGGCGGCGACACGGTGCAGGCCCCAGGCGCCGAACGCATGGTTCAGGGCGGCGGCCACCGCTTCCTCACCATACCCCTTGCCGCGCGCGGCGGGCGACAGCACGTAACCGACCCAGCCGATACCATCGCGCACGCTGAACAGCGTGACCCAGCCCAGGCAGGCATGGCCATCGGTGGTGACGGCCCAGGTGCGGACCGTATCATCCTCGACCAGCGCCTTTTCCATCGACGCCTTCGTCTCCTCGATGGAGGTGACGGGCGGATGGGACCAGTAGCGCATGGTCTCCGCATCGCTGAGGATCGCGTGCATGGCGTCGGTATCGGCCCAGGATAGCGGGCGCAGTACCAGACGCGGCGTCAGCAGCGTGGCGTGTTCGGGGGCCGTGGGGTTGCGTACCTGAATGGTCATGCCCGGTTCTTCCGTCGGGTCAGAGACAGGAACCGGTCGCGCGGCTCCCCGGTCCAGCCATTGACCCCATGATTGGGCAGCCAGACAGCGTGGAAATAGAAGACGAAGGCAGTGGATGCCGCCAGAAAGCCCAGCGCCCAGCCGCGCCCGGCCAGCACCGACAGCGCCACGGTCAGGGCGACAAAGCCGACCAGCCCGGCCAGACGGCGCAGGGCCGGGCCATCGCGGTGGACGCCCGCAAACAGCGTGCTGTTCACCCCATGCAGCAGCGCTGCCAGCGTGGCGTCGAACCACAGGCTGTCCAGCGAGAACCGCTGCATCAGGGTTTCGGCGGTGACGGACATCAGCGCATGCCCTTCGGCATCAGCGCGCCAAGGCCCTGCCGCAGCAGGCCCTTCTGGCCCATCTTCTTCATTTTCTTCATCATTTCCGACATGTCCTGATACTGTTTGATCAGGCGGTTCACGTCGGCGACGGTCACCCCGGCACCCATGGCGATGCGGCGGCGGCGCGACGCGTTCAGGATGTCGGGCTTCTTACGCTCTTTCTTGGTCATCGACAGGATGATGGCTTCCTGGCGGTCCAGGATTTTCTCGTCGATATTGGCGTTTTTGAGCTGTTCCTTGATCTTGCCCATGCCGGGCAGCAGGTTCATCATCCCGCCCATGCCGCCCAGTTTGCGGATCTGCCGCATCTGGGACAGCATGTCCTCCAGGTCGAAGCCGCCCTTTTCCAGCTTTTTGGCCAGCTTTTCGGCTTCTTCCTTGTCGATGCTCTCGGCAGCCTTTTCCACCAGGCTGACCACGTCGCCCATGCCCAGGATGCGGCCGGCGATACGGTCGGGGTGGAACGGCTCCAGCGCGTCGGTCTTCTCACCCATGCCCATCAGCTTGATGGGCTTGCCCGTCACATGGCGCATGGACAGGGCGGCACCGCCGCGCGCATCGCCGTCGATGCGCGTCATGACGATGCCGGTGATGCCGACGCGGTCGTTAAAATTGGTGGCGACGGTGACGGCGTCCTGACCGGTCATGGCGTCGACGACCAGCAGGCTTTCCACCGGCTTGGTGGCGTCGCGGATGGCCACGACCTCTGCCATCAACTCCTCGTCGATGGCGAGACGGCCGGCGGTGTCCAGGATGACGACGTCGAACCCTTCCAGGCGGCCCACTTCCATGGCGCGCCGGGCGATCTCCACCGGCTGCTGGCCAGCGATGATGGGCAGGCTGGCCACACCCGTCTGTTCACCCAGGATGCGCAACTGTTCCTGCGCGGCCGGACGGCGGGTGTCCAGCGAGGCCAGCAGCACCTTCTTCTTGTCGCGATTCTTCAGGCGGACGGCGATCTTGGCCGAGGTGGTGGTCTTGCCCGACCCCTGCAGACCCAGCATCAGGATGGGAACCGGGGGCACGGCCTCCAGGTTCAGGTCTTCGACCTGGGAACCCAGCAGTTCCACCAGATGGTCATGAACGATTTTGATGACCATCTGGCCGGGATTGATGCCGCGCAGCACCTCAGTCCCGATGGCCTTTTCCTTGACGCCGGTGACGAAGGCCTTGACCGCGGGCAGGGCGACGTCGGCTTCCAGCAGGGCAATGCGCACTTCGCGCAATGCCGCGTTGACGTCATCCTCCGACAACGCCCCGCGCTTGCGCAGGCGGTCGAAAATATCGCCAAGCCGTCCCGTCAGTCCGTCGAACATCCGTTGCCTTCCATCCCGGCGCCTTGGACGTCCCGTTTTCGCCTTTGTGAATGGGGTATGCCCAAACGCAAAAGCGCCAGTGCGCGACACTCGCGGACCGGCGGGGCACCTCGGTGCCGAATTGTTCACCCATAATGGGTTGCGGTGCTTGATACAGGGATGGCGTGTGACGAGTCAACTGCCCCGCCAGAGATGCTGGGCTGCATCCCCGGCTTGTCCGGCCACCCCTGCATTGTTCCGGCCTAATGACCGGAGCCGCGCAATTGCTGTGTCACCTCGCGCACATTGTCCGACACTTCGCCGATGTCGCGGGCGACATGGCTGACGGAAACCGCGATTTCCCGCGTGGCGGCATCCTGCTCTGCGACGGCCGATGCGATGGTGGCGGAAATGCCCTGCACGTCGTTGATGATGGCGCCGATGCTGCGGATGGCGGTGACGGCGCGGTTTGCCTCCTGTTGCACCGAGGATATTTGCTCGGCGATCTCGTCGGTGGCGCTGGCCGTCTGTTTGGCCAGGGATTTCACCTCCGTGGCGACGACGGCGAAGCCCTTGCCCGCATCACCGGCCCGCGCCGCCTCGATCGTCGCGTTCAAGGCCAGCAAGTTGGTCTGGCTGGCAATATCGTTGATCAACTTCACCACCACGCCGATCCGGTCGCTGGCCGTGACCAGGGCTTGCACGGCCCCGTTGGTCCGGGTGGTTTCGGTCGATGCATTGGCGGCGGCGGTGGCGGCCTTGGTGGCACGTTCGCTGATTTCGGCGATGGAGGCCGCCAGTTCCTCGGTGGCGGACGCCACGGTCTGGGTATTGGCGTTGGCGCGGTTGGCGGAATTCTCCACCCGTGTGGTCAGGGTGTCGGCGATGTCCAGGATGGCGCGCCGCCGGTCCCGTTCCGCGTCCTGCTGCTTCAGTTCGGCGAGTTTCTGGGCATGGATATCAATCAGCGAGCCGCAGGCCCGTAGCGGCCGGCCCTGATGATCGCGGGCCACGCCGCCGACCGCGCGGAACCAGCGATAGCTGCCATCCTTGGTCTTCATGCGGTAGGTGACGTCATAGGGTGTGCGGCCGGTCGTATCGGCCATACAGGCGCCGAAAGCGTCGAAGGTAGGACCGCTATCCTCCGGATGCAGCCGGTCCGACCAGGAATTGACCAGATCGGGGAAATCATTCTGGTCGCGGAAGCCCGCCAGATGGCGGAACTCGTTGGACCAGCGCCACCGGCTTTGCGGATGCATGGCGTCGCCATCATGCAACACCGCGTCCCAGAGGCCGACACCGGCATGCTGGTCCAGCAGATCCATGCGCTCCAACTGGCTTTTCTCGGCATGGATATCAATCAGGGAACCGCAGGCGCGCAACGGCCGGCCCTGCGCATCGCGTGTCACGCCGCCGATGGCGCGGAACCAGCGATAGGAATTGTCCTTCATCCGCAACCTGTAGGTCACGTCATAGCCTTGGCGTCCGCTGCGATCGTTCAGACAGGCGCTGAAAGCCTCGAAGGTGGGTGTGGAATCGCTCGGGTGCAGCCTGTCGGCCCAGGACCCGACAACATTGGGGAAGCCGCGCAGATCGCCATGGTCAAAGCCGACCAGGCGGCGGAATTCATCCGACCAGTGCCAACGGCTTTGCGAATGCATCGGATCGCCGTTATGCAGAACCGCGTCCCACAGACCGACGCCCGCGAATTTCCCCAGCAGATCCATCTGCTTGGTGGCCTCGCCATCGGCATCCTGCGGCGCATTCCTGTTCTTGAATAACATCTGATCCTCCTCAATCGATTACCTGCGGCTGTATTCGACCGGCTGGTAAGTTTCCTTGGAGTATCTGATAATCCGGGGTTGGGAAATTAGCGAAAGACCATCCTTTCGTATAAATTCCATACATTCGCAACCAGGATAGATCATCGCGGTGTCGTGGACGCTGGGCCCGGTCTGAAGTCGGGGACGTCTGTCAAGTCGCGGGGGGACGGGCTTCCAAGCTTTATGGATACTGAGTAAAGTTCCTGTTGAATCCCTATTGGGCGATGCCTCACATTCAGAGGCCCGGTTTTGGTGGAGGCGCGGGGAAGATGGCAGAAACGATCGGGCGGGGGCCGGACCGGTCGAAGATCACGGTCGCGGAGCTGCAGACCATCCATAGCCGCCATCAGGCCTTTGTCCGCCGTCAGGCGGGCGGCGCGCGTGCCAACCTGAAGCTGCGCGATCTGTCGCACATGGACCTGTCGCGCTTTGACCTGTCGGATGCCGACCTGTCGGGGGCCAAGCTGTTCGGCACAAGGCTGGAAGGCGCCAATCTGGCCGGCGCCACGCTCTATGCCGCCGACCTGCGTCTGGCCAATATGGAAGGGGCGGACCTGCGCAAGGCCGACCTGCGCGGCGCCTGTCTGCGCGGGGCCGTCCTGACCGAGGCGATCCTGTCCGACAGTGATCTGCGCGACGGCACCATCATGCATGTGCGCAAGAATGGCGACATCGCCGCGCATGAGTTCGAGACGGTGTCGGTGAATACCGAATTGTCGGTCGCGACCATCCGCGCCGCCGATCTGTCGCGGGCCAAGATCTCCAACGCGTTCGTCATGCAGACCGACCTGACGGACGCGATCCTGCGCGGGACCAAGTTTGTCCGTGCCAACCTGTCCAATTCCAACCTGACGGGGTGCGACCTGACCGGGGCCGACCTGCGGGAAGCCAACCTGTCGGGAGCGAAACTGTCGGGGGCCAACCTGACGGGAGCGGAACTGAACGCGACCCGTTTCCTGGGCGCCGACCTGATCGGCGTCATCATGGATGACATCACCCGCCGTGCCGCCGACCTGGACGGGGCCATCCTGTCGCGGGAACTGTCCACCGACGGCCGTTCGCTGGAACAGATCCTGGCCGATCACCGTATCTGGGTGGACAGCCAGGGGCGCGACGGGATGCGCGCCGACCTGTCGGGTGTGGATCTGTCGGGCCGTGACCTGTCAGGACAGACCCTGTCGGCCGCGCTGATGCACCGGACCATGCTGCGCGGGGCCGACCTGTCGGGTGCCACCCTGGCCATGGCCGACCTGTCGCTGGCCGATCTGCGCGGCGTGGATTTGACGGCGGCCGACCTGCGCGGGGCCAGCCTGGAACGCGCGACCTGTTCGGGCGCCATCCTGGTGCGCGCCGATCTGGGACCGGTACAGATCCAGAGCAATGCCGCCCGGCTCTGGCCCGCCAACCTGTGCCGCGCCCGGTTCGACCGCGCCGATCTGGGCAGCGCCAACCTGCGCAAGGCCAAGGCGGTGCAGGCCTTCTTCGCCGGCGCCAACCTGACCCGTGTCGATCTGGGCGGGGCGGACCTGATCAGCGCCGACCTGACGGGCGCCATCTGCACCGAACTGGCGCTGGATGGGGCCAATATCACCGATATCCGCTGCGCCGGCGCGAAGGACCTACGCCTGCCGGAGCTGGAGGATCTGTGATCCCGGCTCAGGTCCACAGATCGTAATCGTAGCGCACGAAGCCCTTACAACTGGCCACCCGGTCATAGAGCGCGCGGGCGGTGCCGTTATCTTCGTGCGTCAGCCAGTAGAGCCGGACGGCGCCGGCCTTCCGCGCCGCATCGGCCACCGCCTCGATCAAGGTGCGCCCGGCGCCCAGGCCGCGCGCCGCGTCATCCACATACAGATCCTGCAGGTAACAGACGGGGGCGTCGGCCCAGGCCGTGGCGTGGAACATGAAATGGGTGATGCCCAGCAGCCGGCCATCGGCCCCGCGCGCTACGAAACCCCGGATTGTACCGTCGGGCCGCAGCAATTCCGCCCAGTTGCGGCGGAACAGCGCCTCGTCCCGGCTGGTGCCGTAGAAGGCAAGATAGGCCGTCCACAGGCGCTGCCACTCCTCGAAATCGCCCTGCTGGGGAAGGGTGATGGTGATGCCGCTCATCGCATACCGCCATTGCTGTCCGGGAAACTGTCCGTTCTTCTCTCAAAACGCGGGTCTTTCCAATCTCCATGGGGCGATAGCAGGGGCGACATGCGTGGGACGGGGCTGTTCCCGCACGATGGCTGCCCGTACCATTCCCCACAGCCCGTTTCCCCGATACCGATATCATAACAATGACCACCGTCACCGCCCGTCCCCAGGCCCGGCAGGGAGAAGAGAATTTCCCGCTTGGCATTGCGCTCGCCTTTGTGGCCTTCGCGCTCTATAGCGGGATGGATGTCACCATCAAGCTGCTGACCAAAAGCTATTCCGTGCCGCAGATCATTGCGCTGAACAGCCTGTTCGCGCTGGGCCCCATCCTGGCCTATGCCGCCATCTTCGGCGGGTTGTACAATAATCTGCGCACGCGCCGGCCGGTCTATCATGTCATCCGCGCCACCTGCGGCCTGTTCAGCAGTTTTTTTGCCTTCTGGGCCTATTCGCGCATGCCGATCGCCGATGCCTATGCGCTGGCCTTCACGGCGCCGCTGTTCATCACGGCCCTGGCGGTACCGATCCTGAAGGAACCGGTGGGCTGGCGCCGCTGGTCGGCCATCGGTGTGGGCTTTATCGGCGTGCTGGTCATGCTGCGGCCCGGCAGCGGTCTGATCAATCTGGGCTCGCTGGCCGTGCTGGCGGGCGCGCTGTTCTATTCGGTGGGCATGCTGGTGACGCGTCTGGCCCGCAATACCGAAACCAGCGTGTCCTTTGCCTTCTATGCGACATTGGCCAGCGGCACGGTGTTCGGGGCCATGACGCCCTGGCTGGGGCGCATGCCGACGCTGCATGATCTGGGCCTGTCGGCGCTGGGCGGCACCCTGTGCGGCGTGGCCTTCGTCTGTCTGCTGACCGCATTCCGCAAGGTGCCGGCGGCCGTGGCAGCGCCCTTCCAATATACACAGATCATCTGGGGCGTGCTGTTCGGCTATCTGGTCTTCGGCGATGTGCCTGACCGGACCCTGTTCATCGGTTTGGCCATCGTGATTTCCAGCGGCCTCTACATCCTCTATCGCGAGACCGTGCTGGGCCGTCAGGTGACGGCCCCCGCCAAGCGGGAATGCACCTGATGGAAGGACGGTCGCTGGCCGGCATCGGCTTCTTTGTGCTGGCCACGCTGCTGTTCGGCATCATGGATACGCTGATCAAGTATCTGTCGGCCGATTACGGCACCTGGCAGATCATGTTTTTCCGGGCCGCCTTCTCGCTTCTGCCCATTGGCATCCTGATCGCGCGCACCGGCGGGCTGATCAGCCTGCGCACAAAAAGCGTGACCGCCCATGCCGCGCGTTCCCTGATGGGCGTGGCGGCCGCCTATGGTTTCTTCTATTCGTTCGGGGTCATGCCGCTGGCCGATGTCTATGCCATCGGATTCGCGGCGCCCTTGTTCATGACGGCCCTGTCGGTGCCGGTGCTGAAGGAAAAGGTGGGCTGGCGGCGCTGGCTGGCGGTGCTGGTCGGCTTCGGCGGCGTCATGGTGATGATGCGGCCGGGACAGGGCGTGTTCAGCCTGCTGGCGCTGATCCCGCTGGGCGCTGCCTTCTTCTATGCCCTGTCCATGCTGTTCGTCCGCGCCCTGAGCCGGACGGAAAGCAACGGGGCCATCACCTTCTATTTTGTCACCACCCTGGGTCTGGTCAGCGGCGTCTGCATGATCCCCGGCTTCCGGATACCGGATGCGGAGGGGCTGCTGCTGCTGGCCCTGGTCGGGATCGTGGGCGGGGTGGCGCAGATCGTCTTCACCCAGGCCTTCCGTCTGGCCGCCCCGTCACTGCTGGCGCCGTTCGAATATGTGGCCATGATCTGGGCCGCCGGATTCGGCTATCTGTTCTTCGCCGAAGTGCCCGATACTGCCATCTGGACCGGTTGCGCCATCGTGGCGGCATCGGGCCTGTACATCATTCACCGTGAAACCGTGCTGCACCGGCGGGCGGCGATGGCAACCGGTGCCGACGGAGAAACAATTCGTTAACAGATCGGGTCTGGCCTGTGCGCAACCTCTTGGCGCAGGCCATGCAGATTTGGCATGCTGTGATCCTGTCGATCCGGCAAGGAAGGTACCCCAGATCCCATGCGATCCACCGGCGCCGCGCGCACCATCGTCTGGCCGGGCCGCCCCGATCCTCTGGGGGCGACCTGGGACGGTCTGGGTGTCAATTTCGCCCTGTTCTCCGCGCATGCGGAAAAGGTCGAGCTTTGCCTGTTTGACAGCGATGGCAGCCGGGAGATCGAACGCATCACCCTGCCGGAATGCACCGACGATGTCTGGCATGCCTATCTGCCGGAAGCGCGGCCGGGCCTGCTCTATGGCTATCGTGTCCATGGGCCTTACGATCCGTCGCGCGGGCATCGCTTCAATGCCAACAAGCTGCTGCTGGACCCTTACGCAAAGGCGCTGGAAGGGCCGATGCGCTGGTCGGATGCGCATTTCGGCTATCGCATGGGGGCGGCACGCGAAGACCTGTCCATTGACCGTCGCGACAATGCGCGCGGCATGCCGAAATGCCGGGTGATCGACCCCGCCTTCACCTGGGGCCTGGAACGCCGTCCGCGCGTGCCCTGGACCGACACGATCATCTATGAGGCGCATGTGCGCGGCCAGACGCTGCGCCATCCCGACATTGCGCCCGGCCTGCGCGGCACCTTCACGGGCCTGGCCAGTCAGCCGATGATCGACCATCTGAAGGCGCTGGGCGTTACGGCGGTGGAATTGCTGCCTGTCCATGGCTTCACCGACGACCGGCATCTGGTGGAACGCTCGCTGCATAATTACTGGGGTTATGCCAGCATCTGCTTCTTTGCGCCCGAACCCCGCTATATGACGGGGCGGTCGACGCGGGAATTCAAGAACATGGTCGCCCGCCTGCATGATGCGGGGATCGAGGTGATCCTGGACGTGGTCTATAACCACACGGGCGAGGGCAACCATCTGGGACCCACGCTCTCCTTCCGCGGCATCGACAATGCCAGCTATTATCTGCTGCATCCGCACGACAAACGCTTCTACCAGGATCATACCGGTACCGGAAATACCCTCAACCTGGCTCACCCGCGCGTGTTGCAGATGGTGATGGACAGCCTGCGCCACTGGGTGGTCGACATGCATGTCGACGGGTTCCGTTTCGATCTGGCAACGACCCTGGCTCGCGAGGCGCATGGCTATGACAGCGGGGCGGGTTTCCTGGATGCCGTGCGTCAGGACCCGGTGCTGGCGGGGGTGAAGCTGATCGCGGAGCCCTGGGATATCGGTCCCGGCGGCTATCGCGTGGGACAGTTCCCGTCGGGCTGGAGCGAATGGAACGACCGGTACCGGGACACGGTCCGCCGTTTCTGGCGCGGGGATGAGGGCATGCTGCCGGAACTGGCGGCGCGCCTGACCGGGTCGGCCGACATTTTCGACAATGCCCGCCGCCGCCCCTGGTCCAGCGTCAATTTTGTCACCAGCCATGACGGTTTCACCCTGGCCGATCTCGTCTCCTACAACGCCAAGCACAATGAGGCGAACCAGGAGGGCAACCGTGACGGCCATGATGCCAATTTCTCCAACAATCACGGGGTCGAGGGGCCGACAGACGATCCGGTGATCAAGGCCGTCCGCCACCGGCAGGCCCGCAACATGCTGGCCACACTGCTGCTGTCGCAGGGCACGCCCATGCTGACGGCGGGTGACGAGTTGCTGCGCAGCCAGCAGGGCAACAACAACGCCTATTGCCAGGATAACGAGGTGAGCTGGATCGACTGGCCCGGCGTGGGGCAGGATGAACGGGCGATGACCCGCTTCGTGGCCCGCCTGACGGGCCTGCGGCGTACCCATCCCGTGCTGCGCCGGGGCCGCTTCCTGCACGGGCGGGAAGTGTCGCCGGACGGGCTGAAGGACATCACCTGGATCAACCCGCAAGGGGTGGAAAAGGCCGCGGAGCAGTGGCGCGACGGGCAGGCCCGTTGCCTGGGCCTGCTGTTGAACGGCCGGGCGGGGCCGCATCTGGCGGTCGACGGCACCCCCTCGCTGGATGGGGTGCTGCTTTTGATCGTCAATGCGGGGGAGGCGGCGGCCGATTTCATCCTGCCCGCCCTGCCGGGGGGCGAAGGGTGGCGCTGCCTGCTGGATACCGGCGATGAGGAGGGGCGGCCCACGGCGCTGCCCGGCGTCTGGCTTACGGCCACGGGCAGGCCCGTCTCCTTGCCCGGCCGCACATGCTGGCTATATGAACTGGTTGAAACGCAGGGGGGCGTGAGCATCCCGACGTCTTCCGGCCTGGGAGGGCCGGCCCATGCCTGACTATGATTTCCGTTCGCTGGCCGTGGTCGTCGTTGATCGCGAGGTCAACACCCGGCGCCTCCTGCGCGGCATCCTGGCGCGCCTGGGCGTTGAGAAGATCCTGGATCTGGCCGGCACCGCCGACGTGGCCACCGCCATGATCGCCATCCAGCCCGACCTGCTGTTCATCGATGCCGATGCGCCGGACCCGGAGGGGCTGAAATTTGTGCAGGGCCTTCGCCATGCGCAGGCGCCGCACAACCCCTTCATCGGCGTCATCGCCACCACATGGCAACCCACGCAGCCCTTGCTGATGCGGTTCAACGCCACCGGCGCCGATGACATCATGGTCAAGCCGTTCAGCGCCAAACAGGTGCAGGACCGGCTGATCAACCTGATCGAAGCGCGCAAGAACTTCGTCGTCACCGCCGATTATATCGGCCCCGACCGCCGCCGGCAGCCGCGCGAAGGCATCCAGATTCCGCTGTTCGAGGTGCCGAACACCCTGCGCCTGAAGGCATCGGGCCAGTTCGACCGCAACCGGGCGGCCGAGGCCATCGCCGATTCCATGGAAGCCATCAATGTCCAGAAGATCGTGCGCGCGGGTTTCCAGGTGGCGTTCCTGATCGATTTCGCCTGTCCCGGCCTGATGGTGGGGGCCGATCGCATGGCGGCTGACCATCTGGTCCGCGCCGGCGTGGCGCTGGAGGATCTGATGCGCCGGCTGCGGCCGGATAACGACCTGCGCGGGCAGGCGGAATCCTATGCGGCCACCATCCGGGCCACGCTGGACCTGTTCAAATCCGCCCCCGGCCGGCCGCTGATCGGGGTGCAACCCCTGCGCGCGGCCGCCATCGGGTTGGCCGCGCTGACTTCCCGCCGTGTCGATTTGACATTGGTGGAGAATGAGGTGCGCGGCGCCGTCACGGCCTATCGCAACCGTCTGGCCCAGATCGCCCAGGCCAAGGCGGGGCAGCAGCAGAGCGCGGACAAGGACGGCGATACGGAAAAACAGGCGGGTTGAAACAGGCGCGACGGAGAAGCCCCCACCTCTGTGGCGGGGGAGGGGGACCTCAGGGCGTATCCACCGGCTTAGGCGCCCGGGCGGCGTCCAGTTCCTTCTGCAACCGGTCGGCGCGGGCCTGATGCTGACGTGCGGCGCGGCGGTGGCTGTGGTGGCCCAGCCAGACGGTCAACCCCCCGGCGAAGAACCCGACCACCAGCGTGACCAGCACCAGGGCGAAGGCCGGCACCTCCACCGATCCGACCAGGGGCCAGAGCGCCAGTTGCACCGGCGTCAGGTTCGACACGGCGAACGAGATGGCCAGCGCCGTCAATGGCAGGGTGATGATCCAGGACAGATAGCGCACGGGTCGACCCCCTCGGTAGCGTCAGACAGAAAAACGGCCCCGGGCAATGCCAGGGGCCGTACAGGTTAGCAGAAAACTTACGGAACAGGGCAACCCGGGGCGTGGCGGCACGGAGATACCGCCCACCCCTCACATCATCGCGGCCCCAACCAACAGGGCGAGCGACAATCCCATCAGGGCCGTGGACACATATTCCAGTCGCTCCAGGCGCTGGCGCGCGCGGCGCAGGTTGCCGGCCATGTCGGCGCAGGACTCGGCATAGACGCGTCGGGGTTGGAGCATGTCTTTCGGCCTCCCATCCAATCAGCACCGCCGGTTTGGCGGGGCCAGGGTCAAAGGGGGCGGTTCGGCAACAAGAGGGCGGGGAATGCGCTGGGGGGCTGTACTGTCACCCGCTTGCCGCCGAACCGTCACAAAAGACTGCACCCAAAGGCGGTAGGGGGCAAGGGGAAAAGTACGTTTATAACCTTATGTATGGTCTATACGAAATTTCCTTAACCGCGCTGCAGCAGAAAGACGGACTGAACGCCCAGCCAGTTGGCGCGGAAACTGTCGGCGGGGGCCGGAACGGGCCGGTCATCGGCACCCAAAATCAGGCTGCGTTCGATGGTGACCCCCATGTCGCGGCACAGATCCACCATGTCGGCGATGGTGCAGAAATGGATATTGGGGGTTTCATACCATTCATGGCCCAGCCGGTCGGTTACCGGCATGCGCCCGCGGAACACAAGGTCGGCCCGCACGCGCCAATAGCCGAAATTCGGCACCGACACGATGGCATGCCGGCCGATCCGCACCAGATGGTCCAGCACCGTGCGCGGGTTGCGCGTGGCCTGGAGTGTCTGCGACAGGATCACATAATCGAACCCGTCGCTGGGATAATCCTTCAGGTCGGTGTCGGCATCGCCCTGGATCACGGCCAGGCCGCGCGCCACCGATGCCCGCACCCCGTCCATGGACAGTTCGATGCCGCGCCCGTCCACCTGCTTGCGATGCACCAGGGCGTGCAACAACTCACCGTCGCCGCAGCCGACATCCAGCACGCGGGAACCGGGTTCCACCCAGTCGACAATGCTTTCCAGATCGCTGCGGATGGTGCCGACGGGCGGCAGCAGGGAGGTCACGGCCATGTCTGTCACCCAACCTTGGCGGCGATGCCGCGCCGTGCCGCATTGCCTTCGATAAAGCCTCTCGCCACCTGATAGAATTCCGGCACATCCAGCAGGAAGGAGTCGTGGCCCTTGTCCGTCTCCACCTCGACGAAGCTGACATTGGCGGCAACGGCGTTCAGGGCGTGGACCACGGCCCGGCTTTCGCCGGTGGGGAACAGCCAGTCGCTGGAAAAGCTGATGACGCAGAACTTCACGGGCGTGCCGGTCAGCCGCCCGTCTGGCCCCTTGACGCGGAACGCGTTGGCCAGCACCCCGCCATGGTCCACCGCCAGGTCGAAATAATCCATGGCGCGCGTGATATAGAGATAGGAATTGGCGTCGAACCGCTCGACGAAGCTGATCCCCTGATAGCGCAGATAGCTTTCGACCTGGAAATCGGCGTCGAAACCGAAGGTGATGGATTTGCGGTCCTGCAGGTTGCGTCCGAATTTCCGGTGCAGGGCGGGTTCGGACAGATAGGTGATGTGCGCGGCCATGCGCGCCACCGACAGGCCCTTGGTGGGCCGCGTGCCCTGGTTCAGATAGTCGCCCATACGCCAGTCGGGATCGGCCATGATGGCCTGCCGCCCCACCTCGTGGAAGGCGATGTTCTGCGCGCTGTGCCGGGCGGCGGTGGCGATGGGCAGGCAGCAATAGACCTTGTCGGGATAGCTGACGGCCCATTGCAGCACCTGCATCCCGCCCATCGACCCGCCGATGACACAGAACAACTGGTCGATGCCCAGATGGTCGATCAGCGCCTTCTGCGCGCGCACCATGTCGGCGATGGTGATCACGGGAAAATTCAGCGCCCAGGGGGCGCCGGTCTGGGCGTCGATCTCCTTCGGTCCCTCGCTGCCCATGCAGCCGCCGATGACGTTGGAGCAGATGACGAAGAACCGGTCCGTATCCACGGGCCTGCCGGGACCCACCATCAGGTCCCACCAGCCGGGCTTGCCCGTCACGGGGTGGCGTTCGGCCACATACTGGTCGCCCGTCAGCGCATGGCAGACCAGCACGGCGTTCGACCGGTCGGCATTCAGGGTTCCATAGGTGCGATAGGCCAGCCGGAAACCGGTCAAGGCGCCACCGCCATCCAGTTCCAGCGGCTGGTCGGTTCCCAGGCGCACGGTTCCGGCCGGGTCCGAAACGGCGGCTTGGCTTGGGTCCTGGCTTGTCGCGTCGAAGGCAACGGTCATGGTTGCTGGCGGTCCCGTCCGGTCGTGCGACCCGGTATGGCGGGCCCCCAGGGGCCCTGCCGGGCTGGGGCACAACAGCTATGAAGGGGGGCGTCGGGTGTCAATGTTTTCTTTGATTTCGGGAGGGCATCCCGCCTAATACTATCCGCCTCCCGAAGGACCAAAGCCCGGCCCTGCATGTCCACCAAACCCACCCTGGATGAATTGCGCCGCCAGATCGATCTGATCGATGCGGAGATCCACACGCTGCTGATGCGCCGCGCGCAGGTGGTGGAGGTGGTGGCCAAGGTCAAACCGCCCGGCCGCCCCCATATCCGCCCCGGCCGCGAGGCGGAGATCGTGCGCAATCTGGTGGAACGGCACAGCGGCGCCTTTCCCGTGGATGCCCTTGTGCGCATCTGGCGGGAGATGATCGCCGCCCTGACCCGGATCCAGGGTCCCCTGGGCGTTGCCGTGGTCTGCCCGAACGATGTGCAAAGCCCGCTCTGGGACAATGCCCGCGACCATTTCGGCTCCACCACGCCCACCTTCGCCGTGAACACGCCCATGGCCGCCCTGCGCGCCGTGTCGGAAGGGACGGCGACGCTGGCCGTCGTGCCCTGGCCGGAGGAGGATGACAATGATCCGTGGTGGCGGTTCATCCTGTCGCCCGATCCCAAGACCCCGCGCATCATCGCGCGCCTGCCCTTCCTGCGTGTGGAAGGACAGTCCGTGGGCCGCGAAGGCGGTGACGCCCTGGTCC
Organism: Niveispirillum sp.; assembly: GCF_017996735.1. GTDB lineage: Bacteria > Pseudomonadota > Alphaproteobacteria > Azospirillales > Azospirillaceae > Niveispirillum. Next base: position 92,659 of record NZ_JAGOGJ010000010.1, read on the forward strand.
TGGCCGCCGTGCCGATGGAAGCCACGGGCGACGACCGCACGCTTCTGGCCGTGGAAGTGACCCAGGATGTCAGCCGCGGCCGGCTGAAGGATGTGCTGGAAGGCGCCGGATTCGCCACCTTGCAGTTGCGCACCCACCATCTGCCCGGTGGCGGCGGGGCCGTGCATCTGGTGGAGGTCGAAGGTTTCGTGCCGCTTGACGACCCCCGGCTGGCCGCCGCCCGTCAGCGACTGGGCGACAGCGCCGGCAGCGTGCTGCCCATCGGCGCCTATGCCACACCGGTGGTGCTGCCGAAGGGGTGATGGGAGGGGGGCGATGACGGATCGTTGGGACTTTTACCATCTCCGCGTCGATGACAATCCCGCCTTCATCATGCTTGACATGGGCATCGCCGCCGACGCGCCGATGCCGGATTACGCTATCATGGCCTATGTCAATGTCGCCATGCGCCAGCCCCGTGCCGACGGGCTTTCCAGCAACGAAGAATTCGCAGCGCTGAAATCCATAGAAGATGTCCTGTCGAATGCCGCCACGGCGGCTGGAGGGACTTTCTATGTGGGGCGTTGTACCACGGACGGCTATCGCGGTTTCTATTTTTATATCGCAGATGAATCCGCATTCGAGGCGTGGGCGGATAGGGCCATGCGGACTTTTCCGGATTATGACTACACGACCGGATGCCGCCCCGACCCGCAATGGGGCGTCTATTTTGATTTCCTCTATCCCAGCGCCCACGACCGGCAGCGAATGGCCAATCGTGACCTTCGGGAGCAGTTGGAAAGTCATGGCGACCACATGGATCAGCCGCGCATGGTCGACCATTTCGCCTATTTCCCGGACGCCGCTGCCCGCATTCGTTTTGCGTTGGCCGTGACGGCTCTCGGTTTCCGGGTCACCGGGCAGGAAGATGACGAGGCATTCCCCCTGCTTTTCCAGCGTCGCGACCGTCCGGACAACATGGACGATGTGTCCATCGAACTGATGGAGCTGGCCCAGGCACAGGGCGGGGATTATGACGGCTGGGGTTGCCCGGTGGTTTGAACAGCGGCGTCCCGCCCCATGATCCCCTCAATCAAACGCAAACGCATCCATGGCCAGGATGGCGCGGTCGGTGCTGCTGTGCAGCAGCCGGGCCGGCCGTTCCGGCGTGCCGGCGCCCAGGGCCGTGTAGAGTGGCCAGAGATGTTCCGGGGTGGGGTGGTTGCGCCGTGCCTCCGGCGCCAGCCGGTCCCAGGCCAGAAGGTCCGTCTGGCGGCCTTCCAGCAGCGCCTGGCGCATCCAGTCGGCAAAGGCGGTCACCCAGGTGGGTGACGGGGCCGTGGGGTCCTGGCCGCGGAATTCCATCAGATTGTGGCTGAAGCTGCCCGAGCCCAGCACCAGCACCCCTTGATCGCGCAAGGGGCGCAGGGCCGCGCCCACGGACACGTGGTGGGCGGCGTCGCGGTACGGCTGTACCGATAACTGGGTGATGGGGATGTCGGCCGCCGGCCAGGCCAGGGTCAGGGGCGTCCAGGCGCCATGGTCCAGACCGCGCGTGGTGCTGTAGGCCACCTCCAGCCCTGCCTGGGCCAGAAGCGCGCCCGCCTGCTGCGCCAGGGCCGGGGCGCCGGGGGCGGGGTATTGCATGGCGAACAGGGCGGGCGGGAAGCCCCGGAAGTCGTGGATGGTCTGCGGCCGCTCCGCCAGCGACAGGGCGGGCACTGGCGTCTCCCAATGGGCGGAGACGGCCAGGATGGCCCGGGGACGCTGCACCAGCCCCGCCAGCCCCTTCAGGAAGCGATGGGCGGGTGCCTCCGGTTCCAGCGCCAGCATGGGCGAACCGTGGGAAATGAACAGGGCGGGCATAGGGGCCATGGCGGCTGCCGATCATGCGGTTGCGACGAACAGGTGCAGCAGATAGGCACGCATCGCCCTGAAGGAAAGCCCGCCTCCTGTCGCAGGGGCGGCTGTGATGCCGGTCCAGGGTGAGCCAGAAATGCGAAAGGCCGGCGTTTCCGCCGGCCTTTTCACAGGATCGAGAAGGGATGGTGGGCGCGGGTGGAATCGAACCACCGACCTCTCGCTTATCAGGCGAGTGCTCTAACCCCTGAGCTACGCGCCCTTCTCGTGGAGCGCGGTGATAGAGAGCTGCGGGCCGGGTGTCAAGCGCTTTCGTTCGAAAAAAATCATCCCGCACCCAGGACACCGGACAGGCGGGAGCGGCCGGCGGGATTCCGGAAGCCCGTCCGGGGTGCCGCGTTGCCCGGTCCGGAACTTGGTGATAACACTGTCCCAAAGGTGGGGTGCGGGGGCGCAAGGCCCTTGCGGGGCAAGCGTTTCAGGTGGCCTCGGCATCATTCTGGACAAAGGCGGGGCAGGTGGCTTTGAAGCGGTGGCGGACGGTCGTGGCGGAGGCGGCGCATGCGGACCGCGTGCTTGTCCTTGCCCTGCTGGCCGGCGTCGCGCTCGGGTGTGTGCTGCTCTGGTCGCATGCCAGTGAGCGTATCCGGGCGTTCGAAACGGCGATGGCGGGTTCCGTCCGTGCGCGCGCCGGGGCGCTGGATATGCAGATGCGCGTCGCCATCGGCCATCTGGAGGCGCTGCGCCAGCGGGCGGAGTTCTTCTATGCTGAATTCCCGGCCCCCGACGATGTTCCCAACAGCAGCCTGCTGACGGCCTTCCTGGCCAGCAATCCGCGCGGCAGCCACCAACAGGGCTACTCGCTGGACCGGCTGCCCCCACCCTATCTGGTGGACCAGATCGGCAATGTCGTGGCCCTGCCCCTGGATGCCATCGACCGGGACCCGCTATTGTCGCGTCCCGACCAGGCGGGATGGCGGCAGGAAGCGGCCATGGCCGTGCAATTGCTGCCCCTGATGGCCGTCACGCAGAAGGTGGTGCCGGAGGCGCGCCGCCTGATCTATGCATCGCTGTCGGGCATGATGGTGATCCATCCCTGGGTCGAAAGCCGGGAAGCCGATCTTCTGCCCCAGGTCGGGTCGCTGCCCGCCTTCGTGAATGCGGCGCCGGCCGCCAACCCGGACGGGACGCCCGTTTGGACGCTGGGCGGGCCGGTGGGCGGTTCACCTGACAGCGCGGTGCTGGCCCTGCCCCTGACCCTTCAGGGCCGCTATGCCGGTGCTCTGGCCGTGGATATGCCCATCGCCGGGCTGCGCGAGGCGCTGGGCGCCGTCACGCGCGTTGATTCCCTGTTGCTGCTGGTCGATGAAAAGGGTGGGGTGATCACCGGCAGCGGCCGCCGCCCCGACCAGCCCTTGCCGCGCGATGTGTCGGCGCTGTTCACGGGCGACCGCGTGGTCGATGGCACGCTGAGCCATGGTGTCTTCGACAATCACGTCGTCATCGTGCCGCTGAAACATGCGCCCTGGCGCGTGGTCTATATCGCGCCGGCCGGTGCCTCGCTGCTGCCCATCCTGACCGACATGCTGATCTCCGTCGCGGGCTTCCTGGCGGCGTTGCTGGTGGTGGTGTTCGTCGCGCGGAGGCTGATGCTGCGGGCCCTGGCCGTGCGCGACACGGCGGCCCTGGCAGAGCGCGAGGCCCGCGACGCCGCCGAACGGGCGCTGACCGACCTGCGCGCCGCCCATGATGAGCTGGATTTCCTGAACCGGGAGAAGACGCGCTTCTTCTCCCTGATCTCGCACGACCTGCGCGGCCCCTTCAATTCCATGCTGGGCATGACCCAGGAACTGGCCGACCATGCGCCGAAGATGAAGCCGGAGGAAGTGGCGGATTTTGCCCGTACCGTGCATGAGATGGCGCGCAAGGTTTTCGAACTGCTGGAAAATCTGCTGCAATGGTCGCGGGTGCAGATGTCGGGCACGCCCTTCGCGCCCACCATCTTCCCCATGCGCGAGGTTGTGGGGGATGCCATCCGCGACGTGGCATCCGCTGCCCAGGGCAAGGAGATCACCATCCTGGACGCGGCCGGCGACCGCTGGGTCCTGGCTGACCGCACCATGATCCTGGCTGTGCTGCGCAATCTGTTGATGAATGCGGTGAAGTTCAGCCACCAGGGCGGCGTGGTGCATGTCACCAGCCGGGCCTTGGGGGACCGGCTGGAGGTGGCGGTCACCGACAAGGGCGTGGGCATGGAGCCAACGCAACTGGCCCTGGCCCTGCGCGGCGGTCCGAAGGCCAGCCGGCCGGGCACCCAGGGGGAAACGGGCACGGGTCTGGGCCTGACCCTGGTGCGCGACCTGATCCTGCGCCATGGCGGGGAACTGAAACTGGAAAGCACGCCGGGCCGGGGCACCATCGCCAGCTTCACCGTGCCCCTGTCGCACGATCCGGCGGAAACCCGGCGCCTCATGTCCCGCGCGGCGGATTGAGGCGCCAACATCCGCTGGCTGGCGTCACGCGGCACGGACCCGCGCGCAGGTGGGCTGCGCCGTACCAACGGTCACTGTTGTTGACCGTTGGTGTGGTGCCGGCAGGGGACGCCACCGCGCCCCTTGGCGCGGATATCATCGGTCAGGAATTTTGACCGAATTTATTAACCCGTCAGTTCTTCCATGGTCTGGCGGACCACGGCGACGATGGCCGCCCCGTGCTTGTGGGTGCTCTCCCCAAGGCTGGAGGCGATGACGGACAATTCGATCTCCGTCGTGGGCGCGAACCGTGCCACTTCCGCCAGCAACTGGTTGCTCAACACCTCGTCGCGACCGATCCCCTGGGACCGGGCCACGTCGACGCGCCAACTGTTGAGTGCCGCCTGGATGGCCGATTCGATCTGCGCCTGTTCTTCACGGCGGCGCAGGTCACGGTAATGAACCAGGACACGCCAGCCGCCATCGGCAAACGCCGTGTCGATCCGCTCCACCTCCACGGTGCGCAGGAAATTGGCGATGCGCTGTTCATCCTCCTCGGCGGCGGCATCCCGTATGGAGAAGGTACGAAGCTCAAGATTCATGGTGGTCATCCGCCGCTATTGACCCTGTTTCCGCCCTGACATCTGACCAGAGCCCTGTCGATGCCACTATAACCCGCTGAGACGGGACAGACATCTTTCTTCCGTATGGGTTTTTTCCGCTTGACCGGTTGGAAACCGAATATTCACACAATGCCGACAGCCGGCAGATACATAGCTGCCGGCTGTCATGTTCAGTCTTCCTGGAAAATCGCCTCGATCGGCTGTTCGAACAGCCTGGCGATGGCGAAGGCGAGCGGCAGGCTGGGGTCGTAGCGACCATTCTCCAGCGCGTTCACCGTCTGGCGGGAGACCGACAGTTTGTCGGCCAGATCGCCCTGTGACCAGCCGCGTTCGGCGCGCAGGTCCTTTAACCGGTTTTTCATCGCGTGCCCTCCGTCAACCGTAACGGCGGCAGGCCAGGACATAGCCCAGCACCCAAGTCGCATTCATCAGCGGCAGCACCACAAACATCGACAGTTTCGGCCAGCCCTGCCCTTCCAGGAAACCGTAGGAAAAGGTGATCAGCGCCGTCATGGCAAAGCCGAAGGCCAGTCCTTCGAACTGCATGCGGCGCTGCATCTCATCCAGGCGGCGGATATGGCGCATGATCACCCAGACCGTGGCCACTCCCCCCGCCATGGGCAGCAACGCCACCGGAACGGACAGCGCGTCCGGCACCCATCCCCATTGCGCAGCCTTGTTCACCCCCACCAGCAGCAGGCCATAGGCCGTGATGCTGGCCAGAAGCTCGATCACATAACGCCGCGAATTCCCCATGATGTCCTCCGTCCTTCGGGATATGTAAAGTGTGCTTTACATATGAAGGAGGGGCCTTTGGCTTGTCAAGGGTGCTTTACATGGAAAGTGAACTTTCCATCAAGCCCCCGGTTCCAGGGTCAGGGTCCAGCGGTCGGGGCCGGGCAGGAAGGGGGTGGGCCTGCCTTCCGCCCAGTCCTGATGCCCCAGCAGATAATAGGGTGACAGCGGGTGGCCGCTCTGGCTGCCGGGCATGTGGAAATAGGCGTCGGCCTCATGGCCCGGGGCGACGGCGAATCGCTGACTGGCGCCGAATCCCGGCCCCTGGACGCGCGGCATCATGCTGTCGCCCGGCAAACCCTGTTCGGGCGGATCGGTCAGCCAGCCGACCGGCGGCAGAATGCGGGCCAGGGGATGGCGTACCTCCGCCACATTGCGGGCGCCCCAGGTGAAGGACTGGACACCACCGGCCTTGTCCACCTGATCTGCCACCTCCGCCAGAGCCGATTCGATCAGCGCCTCCCAATCCTTGTAGCCGGGCGGGACCAGGGCGGCCGGGCGTTCGGACAGCAGGCGGCGCAGCGGCCCTTCCTGCTGTGCCGTGGAGCGGTTGCGGGGCAGGGGGCCGTCCAGGCCCAGATAGGCGCTGTACAGCTTCTGCGACAGCGTGGTGCGGAAGGCGCGGACCAGGCGATAGCCGACACTGTCCACCGAGGCCCGGGCGCCCCAGTCGCGGACCGGCGCGGTCAGGGCGGCCAGCCGCGTATCCGTGGTGCGCGCCGTCAGGGCGGCCAGCATCTGCTCCTGCCAGAAGGTCAGGACCAGGGCACGGTCATCCAACTGGATGGCCAGCATCTCCGCCGGGCCGAACCGGTCGCGGGCGAACAGCCCGTCACGGATCTGTCCCTGGCGTCCGCCCATGTCATAGCCGCCATCGCCCAGTTTGGCATAGGCATCGCCGCCCACGATGCGGGCATTGGCGGTCCAGATGCGGTGATGGTCGGGATTGCGGATCACCGGCACCTGATCGGGCGGCAGCATGCCGTTCCAGCCGCGTGTACCGTCTGCCCAACTGGCGGGTATGGCGCCATCCTGGCCGAATCGGGACGGTACCGCCCCGATGACGGTCCAGGCGACATTGCCGGCGGCGTCGCCCACCACAAGGTTCTGCTGCGGCTGCCGCGCGCCATGCGCGATGGTGATCGCGGTATCGACGCTGTCGGCCCGTTCCAGGCCCAGCAGCCCGGTCAGGTTGATGGCGTCCGGTTCATGCCCCGTCCAGCGCACGGCGACCTTGGTGCCATCGGCCAACGTGTCCACGACCGGGCCCCAGATGCTCTCCTCCACCACCAGATCCTGGCAATCGGCCCAGGCGGGGCAGATACGTTCCGTCACGCGGGTCAGATCCTTGGGCCCGTCGGGCGTGCGGTAACGACCGGGTGATCCTTCCACGGATTCCAGAAGCACGGCATCGGCCGTGTCGATATAGGAATTGGTGTATCCCCAGGCCACCTTGCCATTGCTGCCGGCCACCAGGGCGGGTGTGCCGGGCAGGGTGACGCCGGTGGCGTCCATGGCGTCCGGCCCGTCGGCGATGCGCAGGCGGGCGCGATACCATGTGCCGGGCACGGCGATGCCCAGATGCATGTCATCGGCTACCAGCGCCGCCCCGCTGGCCGTCAGGGCACCGCCCACGGCCCAGGCATTGCTGCCGATGGTCGGGCCGGGATCGGCATCGATCAACGCTGCCTTATCCCCCACGATGGGCACGGCGGCGGGCAGGGCGGGCTCGGGCAGGGGCACACCGTCGATGGGCGCATCCAGGCCGGTGCCGCGCGGATAGAGGAAATCCGTCATTTCCGGACCCAGCCGGGCCAGGGTCTGGCCCCGGATCCGGTCGGTCAGCGCATCCTCGTCCTGCAGGTCCAGATACATGGCATAGGCGGCCAGGATCGTATCCTGGGCCGTCCAGGGCTGGGGCGTGGCCAGCAGCAAGCCATATTCGAAGGGCCGCCCCGTAATGGCATCCAGCCCCTGATTCACCCCGTCGGCATAGGCATCCAGCAGGGATTTCTGATCGGCGGGCAGGTTGGCGACCACCTGTTCGGCCCGATGGCGCAGGCGATGGACGCGGCGTGCCCGGTCGATCTCCATCACTGGCCCGACGGGACCCAGCAGACCCGACAATTCACCCGCCGCCGACCGGCGGATCAGGTCCATCTGGAAAAACCGTTCCTGCGCATGCAGGAAACCCAGGGCGCGGGCCAGATCGATGCGCGATCCGCCCGTCAGGGTGGGCACACCCTGACCGTCCCGCGTCACGGCCACGGGCGCGGACAGTCCCTTCAGGGCCAGAGAGCCGTCCAGCACGGGTTTGGAGACCAGAAGATTGGCCGTGAAGGCCCCGGCCGCGATCAGGACCAGACCGCCGATGCCCGCCACGCCATATCCCAGCGCCCGGCCCCAGCCAAAGCCCTGTCGCCGCCCGTTCCGCCTGCGCGCCAAGATATCCCCCCGTTTGATCCGTTTTCAGCGGCACAGTTTCCCTTTCGGGAAGGGGGGCGGCAAGAAGGATCGGTGCCCGGGGACCGGAAAAGACAAAAGGCCCCGCCGTTTCCGGCGGAGCCTTTGTTTTGGTGGAGCCAAGCGGGATCGAACCGCTGACCTCTACAATGCCATTGTAGCGCTCTCCCAGCTGAGCTATGGCCCCGAAACCTGTACGCGTCGTCTGGGTGATCGTCGCGGTGGCCGGGTTTATGGACAAAGTTCGTGACGGATGCAAGCGTCTTGTTCGGCGATGCGGACAAGGCAGGCATGCTGTCACCCCGCCACCTCCCCGCCATCGGGTCCCCAGAACAGGGCCCAGCAGGTGAAATCCTCGCTGAAATCGACGAACCGGTGTTCCGCGCCGGCTTCCACAAAGATCAGGTCGCCGGGGCCGAAGGGAACCTCCACACCCGCCTTGGCGAAGGTGCCGCTGCCGGTCAGGATCACGTAAAGCTCGTCCTGCTTATGCGGCCCCTGCTCGTCCCGGTTTTGCGGGGCGTAAAGGCCGGCCTTCATGCTGCCGTGGCGGATCACATATTCGAAGCGCTGTATGCCCGCGCGGTCGCCGATGGCGGCCAGGGCGGCGGCGGGCGGGAACAGGAAGGGCTGGGTCATGGCGGGTTCCCCCGGCGGTTGGAAGCCTGATCCAGCCAACACCGCTCCCGGCCTGCCGCCAAGGGGATCAATTGTCCTCGCCACATGAAAAACCCCGCCGGTGGTGCCGGCGGGGTTTTGCGGGTCGGATGCCGATGGCGGGGATCAGCCGACCGCGCTTTCCGCCGTCGCGTCGGCCGTGGTGTCGGCCAACGGCACCGGGGCGGCGGCCTGCTCCGCCGCGGCCGGCGTGGCGACGGGGGCGCCGCCCAGCACCTGGATGGTGCCCGACAATTGCCCGCCATTTTCCACTTCCAGCGTGCCATAGCGGATATTGCCGTTGATGCGGCCCGTGGACCGCACCTTCAGCGTGTTGCGCACGGTGATGTCGCCTTCGAACCGGCCGCCGATATCGGCCTCGTCGATCTCCACCGATCCCTTGAACAGGCCCGTATCGGCGATTTCCACCACATGGCCGTCGCGCAGCTTGGCTTCCACGGTGCCTTCCACGACCAGCACGTCGCAGGCGGCGATCTCACCCGACAGGCTGATGTCGCGACCGACGATCAGCTTGCGCATTTCCGTTGCGGCGGCGGCGCTGTTGCCCTCCACGCCGGTGGGGGCGACGCGCTTGGGCGGGCTGTTGGGGATGTCGACGACGCGGCGCGGAATCTCCGTCTTCAGGGACGGGGCGGCAGAGGCAAGCGGGCCGCCGGGCGGGGTGGAGAAAGGCGTATTCATCGTCGTCCTCGGGCTGGTTTCGGAACCGGTATCGGTGCTGGGTGCGGCAGTGGCAGGGATGGATGGCGCGACCGCCGGCTCCGCCGGGCGTGACCCGGCAGGGCTTCCGCCGGCATCGACCGGCGGTGCCGACGGCACCGGCGGTACGGGCGGGGTTGGCGTGGCCGGGGCCACGGGCGGTCTCTGGCGTCGGAACATGGTGTCTTGCCCCCAATATCGCATCGGAAAAAGGCGGGGTTCGCTCAGGCCACGGCGGCCGGGATATCACGCCGCATCCCTTCCACAAGATGCGCCATGAACGCTGCCGCCAGCACGGGCACCAGCAGATTGACGAGTGGAAGCGACGAAAGAAAGGCGATAATGACGCCTGCCGCAAAAAGTCCCATCCGCTTGTCGTCGCGCAGGAATTTCACCCCGGCGGGACCCAGGCGGCGCATCGCCACCAGTTCGAAATATTCCCGCCCGATCAGGTAGCCGTTGACCAGGAACCAGACGAACAGGTTGACCACGGGCACGAAATAGAGCGGCAGGGCCAGCAGGTTGAGCAGCACCACCAGGCCCAGAAACTTCACCCCCTCCCACACCGACCGCCAGACCGGGATATGGCGCGGCGGGGGCAGGTGGGGGTAATGGCGGCGTTCCACGGCGTCGACGATCCCGTCCAGCATGGTGGATGATACGGCCACCATCACGGCGGGAAACATCAGCCAGGCCAGGGCCAGCCCCGCCACCCCGCCCAACAGGTCGATCCCCGTCTCCACCCAGCCGATATCGAACAGGTTCGTATCGGTCAGAAGCCAGCCGAATCCGGTCAGCAGGCCCGCGAACAGGACGATGGTGCCCAGGGCCGACAGGATCAGCACCCGGGTGAAGGCGGGGTCGGGCAATTGGCCCACGGCACGCGCCAGTTCCCGGATCATGCTTCCTCCCCGATGAAAGCCGCGACCCATGCGCGGCCCCTCTTCATATGGGGTTGCATGCGCACTTGCCGCAAGACGCGGCCTGCCTATACTCCGCGCCAATTCTGACTGTTGTGTGGAGGCCATTCGTGGCGGCTGTTTATGATGTGGTGGGCCTGGGCAATGCGATCGTGGACGTGATCGCCAAGGCCGACGAAGAGTTCCTGACCGCCAACGGCCTGGTGAAGAACGCCATGCGCCTGATCAGCGCGGAAGAGGCGGATGCGCTCTATGCCAAGATGGGGCCAGGCCTGGAAATGTCGGGCGGTTCGGCCGGCAACACCATGGCGGCCCTGGCGTCGCTGGGCGGCAAGGGCGCGTTCGTGGGCAAGGTCGCCCATGACCAGTTGGGCAAGGTCTATCGCCACGACATCCGGGCCGCCGGCGTCGTGTTCGACACGCCCGACCTGACGGATGGCAAGCCCACGGGGTCCTGCCTGATCCTGGTGACGCCCGACGGCCACCGCACCATGAATACCTTCCTGGGCGCCTGCCTGGACCTGACGCCCGACGATATCGACCCGGCCGTGATCCAGTCGGCCAAGGTCACCTACATGGAAGGCTACCTGTGGGACCCGCCGGCCGCGAAGCAGGCCTTCCTGAAGGCAGCATCCCTGGCGCATGCAGCCGGTCAGAAGGTGGCGCTGTCGCTGTCCGACCCGTTCTGCGTGAACCGCCACCTGGACAGTTTCCGCGATCTGGTGAAGAACCATGTCGACATCCTGTTCGCCAATGAGAGCGAGATCGTGGCCCTGTTCGGCGGCGATTTCGACAGCGCCGCCGCCGAGGCGCGGCAGAGCGTCGAAGTCGCGGTCCTGACGCGCGGCGAAGCCGGGGCCACCGTTCTGGTCGGCGACGATACCTATACGGTTTCGGCCGAAAAGGTGGCGCACGTGGTGGATACGACCGGTGCGGGCGATCTGTTCGCGGCGGGCTTCCTCTTTGGCTATACCCAGGGCCGCGATCCGGCCGACTGCGCCCGCCTGGGCGCCATCTGCGCCGGTGAGATCATCACCCATTACGGTGCGCGGTCGGAGGTCAATCTGGCCGAACTGGTGAAGTCCAAGGGGCTGTAATACCATGTGTGGACGGCCCGTTGGGAACAAGGGGTAGGCGAGATGATTTGTTCGGGTCGAATGCGTTCATGTGTCCGGCCTGTTTGAGCGGCGGATGACCGCTGGCCCAGATGGGTTCCGCCAA
>NZ_JAGOGJ010000101.1 GCF_017996735.1 Niveispirillum sp.
GAGTACGATCCCGACACCATCGATGAAATCCCGATGCAATACGCCCTCAGCCGCATCGCAAACCGCAGAAACGCTGCCGCTAAACGCCTCAAAAACAAAAAAGACGCGGGGAACAGCTGACGCTTACTCAAGACCGGACGGCGCGGAGGGGGATCACCCGGCCTGCACGACCATCGGGAGGAAGGCCGGGGATACCGCGCCGTCCGCCCGCGTCAGCGGGGAAGTCTTGACGCTGGCGGGGGCAAGGCCCCCTTTGCGAACGCAAGATTAGGCCAATTCTGCTATTGGTGACTGAATGGAGTTCGCGGAGGAAAGATGCAGGACACATGGGACCACCGGCACGCTCACCAGAGCCCGGCCCAAGATGATGTAAACAATTTAATTACGCGCTAAAACGACTCAAAAACGAGTGCCGAAGAGACCGCCCGACGCCGTCCTATCGGAAAGACGCGTCCCCAAAACTACTTCTTCTCGTTTGAACTTATCGTCCAGTGGAAGCCGATCAAATATATCCGAATTCATGGTAACAATATACTGCAGAGGTTTTCCAGATGTTGATTGATGGCCAAGCGCGAGCGCTTTCGCGATTTGCCGTTCGTCCACACCGTCAAAAAGGTGGCTGTCATGCACAAGAAAACCAGGCCCACGACTTTCGCTCGACAATAAAGTGAAAAGCGCCAAATCGAAGCAGAAAATTTCCATGCTGGCGATGCCACCACCTTGGTCACCTTCAATAGAAATCTTGAAATTTGGCCCCCTGTCGGTTGCACTAATCTCAAAATTTCCTGTTCTATCATCGTAAAGAGAGGAAATTATATCATTGACAAGTAAAATGACTTTATCCAGTCGCTCCTTGCGCTCCTGCAAATCTTGCTGAACGCGCCTGTGCAGATTTCCTCGATCAATATCGAGCTGCGTTGCCTCGCCTTCCAATACCAGGGCGGCTTTGTACCTCTCACGGAGCGTCGCCGCTTCGGCCTCTAAGGTCGCAAGTTCGCGCTGCAAACGCAGAAAGTCTTCCAACGCGCCGTGGCTCTCCAATGTCTTCAAGACATCCTGCCGCTCGGCATCCAGGGTAGCGGCACGTGCTTCGTTCTGTTGCAGGCGGTCCGTCGTCTCATCAATCTCTCGACGCAGATGCATTGCACGATTTTCGACGACCGACTTGTAGAACGCCTGAACGTCCTCAAGCCTTTTCATCGCAACCCCAGGCAGTTCGATACCCGCCGAGGCGTACATCTGCTCTAGCAGCGAGGCTTCTGGCGGCGCTTCGCTGCTCAGTACAGACTGGAGATGATTCAGCGTTTCATTGAGGCTGACGTTTTCGCGGCTTATAGATTGTAGCTCAGTCTTAGCGCGCGCCGCCCGTCTCGAAAGTTCGCCATAAGACTCAAGAACCCGGAAATTATCGAGCTGTTCGCGCCGCTGCTTCGCATTGCGCTCTGCGACCGTCACTTTGGGTCGCAGTTCGGCGACGGTGCCGATGACCGCACCGAGGGCCCCCCCTTTAGCCGCTTTCTTCAGTTCCTCAAGCGCGTTTTCCCGCATGCGGACTTTCTGGAACTCAAAAGAGATGCGCCAATCCAAACCGAGTAGATACGAGACATTTTCCTGCCAATCCCAGCGCTGCTGCTTCTCCGCTTGACGCTCAGGGCTGATAAATCCGCCAGAGTTATGACGGCGCATAAAATAGGAAATCAGCGAACGAAAGGACGGCGTGTAGGACTGGTCAAACTCAGTCCCGACAAGATTGAGGGGGAGGCCAAAAAGCTCATGACCGAGAAACGCCTTCCAATTCTCATTTGAAATAAATAGCCGTTCGGATTCTTTCTCAATTTTTATGGGTAGGTCTTGGCGTCCTTCCAGGCCACGCACGATGTAGATGCGCGATGGCTGCGATCCAGTGCGCTCAACGCAAATCTCTGAATCGCCCAAATTGAAAGATATCTGGAAGAAGTGCTCATTCAAAGCGTCGGACCTAAAAATGCTGCCTTTATCGCAATCAGCGCCCATCAGAAAATGAAGTATTTCAACGAGGCTTGTTTTGCCCGCACTGTTGCGGGTCTGGCCTTCAGTTGCCTCGACGTGTTTGTCCGAAAGGAGGACGTTCAAGCCTGCATGAAACTGCACACGCTTGAAAGTGACAAGTGAACTACTAATACTATTGATTATCATGACTCACCCCGCTTGGTGAGTATACCATTCTTAAAGCTGACGGCATCAATCGCAAACAGAAAGGACAGCGCTAGGACAAACCAGTCGAAGGAGAGCGGGCTGACCCCGTGCGAACGTCGCCGCTGGACCGCCTCCCATAGCTCGGAAACGGTTTTCTCTCCCGTCAAAGCAGCGAGGACTTCACTGCCAACGCCAATTAGCGCGCGATCTTGCTTTAAGTGCTTGGCCGGAAGTATCATGCTCCAGCTCCAGCTCCAGCCGTTATGTTTTCAAAGATGTCACAGCTTTCAAATAGGTGCGCAAGCAGTGCTTGCGCGGCTACCTGCCGGGCTGGCGGTACGGTTCCAATTCCTGCGACAAATTCGTAAAGGCTATCCATGATACCTTCTGGAGTAATTGCCTGTGCACGCAGATACTGATAGCGCTCCCGGAACAGGGACGCAATGTGCTCGCCAATCAACGGATTGTGATGCCGCCCAAAATACTCCGCTACAAAATATGCGTTATTCCATCCATTTTCGATCATCTGATGCCAGTGATTGGGAAGGTTGTTAGCCTCCAGCTTGTCGGATGGCACTGGCGTAATCGCCCCTGACGCGGGCACGCGGGCAGCAACACCCGATATGATTCCATTTATAAGCGATTGCAGCTCTGCTGGCTGCATTGCCTGCGCATCCTTGTTTGTTGCCTGCGGCCCGAGAAGCTCGGCCACGATGACGGAACTGAGTTGCGCGATGCGTCCCTCGATACCTTCGAGGCCAACAAAGCCAAACGCGATGCCCGGATTGGCCTTTTTGAATTCATCCAGCTTGTTAATTGCTTCTACCGGTAGGCCATCCACAAGATTGTGGACCATGTGCCACTCTTTCACTATTCCACTCAGGTGGCTTTTGGCCTTGGCGAAATCGTCATCCATCTTCCCGATCAGATAATCGACTTTTCCCTTGTCGCCATTTACCGCCCCATAGCAGGCAAAAAGCTGTCCGCTTGACTGGAGATAACCGTCACAGCCCTTGTCGCCCTTCTGTCCGAATGGCCGCACACGCACAAAGTCGTCGCCGTGGCCCTTTTCCATCACGGTGGAGAAAAAATCCTGAAAGGCATCACCGGAAGACTGCCGGAGTTTGAGCCGCAGCGCAATTTTATAGTGATAATCCAGAGGTGAAGCGCTCATGGCTAAACCACCTTCCCAAGCCCCGCCAGCACTTGACGGAAGCTCGCCAGACCCGCTTCCAGATTCTCAATAATCTCCTCCGCCAACTCGTCTGGCTCGGGCAGATTATCGAGGTCGGTAAGGCTCTTGTCCTTCAGCCAGAAGACATCGAGGCTCGTCTTGTCGCGCGCCGTCAATTCTTCATAGGTGAACTTGCGCCAGCGGCCTTCGGGGTTCTTCTCGGCATCCCAGGTTGCCTCGCGCTTGTGACGGTTCTTCGGATTGTAGCACTCGACAAACTCGGCGAGGTTCTCGTAGCGAAGCGGCTTCTTTTTCAGCGTGTGATGGATGTTGGTCCGGTAGTCGTAGAACCAGACGTCCTTCGTCCATGGGTCTTTACTGGCTTCGCGGTTGTCAAAAAAGATGACGTTTGCCTTCACGCCGTGGGCGTAGAAAATGCCGGTCGGCAGGCGCAGGATCGTATGCAGGTCCGTCGTCTTCAGCAGGTTCTGGCGAACGATTTCGCCCGCGCCTCCCTCAAATAGGACGTTGTCCGGCACGACGATGGCAGCACGACCCGTCACCTTCAGCATCGAACGGATGTGCTGAACGAAATTGAGCTGCTTGTTTGAGGTCGTTGCCCAGAAATCCTGACGGTTGTAGGTCAGTTCGTCGGTCTCTTCCTCCCTTGCATCGTTGGTGAAGCTCATGGAGCTTTTCTTGCCGAACGGGGGATTGGCGAGCACGTAGTCGAAGCTCTGCGCACTGGCAGCAACAAGTGCATCGTTAGGAGAAATGAGCACATCGCCATCGATCTCCCCGATATTGTGCAAGAACATGTTCATCAGGCACAGACGGCGTGTGCCCGCGACAATCTCATTCCCGTTGAACGTCTTGTGCTTCAGGAACGCCTTCTGCGCCTTATCGAGCTGGTAGTTGGCCGGGTCGGTCAAGAAGTCATAGGCTGCGAGGAAAAACCCGCCCGTCCCACAGGCGGGGTCAGCGATGGTTTTTCCAGGTTCCGGGCGCATACACTCAACCATCGCCTTGATGAGCGGGCGCGGCGTGAAATATTGGCCCGCGCCGGATTTGGTGTCCTCGGCGTTCTTTTCGAGGAGGCCCTCATAGATGTCGCCTTTGACGTCCGCCTCCATGCTCACCCATTGCACCTCGTCGATCATGTCGATGAGGCGATAGAGCTTGGCCGGGTCCTGAATCTTGTTTTGCGCCTTAGTGAAAATCTGCCCCAGCACGTCCTTCCGCTTGCCAAGTTCGCGCAGCAGCTCAATGTAATGCCCCTCCAGCTCCGCGCCACGCTTGGCCCTCAGCTTCGGCCAGGAATATTTCTCAGGGATTCCGACATCGCGGCTATAGGGCGGTTTGGCATACTCATCCGCCATCTTGAGGAAGATCAGATAAGTGAGTTGCTCAAGGTAATCGCCATAGCCCACACCGTCATCGCGCAGGGTGTTGCAGAAGCTCCAAACCTTGGAAACGATAGGTGCAGTGCTCATGCGGCCTCCATCTCGGAAGACTCATCGTCGATCACGCCTTCCGCTGTCGTTAGGGACTGATTTGCCCGGTCAATCGTCTTGCCCATTACTTCTTCGACAAGGCGAAGCAAGGCGTCCAGGCGGACCTGAAAGAAACGCTCAAAATCATCGGCGCGCATGGTCGCGGGGTCGATATGATGGCTGCGTAGAATCTCGTCCATGGCGGCATCACCGAGCCCAACCTGCTTGTGGCTCTGGATCGCCGCAAGGTAATCCGACGGAGCCTTGCCGCCGATCATTCGATTGGCTTTATACGAAATCGGCGTTTTATTGACGATTGAGTTAAAAACGGAAGGTTTGATGCTGGCCGCTTCGCACCATACCTTGGGGAAGATGTGGTGGATGTCCAGTGCCACTTCATCGTGATCGAGTTCCTGGATCGTGGCCTTCCAGAAAAAGTCACGCGATCCTTGACGCAGGATCAGCGTGTTCAGGCCCTTGTAGGCCGCGCTCAATCGGGAGCGCAGCGTAAGTAAACGTGTCGGCTGGAAGGCCGCATCATAAATCGTGCGCGGTTCTGCGCCTTCATCCGCAATCCAAGCCAACAAATCTTCAAGGTCGTTCGCCACCCGGGTCTCGACCGCACCGCCGTAAAGCTCCCCGAACACGCCGCACCAATACCAGCGCGAGAGCTTGTCGAAGATGCGTGGCTCAAGCCAGCGCTCCTTAAGCGTGGCCAGCACAGCGGCCAAAGGTACAAGCTGAGTGCGGTACGGGAGATCACGGGAGGCGAAGAAGCAGTGCTTGCGAAGGAAGCGTGCCGTAAGGATAAAACCTTGCTCAACATCATCGGCCCATTTGTGATAGGCCCCCAACGAGAGCGCCAAAACCGAGGCGCGCTTCGCACTGACCGCTGAGATCGATTTTCCAGTCTTGCCTGCCGCAATGTCTTGCTGACGGCATTCATATGTCTGCAAAAGCGATATGGCTTGCAGAAAATCGGTCGGCTCGACCACCTCTAAAACGGCTTCTTTCTTGAGCCGCTCGACCCTGCCGGTCTTCTTGCGCAGCTTGCTTCCATACCAGTCATCCCGCAGGTTGAAATTATCTGCTGCGAAGCTTGCGGTGACAAGTTCGAATACTGAGAGCGGGACGCCCCCCGTATTCACCTTTTCAAACACGAGGCAGACCGCTTCCTTGCTGGTGTTCTTGCCAAGGGAGATGACGGGAAGCTGATAGGAGCGGAAGGCGGAGAGCACTTTCGTGCGAAACTTCATATACGCGCCGAATTTATCGGAAGCGTACTCCTGGAGGCTTTCCTCCCAACGATCAGAGTTCAAAATCTGATTGCATGGGAAGTAGAACGCCTCGCACTCCTTCTCGGGCGAGGAAAGGTCCAGAATTACGTCTCTGCCGAAGTTGGTTTTGACCTTGCGATCCGCCTCAACCGCTATGAAGGCATCCTCAAGCGCATCGTCTTCGAGCGCGCGCCGAATATCGATGTAATAGTAGCGATCTATCGCGCGGCCCTTCTCATCGAAGGTCTTTACGGGGTCACGCAATGCCAGCACCTGTGTCAGCGTGGTGAGCCGCTGCTGGCCGTCGAGAATAAGGCGCTCCGGTTCTGGCAGCTTGCCCTCGAAAGTGAGGTTCTCAATCGGGCGAACCTGGAAGCGAACGTCGCCGCCCGTCTCCAGCAGCATCACAGCACCTACGGGAAAGGAACGGGCCACGCTCACCAGCAGCGAGCGCACATGCTCATCGTCCCATACCCAGCCGCGCTGGAAATCAGGCAATTGCACCTTGCCTTCGGTGATCTGACGAATGATATCCGGCAAGGGGGTCTTAGTACTGTCGAAAGTGCTCATGCGGCCTCCTTCTTGCCGTTCTTGTTGTTCCGCCGCTTTGTCGTTCTGCCTTCGTCGTGTTCCGCACGAATACGCTCCAGCAAGACCGAAGCCGGTTCATCCTCCGAGTCCTGCGCAACGAGAAGACCGGAAAACGCGCGCTTTAGAATCGACTGCCGCAGAGCTTCTGCGCGAGCGAGTTCGACTTCGATTTCCGCATCCGTCTGCTGTTGGCCCTCTATCAATCTTTTGATTTCGCTAACGACTAGTTTTTGATCACAGACCGACGGCACAGGGACAACGACGTTTCGGATGTTTTCGAGACTCAATCCGGGCTTTCCAGCACCATATGCGGCCTCATTAAGTTGCCTACGACCGCCAGCCTCGGAAAGTAGATACCAGTATAAGAATTCCGGCTGAAGGTCGTCAGTCAGACGACAAAGCGCAACGTGTTGACTCACGTAGGCGGGCCCAAGTTCGGTATCAACCAGTCCGGTCTTGGTCACATTGGCCCCAGTGATTGTGATCAGAACATCACCTTGACGAACACGGGTTCGCACACCTTCGGTATTACCTTGGGGGAGTCGTACATACGCGATGTCAGTAAGGTCTAGCCTATCGTGTTTCAGATTCTGCGCCCTGATAAATATGTCGCCATGTTTGGAATAGTAGTCTGCCCACCCCCGGGAGCCAGACGTCAAAAACTCGATTAACCCTCCAAGAGGGCGCGCGGTCCAAGAGTTTCCTTGGGCGATGCTCGCGTTGCACAGCTTACCCTCAAAGGCGGCTTTAAGAATAGCTTGGCGGTAGGCTTTAAGCTGTTTGCGCGCGATAGTGAGGTTCTCGACGCCCTTGTCGAGTTCGGAGAACAGTTCCTCGATCTTGGCGACGATGCGACGCTGCTCGGGCTCCGGCGGAATTGGAATCGAATGCTGTGCAAGATATGGCATCGGTACGCGGCGCTGACCGACAGCGCCGGTCATGTTGTGTTCGGCATCACGACGGAACTGCTGAGCGGACACAAAATAATAGAGATACTGCGCGGAAATGCCTTTTCGTGGCCGCAGGACATGAAATTCGGTTGACCCAAAACCGAGCCCGTTTCTTAGGGCTGGAACGACGGCCATCTTCCCGTTTTCCATGCAGGGTGTGATCTTCGCGAATAAAATATCGCCTTCACAGAACGCCGTGTAGCCTTTCTTAACCTCACCAAAGGGACGGGTTGCCGAAACATCCATTCGACCGCTTTCTGCTTCGACAGCCGGCATTGGCACGAAGGCAACTGCGAGCCGGTCATCTATCCCCGACTTTTTCAGACCGGGATTGATTTCTGCAACTTTTTCTATGGGCGCGGTCGCCCAGGTAGGAGGCAACGGAATCTCGGAGAAATGGCTCATACCGCCAGCGCCTCGTTTAGTTCTTCAATCAGCTTATCCATGTTCGCCCCAAAAAGCTGATGCATCTTCCCAAGGCCGCCCTTGGCGTTGAATGGGGCCATGTCGATGTCATCGCGCTCGATGTGAATGGAGGTGCTGATATGGTCGCGGACCATATGCAGCCAGTCGAGCTGTTCGCCCGTGAATTTCTCCCCCGCGCCGCTGTGGCGCTTCAGAATCCAGTTTTGGAAGTTGCGCCGCACCGTGTCGGCATAGGGTGCGAGTTTCGGGTCGATGCCGCAGACACGACGGATCAGCGCGACAAGCGCGGTCAGCTCGTTCACCGGGTCAGCACCTTTGTACTCATCCAGCAGGGCATAAGCCCGCCAAACGCGGAGCGGCGCAAGCTTGGGCCGGTCGGCCTTGAGCGCATCCAGCAATGCCTTGATCATGGCATACGTCACGGCTGAGCGGCGGGCTGGCTGGCTGAAGAATATGGACAGCGCCTCGATTTCGTCGCGGTTTTCTTCCAAGTAGGCCGCGAAATCCTTCGCCATAGCCTCGGCATTTTCTTTTGCATCGCCGCTCCACCCCGCTGACAGAACCGTGTCGAGGTTGTCGTGGTCGATGGTCTGTTCTTTTTCGCGGCGAATGCCGTCGATCAGGTTGATGAGCGGTCCCGTGAAAACATTGGCCGCGTGTCCGACCAGTTTGTCACGCGCGGCATCGCGCTGCGCTTCTGTCGGTTCGGCCCCACCCGACGCCCTGGCGGCTTCCGCCTCAATACGGTCTGCATCAATGGCATCAAATAGACGGCGGACGATCTCATTCAGGGAAACACCGCCTGCGGCGTCCTTGATCCGCGCCTGATCCTTGTCGTCGAGCTGTTTGTCCAGACGCGCCAATCGTCCAGCGAGGGAGCTAACGGTGTCCTCGTCCCGCGCGCCCATCATGATGCCGGTCGCGAGGTCCTTCAACGGCACATGAGGCTTGGTGATAAGCGGCTCGCTGGCGGTCTTGCAGGACTTGGTGACGCCGACGGCATCGACGATGACATAGTGTGTCTTGGCCGTCTTGGCGGAAGGCGTTACTTTCTGGAGGCTGTCGGCGTCCAGCGTGCGTGTACCGCGCCCCTTCATCTGCTCGAAGTAATTGCGGCTTTTCACATCACGCATGAAGAGCAGGCATTCAAGCGGCTTCACATCCGTGCCCGTGGCAATCATGTCAACGGTGACGGCAATGCGTGGGTTGTAGCCGTTGCGGAACTGCGCGAGCACGGATTTCGGGTCTTCGGTCGCCTGATAAGTGATCTTCTTACAGAAGTCGTTGCCTTGGCCGAACTCCTCGCGGACGATGTTGATGATGTCGTCGGCGTGGCTGTCTGTCTTGGCGAAAATGAGCGTTTTCGGCGCTTCCTCGCGACCGGGGAAGATGTCCGGGAGTTGATCGCGGAATGTGCGGATGATGGTGCGGATTTGGTCCGGGTTGACCACCGCGCGATCAAGCTGTGCAGCGGCGTACTGCTCCTCTTCGTCCTGGCGCTCCCAGCGCTTCTGGCGCGTCAGGCGTTCACGCTTTTCGACCTGCTGCTCGGCTTTGATCCGCGCACCCTGGCGCGTGATCTGCGTATCAATAACATAGACCTCATTGCCGACATTGACGCCATCCGCCACGGCGCGTTCGTGGCCGTACTCGCTCACCACATTCTTGTGGAAAAATCCATAGGTGCGGTTGTCGGGCGTTGCGGTGAGGCCGATCAGGGTTCCGTCGAAATACTCCAGCACCTGTCGCCACAGATTGTAGATCGAACGGTGGCATTCATCGATGATGATGAAGTCGAAGAACTCGGGCGGGATTTTCGGGTTATAGACGACCGGCATGGGCGTCTTGGGTCGCACAAGCCGTTCGGCGGGGTTGTCCTCTTCGGCTGCTTCGTCCAGTGGCTCGTCCTTCAGGATCGAGTACATGCGCTGGATCGTGCTGATGCAGACCTGACTGCTGCCCGCGACGTGCGGAGAGCGCAGGCGCTGGACGTTGTACAGCTCGGTGAACTTCCTATTGTCGTCGTTCGGGACGTAGGACATGAACTCCTGCTCGGCTTGTTCGCCGAGGTTTTTCGTGTCCACGAGGAAGAGTATACGCTTGGCATCCGCGAACTTCAGGAGGCGATAGACGGAGGTGATGGCGGTGAAAGTCTTGCCCGAACCGGTCGCCATTTGCACAAGGGCGCGCGGTCGATCCTCGCGGAAGGACTTTTCGAGGTTCTGGATTGCGGTGACCTGACAGTCACGCAAACCGTTTGGATCAAGTGCCGGGATGTCGTGGAGCCGTGCGCGGAGCGATTTGGGCTTGGCAAGCCATTCTGCCATCGTCTCAGGCCGATGGAAGGTGAACACCTCCCGCGACCTGGGCTTTGGGTCACGCTGATCGGTGAAACGTGTGATGACACCCGTGCTTTCATAAATGAAAGGCAGAGGGTCCTTGTTGTTGACCCACTTGAGTTTAGCAGCGGCGTAGCCGGAGGATTGTTCCTCAACGGTCGTAATTTTGTGGCCCCAATCCTTGGGCTTCGCCTCGATCACACCCACGGCCTTGCGGTTCACAAAGAGGGCATAGTCGGCGGGGCCGGTGTCTGTCTGATACTCTCGAACGGCGATGCCTTGTCCGGCGGACCAATCGAGGTCCTTCATGTTCTGAACACACCAGCCTGCCTCTGCCAGGTGTGCATCAATCTGGTCGCGGGCGACTTGTTCGGGGTTCTGGTTCGCTGCGTTCATCACCGCCCCCCTGATACATCGAGGAACAGACGCACGAGCGCCTCGTTGACGTAGTAGTTGCTCCGGCCCGAGCGGTGCTTGGCGACGAAGCCTTTCTCCGCCAGCAGGTCGAGATACTTCGCCGCTGTCTGGCGCGAAACACCTAGGTCTTTCACCACGAACTCAATGCGTGTGTAAGGGTGACGGAAAAGGTTATTGAGGAGGTCCTGCGAATACAGGTTCGGCACTTCGTCGCGCATCCGCTTTTTAGCGGCGGCCATTTGGACGCGCATCCCTTCGACAAGCGCGAGGGTGGTTTGCGCTGTCTCCGCCACTGCCCCCAGCATGTAGAGCACCCACTCTTCCCATGCACCTTGCGTGCGAACCATTTGCAGAAGGCGATAGTAATCCGCCTTCGTGCGCGTAATATGGCGCGAAAGATAGAGGATCGGAATTTCGAGAAGCCCGGCGCGCGTGAGATAGAGCACGTTCAGGATTCGTCCAATTCGTCCGTTACCATCGGGAAACGGGTGGATGCTCTCAAACTGGTGATGGATCAGCGCCATCTTGATGAGTGGATCAAGTGCAGACAGTTCGTCCTGGTTGACGAAGCGTTCCAGTGCGACCATAGCTGCCTCAATCTCGCGTGCATCCTGCGGCGGGACGTAAACCACCTCGCCGGTGGAATCGTTTTTGAGCGCCGTGCCAGGTGTCACGCGAAAGCCACCATCCCGCCGTTTCAGCAGGCGGAACATCTCGATCAAGGTGCGGTTCGTGATGAGCCCGCCGGATTGGCGGAGATGGTCGTATCCGAGCTTTACGGCGTCGCGGTAAAGGGCGACCTCTTTAGCAGCAGGGGAGTCCACCCCTTCGAGGTGGAGGTCAGCCTGGAACAACTCGTCCTGCGTCGTGACGATGTTTTCGATCTCGGAGCTAGCCTTTGCCTCTTGCAGGGAGAGCGTGTCTATCAGGATGCCCTGATTGGGGATGGTCGCCGCGCGCCCCTTTAGTTCCGCGAGGGCGCGGTTCGCCCGCGCAAGCGCCTTCAGTACCGGAACCGTTTCCAGGTTCACCTGCGGCGGGAGGTCTGGGATAGCGTAAATGGGTTTTAACATGTCCTGAGCAATGCGTTAAAAATATCACCATCTCTTAACATTTTCCACAGGACATGTATACCGAAATCACCGGCCCTTAACACGCCCTAGGAGTGATGTTGTTCGTCAGATATCTCGCATAGATAGCAGTCTGCTGCAATAGTTAGATCATCCGCCAGACTACGGACATAGATGCGGCCCCACGAGGCGGCGACGCTGGAATCTCGGCTCAAGACGAACACTTCGTACAACCTGTCGAGCAATTTTTGCGGCGACAGCGATCCCTTCCAAAAAGGAAAGGCGCAAGTTTTGGCGGGTAGCAAAGCACTGATGAAAACAAACCACAGACAACAGCATCGCATCTAAGGCTGAGGCTTGGCCGGAGGCCAGCCATCGGCGGGCTTGCGCGCATCCAATCCGCGCAGGGTTGGCCGATGGGCGGGAGAGCGGCGTCTCCCGCCATGACGGGGTTCCAAGGGGCGTGACCGCTCCTTGGTCGAGGGGATCGAAGGGGGCGGCGACAGGCCCCCTCGCAATGGGGGTATCGGGTGCTCCCCTGATCGCCGACGCCCGCCTTGGCCCCTATGGGCCGGTTGGGGGCGCGGCGCGAGTGATGAACCGGCGATACGGTTCAATGGTGCGGCCCAGGCTCGATGCCGGGACCGCACCACGGCCGGGGGGATGCAACGGGGGCGCGCAGCGGGCCCCCTTGCCAAGATGCGTGTTGTAGTACAACACACATCTTGCGCGCAGCGGTTCTGAAGTCATGCCGTGGTGATCGCCCTCAATCCACGCCGGACAAATACCCGTAGACCTGCTCAAACTTGGTCAGCGGCGGATCGGCGCGCACCAGCGGATCGTCGGTCAGTTCCTTGACCAGTGCCTGATATAGCGTCCAGGCTGATCGCTCGCCCTTGTCCTTCATGTCGGCCATGGCGTCGGGGGCGCGGCGGCTGGCCTCGAATGCTTCGCCGACGACCATCATGTGACGATAGCGGAGTTGGAACACGGTGAGCGGCGGCAGATGGGTTTCCGCCCGGATACCAAGCAGGCCATAGAAGCCCCGGATGAGGTCGATGTGATAGCGGGCGGCGTCTCGCTCGGACTCGCTCAGGAAGTCCAGCCTTTCGATTGGACATGATCGGCAGGCGCGGGTTTCGCGTAGGCCCTGCTGGTAGTTGGATTGGCAGGATCGGTTGAAATAGCATTTCGCCAGATAGGCAAGGACGCGGCCCATGGCACCGGTATAGGCGTCCTCGTCCAGGATCAGCAGGGCCGGTAGGAAGACGCTCCAGCGGTGAAACCGAGGCCGCAGCAGCCGGTGACGCACGGCCAGGACGACGGAACGGCAGGTCCGCTCGCTGATACCGGCGCTCTTGGCTAACGGGGCAACCGCTTCCCCGCGCGCGAAACCATACAGTATCCGCAGCACTGCCTTATCGGGGATTTTGGCGAAGGGGATCAGCTTCCCTGCCTTGTCCGTCTTCAACGCCATGCCGTACCCGCATGAGGGAAAGAAAGCTGCTTCTTCTCATATCCCAGGCCGGAAGGCCAGCCGTGCCGTTGCTATACAGCTTCGCAAAACCCCATGAATTCCAACGATCTGCGAGCTTTCCGGCTTCATCTTCTGCATTCCCGCCTTAAACGGCGCGGTTAGGGGCTTTCCCGGCGTTGACCGAGGCCCCATCATGAAGATGCACACTTCGCCCCCTCCTCGATGACCTGACGCTGACCAAAAGCGGGAATCCGTCCCGCCTTCGCGACGGTCTTCCAGGCTGCTTCTGAAAGGGGGTTTCCATGATCTCGTTTGCTCCGTCCCGGCAATGGCTCATCCATTCGGTTGTCGCTGTCATCCTGCTGGCGGCCCTGTGGAGCGCCTCCATCCTCGTGGAAGGGTTCAGCCTGTGGGGCAACATGGACGGCGCTCACAACCCGCTGGGCCACGTGGCCGTTCCTGTCGCTGCGGCGGCCATCACCAGTGCGACGGCCTGCATCTTCCTCGTTCTCGGATTCCAGACGCGGATTCCCCGTCCGTTGCTGGAGGGGATATTTGCGGCTCTGCTGTTGCTGGCTGCGCCTCTGCCGCTGATGAAGACCTACGCGGCGAACGATGCGTTTTGGGGCGATTGGTTCGTCTCCACGAGAGCCCAAGATCCGGAGATTATGCGCGCCTGGGCGCAACGCCTCGATCAGGACATGACGGACCATTATCGCGAGCTTGTCCAGGCGGCGGATAGGGGCGACACGCTGCGCGCAGCTTATGACCGGGCGTTGACCCATGTAAAGCCGCTGGATGGTCCGGAGAGGGCTTCCATCCCTCTGCCTGAAATCATTGCCGCCTTGCGGAGCAAGGCCGGGGTTCTGAACCGCTTTGCGGAGGATGCGGGCGTCCATGTTCCCGATTTCGCGGAACAGACGGACGTGCTGGAAATGTACTTCAACCATTGGGTCGAAGAGGTCAGCCAGGGGCGCAGCGGCTTCATTCATCGGCAATCCCTTGCCGCTTGGGGGGCGATGCTGTCGAGCCTCGGCCAAGCCAACCCCGGTTTTACCCTGAACGTCCTGCTGTCGCTTCTCCCGTTTCTGATTCAGGCGGTGTGCGCGCTTCTCCTGCGGTTGCTGCGAAGCCCGGCCCCTGTGCCTGCCGTATTCCCTACGAAGCCCGACGTGCAAGCCGCGGGCTGGAATCATCCGCCTACCAAAACGATCCATTGAGCGCGAACGATCAAGGAGACAGCCATGCCACACCCTTTCTCCCTGCTCGATGACGTTCCGCGCGGCGCACCCCGGCGCAGCGGCGTGGAAACCCGTCTGGAGGATCACATCCTGCCGCGCGCGCAGTTCCGCGACCCGGATACCATCGTCCGATCCGATACGCTGAAACGCTCCGGGCACAAGCTGCATCTGGGCGTCATCGGCGGGACCGTCAGTATGGTGACGCTGCCGGACGGGCGCGTCGAGCGCCACGTCATGGGCGGACACGGCGTCGGTTCCGGCGACGACCGGCACGCCGTCCTCGTGGCCGGAAGCCGTTCGGGCAAGGGGCGCTGCGTCATCGTACCGACGCTGCTCGATTACGAGGGCAGCGTGCTTGCCACCGACCCCAAGGCCGAACTGTTCAACATCACGGCAACGCGCCGGGCCGGAAGGCTGGGGCAGCGCGTCGTCGGACTCGACCCGTTCGGGATCGCCGGGGATCACGTCGCAGGTTATCAGGGCGGCTTCAACCCGATGACGATCCTCAAGCCGGACAGCCCGACGCTGGTCGAGGATGCCGGGCTGATCGCCGATGCCATCGTGATCCCCGGTAGCGGCGATTCCCATTGGGACGACAGCGCCCGCAACTGGATAGAGACGCTGATTCTCCATGTCGCCACCCATGACGCCTATGAGGGGGAACGCTCCCTCGTCACGGTCCATCGGCTACTCATGCGCGGGGCCGTTTCCGGCGGCGCGTCGAGCCTCAAGGCGCTGGAAAAGGAAATGCTCCGCAACGATGCCGCCTTCGGCGTCGTCCAGGAAGGGGCGGCGGATTTCTTCGAGAAGCCCGGCGACGAGCGCGGCTCCGTCCTCTCTACGGCGCGGCGGCACGCCAAGTTCCTGTCCTACCGGGCCATACGGACGGTGACGGAGGCGCACGATTTCGACCTGGAAGACCTGAAGCGCGACCGCATGACCGTCTATCTGTGCCTGCCCGCGATGCGGCTGGGCACCTGCTCCCGCTGGTTCCGCCTGTTCGTCAACCTGGCCCTGGCCGCGATGGAGCGCGTTCCCGTCCGGCCCACGCCGCCGGTCCTCATGTGCCTGGATGAGTTCCCCGTCATGGGGCACCTGAAGACCGTCGAGGATGCCGCCGGGCAGATTGCCGGTTTCGGCGTCCGGCTCTGGCCCATCCTCCAGGATTTGACGCAGTTGAAGGCGCTGTACCGCGACCGCTGGGAAACCTTCCTCGGCAACGCGGGCGTCCTTCAGTTCTTCGGCAACAACGACGCCTTCACCCTGGACTGGATATCGCGGCGGCTGGGGAAAACCTCGCTGATCGTCACCCGCCGGTCCGACGTGTCCGCCGATGGCCGGGAACGCCAGGGCCTCAACGGCGAGTCATGGTCTGTCGAGGTCCAGGATTTGATGACCCTGGAAGAGGTCAGCCGCTTCTTCGCCCGCGACGATCACCTCGCCCGCCAGCTCGTCATCCGGGCCGGGGACGATCCGATGATCCTCCAGCGCGTCAACTACGACACCCACGAATTTTTCCGGGGGACGTTCCATGCCGAACAGTAAACGCCCCTTGACCGGGACGGAGGTCCGCCATCTGCGCTACGGGTATTATTCCCCGCGCTGGCTGTATGTCCTGGGCGATCTGACCGAAATCGCCGTCCGGGTCGTGTTCGCGGCCTTCATGGGCGCGTGGCTCCTGCTGGTGCTGGCGGTCAACCCGCTGTCGTTGACCACGGGACAAAGCGTGGTCGCCTCCATTGCGGGCATCACGGTTGCCGGGATCGGCACCCGGCTGTCCATCGGCTTCCTGGCCGGATTCCGGGGCGGCTACGGCCTGAAACCCCACGGGTCCAACCGGCTGGTGGGGGAATTCACGCCGGGCCGCATCCGTCTGCGGGTCAAGGGCCGCTGGATCGACTTCAGCGCCGACACCCCCCACAGCTTCCTGATGCGCGAACACAGCGAACGTCTGGATGAGGCGCGGGCGGAAGAGCGGGCGCGCGCCAACGGCTACGGCCAGCAGCCCGACCATGTGCGTCGCGCCTTCGACATCATCCTGGATCGCGGCGTCACCCGCACCGTCCTGGCCGAAGTCGCCTTCGAGGATCAGGCGCGGGACATGGTGCGGCGGCTGCACGAACTCGACTCCTACGCACGCGGCGGCGCGGAAGCCGGAACGGCAACCCGCCCGCCGGACCAGCCGGGACGTGCGCCGGTCGGCAAACGCCCCACGCTCGATTGACGGAGGACAGGACCATGCAGCGTCGTCCCCAGGAGAACAGTCAAATCTTCTCCGGTATTCTCATGCTGGTGATTGCGTGGCGGATCGTCACGATCATCGACGGTTCCGTCGTGGCAATGGTCATCGCCGGGTATCTGGCACTCCTCGGCGCGGTCGCGCTGACGGAGAGCTTCGGGCGGCTGATATCCGTCCGGCAGCCCTATCCGTTCACCGCTGTTCCGCCGCTCTGGCTGATCGCCTGGGCCGCGTTGTGGTTGGCCGTCCATCTGTACGGCACGCCCCATCTGGCGCTCGGTCAGGATCGCGTGGGCTGCGTGTATGTCGGCTGGAACGGTGCCGTCCGCACGCCGGGAAGTTACTGCACCCTCTTTCGCTTCTTTCCGTCCAGCCCCTCCGCTGGAGGCGGAACGTCGCGAAATAGTACAAGAGAACAAAATAGGAATTAATTCTTGTTTGTTCTCTATTTGTTCTGGTATCTTCTCTTCTTTGACCAGACGCCGTACGGCGGGAAAGGAGGTTTATCATGAGTAAGAAAAATGATTACAGACAGGATGCGGAGTTCAATGGCGGGCCGCGCCCGGCCCTTGAACCCGATCCTGAACGCTACCGTGCGGCGCTGGCCGAATTCGACCTGACGGAAGCCCAGGAAACCGAACTGCTGCAAACGCTCTGGTCGATCATGCACACCTTTGTCGAGATGGGGTTCACCGTCGATGTCTGTGGGCAGTTGTTCGGAGAATTCAACGACGTGTCCGGATAAGCGCTGGACAATGATAAAATCACCCATTCAGCCAATTATTGAACAAAGAAGGAAAGGAGCATTCGTCATGATCGACAAGGAACAAAGAGCGGCAGTCATCTATTGCCGCGTTTCCAGCATCAAGCAATCAACCTTGGGCGACGGGCTGCGGTCGCAGGAAACGCGCTGCCGCGAGTTCGCACGCCGGAAGGGCTATGAGGTGATCGAGGTGTTTCAGGACGATGTGTCCGGCAGCTTGATCGACCGTCCCGGCATGAAGGCGATGCTCGCCTTCATCCGCAAGCGCCGTAACAGCGGTGTCGTCGTCATCATCGACGACGTGTCCCGGCTGGCGCGCGGTCTGCAAGCCCATATAGAATTGCGCGGTGCCATCGCCAATGCAGGCGGCATTCTGGAATCGCCGTCCATCGAGTTCGGAGACGATTCCGATTCTGTCCTGGTTGAACACCTGCTCGCCAGCGTCTCACAGCACCAGCGCCAGAAGAACGGCGAACAGACCCGCAACCGGATGCGCGCCCGTGTCATGAACGGCTTCTGGGTGTTCCAGGCTCCCACCGGGTACAGATATGAGCGCGTCAGTGGCGGCGGCAGAATGCTCAAGCGCGACGAACCCGCTGCCTCTGTCGTGCAGGAAGCCCTTGAAGGTTATGCCTCGGGCCGCTTCGAGACGCAGGCCGACGTGATGCGTTTCCTGCAAGAGCACCCTCTGTTCCCCAAGGACAGCAGGGGGCGCATCCGTCACCAGCGCATCCACGTTCTTCTGAACCAGCCGGTCTATGCCGGGTACGTCGAAGCTCCGGAATGGGATGTGTCCTTGCGCGTCGGCCAGCACGAACCACTCATCAGCTTCCAGACCTACCAGCGCATCCAGGACCGCTTGAAAGGGATCGGGCGCGCACCGATGCGCAAGAACCTGAACCAGGACTTTCCGCTACGGGGCTTCGTCGCTTGCGCCGATTGCGGTGCGCCGCTGACGGCCTGCTGGTCGAAGGGATCGCACAGCCTTCATCCCTACTACCTCTGTCCGAAACGGGGCTGCCCCAGCTACGGCAAGTCGATCCGGCGCGACCGCATCGAAGGTGAGTTCGAGACGCTGCTGCACGCCATGACGCCCAGCGCCGCCCTGTTCAAGGTCGCCACGGCAATGTTCAAGGATTTGTGGGACCATCGCTCCCGTCAGGGCGAGGCGGAGTTGAAGGCGCTCAGCGCACAACTGGTCAAGATCGAGGGGCAGGTGGAACAACTGCTCGAACGGATACTGGACGCGCGGGTGCCAAGCGTGATCGCAGCCTATGAGGAACGGGTCCGTAAGCTCGAAGAGGACAAGCTATTGATCCGGGAGCGTATGGCAAACGCGGGGCGTCCCAAAAGCAGCTTTGACGGCACACTTAGAACGGCGCTCGAATTTCTATCAAGCCCTTGGAAACTATGGAATTCTGATCGTTTGGAGGATAAACGGGCAGTGCTGAAACTGACCTTTGCCGACCGTCTGCGCTACACGCGGAACGAAGGCTTTAGAACGACTGATTTATCTTTACCGTTCAAGCTCTTAGATGCTCTGAACCACCCTGAAAGCAGGATGGCGTCCCCAAGGGGATTCGAACCCCTGTTACCGCCGTGAGAGGGCGGTGTCCTAGGCCTCTAGACGATGGGGACTAGAGCCGTGCGAGGCGCGCTTTCTATGCGATCTACCGAATGTGATCAAGTACTTTTTTCACGTCATTTCGCCGGGCCGCATTGGCTGGATCGTTTCAGGCGGGATGAATTGGCGCTTCACCGAAACGGTCCCGGCGGGCATTAAACAGGCGCTGATCATAAGAAGATTGAAAAGCCGATGTCCTTCCCTCTGCTGTCCCGACTGCTGCTTGCCACCGCCCTGATCACCGGCGTCGCTGGGCCGTCGGCAGCGGCCGATCTGTCGTCCAGGCACGCGCCGACGGGGGAGCTGACGGTAAAGAATCTGGGTTGGGATTTCGTGCGCTTCATCGATGCCACGGCCGATCTGCCCCTTGAACAGCGGGTGGCCCGCTTCAAGACCGACATCGTGCCGCTGTTCCCGGAATTCTATGCCCCGCCGGCCGACGCGGATGCCGAGGCGCTGGCCCGCGCCGACAAGCGCATCACAAAGGCCATTGAGAACTTCCCCCGCATCCGCGCCGGATACGAGGCAAAGCTGACGCAGTTCGACGCGGAGCTGTCACAGCATTTGGCCCGGTTCCGCGAGACATTTCCCGGCTTCGTGTCCGACCGCGCCACCTATCTTCTGCATTCGCTGGGGCAGATGGATGGCGGCACCCGCGATCTGGCCGGCAAGCGCTATCTGATCTTTGGGGCCGACATGATGGCCGCCGTGCACAAGGATTTCACCAGCGAAGCCCCATTCTTCCATCATGAGCTGTTCCATGTGCTGCATGAGGCAAAACTGGGCCCGTGCGAGGCAATGTGGTGTTCGCTCTGGATCGAGGGGCTGGCCACCTATGTCGCCGGCCGCCTGAACCAAGGCGCGTCGGAGGCGGAACTGTTACTGACCTTCCCGGACGGCATGGCGGGCAAGGTGAGGGAGCGGTTGGCTGACAGTTGGGTCGATCTGGCGACCCGTCTGGACAGCCAGGAGGAGGACGTGTTCTTCGAGCTTTTCTCCAACAGCCGCAATCCGGCGGGCGGCGACCTGCCGCTGCGCCGGGGCTATTACCTGGGCTATCTGGTGGCGCAGGAGATCGGGCGGACCCACGATCTGCGCGACATGGCCGCCTGGCCGGCGGAAAAGGCGGCACCCATTGTAAAGGCGGCGGTGGAAAAACTGGCCCGACAGGGAAAGTGACGGGCGGCGACGGCCTTAGCGCATCACCCACCCGATCAGGGCCTTGGCCTCCGCCCCGTCCCAATGGGCGGCCCCGGCCAGACGGCCGACCTCGCGCCCTTCGGCATCGACCAGGATCGACAGCGGCAGGCCTTCCTTCAAGGGGAAGGCCTTCATGCTGGTCATCTTCTGGTCCAGATAGATGGGCAGGGATTTGATGCCCGCCTTCTCGAAGAACGGCCCCACCTCGTTCAACCCGCCCCGGTCGACGGAGATGGCGACGACCTG
Organism: Niveispirillum sp.; assembly: GCF_017996735.1. Taxonomy (GTDB): domain Bacteria; phylum Pseudomonadota; class Alphaproteobacteria; order Azospirillales; family Azospirillaceae; genus Niveispirillum. The sequence goes on from NZ_JAGOGJ010000101.1 coordinate 20,703, forward strand.
GAACTTGTCGCCGCCCATGTCCGCCTGCAGCCGGTCCAGCGCCGGCATTTCGCGGATGCAGGGCGCGCACCATGTGGCCCAGAGATTGATCAGCAGCGCCTTGCCCTTGAACGACGCCATGTCGACCGGGTTGCCATCCTTGTCGGTGATGGTCATGGGAGGCAGGGGCGGACGGTCGGGGCTGGCCACAAACGGGCGCGCCTCCCCCTGGAAAACCGGCATGGCGGCGGGCGTCGGCGCGGTGGCCGGCGCGGAACTTTCCTTCTTCTCGCCGCAGCCCCCCGTTAAGAGAATTGCTGTACCCACGGCCACGATTGTTGCGATGCGTCGGAAAATCGCCATTCTGCCCTCTGTCGAACTTTGTGCGACAGAGTTCGTGCCCGATGGCCCCGCCGTCAACCCCGTAAACCGACGCAGAACGACGATGACCGAGAAAAGCAACCAGACCGCCGCCGCCGGAACCGACGCCAACGCGCTGTGGGGCGGGCGATTTGGCTCCGGTCCCGCCGCCATCATGCAGCAGATCAACGCCTCCATCGGCTTTGACCAGAAGCTGTGGGCGCAGGATATCGCAGGGTCAAAGGCGCATGCCACGATGCTGGCGGCCCAGGGCATCATCAGCGCCGCCGACCGCGACGCCATCCTGACCGGGCTGGATCAGGTGGCGACCGAGATTGCCGAGGGCCGCTTCACCTTCACGGTGGAGAACGAGGATATCCACATGAATGTGGAATCCCGCCTGAAGGAGATCATCGGGGAGCCCGCCGGCCGCCTGCACACCGCCCGGTCGCGCAATGATCAGGTGGCGACCGATTTCAAGCTGTGGGTGCGCGACGCGTTCGATCGGCTGGATGGCGACCTGAAGGCGCTGCAGGCGGCCCTGATCGACCGGGCAGAGCAGTTCCCGGACCTGATCATGCCGGGCTTCACGCATTTGCAGACGGCACAGCCGGTGACCTTCGGCCATCATCTGCTGGCCTATGTGGAAATGCTGGGCCGTGATCGTGCGCGCATGCGCGACGCCCGCGCCCGGCTGAATGAATGTCCGCTGGGGTCTGCCGCACTGGCCGGCACCCCCTATCCCATCGACCGGGAGGCGACGGCGGCGGCACTCGGCTTTGACCGGCCCACGGCCAATTCGCTGGACGCCGTGTCCGACCGCGATTTCGCGCTGGATTACCTGGCCGCGGCCAGCATCTGCGGCACCCATCTGTCGCGTCTGGCCGAAGAGATCGTGATCTGGTGTACCAGCCAGTTCCGCTTCATCCGCCTGACCGATGCGTTCACCACCGGCAGTTCCATCATGCCGCAAAAGCGCAATCCCGATGCGGCCGAACTGGTGCGCGCCAAGGTGGGCCGGGTCATCGGTGCCCTGAACGGTCTGCTGATCGTCATGAAGGGTCTGCCACTGGCCTATTCCAAGGATATGCAGGAAGACAAGGAACCGGTCTTCATGGCCGATGAGACGCTGGCTTTGTGTCTGGCCGCCACCACCGGCATGATCCGCGACCTGACGCCCGATCCGGCATCGATGCGCCGCGCGGTGGAGGCGGGCTTCCCCACGGCCACCGACCTTGCCGACTGGCTGGTCCGGTCGCTGGGCGTGCCGTTCCGCGACGCCCACCACATTACGGGCCGCATCGTCAAGCTGGCGGAAGAAGCCGGCACGGGCTTGGCCGAGGTGCCGCTGGAACGGATGCAGGAGGTTCACCCCGGCATCACCGACGCCGTCTATGGCGTGCTGACCTTGGAAGCCTCCGTCAACAGCCGCACCAGCTTTGGCGGCACCGCCCCGTCGCGTGTCCGTGCGGCGGTGGCGGCGGCCAAGGAACGGTTTCTGTGATCCACACCCCCGGAAGGAGCATGCCCATGCGCACAGCCATCCTTGTCGCCGCCCTTCTGGCGCTGGCCGGGTGCGGAATGAAACCGCATTTCCCCAAGGCCCCGCCGGGCAGCCCGCCGCCCAAGACCTATCCCGATCCGGCCAGCGACCCGAAGCCGGCCAACCCTTCGTCTGAGAAGCCGCAATAATGACCTGCTTCCCCGTTCCCGGTTTCCGTTACACCGACGGCGCGCTGCATGCGGAGGGCGTGTCCCTGTCCGCCATCGCGGCATCGGTCGGCACGCCCACCTATGTCTATACGACAGAGGGGCTGACCGCCGCCTGGCGCGCCTATGCCGATGCCTTTGCCGGTCATGATGTGACCATCTGCTACGCGTTGAAGGCCAATTCCAATCTGGCCGTCATCCGCACCCTGGCACAGCTGGGCGCCGGCGGTGACGTCGTGTCGGTGGGCGAAATGCGCCGCGCGCTGGCCGCCGGCATTTCCGCCGACAAGATCGTGTTTTCCGGCGTGGGCAAGACGCGGGACGAACTGGTCGCAGCGCTGCAGGCCGGTATCCACCAGATCAATGTCGAAAGCCTGCCCGAACTGGAGGTTCTGTCGGAAGTCGCGGTGGAACTGGGCGTGGAAGCGCCCGTCGCCATCCGCATCAACCCCGACGTGGATGCCGAAACCCATGGAAAGATCGCCACGGGCCGCAAGGAAGACAAGTTCGGCATCGATTTCGCCCATGCGGGCGAGGCCTATGCCCGCGCCATGGCCTTGCCTGGGATCAATCCGGTCGGCATCGCGGTCCATATCGGTTCCCAGCTTTTGAAGACCACGCCCTTCCGCAAGGCGTTCGGCAAGCTGGCGGGTCTGGTGCGTGATCTGAAGGCACAGGGCGTGCCGCTGAGCCGTATCGACCTGGGCGGCGGCCTGGGCGTGCCGTACAAGCCGGAGGATCAGGCCCCCGATTATCCCGCCTATGCCAAGGCCATTGCCGAAACGGTGGGTGACCTGGGCTGCCATGTCACGCTGGAACCCGGCCGGTCGCTGGTGGCCGCCGCCGGTCTGCTGCTGACCCGCACCATCTTCGTGAAGAAAGGGCTGCACCGCCGTTTCCTGATCGTCGATGCCGCCATGAACGATCTGGTGCGCCCAGCCATGTATGAGGCCTGGCATACGGTGATCCCTGTGGCACAGCCGGCGGCGGACGCACCCCTGGCCGATGCTGATATCGTGGGTCCGGTGTGCGAGACGGGGGACACGTTCGCCCGCCTGCGTCCCATGCCGCCGGTGGCGCCGGGGGACCTGCTGGCGTTTTTGACGGCGGGTGCCTATGGCGCCGCCATGTCTTCGACATATAATTCCCGTCCATTGGTGGCCGAGGTGCTGGTATCCGGTGCCAGGTTCGAGGTGGTGCGCCGCCGGCCGAGCTTCGAGGACAGCCTGACACTGGAGACCATGCCCGATTGGCTCTCCCCTTAAGCGGTGAAAGCGGGGTAGGCTGTCGGGCGACTTGCTAAGGTTTAACGACAGATGCCGCCCCGCCCCACCCCGTCCAGCAATCCC
>NZ_JAGOGJ010000102.1 GCF_017996735.1 Niveispirillum sp.
GGTTTAGGCCTGTCTGCCGCATCGGCGGCAGGCCCCCATCCATGGGGGCCTGGCCCCTTTTTTTGAAACCGCCATTCCCCGCCGGCCGCCCCTAGTTTTTCCTTCCACCCGGAGGTGCATGGGAAATCTCCAGGTCCTGAAAGGCGGGAGCCTGCCCGGATGTTCAATCATCATAACAATATTGAACAGGGACTTTGAACAATGGCAGCAATGTTGGAGGCCGTCTCTTTACGCAAGGAGTATGGCAGCAAGGTCGCCTTGAAGGGACTGAACCTGAAGGTGGAGGAGGGCGAGATCTATTGCCTTCTCGGCGCCAATGGCGCCGGGAAAAGCACCACGATCAACCTGTTCCTGGATTTTATCCGGCCCAGTTCGGGACAGGCGCGGATCGACGGGATGGTGGTGTCCGAGAACCCGGTGGAGACCAAGCGCCGCCTCGCCTATATCCCGGAAATCGTCATGCTGTACCGCAATCTCACAGGCATGGAGAATTTGCGCTATTTCACGGCGCTGGCTGGGCATGATGATTACAGCGAGGCGGATTATCTGGGCTTCCTGCGCCGTGCCGGCCTGCCCGACTTCGCCACCCACAGCCGCATCCAGGGCTATTCCAAGGGCATGCGCCAGAAGGTGGGCATCGCCATCGCGCTGGCCAAGAAGGCCAAGGTGCTGCTGCTGGACGAGCCGACCTCCGGCCTGGACCCCAAGGCGTCGAACGAATTCTCCGACCTGCTGCGCAACCTGAGCGCCGATGGTGTGGCCGTGCTGATGGCCACGCACGACCTGTTCCGGGTGAAGGAGGTTGGCACGCGCGCCGGCATCATGCGCCTGGGCGAACTGGTGGACGAGATCGAGACATCGCAGATTGGCCACACCGACCTTGAGGCGCTGTATCTGCGCCACATGCATTGAGGTGCGGCCGTGATCACACTCGTCGCACTGAAGGAATTCAAGGAAATCCGCCGGGACGGCCGGTTCATCTGGTCGGCCCTGATCCTGGTCGTGCTGCTGGTATCGGCCATGGGCTTCGGTGCCCAGCGCTATGCCGACAACCGCGCCCAGCGGCTGGCGGCGGAGCAGGAGGACCGCTCCGCCTGGCTGGAACAGGGCAAGAAGAACCCGCATTCCGCCGGCCATTACGGCGTCTACGCCTTCAAGCCGGCCACGCCGCTGGCGTTGTTCGACCCCGGTTATGATGATTATACCGGCGTGCTGCAATTGCTGGAGGCGCACAAGGAAAACCAGAGCAGCTACAAGCCGGCAGCCGACGCCACGGCCTTACAGCGCTTCGGCGATCTGTCGGGCGCCAGGGTTTTGCAGATCCTGGTGCCGATGCTGGTCTTCCTGATGGGGTTCGGCCTGATCGCGGCGGAGCGGGAGGAAGGCACCTTCCGGCAGTTGCTCAGCATCGGCGTGCCGCAAAGAACCCTGGTCTGGGGCAAGGCCCTGGGCATGGCGCTGGCCATCGGCACCGTGTTCGTGCCCGCCATCCTGGTCGGCGGCGCGGCGGCCTGGTTCATGACGCAGCAGGGCGACCCGCATGAGATTGCCGGCCTGGGCCTGAAAGTCGCCCTCCTGGCCGGCTGCTACCTGATGTTTTTCGCCACGCTGATCTGTATCGCGCTGTCCGCCTCGCTGGCCTCGCGGTCCTCCGCCTCGGCCCTGGTGGCGCTGGTGGCCTTCTGGATCGTGGCGGCCATCCTGACGCCGCGCATCGGGGCGGAGGTGGCCAAGCGTGCCTATCCGACCCCGTCGGTGTTCGAACTGTCGTCCGCCATCGCCAAGGACCTGCAGGCCGGTCCCCGCGCGCATGAGCCGACCCATCCCAATCATGTGAAGTTCCGCGACGACCTGCTGCGCCAGCATCATGTCGACCGGATCGAGGACCTTCCCTTCAACTTCATCGGCTATGCCATGCAGCAGGAGGAGGATTTCGGCAATGCCGTGTTCGACCGCCATTACGGCGCGGTGCGACAGCAGTTCGAGCGGCAGGAGACGTTGCAGAACAGCTTCGCCCTGCTGTCCCCCTTCGTGGCCATGAAGGCGCTGTCGGCGGCCCTTTCCGGCACCGACATCGCATTTGCCAACGATTTCTCCCAGGCCGGCGAAACCTATCGGCGGGAGATGATCCGCGTGCTGAACGACGACATCATGCGCAACGCCGTGGGCCTGACCACCTTTTCCACCGAATGGGGCTATCAGGCCAGTGCCGACCTCTGGCAGCGGATACCGCCCTTCGATTTCGATCCGCCGACGGCAGGCACCATCCTGGAACGCAATCTGGTTCCGCTGGCGCTGCTGATGGTCTGGTTCATGGGGGGCATCCTGGGCCTGGGCGCCCTGGCGCGCCGCTCGCCCCGCGTCGCCTGAGCTTTCCCGCCTATTCTGGAACAGGAGAACCCGGATGATCGGGAAAATCATTTCGCATGAATGGATGGTGATGGCGCGCGACCGCGCCTTGCTGATCGCCTTGCCCATCTATCTGATCCTGCTGCTCTATGCGGTGTTCAGCGGCACGATGTGGAAACACACGCTGGCCGACAGGACCGGTGCCGCCGTGCAACTGGCCAGCACCAACATCGATGCCCGCGCCGATATGGTGGAGCGGATGCTGGACGGCCGTCTTCCCTACCAGATCGCCGGCGACGCCCGCGTGGCCGGGGCCTTTGCCCGGCATATGGGGTTCGAGATGGCGGCCAAGCCGCCATCACCCAGTGCCGCCATCGCCGTGGGGCAGAGCGACGTTTCCCCCTCCTATCTGCGCGTGCAGTGGAAACCCATGTTCAAGCAGACGAACATGGACGAGATCGCCAGCCCCCGCGTGCTGGAGATCGGTACCTTCGATCTCAGCTTCGTCATCCTCTATCTCTACCCGCTGCTGATCATCGCCTTCAGCTACAATCTGCTGTCGTCGGAGCGGGAGGGCGGCACACAGGCGCTGCTGCTGTCGCAGCCCGTGTCCTTGTCCACCTTTGTCATGGCCAAGGTGCTGCTGCGCGGCGGGCTGATCATCGGCATCGGGACGCTGACCACGGCGGCGGCGCTGCTGGTCGGCAATTCCGACATGCTGGGTGGTGCCGATCTGGCGCGCATCGCGCTTTTCATGGCCATCGTTGCGGCCTATGGCGCCTTCTGGTTCGGGCTGGCCATCCTGGTCAATGCGCTGGGGGCGCGGTCGGCCACCAACGCGCTGGCCCTGATGGCCACCTGGATCGGACTGGTGATCGTCATCCCGGCCGGGTTGAATCTGGCGGCCAAGTCGCTTTACCCGCTGCCCTCGCGTATTCAGATGGTGCAGTCCCTGCGTGAGGGGGATGCGGCGGCGCGGGCCCAGGCGACAGGCCAGGGCCGCATCTTCAACGCCGACCTGCTGCGCAAGGGGGAGGAGGAGGCGCTGGAAGCCGGGACCATCGAATTCCTGCGCCGTTCCATGCCCCTGGAACAGCGGGGCGAGGAACTGGCCGCCCCGATCTTCCAGGAGTTCGAGGCGCGCAAGGCGGCGCAGCAGCAATTCACCCTGCGCCTGAAATATCTGAGCCCCGCCACCATCGCCCAGGCCGCGCTGAACGACCTGGCGGAAAATGGTGCGGAAACCTTCGCCGACTATAACCGGCAGGTCGTCGCCTATCAGGGGCAATGGCGGGATTATTTCCGGCCCTTCGTGTTCGACAGCGGCTACATGACGTTGGAACAGTTACGGTCGGTGCCGCGCTTCACTTATCGACGGGAGGCCAATGCCGATATCATGGGCCGGGCGCTGCGGGAATTTACCGGGGTGCTGGCCTGGTTCGCGCTGGCGCTGGTGGCCGGGCTTGCCCTGTTGCGTGTCTATCCCCGCGACAGCCGTTAGGTTTTGCATTTCAACGGAACCCCGGTGCAGGTGACTGTGCCGGGGTTTTCTGCGGATGGTCACCCTTCTTCCCCGGCTTCGGGGTTATATATACCCCAACCTCTTCATCATGGGGCCGTGGTCGGTGACGATGCGGGCGGCCTGGGCCGGGGTCAATTCATCCCGCCAGCCGCCGGCAATGCCGCGCCGAAAAAAGAATACGCTGGATTGGGTCCGGCTTTCGATAAACCCCCGCTGTTCTTCCTGCTGGCGCAACCTGTCGAAGCGGGTGGCCATGACGGCCCGGTCGATGGTTGCGTCATCGGTCGTGATGCCGATGATGGCCGCGGTCCGGCGCAGTGCCGCCGCCATATCCTCCAGCATGTCCTCATACCGCAGGGTCAGCACGGGAAAGCGGGGCCGGTCCAGCCAGCTTTCCGCATGGCCGCTCCAGCTTGACAAGGGCTGGGGCAGGGTCGGGTTCACCTGATGACGGGTCGATGACTGGACATGGCCGGGATTGGCCATGCGGGCGATAACCGTGTCGATGTCATTGCCATATGATCGGGCCGTGGACACCGCCACGTCGCGGGGGTCGCGCACGATGTGAATGGCAGCGCGGCTGACATCCGCCGGGAACAGCGGTTCACCCTTCGGCGTGTCGATATAGGCCTCATGCACCTTCAGGAAAAGCGGGCCGCCGCCTTCCGCCGCCCATAGCCGGAATGCCGCCGGGCGGGCGGCAAGAATTTCATCCTCTGTCAGCTCGCTGGATTCAACACCCACCAGATCGTCGAAAATCATGCGGTTGAAGGAGCTGACATCGCGGGGCCGCCGGGACATGTTGATGTCGATGGCGGCACCGCCATTCAACAGGCTGGTCAATGCCAGCCGCATCCAGGTATTGCCCGATTTGGGATAAGAGGCGATCCAGACCAGGGGTTTCACCGCGCCTCGCTTCCCAACCCCAGGGCCGCCGGCATCGCGGCGGCAAAGGCCGTCAGATCGGTGAAATTGCCGGGGCGCCGTACCCGGTATTGCGGCAGCCGCACAATGCCGGCAACCCGATGCAGCATGTCGGGGATGGCGGTCAGGTGGGCGGCGATGTGAAAGCGATAGATGTTCCGCCGGGTGGCTTCAAACGCCTCCACGCCGGTCAACAGGCTCACCCCCGGCGGATTGGACGGATCGGCTTCGCTCAGATGACAAATGGCAGCCAGGGGCAATGGTTCGGGATAAAAGAGTTCCGGCACCCGCCGTTCGAATTTTCCCAGCCGCGCCGCTGACCGGATGGGGCGGCCCGGCGTGATGGCCAGCGCCTCCAGCGCGCCACGCCACAGCCTTTGTTGGGGATAACCGGGGACCACCAGCAGGCGGCCATCCGCTGCCGTTTCGAAAATGGCGAGATCATCGGCCAGAAGCCGATGGCCCTGCGCCAGCAAGGCCGCGGCCAGGGTGGATTTCCCCGCCCCCGACGGCCCGGCGATCACCACGGCCTGTCCGCGCAGGGCAAGGCAGGACCCGTGCAGCGGCGTCAGGCCGCGCTGGTGGAAAACCATGCCCAGCGCCGGTCCCAGCAGCATGGATGGCAAATCGGGGGCATCGTCGGGCAATGCCGTATCGACAGTTATCCGTCGTCCGTTTTCGATCAGGACCGATAGCACGCCATCGATGGCGAAGCGCAGGCGGCCATCGGCGCTGACCTGGACAAAGGGCGTGTGCCGCACCAGATCGGGCAATTGTTCGGGAACCGAACCACGGTCGATCTCCAGATCGGGAGGACGGCCCGCACTGCCATTCCATGCCAGCGTCTGTGGCAGCGGGATTCGGGTATGAATCCGCAATCCATACGCCATGCAATCATCGGTCATCGGTATGACTATCCGCCCTGCTCGCCAGATTGCGACAAAACATCTTGCAACGTGCGGTCTGTCAATGTTGTTCCCTGTATGATCATTGTTTATGGTCCATTGCAATATCGCCGGGGAGGGTTCGGCCCGTGTTCGACACCATAACACAGCTTCTCCACCCTCATGATCCGGAACGACTGGAACAGGCGATTCGACGCCACGAAAGGCTGTATCTTGCCGCCGGCCGGCCCGATGCCTTCGCTGATTTGCTGTCCTGGACAACGCTGAACCGCATCGTCACCCCCAAACCGCTGGTCGATGGTCAGATTGTTCTGGCCAGGGAAAACCGTTTTCTGCCGTTGGAGATGTCGACCGTCTATTCCGTGGCCGAAGGTCAACGCCAGCGTATGCCCGCCTCCATCCACGCCCTGGCCGAACAGGGGGTCAGTCTGGTGGTGAACCGGATCGGCCGGCTGGTTCCGGAAATCGAAAAGCTCAACCGGATGCTTGAACGCCGCTTCGGCTGCGGGATCAACACCAATGCCTATATCAGCTTCAATCGCGACAGTGCGTTCAAGGCCCATTGGGACGATCATGACGTGCTGGTGCTGCAGGTCGCCGGGCACAAGCGCTGGTGGCTTTACGGTCATCCCCATGACCATCCGGTCAACGGCTTTGCCGCCTTCCCCAAACCGGGAATCGCCGCCGGGGCGGTGGCGGAAGAACAGGTGCTGATGTCTCCCGGCGACATTCTGTTCGTGCCGCGCGGCGATGTGCATAAGGCGGTGGTGCAGGGGGAGAATTCGGTTCATCTCACCATCGCCCTCAGACCAAGGCTGGGGCATGAGGCGGTGGCCTGGCTGGCAGAGGAGGCCCAGGCTGACGAAGCGGTTTTGCGGCGGGACATCCTGCCCTTCGCTGCGCCGGAAGAACTGGACGCACAGGAAGCGGCCTTGCGGGCCTGTCTGCACCGGCTGGTCGATCGGCTGGATCTTCGCCGCTTCATCGCCCATGATCATGCCGAACGGGATTTCGATCCGGCGCTCAATCTCGGTCTGGCCCACCCGGTGCCGCCCGACACAAGGGTCCGTTCCGCCTTGCTGCGCCGGGTCGATCTGCCGCCCGGTGGGGGAAAGGTCAATGTGGGAAAGCATCAGTTTACCCTGACCGCCGATCAATCCCGGGTGCTGGCCGCCGTGCAGGAAGCCGAAATCATCAGTGTCGGCGCATTGGCGGCGGCCATGCCCGGCGTCGATGTGGCCGCCATTGTGGGGCAGTTGGCGAAGATCGGGCTGGTGGAGTGATCGCCCGGCTCCGTGCCGGGGGTTACGGGTGGCTGCTGGTTGAAGATCGCACGGGGCAGAGGCCGCACTAACACCTAGATATGATTTCCGAGGGCCCGCGACCCGTGCCAGCATGGGGCCTGCCTCCGCCCTTGGAAGGACGCCCGGTGTCCAGTCCCCTGTTTGTCTGCGTTGTCGATGATGATCCGTCGCTGTGCGCCGCGCTGGTGAACCTTCTGCGTTCCTGCGGTTATCGTGCCACGGCCCACGGCTCGGCGGAGGATTTCCTGGCCAGTGCCGATCTGGCCGGCGCCGATTGTGTCGTCACCGACATCCAGATGCCGGGCCTGTCGGGGATCGATCTGCGGCTGGCGCTGGCGGGCCGGCGTCCCGGCCTGCCGGTCATCCTGATGACGGCCCGCACGGAACGGGCGCTGCTGGACCGGGCCACGGCCGTCCGCCCCTTCCGCCTGCTGCACAAGCCGTTCGACGCGGAGGAGTTGGCCACCTGTCTGGCCGAGGCCATCGGACCGGCTGAGGGTGCGGTCAGGCCATGATGGACGATATCGCCGACCTGATCACGGAAAGCCTGATCGTGCGCGACATGCAGGGGCGCATCACCCTGTGGAACCGCGCGTCCGAACGGCTGTATGGCTGGCCGCCCGCCCAGGCGCTGGGCCGGTCGCTGCACATGTTGCTGGCCACGCGCCATCTGTTCCCCATGGCCGATATCGAGGCGCGGTTGCCGGTTGCCGGCACCTGGGTGGGGGAGGTGGCGCGTCACGCCGCCGACGGGCGCGAATTGTCGGTGGAGGTGCGCTGGACCCTGCGCCGCGATGCCGCCGGCGTGCCGGTCGACATCGTGGAGACGGGGCGCGACATCTCCGCCCTGTCGCTGCTGGAGCAGGAGACGCGGCTGGCGGCACATCGCTACCGCAACCTGTTCCAGGCTATGGCGGCGGCCTTCTGGGAGATGGATTTCAGCCGTGTGCGCCTGATGATCGGCGACCTGATGGCTGCCGGCATTACCGATTTTCCCCGCCACATGGCGGAAAATCCCGATTGGATCGTCGAGGCCATGCGCGCCGTGCGCGTGGTCGATGTCAATGACAAGGCCGTGTCCCTGTTCGGCGCCACCCGGCGGGAGGAGATCGTGGGCGGCCATGTCGCCTGGTGCTTCCCCCCGCAAAGCCGACAGGTCTTTGCCCAAAGCCTGATCGCTGCGGCCCGCCGGCAGGATCGTTATGCGACCGAAACCACCCTGACACGGCTGGATGGCCAGCCCATCGACGTGCTGTTCACCGTCTGCTGGCCGGAGGAACATAAGGGCAGGGGCCATGTGCTGGTAGGCGTCATCGACATCACCGAGCGCAGGCGGGCAGAGGAGGAAACCCGGCGCAGCGAGCGGCGCTACCGCGAACTGTTCGACCAGATGCCCGTGGCGCTGGGGCAACTGGACCTGCGCTACATGAATGGCCAACTGGCCGCGCTTTACGGGGACCGGCCGCCCCCGCGCAGCGAGGCGGATATCGATCTCGACTTCATCCGCGACATCCTGCGCAACACGCCCGTGATCGAGGTGAACCCGCGTGCCCAGCAGCTTTTCCGCGCGGCGCGGCGGGAGGAGATGCTGGTGCCCATAGAATGTTTCTGGCGCACAAGGCCGGAGACGGTGCGCCGCACGGTCCTGGCCCGCCTGCGCGGGGAGCCGGGATATTCGGAGGAAACCAAGGTCGATGCGCTGGACGGCGCGCAGATCGACGTCCTCTACACCGTGGCCTTCCCGCCATCGAGCCTGGAGCGCGGCACCAATATCGTGGCCTTCGTCGATATTGGCGACCGTGTCGCCGCGCTGGCGAAGGTGGAGCAGATGCAGGCCGAACTGGCTCATGCCGGCCGCGTCGCCATGCTGGGCGAAATGGCCGCCTCCATCGCGCACGAGGTCAACCAGCCGCTGGCCGCCATCGCCGCCAGCGGGGCGGCCTGCCTGCGCTGGCTGGGCCGGACGGAACCGGATCTGGGCGAGGTGCGCGATCTGGCGGGCCGCGTGGTGGCCGACGCCCAACGGGCGGCCGGCATCATAGCCCGGGTGCGCGACATGGCCGCCAACCGCCGCGCCGACCATGTCCGCGTCAACCTGAATGAACTGGTGGAGGAGGCGACGCATTTCCTGCGCCACGAATTCCAGGCTAGGCAGGTCGAACTGCGGTTCAGCCCCACACCGGGACCGGTCCTGGTATCGGCGGATCGTATCCAGGTGCAGCAGGTGGTGGTGAATCTGGCCGTCAACGCTTTGCAGGCCATGGCGGAGGCGGGGACACCGGTGCCGCGCCTGTCCATCGCCATCAACCCCGTCGGGCCGGACGGGCTGTGCGTGACTGTGGAGGATAATGGTCCCGGACTGGACCCCGCCACCGCCCCGCGCCTGTTCGAGAGTTTTTTCACGACCAAGCGCGAGGGGCTGGGCATCGGACTGGCCGTCTGCCGTTCCATCGTCGAGGCGCATGGCGGCCGTATGGAGGCCGGCAATCGCGCCGATGGCGGCGGCGCCCGCTTCTGGTTCACCCTGCCGTGCCTGATCGACACCCCGGCGGGGGGATAGGCCCGGGCGGGATCTCGTCCGCCTCTCCCTTGCGCCAAATGTTTCCTCGGCTTAACCTTTTCCCCGTCAAACTCCCGGAGCGGCCCTGATGACGGCTGAACCCATCGTCCATATCATTGATGACGACGCCTCCCTTCGTCAGGCGCTGGGCAGCCTGTTCCGGTCGGTCGGGCTGGGCGCCATGGCCCATGACAGCGTGCGCAGTTTCCTTGAGGCGCCGCGTCCGGACGTGCCCGGCTGTCTGCTGCTGGATGTGCGCATGCCGGGCATCAGCGGGCTGGATTTCCAGGGGCAATTGCGGGGGCTGGGCATCTGCCTGCCCGTCATCATCATGACCGGCCATGGCGACATTCCCATGTCGGTGCGGGCGATGAAGGCCGGCGCCCTGGATTTCCTGCCCAAGCCATTCCGCGAGCAGGATCTGCTGGACGCCGTTTCCGCCGCCATCGAACAGGACCGCGCCAGCCGGACGGAGCGGGGGGCCGCGACGCAGCTTCGTTCCCTTTACGAAACGCTGTCGCCCCGCGAACGGCAGGTGATGGCCCTGGTCACGGCCGGCCGGTTGAACAAGCAGGTGGCGGGCGACCTGGGCCTGTCGGAGATCACGGTGAAGATCCACCGGGGTGCCGCCATGCGCAAGATGGGGGCCCGCACCCTGGCCGATCTGGTCCGCATGGCGGAGGCGCTGAAGCTGGTCAGCCCATCGGGCAGTAACCCCTATACGCAGGTATGATCGGGTTACATCCACGGACAATTGGTTAACGGCATCAACCGGCGCATCGTAACGACACCCCGATAGAGGGGGCCAAGCGATCACCGGAGATATCCCGATGTCGGCGACCCACCCGATCAACAGGGCGCGTACCGCGCTGCTGTTCGTTGATCCGTACAATGATTTCCTGGCGCCGGAAGGCAAGCTCTGGCCCATGGTCGCGTCCGTGGCAACGGAACTGGGCCTGCTGAACAATCTGCGCAAGGCCGTGGCCGCCGCACGCGGCGCCGGTCTGCCCCTCATCATCGTCCCGCATCACCGCTGGAAGGAGGGGGACCTGGATGGCTGGGATCATCCCAACCCCTATCTGCTGGGGGGATATCAGCACAGGGTGTTCGAAGCCGGTAGCTGGGGCGGGGAATGGTATCCCGATTTCGCGCCGCAACCGGGCGATCTGGTGGCCACCGAACATTGGGGCTCCAGCGGCTTTGCCAACACCAACCTGGATTTCCTGCTGAAGCAGAAGGGCATCAGCCGCGTCATCCTGATCGGGCTGATCGCCAATACCTGCATCGAAAGTACGGGCCGATTCGCCGTGGAACTGGGCTACCACGTCACCCTGGTCCGCGACGCCACCGCCGCCGCCGGGCCGGAGGCCATGCGAGCCGCGCACGACATCAACGGCCCCACCTATGCCCACGCCATCGTGACCACCGCCGAACTGGTGGCCGCCCTGGCCATCCCGAACACCTGAGGAGATTTGGACATGGACACGCTTTCCATTAACCACACCGCCCTGACCGCCCCCAACCGCACGGTGGAGGTGGGAGGACGCAGCCTGGCCTATCGCCGCTTCGGGCACGGGCCCGACCTTGTCCTCTGTGTCCGGTTCCGGGGCACGATGGATAGCTGGGACCCGCTGTTCCTGGACCTGCTGGCCCGCGATTTCACCGTCACCGTTTTCGACTATTCCGGCCTGGGCCTGTCGACGGGCACGCCCAGCTATGCCAAGCAGGACATGGCAAAGGATGTGGATGATCTGGTCACGGGCCTGGGCCTTGGCCGGGTGGTCATTGCCGGCTGGTCGCTGGGCGGGTTCGCGGCGCAAGTCTTCGCCGCCCTTCATCCGACCAAGGTCAGCCATGTGCTGGCCATCGGCACCATGCCGCCCGGCCTGATGGTCAAGCCGCAGGAGCCGCTGTTCCTGCAAACCGCCTTCAAGCCGGATTATGGGATGGAGGAGGAATATATCCTGTTCTTCGAGCCGGATAGCGCCCGATCGCGTGCGGCGGGTGACGCCTCGGTGGCGCGTATCGCCGCGCGCTCCACGGTGGTGGATGCCGTCACCCCGCCGGGTGTGATGATCCAGTCGGTGATCGCCAGCTCCGATCCGACCACGCCCTTTCCCGACCCCGATGGCGCCTACCAGGCCTTCTACCGGTCCACTGACATCCCCGTCCTGGCCCTGTCGGGCGACCATGACATCATGTTCCCGGTGGAGAACTGGTACGCCATGAACGATCTCTGGCCCACCCTGTTCGTGGCCACCTGGCCCGAATGCGGCCACGGGCCCCAGCATCAGTATCCGGAACTGAGCGCCGACCTGATCGCCAGTTTTGTGAAGAACAATCCACGCCCCGCCTGACAGGAGACAAGAATGCTGCTCGGACTGTCGATCGAAACCTTCACGCTGCTGCATGTGGTGATCTCCCTGGTGGGGATCGCCACGGGGCTGGTCTGGCTGCTGTCCGCCATTGGCGGGCGGTGGCTGGCCGCCTGGAACGCCGTGTTCCTGATCACCACCGTCGCCACTACCGTGACGGGCTTCATGTTTCCCATCACGGCCTTCACCCCCGCCCTGGGGGTGGGGGCCCTGTCGCTGGCGGTGCTGGCCCTGGCCGTGGCGGCGCATATCCGGCGCTGGCCCGTGACCTATCTGGTGACGGCCAGCGTCGCGCTGTACCTCAACTGCTTTGTGGCGGTGGTGCAGGCTTTTCAGAAGATCACGGCGCTGAACAATCTGGCGCCGACGGGCAGCGAACCGCCCTTTGCCATGGCACAGGGCGCGCTGCTGCTGGGGTTTGTGGCGTTGGGCTGGCTCGCCATCCGGCGGCGGCCGATACCGGCCTGAACGGGGCCGGGGCGGCGGCGTGGCATGGGCGCCGCCATCAGGGGGTGTCGTGATAAGCGGTTGAACTTGCCCCGGGATTTTCCAGCGTCAACCGGATGGCGCGGGTCAGGTCGCTGACCCGGAAGGGCCGGCGCAGAACCACAGCGCCGGGACGCAACAACGAATGCGGGGCCGGTCCGCCCGCATTGACCATGCAGGGCACGAACAGCGCCCGCATCATGGGGGCCATGCCCGTCAACCGCTCGTCATCCTCCAGATAGGCATCGGCGATGATCATATCGGGGTGACAAGTGCGGGCGGACCGTGCGGCCTGATCGTTTGTCAGGGCCAGGGCACAGGCCTGATGCCCGATCCCGTCAAGCGCGGCGGCCAGCGACAGGGAAATCTGCGGATCGGCGGAAACGATCAGGAAGCGCAGGCGGCGGCCGGCACCGGGCCGGGACGTCGCCCCACCTTCGTTATCCCATCTGGAAAGTGCGTCATCCCCGTCGGTCGGCCCCATTGGCGGCCCCCCCATTGGCTGCCCCGTTGGCGGTACGGTGCGGCTCATGGCCGGACCGCATGGGATTCGATCAGCCAGAGCTGCCGATCCATGCCGCCTGCAACCTTGGTGAACAGGTCCGCCGTGACGGGATCGCCATGGGTGGTGGACAGGGCGATGGCTTCGCGGATCGACTGGCCAAAGGCGGAAACCGCCTGCGACAGGGCGAAGATATGCTGCCGCGCCTCCGCCACCCCCAATGGATAGGGCACAAGAAACGACCTTTCGGCCGCCAATTGGACGGTGCCGTGGGCTGTGCCGCCCAGGGCGGCCGTCCGTTCGGCAATCAGGTCCGAATAGGTCTCCACCTCGATGGCGGCATTATCAAACAGTTCATGCACAGCGGAAAATCCGCTGCCCCGCACATTCCAGTGCGCCTGTTTGACCTGCGCATGCAGATCAATGGCCGCCGCCAAATGCCGGTTGAGCAGTTCCACCGACTGACCGCGAATATTTTCCGGCAGGGTATTGTGGGTGTGGTGCATGATCGACCTCCCGTTGTCGAATTTTATCATAAATAGGGACATCGACGGGTATAAGGTTCGGAAACTACCTAAATCCAAAAGCGGTAATTCAGAATCTTTATTCATCGTATGCTTATTTAGTATTCATGTTATTCTAAGTTGATTTTTAGAAAACATTAGATCGGTGACCTTCCCATGCCGTCTCCAGACCCGAAATCAGACGGCGACAGTGCGCGCCGTCCCGCCATCGATGTTGTTGCCATCGGCGCATCCGCTGGCGGTCTGGAGGCGGCAACCCGGTTTGTGGAGGCGCTGGGCGATGGCGGGGGGGCTTGCTATATCCTGGTTCAGCACCTGGACCCCAACCATGACAGTCTGCTGGTCGATCTTCTGGCTGGACGCACGGAACTTGCCGTCAAGCAGGTGACCGAGGGCATGGAATTGCTTCCCGGTCATATCCTGGTCATACCACCCGGCGCCTATCTGTCCATCGCCGATGGGCATCTGCACCTGACCTCCCCGACGCGGGGGCAGGGGACACGTCTGCCTTTCGACTTCCTGCTGGCCTCCCTGGCGCGGGATCTGAGGGACCGGGTGGTTTGCGTCGTCCTGTCGGGTACGGGCGCGGATGGCAGCCAGGGTTTGCGTGCCGTGAAGGCGGCGGGCGGCCTGGTGATCGTACAGGAACCGGCAGAGGCCGGGTATGAGGGCATGCCCCGCAGTGCCATGGCCACCGGGCTGGTGGATCATGTTGTTCCCGTCACCGCCATGCCCGACATCATCCGCAACCGTCCCCGTCCGGACAAGAACCTTTCCCTAAGCCCGGATGGCGGGCTGGCCTCCATCATCGACCTGCTGCGTACCCATACCCCCTATGACTTCACGCTCTACAAGCAGGGCACGCTGCGGCGGCGTATCGACCGGCGCATGTCGATGGCGGGCATCGCCGCCGACGGTCTGCCGGACTATCTGGATCTGCTGCGCCGTGATGCGGCGGAACGCGACAATCTGGCCAAGGACATGCTGATCAATGTCACGGAATTTTTCCGCGACCCGAAGGTGTTCGAGCTTCTGGCCACAACCGTGGTTCCCGGCCTGATCCGGGGCCGGTCGGCGGACAATCACCTGCGCCTGTGGGTGGCCGGGTGCAGCACGGGGGAGGAAACCTATTCGCTGGCCATCCTGTTCCTGGAACAGATTGCCTTGGCCGGGATGACGATGAAGCTGCAGCTTTTCGCCTCCGACGTCGATCCCGATGCCGTCATCACGGCGCGTGACGGATGGTATCCCGCCGGGATTACCGAGAATGTCTCCGCCGAACGGCTGGCACGGTATTTCGTCGCCGACGAAGGGGGGTACAGGGTGACGCAGGACCTGCGTTCCCATGTGGTGTTCACGGTCCAGGATGTGCTGGCCGACCCGCCCTTTTCACGTCTGGACTTCATCTCCTGCCGCAATCTTCTGATCTATCTGATGCCGGAGGCGCAGGCGCGCGTGCTGGCCCTGTTCCATTTCGCCCTGCGTGATGGCGGGTTCCTGCTGCTGGGCGGGGCGGAAACCGTGGTGCCGGCGGCCTCGGACCGGTTCGAGATCGTGTCGAAGCCGGCCCGTCTGTTCCGCCATGTCGGTCGCAGCCGTCCCGGCGATTTCAGCTTTCTGATGAGTGCCGGGGACGGTGTCCGCGCGGGTCCCCGCATCGGCACCGGGCCGGGCCTTTCGCGGCAGGCGGCCTTGGCGGACCTGTGCCGGCAGATGGTGATGCGCGATTATGCCCCGGCGGCGATCCTGATCAACCGCAGCCATGACTGCCTTTATTCCCTGGGGCCGACCGACCATTTCCTGCGGGTGCCGCCAGGTCATCCGACCCAGGATCTGCTGGCCATGACGCCGCCCGGCCTGTCGGTGAAACTGCGCGCCGCCATCCAGCGGGCCCGTCAGGAACAGACCCGGATCGTGATCCCAGGCGGGCAGATCTCCCGCGATGGCGCCTCCCTGGATTTCAGCATCGCCGTGCTTCCCGTCACGCATGAGGGCGAGGAGTTGATGCTGGTCTGCTTCATCGACCGTGCCCGGCCGGGGGCGGAAGAAGATGGCCGCCCCCCCCAACCCGCGGACGGCGAGGCCAGCAGTCTGGCCCGCGAACTGGACCATACACGCGCAGAGCTGGAAGCGGCCATCCGCAACCTGGAACTGGCCGGGGAGGAGCAGAAGGCGATCACCCAGGAAGCCTTGTCCATCAACGAGGAATACCAGTCCGCCAATGAGGAATTGCTGACCTCCAAGGAGGAGCTGCAATCGCTGAATGAGGAGCTGACGGCCCTGAACAGCCAGTTGCAGGAAACCCTGGACCGGCAGCGCACCACATCGAACGATCTGCAAAATGTCCTCTACAGCACAGATGTGGCCACCATCTTCCTCGACCCGGAACTGGCCATCCGTTTTTTCACCCCCGCGACACGGTCGCTGTTCAGTATCCTTCCTGCGGACGTCGGACGCCCGCTCGCCGATCTCAGCTCGCTGGCCGCGGATGGCGCCTTGTTCGCGGACGCGCAATCGGTGCTGGTCTCACGCGTGCCCCTGGAACGGGAGATCGAGGCGCGAAGCGGGGCGTGGTATCTGCGCCGGGTATTGCCCTATCGGACGCGCGACGATCATGTGGCAGGGGTCGTCATCACCTTTGTCGATATCACCGAGCGGCGGCGGGTGGCCGATGCGTTGCGGATCGCCAAACGACAGGCCGAACTGGCGAATCAGGGCAAGTCGCACTTCCTGGCCGCCGCCAGCCACGACCTGCGCCAGCCTCTGCAAACCCTGATCCTGCTGCAGGGCATCCTGGCGGGCCGGGTCCGGGCGGAAAAGGACCGGGAATTGCTGGATCGGATCGGGGAAACCATCGGCGCCATGTCCGGCATGCTGAACGCCCTGCTGGACATCAACCAGATCGAGGCCGGCGTCATCGCCACCGACCTTTCGCGCTTTCCCATCAACGACCTTCTGACCCGGATGCGGGACGAATTCAGTTATCACGCCCACGCACGCGGCCTGGTTCTTCGCATGGTCCCCTGCGGTGCCCAGATTTTCAGCGACCGGCGCCTGCTGGAACAAATGATCCGCAACCTGCTGTCCAATGCACTGAAATATACGCGCCAAGGCAAGGTACTGCTGGGTTGCCGGCGTCGGGCGGGCGGGATCAGCGTTGAGATCTGGGATACGGGCATTGGCGTGCAGGAAGCCGAACAGCAGGCGATTTTCGAGGAACATCACCAGATACCCCAGGCGGATGGGAAGCCCGGCAACGGTCTGGGGCTGGGTCTGTCCATCGTACGCCGGTTGAGCGGGCTTCTGGGCCATCCCGTGCGGGTACGGTCGATGCCGGGCAAGGGGTCGGTCTTCGCCATCGATATCTTTTCCGATCCCCGGGCCGGGGTGGCGCCTTTGCCAGCCGCGCCGGACGGTATGGATAAGGATGTCGCCATACCGGGTAACATCCTGATCGTGGAGGATGATCCGGAGGTGGGCGACCTGCTGGGCATGGTGTTGCGCGATGCCGGCCACCGTGTGCTGCTGGCGGTCGATGCGGCGTCGGCGGTGCGTCAGGTGACGGCGGAGTCTTTCCGGCCCGACCTGCTGCTGGTCGATTTTAATCTGCCGGGCGGGACCAACGGTCTGGATCTGTTGACAGTCCTGCGTCGCGACCTGCATCGCGCCGTTCCCGGTCTGCTGCTGACGGCGGATATCTCTACGGAGACGTTGCGCGCCATCGCGCTGCGCAACGAACTGCAACTGCACAAGCCCGTCAATCCTTCCACCCTGCTTCGCGCGGTGCAGCGGCTGCTGGCTGTGCCGCCGCTGGTGGCGCGGATGTCGGAAGCGGATGACAAGGCCTCGTCCGTCATCACCCTTCACATCATCGATGACGACGCCCTGCTGTGCGACAGCATCCACCAGGCCCTGGAAGGACAGGGCTGGCATCTGATCGATCATGCCAGTGCGGAGGATTTCCTGGCCGCGCCGCGACCAGCGGGACCGGAATGCCTGCTGATCGACGCCTATCTGCCGGGCTTGGGGGGGATTGACCTGCTGCACCATCTGCGGCAGACCGGCGTCAAGACCCCGGCCATCGTCATGACCGGCAGCAGCGACGTGCCCGTGGCCGTGGCCGCCATGCGGGCGGGTGCGGCCGATTTCATCGAAAAGCCCGTCAGCCGCGCCGATCTGGTGGCCAGCATCCGGCTGGCGCTGGAAAGGGCGGAGGACGGAAGCAAACTGGCCGCGTGGCATATGGATGCCGCCCAGCATATTGCCGGCCTGACGACGCGGCAGCGGCAGGTCATGACCATGGTGCTGGCCGGTCATCCCAGCAAGAATATCGCCGCCGATCTGGGCATCAGCCAGCGAACCGTGGAACATCACCGCGCCGCCATCATGCGCCGGACCGGCGCGCGGTCCATCCCCGCCCTGGCGCGGATCGCCATGCTGGCCGACTGGAATATCTCACCGGCCAGTGATTGAACCGGATAGGGTGTCCCCGGCAGGAACGGCCATCATTGAAACGGTCCCAGGATGAAGGCGGCGATGACGGCCAGGCCGATCGCGGCCGGAACAACGACGGGCGGGATGATCAGGTCGCGCCAGGTGCGCGGAGGCTCCTGCCGGTCCGCCGGTGCTGCCGCGGCGGCGGGGGGCACAGGCTCGGGCTCTGGCGGGGGTGGTGCGGACGGATGGGCTTCATTGCTGGCGATGGCCGCCCGCAAGGTTTCCGCCCCGACATCCAGAGCGAAGGACAGCCCGTTCGCCGCCCCGATATGCCGCAATGTCGTCCGCACGACGCGCCAGGCGGTAAAGGACAATCCCTCCATGCGCTCTTCCTCCAACTCCACCTCATAGCGCCCGGCCGGCAGCGGGTCCGGCAGTTCGGGCAGAATGAAGGGTTGGTGGAAATTGATGGTCTCGCGCGTCATACGGCTCGACATCGGTTTGCCTTTCATTTGGCGGGGAAGGTGTTTGGTTCCAAAATATTCCAGAATCACGACACACAACCCGACGATATCAAGACAATATCATGTTCAATGGGTTATATATAAATATTTTACACGAAAAATCGGCCCCCTGTGATCATAGGTAGAGTCCGATCCTATTTGTCATCTATTTGGCCTGTTAAAATGATTTATCGATTGGGGGTGGGTTTATTGTTCATCTCATCAATCGACCGCGCCCCGTTCCGGGGCGGCAGGACAGAGGAAAAGATCATGCAGAAACCCAATACTCTCTTCGCCAGGAAGCCCACCGCGCCGGTGGCCACTGCCGGAAAGACGGACCATGGTTCCGGTCAGAAACCGGCGACGACGCCGGCCGGCCGGAATGAGGCCGACAAGAATGCCAAGCCCGCGAAGAAGAAGTAGCGCTTGCTGGCAGCGCCCGTGCCCCGGCGCCCCTCCGGGCACGGGCGTTTTTTTATCGCCGAAGAACCTGCCCGACGATGAAGACGCGGATTGACCCTGTGTCATCCGTCAAGGGCGGCGGTCACCCGGTCCTGGCCGGTGGACGGCAACAAGGAGAGTTTCATGAGCTTGGGCCTCATTCTGCTGATCATCATCATCGTGATGCTGATCGGTTCCCTGCCACGCTGGTCGCACAGCGCCGGCTGGGGCTATTATCCCAGCAGCGGTCTGGGCCTTGTCCTGATCATCGTCGTGATCCTGCTTCTGCTGGGACGGATATGACCGATGACGGCATCTTGCCCGACGTGCCGGCCGAGACCGCCCGCGAACTGACGCTGCTGCCGTGGCAGTTCGTCATGATGTTCGCGGCCGCACCGCTGCGGGCCGTACCCGGCCCCACTGTCGCACAGACCGTGCAGGCGCACATTCCTGCAATCGGTCCACGGGTCCGGTAAAATCCGGAGTTATCGCCGGGTGCCTTCCGGTCACCCCGGCCGCACCAGTACCCGGTGGGTGATCCCGTCATCCAGCAGATCCACGGGCCTTCCCCCTTCCAGTATTTTTCCGTCAACCTGGATGGACGCACCGCCCCAGCGGTCGCCCTCCCGGTTTTCGATATGGATTTCATACCGCGCCGTGCCATGGCGGAAGGCGATGCGCACCTCCGGCCAGTCGGGCGGCAGGTGCGGGTCGATGAGCAACTGGTCACCCTGTTGGCGCAGGCCCAGGATGGCCTCCATGCCTGCCCGCTGCATCCAGCCGGCCGCCCCCGTATACCATCCCCAGCCGCCACGCCCCACATGCGGCGCCACGGAATAGATGTCGGCGGCAACCGCATAAGGTTCCAGCCGGTAACGCCGCGCCGCCTCGTCGTTCCGCGTATGGTTGATGGGGTTCAGCATATGCAGCAGGTCCGCCGCCTGCCGGTTGCGGCCCAGCCCCGCCAGGGCCATGACGGACCAGAGGGCGGCGTGCGTATATTGCCCGCCATTCTCGCGGATGCCCGCCGGATAGGCCTGAACATAGCCGGGATCGGGCTGGCTCTGCACGAAGGGCGGGGTGAACAGCAGGGCCAGGCCGTCCGCCTTGCGGATCAGGTGGGTTTCGACCGCCAGCATGGCCCGGGCCGCCTTGTCGGGATCACCCGCACCGGACAGCACGGCCCAGCTTTGCGCGATGGCATCGATCCGGCATTCCTCCCGCAGGGCCGATCCCAGCGGTGTTCCGTCATCGAAATAGCCGCGCCGGTACCAGTCACCGTCCCAGCCTTCACGGTTCAAGGCCGTCCGCAACGCGGCCGCCTGCCGGCGCCAGTCACCGGCACGCCTGTCGTCGCGGGCCTCGGCCAGATCGGCGAAGCGCATCAGCGTGGTAAACAGCAGCCAGCCCAGCCAGACACTTTCCCCATGCCCGCCTTCGCCGACACGGTTCATGCCGTCATTCCAGTCGCCCGTGCCCATCAGGGGCAGGCCATGCGGCCCCATGGCCAGGCTGGCATCCAGGGCGCGGGCGCAATGCTCGAACAGGCTGGCGCTTTCCTCGCTTGGGGACGGGTGGAAAAAGCTGTCATGCTCCCCTTCATGCAGCCGGGACCCCTCCAGGAAACCCAGCCGTTCGTCCAGCACCGGCAGGTCGCCTGTGGCATCGACATAATGGGCGGCGGCATAGGCCAGCCAGACCCGGTCGTCGGAAATGCGCGTGCGCACGCCGCGACCGGATGGCGGCAACCACCAATGCTGTACATCGCCTTCCACGAACTGCCGCCCGGCCGCGCGCAGAAGATGGGTGCGCGTCAGGTCGGGGCGGGTACCGGCCAGCGCCATGCCGTCCTGTAACTGGTCGCGGAAACCATAGGCGCCGCTGGCCTGATAGAAGGCGGACCGCGCCCAGAAGCGACAGGCCAGCGTCTGATACAGCAGCCAGCCATTCAGCATGATATCCAGCGACCGGTCGGGCGTGGTGACCTGCACCTTGCCCAGGATCTGCCGCCATTGCTGACTGACCGCTCCCATGACGGCATCCAGATCGGCCTCCCGGTATCGGGTGACCAGGGCGCGGGCGGCATCGGCATTATCCGCCTGACCCAGCAGGAACACGATTTCCATCCGCCCGTCGGGCGGCAGATCGATCCGGGTCCGCAGGACGCCGCAGGGATCAAGGCCCGCCCCCACCCGCTTGGACAGGGGACCCGTGCCGGTCAGCGCCAGCGGCTGGGCCAGCGTGCCGTTGCGCCCGATAAATTCACGCCGGTCGCCGGTCCAGTCCGTTTGCCGGCCGCACCAGTCGGCAAAGGCGACATGTCCGCCGACATCGCGGTTCCAGGGATTGCGGGCGAACAGGGCGCCCGTGGCGGCATCGATGGCGGTGGTCACAAAGGCGCGGGTGCCGTCGCGTGACGGACCCAGCACCCATTCCACATAGGCCGTCGCCGTCAGGGACCGGGGGCGGTGCGTGGTGTTGTGCAACGTCAGCCGGGCGATGCGTACCGGCGCGTCGATAGGCACATAGAGCAGCAGATCACTGGAAATGCCGTTGGCGCGATGGCTGAACCGGCTGTAGCCCCAGCCATGGCGGGCGGTATAGCGGGCGGCCGGGTCGCGGATGGGGCTGGGGGTCGGCGACCAGAGCACACCATTCTCTTCGTCCCGCAGATAGAAGGCGTCGCCGGGCGGGTCGCTGACGGGATCGTTGGACCAGGGCGTCAACTGGTTCTCCCGGCTGTTGCCGGCCCAGCAGAAGCCATTGCCATCCGCCGACACCTGAAACCCGAAATCCGGGTTGGCGATGACATTGATCCAGGGGGCGGGCGTCACCTGATCCGGCCCCTGGATGATGACATACTCGCTCGCGTTCCGGGCAAAGCCGCCGATCCCGTTGAAAAACTCCAGGTCATGTTCCGCCTGTGCCGGCAAGGCCGCCGCCGCCCGACGCCGGGGGGCGGGGATCGGCGGCGGGGCGTCCGCGCCGATCCGCTGCAACTGGTCGAACAGGCCGCCCCTGCGTGCGACCAGCACCACCCGCGCCGCCGCGTTCAACAGGGCATGGGCCTGCGGGGTGATCAGATCGGCACGCAGCAGATGCACACTGCCGGGTGTCGCATCATGTCCCGCCGGCTGACGCGGGCGGTTCACCCGGACCAGCGTTTCCAGCGCCGTCTGCAATTCCTGCAGGTAGGAGGAGGGATGATCGTTCAGGATGACCAGATCGACCGGGAACCGCTTCATCCGCCAGTAATCGAAGGCCAGCAGGCCCTCCCGCACCACGGCCAGATCATCGCTGTCCGCGACGCGCAACAGCAGGATCGGCAGATCCCCGGAAATGCCCAGCGCCCACAGATCGGATTGCGGGGCCAGACCGTTCTGGATGATGGCGGAAGGTGGCCGCAGGGCCGGGGTGGCATGGACCAGATGCCCGGCCAGTTGCTGGAACAGGGCTGCGGTGCCGGCCCTTATCCCCAGATGATGACGCTGCACCTGCGCCTGCGTCCAGGCCAGGGTGGCGGCGCGGGCATAGGCGGTGACGTCCCGGTGCCGGTCGATCATGTCCAGCAGGGCAGCGCGGCTGTCGGCCGCCAGGGTCCAGAAGGCCAGCCGCGCCGTGTCCTGCGGTGCCAGCCGGATGGCATGGCGCAGGGCAAAGACCGGGTCCAGCACGGTACCGGTACTGCCCGACAGGACATGCGCCGGCTCCATGGCAACGGCGTCACGGAAGGTTCGGCCCCGGCCCAGGAAACGGGCGCGGTCGGTCTCAAAACTGCTCTCGCCGGCGCCATCGCCCTCCACCACCAGCATATGGCCCACCCAGATTTCAGCCTCCTCCGGGGTGCGCCGGCGGCGCGTGGCGATCAGCGCGTCGCAGCCGGGCAGATATTCGGTCTGCACGAACAGCTTGGCGAAGGCCGGATGGGCGACATCGGCCGCCTGCGGGCACAGCGCCAGTTCCAGATAGGAGGTGACATCCAGATGCCGGGTCTGGGGACCGTCATTGGTGAGGGTGACCCGGCGCACCTCCGCGTCATCCTCGGCCGAGATCAGGATATCCAGCCCCGTGGTCACGGTGCCGTCATGGCGGATGAACTCCGCCCGATCCTCATGAAAGGTGACGTCATAGCGGTCGGGATCGATGCCGCAGGGGTGATAGGTCGCGGACCAGACCTCGCCGTCATCCTGGTCGCGAATGAAGATGCCGGGACCGTGGCTGTCACAGGTCGGGTCTTCGCGCCAGCGGGTCAGGGCGATGGCGCCCCGCCGGGTCTGGCCCGCCCCGGCCGCCGTCAGCATCGTCGTCATCCGGCCGTTGGACAGCAGCAGGGTGGCCGGGTTGGCCTGATGCGGATGGGTGAAATGCCGGTCGCTCAAGGGTTCGCTGCTGGGGCCTGTGATGCGCGCATCCGCCCCGGCCGCCCAGTGATGGATGATCGGCACATCAACCGGCATACGTTCCTGCAACAGCAATTCGGTGGCCCGCACCATCGGTTCGCCATGGAACCGGGCCCGGATGATGCCGTTCAGCAGGGTATTGGCGATGGCGACGATCGCCATTCCCTGGTGATGCGCCATATAGGCCTGGACAAGAGCCACGCTCTGTCCCTTGGGCAGGCGCGCGGGCGTGAAGTCCAGGGCCTCGAAATACCCGTAACGCCCCCGGGCGCCCATCATCAGCAGCCGGTGCAGATTGGCGGCTGCGGCGGATGGATCGACCATGGCGGCCAGCATCGTGGCATAGGGCGCGATCACGGTTTCCGCTGCCAGACCACGTTTCAGGCCCAAACCGGGGACACCGAAATTCGAATATTGATAGGTCAGGTCCAGGTCGCGGGCATTATAGGCGGATTCCGACATGCCCCACGGCACGCCCAGCCCGGCGGCATAGGTGATCTGACGGTGGACGATCAGCCGGCTGGTCTGTTCCAGCAGGCTTCCGCCCGGCGCCCGCATCACCAGGGCCGGCATCAGATATTCGAACATCGACCCGGACCAGGAAACCAGCGCCGCACCCTGGTTGGCCGGCACCACCGTGCGGCCCAGGCGGAACCAGTGGCGGGCCGGGATATCACCCTTGGCAATGGCGACAAAGC
>NZ_JAGOGJ010000230.1 GCF_017996735.1 Niveispirillum sp.
TGCAGGTCCTGCTGGGCCTGCACAGCGACGGGCCACCAAGATTTCCAATTATATCCATGCCCTGATGGCCGTCACCCCGGACAGCCATCAGGTGGATCTGGATATCTGAGGCGTTCCCTCACTGTCCCAGCGCCTTGATCAACTCGCCCATATTCTTGACGAAGGCCGCCGTGGAAATGCCCTCCACCGGATCATCGGCAATGTAGGGGGAAGTGTCGTAAAGGTCGCCCACGCGGGTCGCCCGGTATTCACCGCCCGTGGGCGTGGCGGGGCCATCGCCGATATAGGGGTTCGACACGGCCGTCAGCTTCACCGGCCAATAGCCGCGCGGGTTCAGGCCCCGGACCAGATCGGCCAGCTTGTCCCCGCCCGCCACCTTTTCCTTCTGGTCCTTCTTCATCATGTCGAACACATCGACATCGCGCAGCGTGAAATAGCGGGGCAGGGCATAGGTGCCGGGTTTGGCCAGCAAGGGGGAACCCTTGGAAACCGCTTCCCCCGTCGTGGCGGCCAGCTTCTGATATTCGGCGCGCAGGGCGGCGGTATCGATGGACCGGAACGACCCGTAATGGGCGATCACCTCGACCGGGCTGTCGCTGGTGTAATATTCACCATTCACCACGTTCGACCCGCGACGATGCAGGTATAGCGGCTTGTCCGTCCCGATCTCCAGGAAGGTCGGGTGGGTGCGGCCCTGGCTGCGCAGGTTGGGCGGCGATTGCACCTTGTCCAGCCAATCCAGCGCCTCGGGCACGCGCGCCAGATATTTTACATCGCCGGTCAGGCGGTAAAAACTCAGCAACTGCTTGATATTGTTGGCCGTCGTATGGGTGGCGAAGGCTTCGGGCTCATAGGTGCGCGCTCCGGCCGGCTTCAGGTCCGTGGTCCGGTGCTGCAGGCCCCAGGCGGGCTGCGGCTGCGGCTGCTGGGTGGCGATGAAAATGTCCATGCCGCGCCGGATGGGATCGACCAGCTTTTTGTCGCCCAGCACCTGATAGGCGAAGATCAGCACTTCCAGATTTTCCCCCGACACATCGTCATTGAAGGTGATGTAGCCGGTATAGTCCGGCTTGCCGTGCAGGCCGCCATCCTTGACCAGCGGGAAACGCTGCGGCCAGCCGCCATTGGGGTACTGTGCGTTCAGGATGAAGCCCAGCGCCTTGTCGAGCGCCTTCTTGAGGCCCTTGTCCTTCTTCTCCAGGTACAGGCGCAGCAGCAACTGTGTGGCCTCGGCCGTGCCGGCATCGTCGAAGGTGCCGTTGCCGTAATAATGGTGGAATTCCTCCATGCGCCAGGCGTTCTTGCCATAGGTGTCGTACCAGCGCTTCAGTGACTCTTCACCAGCAGTGTCAATGACATAGTTCCAGCCACCGCTGTCCAACTGCCCCTTGATCAGCGCGTCTGCCGTCTTCATGGCGGCATCCAGGTACCAGGCGTCGCCCGTGGCGTGGTACGCGTCCAGGAACAGGTGCCCCACGGTGGCCGTGCCCGGCGGCTGCACCCAGATCATGGTCTTGTTGGCTTCCAACTCGCCCCAGCGGCGGGAGAAGTCGGGCAGATATTGCCAGACATAGCCGCCATTGACGGCCGCCTCCTCGATCATGAACCGTGCCGCCCGTTTCATGGTGACCAGGATTTCGTCGCGGCTGGGGGCCTGCACGGCTTCCTGCGCGGTGGGGCTGGCGGCGGTCTGGGCATGGCCGGGCAGGGCCAGCATCAGCGGCAGGCAGGCGCAGATCAGGGCACGCTTAAAAGCGGCGATGGTCATTCGAACGTCTCCGGGCTTCGCTCCATGGCGGCTCTGTCGGCCACCTCTCAAGCCCCGAGTAAATCACACATGACACCGGTTTCCTAGAGTGATCGTGTTACAAAATGTCACCGGTGTCAGCATCGAAACGGAAATGAAATAGAATGGCAGGGACCGGTCGATCCCGGTCCCTGCTTGTCATCAGAACCGGACGGTGCCGGTCAGCACCCATTCCCGCGGCGGCTGCGGGAAATAGGCGAAGGGACCGTCATTGTTGGCCACCACACTGTTCACCTTTCGGTCGAACAGGTTGCGCCCCGTCAGCGTCAGGTCCAGCGCGTCCAGCGCCGCCCAGGTGATGGCGGCATTGGCCAGCATATAGCCGCCGGCCTTGCGGCTGTTGGTCCCGTCATAGGCATAGTCGCCGGAAATATCCGCCCAGCCGCGCAGGGTCAGGGCTGCCGCTTCCACCGCCTGCACGATCTCCACCCGCCCGGCATGGCGTGGCACGCCCGCCACATCCTTGCCGGTGAAGTCGAACGGCCGGTTGGTGTCGGGTTCCAGAAAGGCGTTTTCGGTCCAGATGGCCTCTGTGAACCCATAGGTCAGGTTCAGCGCGGTTCCATTGCCCAGGTCGGCATTGGCCTCCACCTCCACCCCGCGTGACCGCTGCCGGCCATTATTGATGGTGCGGGCGGAGCCACCGACGGGCAGAAGCTGCAACAGATCCGACCGGCGAAGCTGATAGGCGGTCACGCTGGCCGTGAAGCGCCCATCCGCCGTCTGTCCCTTCAATCCCGCCTCGATATTGCGGGCGATTTCCGGGTTCAGGTCCTTGTTGCGATTGCGGAAGGACCAGATGGGGCCGAATCCGGGGCTGAACCCCTCCCCGAACGCGGCATAGGCGGTGACCAGATCATTGACCCGCCAGCGCAGCGACGCCTTGGGGCTGATATGGCTGTCGCTGTCCTTCACGGTCACCTCCGGGTCGGGGCCATAGCCGCTGCCCGAGGGACCGTAATGCACCTTGCGCTGGAACCGGTCCAGCCGCGCCCCGACGCTGGCCGCCACATTCCCCCAATCGCCATCGACCTGGGCAAAGGCCGCCTGGGTGCGGTTGCGGGCCTGGGCGTTCAGCAGGTAATCCGACTGCCACAGATCGGCATCGACATGCGCGCCTGTCAGGGCGTTGCGCCGCTGGGTATAGAAGCGGGGGCCGAAATCGAACTCCCCGGTCCAGGTCTCGACATGGTGGGCCTCCACCTGCTCCGCCGACAGACCGGCCAGAATGCGCCAGGTATTGTCCAGCCGCGCATCCACCTGCTGTTCGGCAAAATAGGTGTCGGTGCTGCCATCCACGCGGAAGCCGGTGAAATTCACGGTGCCGCTGGCGGGGTCATAGGGATTGAAAAAGCCTTGACGGCCGGCCGTGTTGGCGTGGCGGGCATGCAGGCGGGTGGTGGTGTTAACGCTGTCCGTCACGTCGCTGGTCAGGACCGCCGTGCCTGTCCACATGCGCTTGTCGAAACCGGCGCCATCCTGGTTCCAGTTGCCCTTGCGCCCGCCGGGCAGGGCGATGGGAATGCCATTGGCATCGGTGGGCAACTCCCCGGCCAGCCCCTGTTCGGTATTCACATAGGTGCCGGTCAGGTTCAGGACGGTCGCATCGGTCAGGTCCAACCGCTGTTTCACGAACAGGGTCTGTTCCTTCCGGTCAGTGCGGTCACGCCAGCCATCCGACCCTTGCGCCTGGGCAGAGATCAGGATGGCGCCGACATCGCCCGTGGCCCGCTGCACCATGGCGGCGGCATTCCACCAGTTGTGGGAGCCAACGCCCGCCTGTGCCTGGTTCAGCGGCTCGTCCGTCACCTCGCGGGTGATGTAATTGATGGTGCCGGCGATGGCGCCGCGACCGTAAAGGGCGCTGGTGGGGCCACGCACGACATCGACCTGACCAACCACGCCAAAGGGCAGTTGTTCCAGGTCGACCTCATCATCGCCGGTGACGAACGGCACACCATCCATCAGCACGGTGATTGTATCGTTATGCACGCGGTTGGGCACGCCCCGGATGGTGATGTCGGTATAGGTGCCCTGGTCGTTGGTCTTGACCATCAGGCCGGGCAGACCGCGCAACTCCTCCCCGATGAAACGGGTGGCTTTCGGCTCGAAATCATCACGGTCCACGCGGGACACGCTGGCCGGGACATCGCGGATTTGGGTGGCGCGGCGGGTGGCGGTGACGACAATCTCGTCAAGGCTGGTGGCGCCGGGGGCCGTTTCCGCTGCTGCGGGAAGCGACAGGGCCAGAAGGGCGGTCGTCGCGGACAGAATACGGGCGTAAAGGGAAAAAGAGTGTTTCATGGGTTGCGGAACCAATGTCTGGGGTTCGATCTGGGTTCCGCGCCTGAATTCACGAAATCATTCATCACCGCAAGAAAAAGCGGGTGGGATACAGGGTTGCACGGCCGTGATGACGCCGCCTTTCTACACCTCATCCCCGCGCAGAACCGGCCCCGCCGCCTGTAGTTCTGCCGCCTCATCGTCCGTGAAGACCCGCGATCGGGTCAGGAACCGCATGCCTTCGGGCCCCTCCAGCGAGAAACCGGCCCCCCGGCCGGGCACGGCATCGATGATCAGTTGGGTATGTTCCCAATATTCGAACTGGGCCGCCCCGATGAAGACGCGCGCGCCATGGATCTCGCCCAGATAGACGTCGCGGCTGCCGACCTTGAACTCTCCGGCCGGGTAGCACATGGGTGCGGACCCGTCGCAGCACCCCCCCGATTGGTGGAACATCACCGGGCCGTGCATGGCGCGCAGCCGGTCGATCAGGGCGTCGGCCGTTGGCGTGGACAGGACGCGGGGGATCATGGGCGCTCCTTTCGGCTTGAAACAAAGAAGGCGGGTGACGCCTTTCGACGTCACCCGCTGCCAGGTTGCCTCATACGGGAGGACAGGCGTTCGCTGCTCAGAAGAACCCAAGGGCCTTGGGGCTGTAGCTGACCAGCAGGTTCTTGGTCTGCTGGTAATGGTCCAGCATCATCTTGTGCGTTTCGCGCCCGATGCCCGACTGCTTGTAGCCGCCGAAGGCCGCATGGGCCGGATAGAGGTGGTAGCAGTTGGTCCAGACGCGGCCGGCCTGGATATTGCGGCCGAAGCGATAGGCGCGGCTGCCGTCACGGGTCCAGACACCGGCACCCAGGCCGTACAGGGTATCATTGGCGATGGCGAGCGCTTCTTCCTCGCCCCGGAACTTGGTGACGGCCAGGACGGGGCCGAAGATTTCCTCCTGGAACACCCGCATCTTGTTGTGGCCTTCCAGAACGGTCGGCGTGACGTAATAACCGCCCGACAGATCACCACCCAGATCGGCGCGGCCGCCACCGGTCAGGACCTTGGCGCCCTCGCCCCGGCCGATATCGATATAGGACAGGATCTTTTCCAGCTGATCGTTCGACGCCTGGGCGCCGATCATGGTGCTGGCATCCAGCGGGCTGCCCTGCTTGATCTTCTGGACGCGGGCGACGGCCTTTTCCATGAACCGGTCATAGATACGTTCATCGACCAGGGCGCGGGACGGGCAGGTGCAGACCTCGCCCTGGTTCAGGCCGAACATGGCGAAGCCTTCCAGCGCCTTGTCCAGGAAATCGTCATCCTCCGCCATCACGTCGGCGAAGAAGATGTTGGGCGACTTGCCGCCCAGTTCCAGCGTGACGGGGATCAGGTTCTCCGACGCGTACTGCATGATCAGGCGGCCGGTCGTGGTCTCACCCGTGAACGCGATCTTGGAGATGCGCTTGTTGGTGGCCAGCGGCTTGCCCGCCTCGATCCCGAAGCCGTTGACGACGTTCAGCACGCCGGGCGGGATCAGGTCGCCGATGACATCCATCAGCACCATGATCGACATCGGCGTCTGTTCGGCGGGCTTCAGCACCACGCAATTGCCGGCGGCCAGCGCCGGGGCCAGCTTCCAGGCGGCCATCAGAAT
>NZ_JAGOGJ010000103.1 GCF_017996735.1 Niveispirillum sp.
GCTTGGCGGTTTCCTGGGCGTGCGCCATTCCGGCACCCAGGGCAGCAGCGGGTGCCAGGGCCGCCGAACGGATGAGGAAATCACGGCGGCTGGGCGGGGGCTCCAGACGGGACATGGGCGTGATCCTTTCAGATCGATCCGGTTGGGGTTGGGCGGATGACGAAGGAGGTCACAGAGCCAACAACCAGAGGGGCGGTTCGTTCCCCCTTTATCGACCTATCGACCCTGAATGCAGGCCTGCAGCATCAGGGCACCCGCCGCCGTCCAGGGCACGGCGATCAGCGACAGGATGGCGGCAAGACGGGCGACGAGAACCACGAAGCCCCCCTCCCCGCCCGTCGGCAGCACCCCCAGCCGGGCGGCGACGGCCCCGCTCCGGAACGCCACGGGCGCAATGGCGATCAGCGCCAGCAGAGCCAGCCCCGCCAACCCCCATTGGGAAGCGACAGGCGACGCACCCTGGGCGCAGAGCAGGGTGTGGCCCCCATAGGAGAGCGTGAACTGCACGCCCCAGACGATCGGTCCCCAAAGCAGGAACAGCAGCGTACGGGTGATGGAGGGCGGATGATCTTTCATCACCCCGCCACCCGTGGAAAACCATGGACCAGCAACAGGCCCAGCAGCATCTGCCCAACCGTGTAATAGCAGAGCAAGGTGCAATTCTCGTATCCCACCCGCCGCACGCGGTCCAGGCGGCCGCACAGCATCCGCGCCATGGCGACGCCGAACAGGATCAGTTGCGCGATGACCACCTGCCCATCCAGCACCGAGGCCATAAAGACCAATGCACCATAGGCGCTGTCGGTGGGGCGCAGGCCGGTCTGCCACTGCGCCTGGATGTTCAGCCCGAAGGATGCCATCAGCGCCAAGGCCGCCAGCCCCAGCACCACGACCACCAGACCCGACCGCTGCCCCGACGGTGGCAGCAGGCGGCCAGCCCACCATGTCAATCCGGCCGATGCCAGGGCCAACCCGGCGACAGACAGCGTCCATTCCCCTGATGGTGGGGCAACCGCATGCGGCGGCCAGACCTCCGGCGACACAACCCAGAGATAGAGGTAAGAGAAGACATAGGCGAGGTAGAGCGATCCGGCGACCAGCATCAGCACCACCATGGCCCACCAGGTGTGAGAGGCAGGGCCGCTCATATAGCTGGGCACCTTCAACCCCGCCCCAATCTCCACCAGCCCCTTGTCGCCCTGCTTGTCCAGGCCCCAGGTCCAGACCAGACAGCCGATGATTGCCATCACCCCGCAGATGGCGGCCGGCACCACCAGCTTTACCGTCAGCAGCAGGAAGAACCCCGCCGTGCCTGCCGCCGCCACGACATGGGCGTAACCGGGGCCAGGCATGCGGATAATGTACTGGGGCTTTCCCTCCACCGGACTGGTGACCAGGGTCTCGCGCTCCCCCGTGGCGCTGTTGGGCAGAAAATGGCGGCCTTCCTGCACCTCCCGCGCCAGGTCTGGCTGATCCCACAATGGTTCGCGGCTGGTGACCAGGGGAATGCTGCGCGTGGTGTAGACATCGTTGGGCAGCCACTCCAACGTGGGTGCGCCCCAGGGATTGTCATTCCCCGCTCCGCCGCCAGCCAGCATCGGCCGGAAGCGGCGCGCCAGATCGACGATGAACAACAGGACGCCGGCCGCCAGGATGAAGGCACCCACGGTAGAGACCAGATTCAGCCAGTTCCAGCCGACATCGTCGCTGTAGGTCCAGACCCGCCGTGGCATCCCACGCAAGCCGGTCAGGTGCATGGGCAGGAAAGCGATATGGAAGCCGGCGAACATCAACCAGAACACCCACCTGCCCAGCCGCTCCGACAACTGGTTGCGGCTGACCATCGGCGCCCAGAAATAGAAGGTGGCGAACAGCGGGAAGACCATGCCGCCCATCAGCACGTAATGCAGGTGGGCCACGACGAAATAGGTGTCGTGAACCTGGAAATCCACCGGCACCAGCGCCACCATCACCCCCGTCACCCCGCCCATGGTGAAGATGAAGATGGCACCCAGCACGAACAGCGACGGGGTGTTGATGCGCAGCCGTCCCTTGGCGGCAGCGATGGTGGCAATCCAGGAGAACACCTGGATACCAGACGGAATGGCCACGGCCATGCTGGCGGCGGAGAAGAAGGCCAGGCTCAGCGACGGAATACCCGTCGTGAACATGTGATGGACCCAGAGCCCGAAGGAGAAGAAGCCCGTGCCGATCAGCGCCACGACGATCAGATCATGTCCGACAAGCGGCCGGCGCGCCATGGTCGACACGATCATGGAGACCAGGCCGGCGGCCGGCAGGAAGATGATATAGACCTCCGGATGGCCGAAGAACCAGAACAGGTGTTGCCACAGCAGCGGGTCGCCCCCCATCCTGGCGGTGAAGAACGGCCAGCCGAAGGCCCGGTCGATCTCCAGCAGCATGGTGGCCAGGATCACGGCCGGAAAGGCGAAGACGATCATCGCAGCGAAGATCAACATGGCCCAGGCGAAGATGGGCATCCGGGCCAGCGACATGCCGGGGGGCCTTGTCTTCAGCACGCCGACGATGATCTCGATGGCGCCGGCGATGGCCGATATCTCAATGAAGCCGATGCCCAGCAGCCAAAAATCGGCGTTGTCGCCAGGGGAGAACTCTATCAGCGTCAGTGGCGTGTACATGAACCAGCCGCCATCCGGCGCCAGATCGTAGAGGATGGTGGAAAAGAACACCGTACCGCCGATGACATAGGCCCAGACCGCGAACGCCCCCAGGCGCGGAAACGGCAGATCGCGGGCCGCCAGCATCTGCGGCAGCAGCAGCACACCCAGCGCCTCCATCGCCGGCACGGCGAACAGGAACATCATGGTCGTGCCATGCATGGTGAAAAGCTGGTTGAACAGGTCCTGGCTGACCAGATCGTTGCCCGGCATCGCCAGTTGAGCCCGGATCACCAGCGCCAGAACCCCCGCCAGGATAAAGAACATGAGCGCGGTGCCCATATAGAACATGCCGACCGTCGTATTGTTGACGTCGGAGATGATCCGCCAGCCGCGCGGGCGTGCCCAGATGCGGCGCAGTTCCGCCACCTCGCTTTCCGGGCGGTTGCCTTCATTGGGCAAGGCGGTGTCGGTCATCATCTACTCCAGCCCGTCCAGATAGGTTGCCAAAGCGGCCAGCGATGGCGGGTCCAGCATCTTGTATTCCGGCATGAAATTGCCGGGCTTGATGTGCTGGTTGTCGATCAGCCAGCTAGCCAGGGCCGCGCGGTCATTGGGCAGGGTCGCGGCGGCCAGGGAATGGCGGCTGCCGACATGGGTCAGGTCCGGCCCGGCCAGCCCGACGGCATCGGTGCCGCGCACGGTGTGGCAGGCGTCGCAGCCATTCTCGAAGAACAGCCGCCGCCCTTCCTGCGCCTGCGACCCGCGTGTCGGCGCGGCCGGTGCGGCTTCGGCCGCCAGCCAGGCATCATAATCGGCCGCCTCCATGGCCACGACATGCATGGACATCAGCGCATGCGCCCCACCGCAATATTCGGCGCATTGCGCCCGGCTGATGCCGGCGCGGTCGGCCTGGATGGTCAGGACATTGCTGCGGCCGGGGATCATGTCCAGCTTGCCGCCCAGTTGCGGCGCCCAGAAGCTGTGGATGACGTCATCGGTCTCCAGCAGCAAGGCCACGCGGCGGCCCACGGGAAGGCGCAGTTCATTGGCGCTGGTGATGCGGCTGCCGTCCGGCAGTTCATAGATCACATGCCACCACCATTGCTTGCCGATTATAGTGATGGTCGGACCCTCCGCCCCGGCGGATCGCGAGATGCCGCCCTGCATGACCACCAGCCCATAGAACAGCAGCAAACTGAGCGCCACGGTGGGAAAGATGATGCCGCCGGCCACGATCACGCGTTGCGAGGCGAGGCGCTGGCGGACCGGTGCCGGTCCGTACAGCGACAGCAGTAATAAAACCGCAACCAGCAGCGTCACGAAGATCGCCAGTCCGGCCGAGGTCCAGAACAATAGACCGATCTCCCGCGCCTCCGCCCCCGTCGGCGACAGGGCCGACTGGACGCCACCGCATCCCGCCAGCGGCAGAAGAAGGAATGCCCAGCACCTTCTCATGGCGCACCTTCTGCACCGGATGCGGATCGTCCCGCCAGCCAGGCCGTCACATCATCAATCTGCCGGTCGGTCAGGCGGGCGGCCACCGCCCGCATCATCTCCGCATGCGGCGTGCCGCCCCGCACCTTGTCGCGGAACAGGCGCAATTGCTGCGCCATATAGGGCTGGGACATGCCATCCAGGCGCGGAAACTGCGCGGATCGGCCGCCATCATGGCAGGACAGGCAGGCCCCGACATTCTGCTCGCGCAGCCCCCGTCTGGCGATCACCTCCCCCGCCGCCGCCTGACCCCGAACGGGCGGGGATGCCGTGATTGTCGGCATGCGGGCATAAGCATCCGCCAGTTCCCGAATGGTTTCCGGCGAAAGGGCAACGGAAACCGGCTCCATCATGCCGCTCTGCCGTTGGTCGGCGGCATATTCCGCCATGGCACGGACCAGATAGTCGCGGTTCTGGCCTTGGAGCGGTGGCGCCAAGTCGGACACGGGCGGCCGGCCTGCATCGCCATGGCAATTGGCACATAGCGCCAGCGTCGCCGCCCCGCCCGCAAAGGAGAAGCCGTCGCCCTCCCTCCCGGTCAGCGCCTCGTACCGCTCCACCGGCATGTCGGGCAACTGGCGCATGAAGGCGACGACGGGCCAGACCTCGTCATCGCGCCCCTCGCCCGGCCATTGCGGCATGCCGGTGAATTTCAGTCCGTGGCGCACGATCCAGAAAAGTTCGGCATTGTCCCAGCGCCCGACATTATCGCTCAGGGCCGGGGCTGCCGGATACATGCCGGCTGCGATGGGATTTTGTGTCTTGCCAGGCCCAGCATGGCAGGGCTGGCACCCCGCAGCGAAATGCCGGGCGCCCAGTTCCACCATGCCCGGGCGATCCAGCGACACAGGCTTGATCCCCAGGCTGTAGGTGGCGATGGACCGGTTCAATACCAGTTTCAGCAGGCGGTCGGTGAAGGCGAAATGCTGGGAAGAGGCGCCGACATTGTAGATGCCGG
Organism: Niveispirillum sp.; assembly: GCF_017996735.1. Lineage (GTDB taxonomy): Bacteria > Pseudomonadota > Alphaproteobacteria > Azospirillales > Azospirillaceae > Niveispirillum. The sequence goes on from NZ_JAGOGJ010000103.1 coordinate 5,095, forward strand.
CCAGCACCACCAGCAGTCCGGCAAGCACGGCACCCAGTACAGTCAGAGCCATGCCGTGATGGAGGGGACGACGCCTGGTCAACATCTAGCCGGCGTCCCCACCATTCCTGGCGGGGCGCCAAGCGGTACTGTCGACGCGCCGCAGCCAGCGGCGGGCGGTGATGATGGCAACGGAGACATAGACCAGCGGACAGGCCGTCAGCATCAGCAGACCGGCAAATTGCTGATCCACCAGCAGCATCGGATCAACAGGACCCGCCATGGCGTAGATCGGGCGCGGCGCGAAGACCAGCAGCACACCCAGCAAGCAGAACAGCTTGCCGGTGATCAGCAAGGCCGGCAGCGGCTGCCACTCGCCCTGCCGCATGGCGGCAACGATGCCCGTCCAGAACCAGCAGGCGACAACGAAAAGCGACAGATGCATCAGCGCCATCAGCATCGGGCTGTGCATCGCCTGCTCCAGCACCACTGGCATGTGCCAGCCCCAGAGCAGTGTCATCTGACAGAAGGTCGCGGCCGGCAACCATAAGGGGGCACCGGTCACGGGCAGGAAACGCTGGGCCGCCAGGACCAATGCCGGGGCCAGCAGGTTCATCGCCACGATGTGCGATGTCATATGCGCGGTCAGAAATCCGCTGGTCATGGCCCCGCTCCTCATCCCCGATCCTTTCAAGGCCAACGGATTCAAGTGGATGAAGTTCCCCCCTAACCGGTGACGGGCCTGAAGCCTGGAAAAGCGCGGCCGCTTCCTCATCGGTCACCCGGCCGTTTCCATCCGGCAATGACGGCGAGAGGAAACCCGCGCCTCCGACACCTCGTCTCCCGATTGAACAATATCGATGCGGGGCAGCCATATCTTTTGGGAGTATCAGTAGTATGCCCCCGACTATAACCTGTACGCACTGGGATTCCGGAAAGTTTCCACGTAGTCTGCGGTGCCGTTTCCCGGCCCCACTGGCCGCAAACCACAGCAGGGTGCAATGACGAAAGCGCCGAATTTCCCCATCGTCGGCATCGGTGCTTCCGCGGGCGGCGTCAGCGCAATGGAGGGGCTTTTTCGGGGTATTCCGGCCAATTGCGGTATGGCCTTCGTTATCGTCACACATCTCAGCCCCGACCGGGACAGCATGCTGCACAAGGTGGTGGGACGGTATACCGACATACCGGTCATCGTCGCCGAGGACGGTATGGAAATCCGGCCCGACACCGTCCATGTGATGCCCCCCGGCGTCATCCTGAAGGTGGCCGATCGCAGATTGAAGCTGCTCCAGCCCGGCAATCCCAAGCGCGAGCGCAACCCCATCGACATCTTCTTCGCGGCATTGGCCGAGGATCATGGCGAATACACCGTCGGCATCGTCCTGTCCGGCGGAGATTCCGACGGGACCCTGGGTGTCAAGGTCATCAAGGAACATGGCGGCCTGACCATGGCGCAGACGCCGGATGATTGGGGGCCGCAACATCCCGACATGCCGCAGAGCGCCATCGGCACGGGCATCGTCGATGTCGCCGTGCCTGCGGCGGAGATGGGTGCCAAACTGGTGGAATTCGGGCGCAGCTTCCACCTGCTGGACGCGTTGGAGGATGACGATGACCGGGCGGCGGAGCAGGGCCTTCGCCGCCTGCAGGACGAGATTTATGCCATCCTGCGCAGCCATTCCGGCCATGATTTTTCCGGCTATAAGGTGAAGACCTTCCTGCGCCGCGTCCGGCGGCGCATGCAATTGACGCAGAAGCTTTCCATCGAAGCCTATCTGGAACTGCTCAGGGCGAGTTCCGACGAGGTGGGGGCCCTGTTCCGCGACCTTATGATCAACGTCACCAATTTCTTCCGTGACCCCGAAGCCTTCCGGATGCTGGAAGACACGATCATCCCGCAACTGTTCGCGGGCCGCGACGCCCATGACACGATCCGCATCTGGGTGCCCGGCTGCGCCACGGGCGAAGAGGTGTTCTCCATCGGCATGCTGATGCGCGAACATCTGGACAGGATGACATCAGCCCCGCGCGTCCAGATATTCGCCACCGACATCGACGACGACGCCCTGAGCGTGGCGCGAACCGCGCGCTACCCGGAACCTTTGCTGGCGGGTATATCGACGGAACGGCGCAAGCGTTTCTTCACCAATGACGGCAGCAGCTTCGTCCTCGCCAAGTCGGTGCGAGACCTCTGCATCTTCTCCGCTCACAGCGTCATTCGCGACCCGCCCTTTTCCCGCATGGACATGGTCTCCTGCCGCAATCTCCTGATCTATTTCGGGCCGGATGTGCAAAAGCAGGTCATCCCCACCTTTCACTATTCACTGAAACCGGGCGGCTTCCTGTTCCTGGGCACGTCGGAAAGCGTGGGCCCGCATGGCGACCTGTTCGTGCCCGTCGATAAGAAGCACCGTATCTTCAAGGCACGCGAACATTCCGTTCCCGCCCGGCCGCCAATGCATCTGAGCGCGTCGTCGGCGACGGGATATCTCAGCAACAATGACCAGCGCGTCAGGCGCACCATCTCCTCCACCTTGCGCCAGGCGGTGGAGACGCAGGTGCTGGAGCGGTTCGCTCCGGCGCATGTCGTCGTCAATGCCGAGGGCGACATCGTCTATTTCTCCGCCCGCACCGGCCGCTATCTGGAACCGCCGCCCGGCATGCCCAGCCGGCAATTGTTCGCGATGGCGCGCGGCAGCCTGCGTCTGGAACTGCGCAGCGCACTACGGGAAGCCGTTGAGGGGCGCCGCACGATCATCCGCCAGGCGGTCGCCATGGAAGAGGAGGATGACCGGATCCAACTGCTCACCCTGACCGTTGAGCCCATGGCCGGCCGCGGCGAGGCCGAGCCCCTGTTCCTCGTCCTGTTCGAACCGGTGGGCCCATCTCAGCCCAGGCTGGAGGCCTACCGGCTTCGTCATACCGACGGCGCTGGCCTGGAGGATCTGGAGCGGGAACTTCGTGACACGCGCGAGCGCCTGCAATCGACCGTGGAGGAATATGAGACCGCGCTGGAAGAACTGAAATCCTCCAATGAAGAGTTGATGTCCGTGAACGAGGAGGCGCAATCCGCCAACGAGGAGATGGAAGCCTCCAAGGAGGAGATGCAATCACTCAACGAGGAACTGAACACCATCAACACGGAACTGGTCCTGAAAATCGAGGAACTGGACCGTACCAACACCGACCTGAAGAACCTGTTCGAAAGCACGCGCATCGCCACGGTGTTCCTTGACATCAAACTGGTGATACGCAGCTTCACGCCGGCCGCATCCTCCTTCTTCAACCTGCTGCCATCCGACGTGGGTCGCCCCCTGACCGACCTCTCCACCCGGCTGGACTATCCCCAATTACGTGCCCATATCGACGAGGTCTTCACGTCGGGCCGGATGATCGAGCACCAGTTGTCGCGCGACAGCCAGGGTCATCATTATCTGGTGCGCCTGATCCCGTATCGCGACGAGGTGGAGCGGATTCAGGGCGTGGTCGTCACCTTCGTGGACGTGACCATCCTGGCCGAGGCGGAGGCCTATCAGCGCGTCCTGATCGGCGAACTGAACCATCGGGTGAAAAATGTCCTGGCGGTCACCATCAGCATGGCCAGCCAGACTCTGAAGGGCGCCACTTCCGTCCAGGCCTATGGCGCGACGCTGAACGGTCGTCTGCACGCCATGGCCCGATCCTACAACATGTTGTCGCGCGAGAACTGGAAGGAAATATCGGTCCGGGAAATCGTGCGGCAGGAGTTGGAGCCGTTCGGAATGGACCGCATCAATCTTACCGGTGACGACATCCAGTTGCCGCCCCTTCAGGGGCTGTCCCTGGGACTGGTCATTCATGAACTGGTCACCAACGCTGTCAAATATGGTGCCTTGTCCGTGGATACGGGTGAGGTGGCGGTCGACTGGTCCTGGTCGCAGACATTATTCAAACTGCATTGGCAGGAACAAGGGGGACCGGAACCGGTGGCACCGGAAAGCGACGGGTTTGGCCTGGCCCTGGTCAAGGGCGAGATCGAATACCGGCTGGGTGGCCGTATCGACGCCCGCTTTCTGACGGAAGGTCTGGACCTGCACCTCTCATTCCCGCTCGACCGTGGCGACTGATATCTGCCTTCCTGTTCGCAAAGGACGGATGGATGACACCGCCGACAAAGGAGCCGCCATGTCAGACATCCGATATACGGCCGTGGGCGCCGGCCGAGGCGGGCCGGGTCAAGGTAATCTTGGGGATACCCACACTGCCTCGGCTGGTGGGCGGCAAGCCTGCGGATAACCCTCATGTAATACCTTGTGTGGATGGCACGGCTTCGAAGCCATAATGGAAGGTGAAGTAGAGTTCGTTTCCACGGGGTCGGGAGCATCACGAAGCGACGAACAGGTAGGCCGCCCCCTTCAGCGGGATAGCCGTATGGAACGGGGACGGCGCACCGTCGATGCCGATGTCAAACAAGGTGACATTCCCACCTTCCTCGTTAGCGACTGCCAATTGCTGCCCGTCTTCGATCAGCAGACAGAAACGGGGAGATGCACCGCCGCTGGGCACATGCCGGAGCAGGTGGAGCGCCCCCGCCTCGTCCCAGGCGAAGGTTGCGATGCTGTCATGGCCACGGTTGGTGACATGCACGCGGGTGCCGACGTCGTTCAGCAGCAGGTGCCCGGCGAGGCTCTCCCCTTTCGCATCAGGGGCAAGGGTGGAAAGCATCCCCACGGGAGACAGGCACCCTTCGCGCACATCCAGCACAGTCAGGGTGCTGGCAAGTTCGGAAAGCAGCAGCGCTTGGGGCCGGGTCGGATGGAACAGCAGGTGGCGCGGGCCGGACCCGGCTGGCGTCTGAAAGGCTACCCTTCGTTCCCCCAGCGTCCCGGTGACCGGGTCCAGCGCATGGGCCAGCACCTCGTCGGTGCCCAAATCGATATGGTAGAGCCAACGCTGGTCGGGACTGAACAGCGCGCAGTGCGCGTGCGGTCCATCCTGCCGGTCCTTGACGGGACCGCTCCCCGCATTGCCGCGCACCTGTGGTGGTTCGATGGGCATCCCGGCCGCGTCCAGACGGAACAGGGCGATGTTGCCGCCGCCATAATTGGCGACGGCCAACAGCGTTTCATCGGCGTTCACGGCCAGATAGCAGGGTGCCTCACCGTGTGACGACACATGGGCCAGCGGGTACCAGCCCCCCTCCTCCCGGAACACGCCCACCGTCCCGGCCCCTTCATCGACGAGGTAATGGAGCTTGTGGCGCGGGGACCAGGCACCGAAGGAGGCGTTGCGGGCGCCGCCATGGGGATCGCCGGCCCTCCAGCCATGTGCGGCGGAGCGGTCGATGGCCTGCAATCCGGCCCCGCCCCGACCATCATAGGTTCCGGCATGAAGTCCCGGCATCTCCCGCTCCTCTGTTGGCCGGCGCCGCCACCTTACGCAGCCGGCCGCGCAGCAGCGCCAGCACGGCCGCCTCTTCCGGGCGCAGGGCGCCGATGTCGTCGCGCAAGCTCCGGTCCACCCGGCTCTTCACCGAAGGCAGGAAGGGTTCACCTTCCAGATAGGCTTCGATCACCTGGGGATGGACATAACATTTACGGCAGATGGTGACGGTATTGCCCAGCCGACGTGCCACATGTTCGATCGCCCGCCTGATATTGCGTTTGGCCTGGGCCTGACTGTCGATGCCGCCGAATTCCTTCAGGGCCAATGCCGCCAGCACCGTGCCGGCCCAGGTGCGGAAATCCTTGGCCGTGATGTCCTGTCCCGTGGCCGCGCGCAGATAGGCATTGACGTCCGCCGACGTGACGGCCTGTCGCTTGCCGTCAGCATCCAGATATTGGAACAGCCGCTGGCCCGGCAGATCCTGGCAACGGCGGACGATGGCGGCGATGCGCCGATCGCGGATGCCCAGGTTCCATTCCCGCCCGCTCTTGCCCTTGAAGCGGAAGCGCAACTGGTTACCCTCGATGGCGACATGGCGGTCGCGCAGGGTGGTCAGGCCGAAACTGCGGTTGCGGCGCGCGTAATCCTCGTTGCCCACGCGGATCAGGGTGGTTTCCAACAGATGCACAATAGTTGCCAGCACCTTCTCCCGCACCAACCCGCGCCGCGCCATGTCCCGGTCGATGCAGGCACGCAGTTCCGGCAGAGCGCGGGCGAAGGCCAGGACATGGCCATATTTCGCCTGCTCCCGGTTCTGGCGGAAGGCGGGATGGTAAAGATACTGCTTGCGCCCCTTGCCATCGCGTCCGGTGGCCTGAACATGGCCGGCCGGGTCGGGGCAAATCCAGACACCGGTCCAGGCGGGCGGGATGGCCAGGGCGCGGATACGGTCCAGCACCGGTTTTTCACGGATCGTCGCGCCACTAGGATCGCGGTAACTGAAGCCCTTGCCGGCGCGGCGCCGGGCGATGCCCGGCTCCTCATCGCTTACATAGACCAGATTGCCGGGAAGCGTCGCCATCATGCCGTTTCGGTTTCGATTGCCATCTGCATGGAAAACCGACGCACAGGGTTGACGGTTCCAGCCAGGGCAAAGAAAAATGTCGCCCCGGCCGGGAACCAGCACCTTGTTCGCTCATACGCTGAGAAGACCGCGGATGAAAGGCCCAAGCCGAACCTGCTGATCCGCGGCATCCTGCCCATTATCCCCTCAAGGGCGAACAGGCGCGAGACCATCCCGCATATGGTTGAAGACTACCCAGACCGCGGTCTCCAATCCTGATCGATCCACCGCTCTCCAGCGATCTTCATCGGCACTCAGCACCCGAAATCATCATAGGCGATCCGATCGCGCGGTACGCCCGCCTTGCGCAGCATTTCCAAGGTCGCCTTCAGCATGGCCGGCGGCCCGCAGATCAGGAAGTCGCAGGATTTCAGGTCGCGGTGGCGGCTGATATGCTGGGTCCGCACCACCTCATGGATCATCCCCCGGGGCCCACGCCAGCCGTCGGCCTTATCCGGGGCCGACAAGGCGACGGTCCAGGTGAAGTTGGGGTACGCGTCCCCCAGCCGTTCGAACTCGTCCCGATAGAGAATGTCACGCGCGGCGCGGGCACCGTACCAGAAGGAAATCCGCCGTCCGCTGCCCTTGTGCAGCAGTTCATCGCGGATGATGGCACGCAGCGGCGCCATGCCGGCGCCCCCGCCGATCAGCACCAGTTCCCTGTTACCCTCCGTGGCGGCGAAACTGCCGTAGGGACCGAAGAAGCGCACAATGTCCCCCGGACGCAGGCCAAAGACATAGCTGGAACCGGCACCACAGGGAGCACCGGATGCGGACGGCGGCATGAAACGGACATTCAATACCAGTTCATCCGTCACCTCCCCCGGATATGTCGCCAGGGAGTAGGAACGGCGCACACCGCCGGGATGGTTGATCCTTTCGGGCACGCCCAGTCCTTGCCAATCCGCCTGCCATTGCTCCGGCACCTCAAACAGGTCGGGGTCGATGACATAGGCGGGAATGGCAAGCTGGATGAATTGTCCGGCGTGATGCGGCGGCACGGTGCCAGCGGCCATACGCAGCCGGACCTCCTTGATCATGGGGCTGAGATACCGCACCCCGACCACATGGGCAACATGGCCCTGGCTGTCCAGCGCCTGGTCCGGCACGGTTACCACTGCCCCTGCCGCCACCACATGACGGCAGGCCAGACGCGCGCCCTTGTCCAGTTGTTGCCGGGACAGATGCTGTCGGTCGGCATCGCTGACGGCGGCATCCTTGCCCAGCGTCACCCGACACAGGCCACAGCTTCCCCCACCGCCACAGTTGGAGGGCAGCCGCACGCCCACCCCCGCCAGGGCATCGAAATAGCTTGTCCCCTCCGGCAGGGACAGGGCCCGGGTCGCACCGGCATCGGTCCGCAGGGTCACGGCAGCCCCGTGGCCCCGCAGACGCCGGAAATACAGGGCGAGGTTGAAGTCCTGGCGGCTGAAACTGTCATAAACCAGGAACAGGCCGGACACCGCCAGCCAGAGGGCCGCCACCGCCGCCAGAATGATCAGCGGATGATTGAAACTCTCCCGCTCTGAATAGTCCATGATGTGCAGCATCCAGGCGATATCCCAGAGCCGCCAACTGTCATTGCGCCGTTCCAGAACACGACCCGTCTCGGCGGAGATATAGAGGGTGGTGTTGTCGGCATCGGCGAAGGCGACACGCCACATCGGCCCTTCATGCTTGCGGCTTTCCAGGTTTGGGCCAGCCAGCCGCTCCACACTGCCGATACCGGCTGTCCCGGCATAATCCTGCCCGGCAATTTCCCGGGCCAGCGGCTCGGTGATCTCCACCCGCGACCCATCGGTTGCGGACAGAAGCCGGACCCCGTTTGCAGTCTGAACCTCGTAAACGAAACGTCCGGCCAGGGGGCGGAGGCGCAAGGCGTTGATCGGGCCGGCCAACCTGCTGCGTATCTCCGGCAGCGACAGCACAGTCGCTTCGGCCGACAATAGGGGTGCGGTCACGCTGCGCCTTGTATGATCACCGCTGACAGCGTGGTGGTCGAGAAACGCCATGGTCGCCCCGCTCAGCGCCCAGAGCGCGAACTGGACGCCCATCAGCAGGCCAACCCATTTATGGAACCAACGGAATGTCTGAAGCATCGCGGACTCCCCCTCAGCGAGCGGCAGCCGCGCGACGGCGGCGGAAACTGTAGAAAAGCAGCCAGACGCCACTGAGCATGACGATGGACGCCGCAACGGTGGCGACCCGCACGAGCGGATTGTTCACATCCTCGCGCTCCACATAATCCATGATGTGGAACATCCAGACGAAATCGAAGGTGCGCCAGAGATTATGACGACGGGCCAGCAGGTCGCCCGTGACGGGCGAAATGTAAAGTGTATGGTCGTTCCAGCCTTCGAACCGCACCTGCCAGACCGGCACGGCACGGCCCCTTATCTCCGACGGCACATCGGTCAGCAGACTGACAGCACTGACCTCGGCCTTGCCGGTATAGAGCGTGCGGGCCAGCCTTGCAGCCTCGGCATCGGACAGCGGCGCGCGCTCCGCGCCGGTCACGGCATTGACCAGCGTCACCCCGCCACGATGTTCCACAACGTAATAAGGCTCATCCAGCACCATCTTCAGCCGCACGGCGCGGACATCGCCATAGGCCTGCCGGACCTGATTGATGTTGACCTGCACCTTGTCCAGAGCCAAGGGCGATGGGGCCCCATGCGGATGGGCGAAATGATCGCCATGAATGATCTCGAGGGGGACGGCAACCATGTAAAGACCGCTGATCGCCCAGATCAGGGCCTGTATCCCGATCAGCAGGGCCAGCCATTTATGCGTCTTCCTGGCAACGGAAGCGGGGCGCATTCATGCCTCCAGAACAGAGCGAAAAGAGTCCGCCGCCCCGCCCCTTCAGGCGCGGGGCGGCGGAAGCCGGATCAGAAACGGTAGGTCATGCGGACATAGCCCCGACGCCCCAGCAGGTCATAGGTCATGGTGTCGGTATTGCCATCCGTCCAGCTTTTGATGAACGGCGCATCACGATCGAACAGATTGTCGATACCGACCGCAATACGCGCCCCATCCACAACCTCATAACTGGCCTGAATGTTGTGATAGAAGACATTCGGCGTGCGATAGCCGATGTCGGTCGGCGCCGCGTTGAAATCCGTGGCCTTGCCGATCCACTGCACCGAGTAGGTGGCGTTCCACTTCTCGTCCGACACGGTGCCGGACAGATTGGACCGCCAGTGCGGGAAGCCGCCATTGCCACCGCCGATATGTCCGTCAAAGATGATCGGGTCGGCGCCCTTGAACGGGGTGATGGTGTACTTGTCCAGATAGGTGGCGTTCCAATCCAGCGCCAGGCCCAGATCGGCCAGTTCGAACTGATACATCAGACCGAAATCAAAGCCGCGCATCTTTTCCCGACCCGTATTCACCGGCTGGGCCGACAGGAAGTTGACCTCTCCCGTCAGCGCGTTGCGTGTGAAATGCTCCGACGCGCAGAATGGATGGTTCAGGCCCGCCGCATTGTAGCAGACCGCCAGTTTGGTCGATCCGGGGATGGACCGGATGGCGTCCTTGATGCGGATGTCGAACAGGTCGGCGGTGAAGGTCAGCCCCATCACGAACGCCGGCTCGACCACCGTACCGACGGTGAAGCTGTCGGAGGTTTCCGGCTTCAAGGCGCTGTTGCCACCCACCGTGGTCAGGATGGTATTGCCCAATTGACGGAAGCCGGCAGGCACGCCGCTGGCCCGGCAATTGGCCGCCACGACGGAGGTGGCGGGCAATGAAGCATAGTTGGAACAGGGGTCGGTGGTGGTCAGGTTGCCTTCCGACACGCCGCCGAACAGTTCCGGCACATTGGGGATGCGGAAAGCGGTGCCATAGGTGGCACGCAGACGCACACTGTCGATGACCTGCCAGTCCAGGCCAGCCTTGTAATTGTCCGAACTGCCGAACAGGTCATAGTCGGAATAGCGGGCGGCCGCGTTCAGTTCCAGCCGCCGCACAAGCGGCATATCGGCCAGCAGCGGCACCTGAAGTTCCAGATAGGCCTCCTTGGCCTTCACCCGTCCCGCAATCGGGTCCTGCTGGTTGGTGTTGGCGATGCCCAGTACGGTCAGCGCGTCGGGATCACGCCAACCCTTGTCCTTACGCCAGGCCAGACCCGTGGCGAAGCCCACATCGCCGGCCGGCAGTTCGAACAGCGAACCGGTCAGGTCGAAGGTGCCGCTGATCTGTTCATTCCCGCCGCTGTCCCGGCTGGTATAAAGGATATAGTCCAGCACCTGGGGCGTCAGGTCACCGGCACCCAGATAGTCGCCGCAGGGGATAGCGGCACCCGCGGCACTGCTGCAGACGGCGGTGTTGAGCGTCTGGCGAACGCGGTCGAGGTTGGCGACGTTGGTCGACCCGTCCACGCCCTTGTTGCGACCCCAGTTGAAGGCCGCCTCCCAGCGCCAGCCATTGGCGAAACGCCCGTCCAGGCCGAGCACGGCCCGCCAGGTATCGACATCCTGATAGAATTCACGCGGTCCCGGCTCGGCCAGGCGGCGCCCCTGGATGGTCAGGGTCTGCCCCGTGGGATTGGTCGGATTGCTGGCCGCGACTGTCAGGTTGCGCAGGGTGCCGGGCGTGGCGATCTGATTGGATTGCCGGTTGGTGAACATGAGTTCGCTGAACAGCCGCACCTCATCCGACAGGTTCAGATGGCCGAACATGTTGGCGGAGACGCGTTCGATCGGATTGACGGCATTCAGGAACGGGTTGGAATTGAAATTATGCTTGGCCCCGGAATAGGGCTCATAGAAATTACCGTTGCCGCCCGGCGTCTGGTTGAAATTGATGCTCTGTCCATTGGGCAGCAGCGCACGGCCGCCGATGGTGGACGAACTGCCAACGCAGACAAGCTGCCCCCCGCTTTCGCCCAGACCACAGGGCTCGCGATCGGCCAAATTGACAGCGTCGGATTTGTAATAGCTGAAGGTCGCGACCACAGATCCCTTGTCACCGGCGGTGCCCCAGGTCAGGTCCGCACTTTTCTCTTCGCCATCGCCTTCATCGGTGAGGCCATATTTACCCGACACCTCCACCCCGTCGAAATCAGTGCGGGTGACGATGTTGACCACACCCGCCACCGCATCGGCGCCATAGATCGCGGACGCGCCATCCTTCAGCACATCAATACGCTGAATGACCGACACCGGGATGGTGTTCAGGTCGGGAGCCGAATTGGCACCCGTGCCGCCCGCCACCACGCGGCGACCGTTCAGCAGCACCAGTGTGCGGTTGATACCCAGGCCGCGCAAATTCACCTGCGCCGTGCCATAGCCGTTATTGGCCCAATAGGCATTGGTCTGGTTTCCCGCAAAGCCGGCGCTGGCCGGCAGGCGCTGCAGCAGCGTTTCGATGCTGGTCACGCCCGTATTCTGTATCGCTTCGGCCGTCAGAACATTGGCCGGACCAACGCCCGCAATGTCCTGCCGGGCAATGCGACTGCCCGTCACGACGATTTCGTCCAGCGTGCGGCTGTCCTGTGCCTGTGCCGGGGCGGCGAGCACGCCCGTGGCCAGTGCTGTTGCGAAAAGAAGATTCCCCGTAACTTTGGTCATGTTTTGAAGTCCCTGTTCCAGAGGGCGGAGGTTCCGTGCCGCGATCCGCGCCCAATGGCGGAACCGGTCAGCGTGCCGGATTGGCCCCGCTATAGAAATTAAGATGAATCCCCAATCCGTCCGGTTGCCGCCGCGACTCCGGAAAGAGAAACGACGGTATACTCCGGTGAATATCGACCCGTTTATTTTCAAATGTCCGGGGCGTTTCCTGATTATCGGGCATTTTTCAGGCAAATCGGTTCCTTTCACGCCATTTTGCTTGGCATGTTAAGCAACACCGTTGCGCTGCGACATTCGCCGGGAAGTCGGAAATGGAAGGGGTGATTGCCCAGGCAGAAACCCGGACAGGACCGTGCGCACAGGGCGCACCTGTCCAATGGTCAGCCGGCTACCGGCGGTCTGAGGTCGGGTGCATGGCGAATACCCGCCATCACCATGGCCTCCGCAGGCATGCGGCTGCTGTTCTCATGTTGAGGCAGCACCACCGCCACACCAGTCGGCAACCCTGCAAGGCCCGTCAGGCAATGGATCACGCCACAGCAGGAACCGCCATCGGTACAATCGACCGGGCATTCACCGTCTGCCTGCATATCACCAGCCATCAGCGGGTGTTGATCAAGACTGCGTTGTTCCACGGTCTGATCATGGCGTTGTGCGATGGTGGAAGAATCATGGGGCGCATTGGCGCTGGCCGAGCCGGAAATGGCAATGACAAGCGCCATGGTCAGGGCGGCAAGCCCGACCAGACACCAGCGTCGCATCATTTCCATTCTGTCCGCCAAGTCCCGCCCCCCCAGGCTGGTTTGAACTTAGACCCAATGAATACAATGCGATGTTAGACCGTCACCCATGATGCGTCAACTGTCCGGCGCCAGCCCCCCGTTTTCCATTGGAAGCGCACCATACTTGTGTTGGGGAAGACGCAAGCTCAATCGCTGCGCACGCTTCATCCGAAGCCAGAAAATGTACCGCATTCATTCTTCCAAGGCAGAGCCAACTGAACCGCACCGCAATGGCGCCTGCCTGTTTACCCGCATTTCCCCGTTTCGACCCGCCGGAGGCGATGCTGGCGGGTCGTTCGTTGCGTACGCTGCGGTGATCGCCCGTTGCTGCGGGGACGGACAGAAATAAACGGGGGAGAGGATGCTGAGTGATTTCCGGTTCGACCGGCTGTTCATCAATGGTGAATGGGTCGCCCCGTTGGATGGGGGTGTGCGCGGCAGCATTGATCCTGCCACGGGCCAGCCCTGGGGCGATGTCGCCTATGGCGGCAAGGCGGATATCGACCGCGCCGTGGCGGCGGCCCGCACGGCGTTCGACGGGCCGTGGCGCCGGATGCCGGGCTGGGAGCGTGCCGCCATCCTGCGCCGCTTCGCCGACCTGTACGCCACGCAGGTGGAAGCCCTGGCCCGGATCGAAAGCCGGGACAATGGCCGCGCCATCCGGGAATCGCGTGGCGATATCGGGCTGCATGCACAATATTACCATTGGTTTGCTTCGCTGGCCGACAAGCTGTCGGGCCGTACCATCCCCATGGATGACAGCGTTCATGCCTTCACCACCCGCCTGCCCGTCGGGGTAGTGGGCACCATCACACCATGGAACGTGCCGTTGATGGCGGCAGCCTGGAAACTGGGGCCGGCGCTGGCGGCGGGATGCACCGTCGTGCTGAAACCCGCGGAGCAGACCCCGGCTTCGTCGCTGGCCCTGGCCCGCATCTTCGAAGCGGCCGGCTTCCCGCCGGGCGTGGTCAATGTCGTGCCGGGCGACGGGCCGGTGGCGGGCGCGCATCTGGTGGCCCATCCGGGCGTCGACAAGATCGCCTTCACCGGCGAGGGGGCAACCGCGAAGAATATCCTGAAGACCGGTGCCGACACGCTGAAGCGCTTCAGTTTTGAGTTGGGCGGCAAGGCCCCGCACATCATCTTCGCCGATGCCGATGTCGAACAGGCGCTGAATGCCGCGACGGGATCTGCCTGGGCGCTGTGCGGGCAATCCTGCGCCCTGGGTTCGCGCATCCTGGTGGAACGCCCCATCTATGACCGGGTGGTGACGGCGTTCAGGGAACGGGCGTCGCGCGTGCGGGTCGGCATGCCGCTGGACCCCGCCACCCATATGGGTCCGCAGGCTCATCAGCAGCAGTTGGACAAGACTCTGTCCTATGTCGATATCGGCCGGCAGGAGGGGGCGGAACTGGTGGCCGGCGGGTCGCGCCTGACCGCGCCTGGTCTGGCCGGCGGCTATTTCGTGGAGCCCACGGTGTTCGCCGGTGTGGCGCCGACCATGCGCATCGCGCAGGAGGAGATCTTCGGGCCCGTCGCCGCCATCATTCCCTTTGACGGGGAAGATGAGGCCGTATCCATCGCCAACGGCACGCCCTATGGCCTGGCCGCCGGGCTGTGGACGTCGGACACCGGCCGCGCGCATCGCGTCGCCAACCGGATTGAGGCCGGTATGGTCTGGGTCAACACCTATCGCTATATCCGCTGGTCCACCCCCTATGGCGGCGTGAAGACCAGCGGCTGGGGCCGCGAGAACGGGATCGAGGCGCTGGACAGCTACCTGGAAACCCGCACCACCATCATCTCGACGACCGGGCGCTTCGCCGACCCGTTCGCGGCGTAAGGGAGGACATAAAATGCGCCTGAAGGGCAAACTCGCCATCGTCACCGCCGCCGCGTCCGGCATGGGCCGGGCCGGCGTGGAACGGTTCGTGCGTGAAGGGGCGCGCGTCGCCGCCATCGATATCAGCCCCGCCGCCCTGGACCAGTTGGTCGCCGATTTCGGTGCCGACAAGGTGCTGCCCATCGTCGCCGACCTGTCCACGGCGGACGGGGCGCGGGACAGCATCGACCAGGCCGTGGCGGCCCTGGGCGGGGCCGACATCCTGTGGGCCCATGCCGGCATGCCGGGGCCGGCGTCGGTAGAAAATCTGGACATTGAGGCATACCGGAAGGCCATGGATCTCAACGTGACCTCGGCCACGCTGGGGGCGGGACAGGTGGCGGCCCATATGCGGCAGCGCGGTGGCGGGGCCATCGTCTTCACCTCGTCGATCTCCGGCCTGGTCGGATCGATGATGAGCCCGATCTATTCGGCGGCCAAATGGGCGGTGGTGGGCCTGACCAAGTCCCTGGCTCTGGCCCTGGCAGCCGACAATATCCGCGTCAATGTCGTCTGCCCCGGTCTGGCCGACACGCCCATGAAGATCGGTTTCACCGGTCGCAACGGTGATCCGGCAGAGGCGGCGGCGAACGAGGCCAAGGTTGTGGGGGCTGTCCCCATGGGCCGTCTGGTCAAGCCGGGGGAAGTGGCCGATGCGGTGCTGTGGCTGGTGTCGGACGAGGCCAGCTTTGTCACCGGCGTAGCCTTGCCCGTGGATGGCGGCTTCACAGCAAGGTGAAACTTGTCCTCAAGCGCCGGCGCCGCATCCGCGGCTTGGCTTCACGGCGCACCTGCGCCGCGGCGGCGGTCGCCGCCGGAGCGGTTTCCGGTTTACCGAAAACCGCTCTGAGCCCGTCTTTACAAAAGGCTGGGTCATGGCATCAATGGATACGGAGGGGACGGGCGGCCTGCTGGACGCCACCCCCATGCATTGGCGGCAATGGGTGGTCGTCGTGCTGTGCATCGCGCTGAACGCGCTGGACGGGTTCGACGTGCTGTCCATCAGCTTTGCCGCACCCGGCATCGCGGCGGAATGGGGCATCGACCGAGGGGTGCTGGGCATCGTCCTGTCCATGGAACTGCTGGGCATGGCATTGGGATCGGTGCTGATCGGCAATCTGGCCGACCGCATCGGGCGACGGCCCACCATCCTGGCCTGCCTCGCCCTGATGGTGGCGGGCATGGGGCTGTCGGCGACGGCACAGGATGTCACGTTCCTGTCGGTGACGCGGCTGGCCACGGGACTGGGCATCGGCGGCATGATCTCCGCCACCAGCGCCATGGTGGCCGAATTTTCCAATGCCCGGCACCGCAGCATGAACATGGTGCTGAACATCGCCGGATATTCAGCCGGGGCCATCCTGGGCGGTCTGGTCGCGGCGGCCCTGCTGGAGCGCACGGGCGACTGGCGCAGCGTGTTCCTGTTCGGGGCCGGCGCGACGCTGGCCATCCTGCCTTTGCTCTTCTTCTTTCTGCCTGAATCCATCGACAGCCTGATGGCCCGGCGGCCCGCCAATGCTCTGGATCGCGTCAACCGCACCCTGCGACACCTGGGTCGCGATCCGCTGGCGGGATTGCCCGAGCCCGTTACCGGGGCGGTTAAACCGTCACCCATTGCCCTTTTCCAGGGCGGGCACACGCGGATCACGCTGCTGCTGACCGTCGCGTATTTCGCGCAGATCATGCTGTTCTATTTTGTGCAGAAATGGGTGCCCAAGATCATCGTCGATATGGGCCATAGCCCGGCCGAGGCCAGCCGCGTCCTGGTCGCCGCCAATATCGGGTCGCTGACCAGCGCCGTGCTGATCGGGTTGGCATCACAGAAATTGCCGCTGCGCCCGCTGGTGATGGGATCGATGGTGGCAGGGTTCTTCGCCATCGCCCTGTTCGGGTCCGGCCTGTCGGGGCTGGGGACCCTGTCGCTGGTGGTGGCGGTGGCCGCCTTCTGCATCAATGCCGGGGTGGTGGGCCTGTACCCGATCATGGGCGCGGCCTTCCCCGCCCCTCTCCGGGCCGGCGGCATCGGTTTCGTCATCGGCGTGGGGCGTGGCGGATCGGCCATCGGCCCCATCCTGGCCGGCGCCATGTTCGCGGCCGGCAGCGGGTTGTTGCCGGTGACACTGGCCATGGGGGCGGGCGGGCTGATCGCCGCGCTGATGGTGTGGCTGCTGGTGCGGCGGAATTGATCGACGGCGTCAAAGGGCGACCGGCATCACCGCCGGCCGCTTGCCCGCACCGGGGATCAGACCGCGTTCGGCCGACACCCGCACGGCATCACGGCGTTTGGAAACACCGATCTTGCGGAACAGGGACTTCAGCCGATATTTGACCGTGTCCGGCGACATGCCGATCAGGCGCGCGATCTCCTTGTTGGAATGGCCCTGACACAGCAGATTCAGCACCTCCGCCTCCGCTTCGTTGAACAGGCCGGGGGCGGTGATGTTGTTGCGGCAGGCCAGCACCGACTTGGCCAGCACCTTCAGGAACTGGCCGCGGAACCGGTCCACCTGTGCGCCATCCTCCATAGCTTCGTCCAGGCTGGGCTGCACGAAGCGGCGGGCTTCCACGAAGGGGCGGATGATGTTCTGGAACATGGCGATACCCACGGCATCATCGAAACAGGTCCGCGCCTCCTCCCCCCGGCCCAGGGCGCGATGGCCGAAGGCGGCCAGGATATTGATATCGATCAGCAGGCGGCCCGCCCCCCGCTGATCCGCCCAGCCACGCAGCAGCGATAGTTCCGTCATGGCCGGTGCGACATCACCCGACAGCAGGTTCAGCTTCACCCGCGCCAGCGACGCCGCCACCGCCACGGGCCGGTAGAGCGGCGATTCCGCCGTCGCCATCGCCGCCAGCCCGTCAATCCCCGCCGCCCCGGCCGCCGCGATGGCCGCATCCAGCCCGGCGCCATGCACGATCAGCAGTTCCACCTCTGCAATGTCGGCCAGCTGTTCCAGTTGCCGGAGCCGGCGGCGCGCCGCGGTACGCCGGGCGCGGGCAATGACGTCCCATGCCTCGTCGAACGCCCCCTCCCCGGCCAGCGCCTTGGCCTCGGTGAAATAGGCCACGGCATAGACATCAACCCAAGCGTCAGACTGCTCCATGTGCGGCAGGGCCCAATCAAGCAGGGCACGGGCGTCGGCCACATGGTCCTGCTCATAAAGGAGTTCAGCCTGGAAGGCGGCGCAATTGGCGGCCAAGTCGGAATGGTCGCCGAAATGATCGACGATCTCCTGCCTGGCGGCGGCCAGGATGGTTTCCGCCTCCTTCGACCTGCCTTGCGCCCGCTTGATGCGGGCCTCCAGGAACCGGGTGAAGATGTCGCTATAGAGCGAGCCGAAGGCCCGGTAATGTTCGCGCGCCGCCAGGGTGGGCTGCAAGGCGCGCTCCAACCAGCCACCCTCGAAATATTTCGCGGCCAGCGTCTCGCTGATATTGGCCAGAACCAGATGGTCGTTGGCCGGCAGCTTGCGCAGCAGCGCCTCACGCGCCAGCAGATCATCAAAGGTCGCGGGCTGATTCTCGTAATCGGTCAGCGTATCACCGACTACCTGAATTTCCGTGCGCAGGTCGGCGGAAAGCGCTGCCTCCTCCATGCGCCCAGCAAAGGCGTCGAAGGCGACGCGGGCCGCCCCCAGCTCGCCCAGCTTCATCTGCAGATAGACATGCGCCAGCACCAGCCGGGGCCGGGCATGGACCACGGCACGGGGCAGTTGCGCCAGACCGCGCGCTATGACCCCCTGCATCCCCTGTGGGATCAGGCGCCAGCCGCCCGCCTCTTCCAATATCTCCGCCAGACGTAAATGGTCGCCGGCCAGGATGGCGTGGTTGACGGCGTCTGCCACCTGTCCGCGCTGCGCGAACCAGTCGGCGGCCCGACGTTGCAAAGCGGCAAACAGCACAGAATCCGACCGTTCCAGACGGTCGCGCAGATATTCGGCAAAAAGCTGGTGATAGCGGTACTCACGCCGGTCAGGGCCCACGGATGTGAGGAACACGCCCTGCTGTTCCAGCCGTTCCAGCACCATCCAGCCATCCGACCGGCCGCAAAGCAGATTGACCAGATCACCGGTCAGCCGGTCCAGAAGGGCGGTGCGGATC
>NZ_JAGOGJ010000104.1 GCF_017996735.1 Niveispirillum sp.
GCCATATGGTGGAGGTGTATCACGGGCTGGGCGTCCGCACACGCTATGCCCACATGAAGAAAATCATGGTTAAGGACGGCGAAATGCTGGACCCTGGCCGGCAGGTTGGCACGCTGGGCGACAGTGGCCGCAGTTCCGGCCCGCATCTGCATTACGAGGTGCTGGTGGAAGGCAAGCCCGTGAACCCGCTGCGCTTCATGGAGAGGGGACGGCATGTTTGCGAAGGTTAAGGAACGTATCGACAGCACGGCCAAGCCCGCCAGCCGCCCCACGGGCGGCAATGGCGGCGGCGCGTCCGACCGCCCCATGCCCTCCATCGTCAGCCGCGACATGCGGGTGACGGGCGATCTGGACACACCGGGCGAAGTGCATGTCGAAGGCACCGTCGATGGCGACATACGCTGTGCCAAGCTGATCATCGGCGCCACGGGCACGGTCAACGGCCATATCCTGGCCGCGACGGTGCGTGTGCATGGTCAGGTGCGGGGAGAGATCAACGCCGAGGAGGTGTTTATCCTCAACGGCTCCACTGTTCAGGGCGATGTGGTCCAGACCCTGCTGGAAATCGCCACCGGCGCCAGTTTCGAAGGCGCCATCCGCCGCCGTCAGGCCGTTGCTGCCACCGCCATGCTGGCCGCCCCCGTGCCTGATCCGGCACCACAGGAACCGGTTGCGGAAGCCGAACCCCTTCTGCTGGCCACCGAACCGGTGGAGACGCCGGCGGAAGAAATGTCGGCCCCGGCAGATGCGACCGAACCGCCGGAACCCGCCAACAGCGGCGATGACCTGACGGACAGGAAGGCCGGCTGACACAAGCCGCCCCCCTGTCCGGGACATCCGACCCTATCTATCCTCCCCCGGCGGCGGGGGTGGCGGGGCCGCCATGGGCGCACGCTCGCGGTCCAGCGGGATGCCGCCCGGAGGCGGTGGCGGCACGTCGGGCCCACCATGCAGGCGGCGTTCATTGATCATCATGCGGGCCGGTCGCATCTCTGCCAGACGGCGGCGTCCTTCCGGGGACAATTTGCCCAGAACCTCGATAATGCTGTCGGTCTGCGCCTTTTCCATCGCCTGACGCTCGGCAGCCGCGCTTTCCAGTTCGGTCCGCAGCGCCACCGGATCAAACGGATCGGCCTGCATCAGGTCCCGCAGTTTATCAATACGATCCCGGAATGATTTAGCCTTGTCGGTGAACCTTTCCATGTCGGTACCGAAATGATCCTTGAGGATCGCGGCATCAGCCTCAGGCAGATCATCCAGCATGCGGCGCATGGCAAACAGGGGACCACCGAAGCCCCCGGGGCCCCCCGGGCCTTCCGGCCCTATCATCCCCATTCTTTCACCATGGGGCGGCTTCGGGGCCAGCCAGCGCGGGACCATGGTGCCGACCAGGAAAAGGTTCAGGCCGACCGACGCCAGCAGCGCGGTCTGAATCAGTCTTTGGCGGGTCATTGGAACAGGCTTTCCAGGGCGGAAGGGGTGAACATCGCGCTGGGCAGGTCACCGGCGGTGGTCGCGGTTACGATCGTGGCCGCGCCCTCGCCGCCCATGCTGCCGGTGGAAGCGACAGGCGTGAAGGCGCCGACCAGAATGCCGGCAGCGGTGCAAGCCGCAAGGCCGGCGGCACGCGGCCAGACCTGACGCCAGGCGCCCAGCATTTCCGCGACGCGACGCGTAAAAGGGGGACGCCGCGGGGCCAGCCCCGGCACGGGCAGATCGGCCAGCGCGCCGGCCACAACACGGGCAACGCGTTCATCGCTGATCACCGGCACGTCCAGCCGATCCAGCATCGCGTCCAGCAGGGCCGCGCGATGCTGTTCAGCCCGCGCCTGCATGGACACCGCCAGCAGGGCCTGGGCCTGAATGCGCTGTTCGTCGGGCCATCGCCTGGGCTCGGCCCCATATTGTTCCAGCAGGGCCTGGAAGGCGGCCATCCCCATGGCCTCCTGCCCGCCTGCGCGGCTATTCGGTTCCCTCATTCTTCATTCTCCCCAACGCCCGTGATCCCCAGGGCGGTGAGCCGGCCCCGAAGGGCGCGGCGGGCACGGGCCAGCAGCGATTCCACCGCCGGCACCGACAGGTCCAGCATCCGCCCGGCCTCGGCGGCACTCATTTCCTCATAATAGCAAAGAGAGACGGCCACCCTTTGCCGTTCCGGCAGCCCGGCCAGGGCCGCCGCAATGGTTTCCGACATCTGCCGTCGCGCGATCAGCGTTCCGGCAGCCGGCGTCGGATCAGGCACCTCCGGGGCGTCTTCCAACGCCTCGAACCCCTGTTTACGGCGACGGTCGATACACAGGTTGACGACGACCCGGTGCAGCCATGTGGAAAAACGTGCGGAGCCGCCCGCTTCCCACTGGCCGGCCTTGGTCCAGACCTTGACCCAGGCCTCTTGCACCACCTCGTCCGCTTCCGCCGCGTTGTTCAGGACGCGTTGGGCCACGGACAGGGCGCGGGCGCTGTGGCGTGTAGCCAACAGCGTAAACGCCCCCCGGTCCCCGCCGGCGATCCGCGCCAACAGGGTGTCGTCATCCACCATGGGTTCCGCAAGAGCCATACCGGTCACGGTCACCTGCGTATCCTTATGTCGATCCCGTCCGGCCGTACCGGACCCCCGGGCATCACGCCCCGGCAGGTCCAGCGGTGACGGAAGCCGCTTCGTCGCCAGCATGCTCCTTCCACGGGCCATGGGGCAAATCCCTGTCGCGGATGGCGAGAGCACACGGCCGGACCTAAAAATAAAAATTCGGGTCGCGCGACAGGAACTGTTTGCGTGTTGCGTAAAAGCAATATCGCAGGCCGGTGCCCCCTCCCACCCCAAAGCACTGGCCACGCCGATGATCCTGGACGCCCCATCCGCCATCGGCCCGCGATAGATGGGAAGCCCGCCCCCGGTCTTCCGGTCCCGCCTGCCCGCCCCTTCAATGGCGGCACCGGAACCGGGGGCGGCACCCGAACCTGTGTTTAGTTCCTCTCTCCAGAGTGCCTTGCCCCGCCGCCCCTGCCTGGGCGGCGGGGGTTTCTTTTTGTGGATTGAAGCGGCACCCGAAAAGCACCATCCTTTCCCAATATGTGCCACAGGGCGCGACGGTAAAGAGGCATCAGGTGCAGCAGACGTTCAACGTCACCATCGAGTGGGATGCAGAAGCTGCAATATGGTACGTCGAAGACAGCGACGTACCAGGGTTGGTGGCGGAGGCTGCCACGGTGGAAGCCATGCGGGACAAGCTTTCCGTCCTGGTGCCGGAGCTTGTGTCGCTGAACCGGCACAAACTCGACTATGTTCCAGGCGCTGACCTGCCGGTACGCATCCAGGCCAAACGGCTGGAACATTTCCGCAGCGGGCATGGATGACCGACTTCTCTCCCTTGCTGAAGAAGATGCTGAAGCAGGCGGGATGTCACAGGGTCCGCAGCGGCAAGGGCGACCATGAAATCTGGTACAGCCCCCTGTCCGACACGAATTTTCCCGTGGATAGCGATATCAGGTCGAAGCACACGGCAAATGGCGTCCTGAAGCAGGCCGGTCTGCCGAAAGCCTTCTGATATTACCCCCGCGCCGGCACCGCCTGGCTGACCAAGAAGAAGGCGGCGGCGGCGGCCACGATGGCCGGGCCCGTGGGCACATCCACCTGCAGCGACGCCGCCAGACCCGCCGCGACGGCCCCGGCCCCGATCAGGGCTGCCAGCAGCGCCATGCCCTCCGGCCCCTTGGCAAAGCGGCGGGCGGCGGCGGCGGGGATGATCAGCAGGGCCGTGACCAGCAGAATGCCCACGATCTTCATAGCCAGCGCGATGATGATGGCGATCATCAGGGTGAAGCCCAGGCGCACGCGCCATACCGGCACCCCTTCCACCCGCGCCAGATCCTCATCCACGGTCAGGGCCAGCAGGGGCCGCCATATCCAGGCCAGCAGTGCCAGAACCAGCGCCCCACCGCCCCAGATGGCGTAAAGGTCACCATCCCCCACGGCCAATATATCGCCGAACAGATAGGACAGCAGGTCCACCCGCACCGAGCCCAGCACGGCCAGCGCGATCATGCCCAGGCTGAGCGTGGAATGCGAGATGATGCCCAGCAGCGTGTCGCTGCCCAGCCGCCTTTGTTCCTGCAACAAGGTCAGGGCCAGCGCGATGGCCAGACAGACCAGCACGATGCCCGTCTGGGTGCCGATGCCCGTCAGGAAGCCCACGGCCACGCCCAGCAGGGCCGAATGCGACAGCGTATCCCCGAAATAGGCCATGCGCCGCCAGACGATGACGCAGCCCAGCGGCCCCGTCACCAGCGCCAGCCCGATGCCGGCCAGCAACCCGCGCAGCAGGAAATCATCCATGGCGGTGCCCCCCGTGGTCGTGACCGTGATGGTGGTGATCATGGTCGCAGCCATGATGGTCGCTGTGGGACGTATGTTCCCGCCCCGGCGGCACCACACAGCCATCATCGGCATGGGAATGGTCATGGCTGTGGTGATAGATGGCCAGCGCATCGGCATGCCGGCCGAACAGCGCGACATATTCGGGATGGCGTGACACATCCTCCGGCTTGCCCTGACAGCAGACATGCCGGTTCAGGCAGATCACCGTATCGGTACGCGCCATCACCAGATGCAGATCATGGCTGACCAGCAGCACGCCACAGCCGCGCCGGTTGCGGATGGCCCCGATCAGTTCGAACAGCTCGATCTGCCCATGTACATCCACCGCCTGCACCGGTTCATCCAGGACCAGCAGGTCCGGCTTGCGCAGCAGCGCGCGGGCCAGCAGCACACGCTGCAATTCCCCGCCCGACAGGGTCTGAATGGCCCGGTCGATGGCATGGGCCGCCCCAACCTCCTCCAGCACACCCTGCATTTCCGAGCGCGTGGCGCGCGACCAGAGCGACAGGAAGCGCGCGACCGGCATGGGCATCGTGACATCGACCGACAGGCGCTGCGGCATATAGCCGATATTCAGGTCCGGTGCCCGCGTCACCGCCCCCTTGTCCGGCTTCACCAGACCCAGGCACAGTTTCACCAGACTGGTCTTGCCGGCCCCGTTCGGCCCGATCAAAGTGACAATCTCCCCCCGCCGCACGGACAGGGAGACATTGTCGACAACGGCACGGTCGCCGCGCGTCAGGCTGATATTCCGGGCTTCCAGTAAGGGGGGGACGGTCAAGGTGCTGTTCCTCCGGCGCATGCTGGCTGGGCTGCCCTGCGCCTGTCGCAGGGTTTACGCCATGCCCGCCGCCTTGACAAACGTTACATTATAACACATTTGCAGATCAGTCCTCCGGTATCGGGTTCCTGTCCATGCTTCGTTCCCTGTCCCTTTCCGCTCTGCTGGCTGGTTTTCTGGCATTACCGGCCCTGGCCGCGGCACCGCCGCCCGACGTGGTGGTGACGGTGAAGCCGCTGCATTCGCTGGTTTCCGGTGTGATGCAGGGGGTGGGGGAACCATATCTGCTGGTGCGCGGGGCTGCCAACCCGCACGCCTTCGCCCTGCGCCCATCGGATGCCAAGGCCCTGGCCGGGGCGGAACTGGTGGTCTGGGCGGGATCACCGGTCGAAACCTTCATGGACAAGCCGCTTGCCACCCTGGCCAAGGGTGCGCAGGTGCTGACCCTGGTCAATGAACCCTCCGTCCGGCTGCTGCCGGTGCGCAAGGGCGGCGCGTGGGAGGCGCACGACCATGACCATACGCATGAGGAAAGGCCCGAGGCGGAGTTGGGCAGCGACGGCCATGTCTGGCTGGACCCGCTGAACGCCAAGGCGATCACCGACCTGATCGCCGCCCGCCTGTCGGCGCTGGACCCGTCGCGCGCCGCCACCTATCAGGCCAACGCCACCCGGCAGAAACAGGCGCTGGACACGCTGGACGCCGAGATGCGCGCGGCCCTGGCGCCGCTGAAGGACCGGCCCTTCATCGTTTTCCACGATGCCTATCATTATCTGGAGGACCGGTACGGCCTGAACGCCGCCGGGGCGATTACCGTTTCGCCGGACCAGCCGCCGGGGGCCGGCCGTCTGAAGACCCTGCGTGAACGCATCAATCAGGCCGGCGCCGTCTGCGTTTTTGCCGAACCGCAATTCGAACCCGCCCTGGTCCGCACCTTGGCCCAGGGAACAAAGGCGCGCACCGGCGTGCTGGACCCCGAAGGGGCCAGCATCGCGGATGGGGCGGAACTTTACGGCCAGTTGATGCGCTTCAACCTGCGCTCACTGGTGGATTGCCTTTCCGGGGGCTGATCCCAGGCGCCCGGCAT
The DNA here is from genome assembly GCF_017996735.1 of Niveispirillum sp. GTDB lineage: Bacteria > Pseudomonadota > Alphaproteobacteria > Azospirillales > Azospirillaceae > Niveispirillum. Next base: position 6,244 of record NZ_JAGOGJ010000104.1, read on the forward strand.
GCTATCCGTTCTGCCCATTCGGTTTTGAGAGACAGGGGATAAGGATGCGTATCGGGATCGTGGGCGGCAGCGGCCGCATGGGTCAGATGCTGATCCGCGAGGTGCTGGGCAACAAGGACGCTACCCTGTCGGGCGCCACCGAACGGCCTGGTTCCGCCGCCATCGGCCGCGATCTGGGCACCCTGATCGGCGCCGATCCCGTTGGCGTCGCCCTCACCGATGACGCGGACGCGCTGTTCGCGGTCAGCGACGCCGTGATCGACTTCACCGCCCCGGCCGCCACCGTCGCCCATGCGGCCCTTGCCGCACGCCATGGCACGGCCCTGATTGTCGGCACGACCGGCCTGTCGCCCGACGACCATGCCAGGCTGACCGAAGCCGCGACCAAGGCCCCCCTGGTCGTGGCCGCGAATTTCAGCCTGGGTGTCACCCTGCTGGCCGGTCTGGTGCGCAAGGTGGCCGCGACCCTGGGCCCTGACTGGGATATCGAAGTGGTGGAGATGCACCATCGGCACAAGGTGGACGCACCCAGCGGCACCGCACTGGCCCTGGGCCGCGCCGCAGCATCCGGCCGTGGCGTCGATCTGGCCGATGTGAAGGATGCCGTGCGCGACGGGCACACCGGTGCGCGCAAGGTCGGTGACATCGGTTTCGCCACCCTGCGCGGCGGCGATGTGGTGGGTGATCACACCGTCATCTTCGCGACGGAGGCCGAGCGCCTGGAACTGTCCCACAAGGCCGGCAGCCGCGCCATCTTTGCCCGGGGTGCCGTCCGCGCCGCCCTGTGGGCCGCCGGCAAGGCGCCGGGTGTCTATTCGATGGACGACGTGCTGGACCTTTGATCCCCGGTCACCCCGGCCGCCGGCCGGACAACCGGATATAAAAAAGGGGGCGCCCCGCCAAGGGACGCCCCCTTTTTCATATTCAAACCCGACGGCCCTTACAGGCTGCGCACGTCCGTCAGGTGGCCCTTGATGGCGGCGGCGGCGGCCATGGCGGGGCTGACCAGATGGGTGCGGCCACCGGGGCCCTGGCGGCTTTCGAAATTACGGTTCGACGTGCTGGCGCAGCGCTCGCCGGGCTTCAGCTTGTCGTCATTCATGGCCAGGCACATGGAGCAGCCGGGCTCACGCCAGTCAAAACCGGCCTCGGTGAAGATCGTGTGCAGGCCTTCTTCCTCGGCCTGCTTCTTCACCAGCCCGGAACCGGGCACGACCATGGCATAGACGCCATCGGCCACCTTGCGGCCCTTGGCCACGTCGGCGGCGGCGCGCAGATCTTCGATACGGCTGTTGGTGCAGGAACCGATGAACACCTTCTGCACCGGCACCTGCGACAGCGGCGTGCCCGGCGTCAGGCCCATATAGGCCAGCGAGCGTTCCACCGCCTTGGCCTTGTGCGGGTCCTTGAAATCGGACGGGCTGGGCACGGAAGCCGTGATGGGGGCCACATCCTCCGGGCTGGTGCCCCAGGTAACCAGCGGCACGATATCGGCGGCGTTCAGTTCCACGACCTTGTCATAGACCGCACCCTCGTCGGTGGGCAGGGTCTTCCAGTATTCGACCGCACGATCGAAATCGGCCCCCTGCGGCGCGCGGTTGCGGCCACGCAGATACTCGAACGTCTTTTCGTCCGGGGCGATCAGGCCGGCGCGGGCGCCCGCCTCGATGGCCATGTTGCAGACCGTCATGCGGCCTTCGACCGACAGGTCGCGGAACGCCTGACCCGCATATTCGATGACATAGCCGGTGCCGCCGGCGGTGCCGATGGCGCCGATCACGGCCAGGGTCAGATCCTTGGCGGTGACGCCGGGCGGCAGTTCGCCATCCACCTTCACCAGCATGTTCTTGGACTTCTTGATCAGCAGCGTCTGCGTGGCCAGCACATGTTCCACGTCCGACGTGCCGATGCCGAAGGCCAGCGCGCCGAAGGCGCCATGCGTGGCGGTATGGCTGTCGCCGCAAACGATGGTCATGCCCGGCTGGGTCACGCCCTGCTCCGGCCCCACCACGTGCACGATGCCCTGGCGGATATCGCTCATGTCGAAATACTCAACGCCAAATTCCTTGGCGTTGATGGCAAGCTGCTCCACCTGGATGCGGCTTTCCTCGTTCTTGATGCCGGCCAGACGATCCTTGCTGGTTGGCACATTATGGTCGGCCACGGCCAGGGTCTTCTTGGGCTGGCGGACCTGACGCCCGGCGATGCGCAAGCCTTCGAAGGCCTGCGGGCTCGTCACTTCATGCACCAGATGCAGATCGATATACAGCACGGCGGTGCCGTCCTCCTGACGATGGACGGTGTGGCTGTCGAAGATCTTGTCATAAAGGGTGCGGGCCATGGTCACTCACCTGGGGGTCAAGGATCGAACCGCAAAGACGGGGGTGGCTTTACGGTCACTTTGTTACGTGATGGCGGAGCATAGCGGCAGGACCCCCGCACGGCAAGCGGGCGCGACCTTCCGGCCGGCGGCCTGGATGCAACGCAGCGTTCAAGACGGTGCATGATTGGTAGGATTTGTACCAGTCTGCGGACCTGCCGGGAACGGTGGTCCGCAAGCCCGCCACTACCCAGAGCTGCTCTATTCATTAGGCTTAGTACAAATGGAAGACATACATGGGTCGTCATGCTATGACCCAACACAGCCGTTGCCGCCTGTCCCGACGGAAAGACTGATGTTTCCCCTGGATATCATCACCATCCTGGAGGTTCATAAATCCTCCCTCATCGTCGGCGCGCTGGCTTTTCTGCATTTGCGCAGACAGTCAAGGGACCAGCGTGGCCTGATCACGCTGACCGGCGGTTTTTTTCTGCTGGTCGTGGGATCAACCCTGGCAGGACGGGGGGCAGCCGGGCTTCTGCCCCTGGAATTCTGGACATTGACCAGTTTTGATATCGGCACCATCGGCTATGGCCTGATCTTTCTGGGCATCGTGGCGCTCAGCCAGCAAAAGCCGGTACGGCTGGCATGGATGGTCCTGATACCGCCGGCCTTGTTTACGGTGGCGGCCCTGGTAACGGGTTTTCACACCGATGACCGCATACGATCATGTCTGTTCCACCTGCAGGCCGGCGGATATCTGATGGCCGCATGCTGGGCCGTATGGCGCGATCACCGGACCGACCCGTTGCCGTCCCGCCTTCCGCTTGCCGCCGTTCTGTCCGCCTGCGCCATCGCCTTTGCCGTCGTGGCGGCCGTCATCCCGGACCGGGCCGACTATGTGGACTGGATCGCGCATGGTTTCGCCTTTCAGATTCTGGGAAATTTTGGCATCGCGGTGCTTGTCTACGGCTTTGCCACCGATCGGGCGGAACGCAGCCTGCGGCAGGCGGCCGAGATCGACAGCCTTACCGGGATCGGCAACCGCCGATGGCTGGAGGCACGGTTGCCCACCCTTATCCGGTCCGGTGACGCCCTGGTGATCCTGGATATCGACCATTTCAAGCAGGTTAATGATCGTTTCGGCCACGCGGCGGGCGATGCGGTCCTGATGGCCACGGCACGCACCTTGGGTCAGGCCCAGCGATCGCAAGACCTGGCCGCCCGCGTGGGTGGGGAGGAGTTTGTGCTGTTCCTGCCAGCGGTGGCGTCACAGGCCAACAGCATCGCGGACGGTTTTCGTCTGCGGATCGGTCAGCAGTCCGTAGGGTATCAGGACCATGCCATCGGCATCACGGCCAGCCTGGGGCTGGCCGTGGCCGGAAGGGATGGCATGCGGTGGGAACAACTGTATCAGGCCGCCGACAGCGCCCTGTACGAGGCCAAACGCCAAGGTCGCAACCGGGTCGTGGACCATGGCCAGATCGCGGGACGGGGCATCTCCGTCCTGTCCCCCTGATCCGGATCAGGCGAAATCATCATCTTCGTCGGGGGCGGGCATGCTGGCCCCGGTCGTGACGGCCTCTGCCAGATTGGCCCCCCGGATATTGGCATCCAGCAGATTGGCGCCGGTCAGGTCGGCCCCGCGCAGGTCGGCCCCGCTCAGGTTCACCCCGCGCATGGAGGCGCGGGACAGGCTGGCCTGGATCATGATGGTGTTGGACAGGTTGGCCGGCCATTTCCGGCCCGTGCCACGACCGTTGGGCCCCTTGATCTCCACCGACCCGATCTTCGCATTGTCCAGCTTGGCGCCGGACAGGTTGCTGCCGCGCAGGTTGGCCCCGTCCAGCGTCGCCCCCGTCAGGTCGGCAAAGTTGAGGGCGGCACCCGACAGGTCGGCCATCACGAACAGACAGTCGCGCAGCTTGGCGCCTGAAAAATTCACACCTTTCAGATTGGCCCCGCCCAGGTTGGCCCCATTCAGATCGATATGCGACAGGTCCTGCCCTTCCAGATCGGCCCGTTCCCCCTTGTCGCCATTGCTGGTGATCCAGGCCTGATGCTGGGTCAATATGCGTTGGATGGAGGCAGAGAAGGTTTCGGCCGAGCGGCTGAAATTGGCGCCCAGCATGTCGACATTGGACAGGTCCACCCCTTCCAGGTTGGCCCCCTGAAGGTCGGCGTTGCGCAGATTGGCGCCGGCCAGCACCGCGCCGGCCAGATTGGCATCGCGCAGGCGGGCGCCCGTCAGATTGGCGCTGTTCAGATTGACGCCCCGCATGTCGCAGCCAGCGAAATTGGCGCTTTTCATCACTGACCGGGCCATGTTGCACCCGGCCATCTGGGCGCCGGAACAGTCCGCCCCCACCAGGGAACATTCCGACAGGTCGGCACCGGCCAGATTGGCGTTGGACAAGGTGGCGTCATCCATGTCCGCGCCGCGCAGGTCGGATGGTTCCATCTTCACATTGCTGGGCGCCCGCCGGTCCAGCAGGGCGCCGCCGCGCAGATCGGCCCCGCGCAGGATGGCACATTTCAACCGGGCACCGCGCAGATGCGCGCCGCGCATGTCGGCATTGGTCAGGTTGGCATTCACCAGGATGGCACGGGTCAGGCGGGCCGCGAACAGGTCGGCCGCCGTCAGATTGGCGCCGGTGAAGTCGCAATCCGACAGGTTGGCCCCCGACAGTTTGGAATTCTGCAGATTGGCGCCGGCAAAATTATGTCCCTGCAGGTCCGCCAGGGCCAGCATGGCGCGGGCGCCACCGGTCAGCCGCTTCAGCCAGCGTTCATGCTTGTCAATGACGGCGAGCAACTCGTGCGGTGTCATGATGGATGGCAACCATTGCGAACAAGATGAACTTTTCTTGAACGTGCCACAGGCCGGGGCATTTGTGTTAGATGGTTTCTTGACACTCACCCCTGTAATCATCGCCGGAGTCAGTTCTGTGGACGAAAATGTCAACGTCGTGCCCACCCGGCATATCGTCACCGCCTTCGATGAACAGCTCGATATCCTTCACGATCTGGTCCGGGAAATGGGCCGGCTGGCGGGTGAGCAGATCACCGACGCCGTTTGCGCCATGATCGACCGCGACGCGGACCTGGCCGGCCGGGTCATGGCCCGCGACATGCAATTGGATACGCTGGAACAGAAGGTGGAGGCACAGGTGGTGCGCCTGCTGGTGCTGCGCCATCCCAAGGCTAACGACCTGCGTGTCGTCATCGCCGGCCTGCGCATCGCCAACAATCTGGAGCGAATCGGCGATTTCGCCGCCAATGTCGCCAAACGCTCCATGACCTTGCAGTCGCAGCCGGAGGTGGCCCTGGCCCGGTCCATGATGCCCATCGGCCGCGCCGTGGCCGACATGCTGGCCGATGTCATGAAGGTCTATGACAGCGACGACGCCGGGGCCGCCATGGCGGTGCGGGAACGGGATGCGGATATCGACCGCGCCTATACCGCCCTGTTCCGTGAACTGCTGACCTATATGATGGAAAGCCCGGCCCGCATCACGGCCTGCACCCATCTGCTGTTCGCGGCCAAGAACCTGGAGCGGATCGGCGACCACGCCACCAACATTGCCGAAACCCTGTGTTTCCGCGTCAGCGGCCACATGCTGGACGATGCCCGTGCCAAGGGCGACGACACGGCCACCATGACGGTGATGCCCACCTGAACGATCCCGCTGGTTCTCCATCCCGCACCCGTGCTAGCATCCGGTCAAGGTCGGCAGATAACCCAGGCGTCGCCAGCCCCTTACGGGGCCGCTAAACCTGCCATTCAGTTTTTTATCGACCGTCACAGCCCCAAGGCGTGCCGCGTCGGCAAGTTGGCGACCACCGACGGTTCCATCCGGATAAAGGCGTGCCATGCGGGATGTTGACCCATGTCGAGAGAGCTTTTGCCCTTCCAGGTCGCTGATATCAGCGCCCTGGCCAAATCACTGAAATCACAACTGGAAGCCCATGAGGAGCGGCCGGGACATGTCAGCCTGCTGAACATGCTGGCCCGCGGTGCCGGGTATCGCAATTTCCAGCATTACCGCGCCCAGGCTGCGGCCCTGGACCGGCTGGAGAATCCAGGCCCGGCGCCGACCCCCGTGCCGGAAGTGGATTTTGCCCGTGTCCGCCGGCTGCTGCGCCATTTCGATGGGGCGGGACGGCTGATCCGCTGGCCCAACAAGTTCAACGAACAGGCCACCTGCCTCTGGGTGATGTGGTCGCGCCTGCCGGCGCGGGAGAGCCTGACGGAACAGGGGATCAGCCGCCTGCTGGACGGCATGCATACTTTCCGTGATTTTGCGCTGCTGCGGCGGGAGATGGTGGAACAGGGGCTGGTCAGCCGTACCCTGGACTGCCGCGACTATCGCCGCATCGAACGCCAACCGCCGCCCGACGCTCTGGCCCTGATCCGGTATCTGGCGCCACGGTTGGTCACCGCCGCGTAATCCCGGTGGCGTCCCTGATCAGTGTCCACTGTCACCCGTCAATGCCGGGTGACGGTGGACACTGCTCCCAATCCGCTACTCCCGCACAACATAGGTATAGAAGCGGATACGGCCGTCGGCATCCTGCTTGCGATAGACGCCCTGGATTTCATTGTCGAAACCGGGGAACAGGTTGGCCCCCTTCTCGAACACTTTCAGGTAATCGATCATCGGCTTGGCCCGTTCCGTCAGCCGCTCGCCCGGCAGGATGGTGGCGATGCCGGGCGGATAGACCAGCATCAGGGTCGTGGCGATGCGGCCTTCCAACTGGTCCAGGGTCACAAAATCCACCTTGTTGCGCACCAGTTGCTTGGCCGCCTTGTGCGGCAGCATGGCCATTTCCGGCAGATGTTCGGGCCGGAACTGGGCGCGCTGCAGGGCGCTGATATTGTGGTCGCGATAGAAGGCATGGATGTCGCGGCACAGGTCGCCCAGGCGCACGCCATTATAGCGCGGCGCCCGCCGGCGCACGAAATCGGGCATGATCTCGTCCAGCAGGGCATTATCGTCATGCAGCCGCTTGAAGAAGATCAAGGCGCTCATCAACCCGCCGGCCTTGCTGCTTTCCACGCCGGGCGTCAGCAGGAACAACAGCGAATTCAGGTCGTTCTTTTCCGGGACGATCTGGTTTTCACGTAAATATTCGGCCACCACCGGTGCCGGCACCCCCTGATCCAGATAGGCACCGGTGCGCCGGTCGAAACCGGGGGTCAGGATGGTCAGCTTATTGGGGTCGGTCATGGCATAGTTGGGGCCCAGATGGCTGAACCCATGCCAGTTGCGGCCCGGTTCCAGCATCCAGTGCGACGGGTCGCGCGCCAGCTCGTCTGTCGGCACATCCTCCCACCGCACATCGCGCCCCTCGAAGCGGGTCACATCGGGCACGAACGGGTCAAAGAACCATTGGCGGGCGGCATCGCTTTCCTTGTCGATGAATTCCCGCGCGATGGCGCGCAGCTTCTTGCGGGTTTCGATGCCCAGGCGGATCGTGTCGTCCCACAGAACCTCACCCGACTTGCCCTTCATCATCTGCGCGCCGACATCCAGCGAGGCGAAGATGGGATAGAACGGGCTGGTGGAAGCGTGCTGCAGGAAGCTTTCATTGAAGCGGCGATGTTCGACCCGCCGTTCGATATCCCCGATATGCTTGTCCTTCACATGGATCTGCGAAGCCTGGCTGAAGCTGGCGAGCTGCTTGTGGGTGGATTGGGTGGTGATGATGCCGGGGCTGTCGGGACCCAGATTTTTCACCCCCATGCCATAGCGGCCCTGGAACAGCGGGTGGAACTTCATGAAGCCGGCCCAGGCCTCGTCGAACAGGATGTAATCGCAAAGCGGGCCCAGCTTTTCGACCAGCAGGTCGGCATTGTTGATGGTGCCGTCATAGGAACATTGCTGGATCACGGCCACGCGGAAGGGGCGGGGCTTCTTCCAGGCATCCGGGTCCTTCACCCAGGGGCTGGTGCGGATCTTCTCCCGGATCTTTTCCTCGTCCAGCGCCTCGTAATCGATGGGGCCGATCAGGCCATGGGCGTTGCGGTCGGTTTCCAGGAAGATGGGCGTGCCCTGGCCCAGCAGCAGGGCGCCGTGATGGGCGGCCTTGTGGTTGTTGCGGTCGAACAGGACAAGGTCGTCCTCGGCCACCAGGGCGCCCAGCACCACCTTGTTCGACGCCGAGGTGCCGTTCAACACAAAATAGGTGCGCTCCGCCCCGAAAATCTTGGCGGCTTCCTTCTGCGCACGCAGGGCCGGCCCCTCATGCACCAGCAGATCGCCCAGATCGACGACGGAATTGTCCAGATCGTCGCGGAAAATCGCCTCACCCAGATGTTCAACAAAAATGCGGCCGATGGGGCTGCGGCTGTAGAAGATGCCGCCATTGTGGCCGGGGCAGGTCCACATCTGGTTGCCTTCCTCGGCATAATCCACCAGCGCGCCGAAGAAGGGCGTCTTCAGGCTTTCCGCATATTGACGCAGGCGGCTGATCAGGTTCTTGGCGATGAATTGCGGCGTCTCCTCGGCCAGGAAGACATAGCCGTCGATCTCCCGCATCACCTCGACCGGGATATCCTCCAGCCGCTTGCGGCGGACCAGCAGCACGATGGGCATTTCCAGCCCGCGCGCCCGCACCAGGGAGATCAGGGCCGCGGCCTTGCCCTCCGGCCCGCGCTTGCCCCAGTCCAGCACCATGCAGCCGATGGCGGCATCGGTGCGGATGGCCAGTTCGGCATCTTCGACCCGGCGGGCCTTCGTCACCTCGAAGCCCAGGCGCTGCACCTCGCTGATGATATCATGCAGCCTTGTGCCTTCCAGTTCATCGGCCTCAAAGGCGGGGGCACAAACCAGGAAATTGAAGCGGCGGAAAAAATCCATGTCGACGGCTCCGGGGGACTGCGACGATCGGGGTGAGCGGGGGTGGACAAGGGACCATGTCACCCTTGCCGCTGCAAAAGAAGTTTCAAAGAAATTACACAGGCACGGTCGGACAGGTTCCACCCGTGCCTAACAGAGCGGCCAGACGGCGCAGAGACCAGCGGTCAGACATTTTGACCGATGGTCACTGTTTTCAGGGACTCCGGCGCCGGCGCCAACATGCCAACGGCTTGGATTCACGCGGCACGGGCCGCGCGGCGGCGGTCGCCGCCCTACCAACGGTCATGAATGATGCGCGTTGGTGTCGTCCGGCACCGGCAGGCGCGGGGCATGGTCCAGTTGGGACAGTTCCGGCAACTCCCCGCCCGATGTGGCCTTCAGTTCCTTGAACCGGCGCGCCGTCACCATCACCCTTGTCTCCAGCGACGCCACGGCGGCGTTGTAGCTGTTGACCGCGCCGCCCAGCCCCTTGCCCACCTTGGCCATATGGTCGGCCATAGTGGCCAGCCTTTCATGCAGTTCGCGGCCCAGTTGGCTGATGGCCTGGGCGTTGCGGGCCAGGGCCTCCTGCCGCCAGCCATAGGAGACGGCGCGCAACAGCGCGATCAGGGTGGTGGGGGTGGCGGGGATCACCGACTGGTCGATGCCGGCCTCGATCAGACCGGGATCCTGTTCCAGGGCGGCGGAGAAGAAATTCTCCCCCGGCAGGAACAGCACCACGAATTCCGGGGCCGGATCGAACTGCGCCCAATAGCGCTTTTCGCCCAGGGCCTTCATGTGGTCGCGGATATGGCGGGCGTGACGGGACAGGTGGGTCAGGCGGGTTTCGTCATCGCCGGCATGGGTGGCGTCCAGAAACGCCTCCAGCGGCGCCTTGGCATCGACCACGATGCTTTTGCCACCCGGCAGCCGCACGATCAGGTCGGGGCGCAGGCGGTTGCCATCAGCGCCATTGACGCTGGCCTGTTCGTGGAAATCGCAATGGTCCAGCATGCCGGCCATTTCCACGACCCGCTTCAACTGGATTTCCCCCCACCGGCCCCTCGTGGCCGGGCTGCGCAGCGCCCTGACCAGATTGCCGGTTTCGGCCCGAAGCTGCCCCTGGCTTTCCATCAGATGGGCCACCTGGGTCTTCAACTCCGTATAGGCGCCGATGCGGGCCTGTTCGATGCCCTGGACCGCCTCCCCGAACTTGGCCAGATGATCGCGGATGGGGGTGACCAGGGCGTCGATGGCGGCCCCGCGCTTTTCCAGATCGCCCTTCGCCACTTCCCCGAACTTGTCGAACTGTGCCTGGGCAAGGGTCAGGAATTCGCGGTTATTGGCGGAAAGCGCGTCGGCCGACAGGGCCTTGAAGGCATCCGCCAGGCGGGCCTGTGCCTGGTCCAGCAGGGCCAGCTTATCCTCATGCGCGCGGCGTTCATGGTCCAGCGCGGTGCGCGTCTCCGCCAGGGCGGTCTGCAAGTCTGCCTGTTCGTCGCGGGCCACCGACAATGCCTCTTCCAGACGGGGCACACGCGCCGCCTGCGTTTCGGCCGCCGCCCGACGCGCCGATTCGGCCTGCATCTGACGGCGAAGGTCGGCCAGCAACCCGTCACGCTGCGACAGTTCACCGCGCAGTTCACCAATATGATGGCGGTCGCGCTCCCGCTCCGCCAGCAGTCCCTCCCGTTCGGCGCGCAAGGTCGCCGTGCCCTGCCGCAGCCAGAGGAAGGCGATCAGGGCACCGCCAGCGGCACCGGCCAGAAGGGAGATCAGGTCAAGCGGCACGGCACGCACACTCCGTCACGGGTCGGGGACGGAGGATACCGTGCCATCAGGATCAGAACAAGTCGGGAACAAATTCCATGCCGGGCTCCCGTCCGCTTGAAGGTCAACCCTCAGGCGGACGGGTATTACAGGGCGACGCCCAGTTCCTTGCCGATCGTGAAGATATCCTTGTCGCCCCGTCCGGACAGGTTGAGCACCATCAGCGTGTCCTTGGACAGGGTGGGCGCCAGCTTGCCCACCACAGCCAGTGCGTGGCTGGGTTCCAGGGCCGGCAGGATGCCTTCCAGCCTGGCCAGCAACTGGAAGGCGTCCAGCGCCTCCTTATCGGTAGCGCTGACATATTCGACGCGGCCGATATCGTGCAGCCAGGCATGTTCCGGCCCGATGCCAGGGTAATCCAGGCCGGCGGAGATGGAATGACCCTCCAGGATCTGCCCATCCTCATCCTGTAACAGATAGGTGCGGTTGCCGTGCAGCACGCCGGGGCGGCCACCCTTCAGGCTGGCGGCATGGCCGTTGGGCACATCCAGCCCGTGGCCCCCGGCCTCCACCGCCACCATACGCACGGTCGGTTCATCCAGGAAGGGATGGAACAGGCCCATGGCATTGGAGCCACCGCCGATGCAGGCGACCAGCATGTCGGGCAGGCGGCCTTCCATTTCCATCATCTGCTGGCGGGTCTCCTCGCCGATGATGTTCTGGAAATCGCGGACCATAGCCGGATAGGGGTGCGGACCGGCGACGGTACCAATGATGTAGAACGTGTCATGCACATTCGTCACCCAGTCGCGCAACGCGTCGTTCATTGCGTCCTTCAGGGTGGCGGCCCCGCTGGTCACCGGCTTCACCTCCGCCCCCAGCAGCTTCATGCGGAAGACGTTGGGTGCCTGACGCGCAATGTCGGTGGCGCCCATATAGATGGTGCAGGGCATGCCCATCAGGGCGCAGACGGTGGCCGTGGCCACGCCATGCTGGCCGGCCCCGGTCTCGGCGATGATGCGGGTCTTGCCCATCCGCTTGGCCAGCAGGATCTGGCCCATGCAGTTGTTGATCTTGTGCGCGCCGGTATGGTTCAGCTCTTCGCGCTTCAGATAAATCTTTGCGCCACCGAAATGATCGGTCAGGCGCTCTGCATGGTACAGCACGCTCGGACGGCCCACGAACTGCTTCAGGTAACCGGCCAGCTCGGCATGGAAGGCGGGGTCCTGGCGGGCCTCGTTATAGGCCCTTTCCAGGTCCAGGATCAGCGGCATCAGCGTTTCGGCCACGAAACGGCCCCCGAAAATGCCGAAATGCCCGTGTTCGTCGGGACCGTTACGGTAGCTGTTCAGGGACATGTTCATGACGCTGCCTGGATGATACGGGGGATATGTCAGGAAACTAGACCGCGCCGCCGGCTTTTCCAAGCCTGCGACATGACACCTCATGACATGGCGCAACCGCGATTTCGCGGGCAATAAAGTTATACAGAGGTCGGGAACGCCTGACCTCTGTATCCGCGCCGACGGGCGCGGCGGCGGCCCATGCCGCCGAAGTCAGTAAATCCTGACCCGTCAGGATTTACTGACACGCGTGCTACGCCGTCAGCAGAGGGCCAGAGGTCACCAGCACCTCCCGCCCCGCGATGCAGAGCAGGATGTCGTTGGGGCCGGCATAGCGGCACTGGGTGCGCGACCAGACCAGGCCGTCGGACCGGGCGTGGCAGGGGTGGCGGTCGCCCGTGGCCGGGTCCAGGATGGTGGCGACGTGATCGCCGGCCCGCACCGACGCGCCCAACGGGACATGATAGAGCGCGACACCGCCCACCGGTGCCCGCACCCGGTCCACCCCCGCCAGCGGTGTGGCAAGATCGTACAGGTCGGGCACAGCCGGCGCCGGGCCATCGATGATGCCACGCCAGGCCAGATGGTCGATCAGGGCGGCGGCGTCGGCGGCGGCCAGTCCCTCATCCACATCCGCCTCCCCGCGCAACTCCACCGTGACGGCGGAACAGCCGACGGGGATGGGCGTGTCCGGGCCGCCATGGCGGGCGCGCAGCCGGTCCCAGGGGGTGGAACAGACCTCGTCGAACGGCTGCCCACCCGACTGGTCGGCCAGGAACACCGCCTTCGCCTCCAGCCGGGCCGCCAGATCGGCGACGCCCAGCGGCCAGCAGGCGGGCGTGGTGTAAAGATGCATCACGGCCTCGCTGTCGCAATGCAGGTCCAGCACGATATCGGCATCGACCGCATGGGACAGCAGCAGCTTGCGCAGCGCGTCGGCCTCCGTCCGGGGCTGCAACGCGGCGGCGGCCGTGGCCAGCGCCCGCTGGATCAGGCGGCCATTGGCGTCGGCGTCGGCCTTCAGGTCACCCGGCCGCAACGCCGCGCTGACGCTATCGGCCAGATCGGCGAAGGCCCGGTTGAAATTGACGCCAGACGCCAGATCGAAACGCCCGACATGCCCGCCCAGCAGCACCTGATCCAGTCCGATGGGATTGGCCATGGGCACCAGGACCACCTGCCCCTTCACCCGGCCCTGGGCATCCAGACGGGTCAGATGATCCAGCAGATGGCGGGCCACCACCAGACCCGGCAATTCCCCGGCATGCAGCCCCGCCTGGATGTAGGCCTTGGGTCCATCACCCGTGCCGAAACGGTGGATGGTCAGGCGCCGGGTAGTACCGGGGCGGCCATGGGGCAGGGTGATAATGTCGGTCAGATGTGTCATGGCGGGAATTCTTGGCCCCGCCCCTACCCCCTTGTCCAGCGCCTTCGCCATGGCACAATGGCGAAATTGCGGGATTGGGGCGAGGATCGCGGCATGCGGGTGGATTGGCGCGCGGACGGGCGGCTGTGGGCCTTCGCCGTGTCCGTTCTGGCCTATGGCGCCGCGTCGGCCCCCGCGCCGCCGGGCATCCGGCCACAGGAACTGCTGGTCTTTGCCGGCATCGCCCTGTTCACGGGCATCGCAGGCCCCTGGCGGTTCTTCGCGGGGCTGGAGGTGGCGCGGGCACCGGCACCGCTGGCCGCCGGCTCGGCCATCATGGTCTGGCTGCTGTGGCAGGGTTTCATGCGCGGCCTTTGGAACGGCTGGGGCCTGACGGACATGATGCGCGACATCGTGCCCATGCTGTTCCTGGCCCTGCCGCTGCTGCTGGCCCCGATTCTGGGCCGGCTGTCCCCGGATCGTTCCGACCGGCTGGCCGATGCGGCCGCCGCCGCCGGGGTGCTTTTCACCCTGCGCTGGTGGCATGATGCCGGCATGGCCCTCTCGGCGGTAGGGACGTCGCCCCTTGGCGAAGGGCGTTATTACCTGCTGAACAGCGCCCTGGTCCCCTTCGCCTCTGTCTGGCTGGGCCTGCGCGCCACGCGCTGGCTGCTGTTGCCTCAGCCGACAAGGGGCGAATGGGCGCAGGCGCTGCTGGCGGCGGCGGGGTGCCTTTCCTGCCTGCTGGCCCAGGCGGCAACCCTGCACCGGGCAGGCCTGATCCTGTCGCTGCTGGCGCTGGGGCTGGGCATGGGGCGCTGGCTCTGGCGCCGGCCGGCCCTGTTCATCACCCTGTTCCTGCTGGCCTCCGCCGCCCTGATCGGGATCGGGGCGCGGGTGGCCGGGGTCGCGGCCCTGCTGGCCGACAAGACGGAGAATGTGGGTCTGAACAATCGCATCGACGAGTTGCTGGCCGTGCTGGATCAGGTGGGGCGCGATCCGCTGGCCTTTCTGATCGGCGATGGCTGGGGGGCGCTGGTGCCCAACCCCGCCGTCGGCTGGTGGCGCGTTTCCTATACGCACAGCGCCGCCAGCTATTTCCTGCTGAAACTGGGGGCGCTGGGGCTGGCGCTGATGCTGGGGCTGGCCGGCCTGCTGACGGGTTTGCTGGCCCGTGCGGCCCGGGACATGCCCATGCTGCTGCTGGCCATAGCGCCGTCGCTGCTGCTGGGAGCTTTCCTGCACACAAGTTTCAAGTATCTCTGTTTCTCCCTTCTCCTCTCCCTGGCAATCGGCCGGGCCTATGCAAGCCTTTACCGGCATTAGTATCTGAGTCATTCTCCTTTTCGGTGAAGACAAGTGCAGGCAGGCCCACCGAGATGCCCGATGGTTTCGCGCCAAGGTTGGACACGCAAACGCCCGGCATGGGCGAATTGCTGCGCGTCCTGGCCGGTCAATGGCGGCGGATTCTGGCCTGGGCCCTGGCCGGGCTGGGGCTGACCGTTCTGGCCCTGCATCTGGTCACCCCCCGCTATACGGTCAGCATGGTGGTGGGTCCGCCGGGGCGCAGCGGCCCTGCCGCCATGGGACCCCGCACGCCCGCCCTGTCCCCGGCCGCCGGCCGCGGCATCGCCGAACAGGGATCGGCCGAAGAGGTTGTGTCAGACTTCGCCCGATATCTGGCCCTTCTCACCTCCGTGCCCGTGGCTGAACGGCTGACCGCCGACACGGTGGTGATGCGGGGCCTGTTCGAGGATGCCTGGGACAAGGAGGCCGGGCACTGGCGTCCCCCCACCGGCATGGGACCGACCCTGGTCCGTTCGCTGCGCTGGCTGGCCGGGTATGAGAGTTGGGCACCGCCCGACGCGGTCGACCTGTCGCGCCTGCTGAAAAAGGAACTGGCGGTGGAGGCGGTGAATGAAGGGCCGCTGCGCCGTCTTGTCTACCGGCATGAGAAACGGGATTTCGCGCTGCTGCTGCTGTCCCGCCTGCATGCCGCAACGGAATCGCATCTGCGGGAAGAGGCCGCCCGGCGGCTGCGCGCGGAAATGACACATGTCAACGCCCGCCTGACAGGTCTCTCCAACCTGGACCGCTCGCGTCAACTGACCGGCATGGTGTCGGAGCAGGAGGAGACGTTGATGATGCTGGAGGTGGGCCTGCCCTATGCCGCCGACCTGCTGGAACCGCCGGCCGCCCCGGCCCTTGCCGACTGGCCCAACCCCGTACCGCTGATCCCCGCCGGCACGCTGGCCGGGCTGGGGCTGGGGCTGTTTTTGCTGGTTGCCCTTCACGCCTATCGCCGGGGATTGTGATGGAAGGCCCCATCCCCGTCAGCGTCATCGTGATGACCCGGAACGAGGCGGCGAACATCGCACGCTGCCTGGCCCCGCTGACCGCCTTCGCCCAGGTCGTGGTGGTGGATAGCCACAGCGATGACGGAACCGCCGCCATCGCCACCGCGAAGGGGGCGGAACTGATTTCCTTTCGCTGGAACGGGATGTATCCAAAAAAGAAACAATGGTGCCTGTCACATCCCGGCATCCGTCACGACTGGGTGCTGTTCGTCGATGCGGACGAATATATCACTCCCCAACTGGTTGTAGAGATTGGCACATTGATGGAGTCGGCGCCGCGTCACAGCGCCTATTTCGTGGACAGCCGCCCCGTCTGGCTGGGCCGTCTGCTGCGCCATGGCACCCCTTACCGGAAAATCGCCCTGCTGCACCGCCGCCGGGCCCGGTTCCCCATCTGCCCCGACCTGCATGTGTCCCGCATGTGGGAGGTGGAGGGACATTATCAGCCCATGGTCGATGGCACCGTCGGCCACCTGACCGCCAGCTTGATCCATAATGATGCCAAGCCGCCGGCGGCTTGGTTCGAGCGGCATAACCGCTATTCGGACTGGGAGGCGGCGTTGGCCGGTAGCGGCAGGACGGCGACCCTGATAGCGGGGGAGCGGGGGGGGCGACGCCTGGCCAAGCGGCTGCTTGCCCGGCTGCCGGGTCGGCCGCTGCTGGCCTTCCTGCATGCCTATCTCTGGCATCTCGGCTTTCTGGACGGGAAGGCCGGGTTGCACCACGCTTTGTCACGGGCGTTCTACTACTGGTCGATCGATCTGAAACGTGACTGGCTGGCCACCACGACGGCGGCCAGCCAACCCGACATTTCCGGCGCCCGTCTGTCGGACGTGGCCGATCAGCCGGCCTTGACGCTGTCTTCCGGATCGCCGGCCAGCGTCTTCACCAACTCGAATGTACGGCGCCGCACCGATTCCTCAGGAATCCGGTAATAGGCGCGCACCAGTTCCAGCGTCT
This sequence comes from Niveispirillum sp., assembly GCF_017996735.1. Classification (GTDB taxonomy): domain Bacteria; phylum Pseudomonadota; class Alphaproteobacteria; order Azospirillales; family Azospirillaceae; genus Niveispirillum. The sequence continues at coordinate 23,202 of NZ_JAGOGJ010000104.1, forward strand.
CGCGCCGGGCCATGCTCTCGAATTCCTGCGTCTCGCTGGGCTCGTCCGCAACCAGGGAGGATTCCGACGCTGGCAGATCATCAAAGAAGAAGGTCACAGGCACACCCAGAACCTGGGACAGGTTAAACAGGCGGCTGGCGCTGATACGGTTCGCGCCGCGCTCATATTTCTGCAATTGCTGGAAGGTGATGCCCACCGCCTCGCCAAGGGTTTCCTGGCTCAGGCCCAGCAGGGTGCGGCGCAGGCGCAGGCGCTGGCCGACATGGATGTCGATCGGGTTCGGGCCTTCCCCGCGCTTGGACAGGGAATAGGCCTGGGCGAGCCCGGCCTTCGACGGGTTTCTTTTCTCAAGCATTGCGAACTCCTTCAGCGCCGGATGTTGCCACTACATATAGAGAAGCATCGCAGCACCTCCAATACGGACGGTTGTAATGGGCTGTGACC
>NZ_JAGOGJ010000231.1 GCF_017996735.1 Niveispirillum sp.
GTTCAAGACCGCGGCGGCGAAGCGTCATCACCGCCTGGGCGGCTGGGGTGACCAGGGCAGCGACTGGAAGGCCCTTCCCGCCCCTGTCCGGGAGCAGATCGAGGCATACAATCGTATGCTCCCCCCAAGCCAGGAGCGCCGGCTGGAGCAGTTGCGGGAGGCGTGGCGGAAGGCCCCCGAAGCGGCCCGGCAGTTGACCGATGTCTTGCGGGCGCGCGGCCAGGAGCGTGGTCTAGGCCGGGGCTGATCCCGTCCACATGCCCACCGGCAAACGCGGCCGCCCTGCGCGTGATGGGCGCTCCGGCCGGCCGCTTGCCCGTGGACATATGGACGGGATGGCTGCATCGCGGCTGCCGGCTATTGATAGCCCGCCTCTTTCTGATGGCGAACTGCCAGCAGCGTCACGGTTTCGCCGTCGAGGCGGTACAGGACGACATAGCCACTGTTGCCGAAGTCGATCAGCTTTTCCCGATATTCGGGGTCCATATCTTCCACAGGCCGCCCGATATGCGGCGTTTCTGCCAGAATCTTGGCCCCTTCCCGGATCGCGGCGACCGCGCGCCGGGCTGCATTGGCATCCTTTGGTTTTAACCAGCGATGAAGCCGGTCAACATCGTCCAGTGCGCTCGCCGTCCAGATCAGACGTGGCACTTCGGCTGCTCCGCATCGTCACCCGCTTCCAGCTTCGCCAACCAGGCGTCCGCTTCCTCAAGGGTCAGATGCAGGCCCGTCCGCTGATATTCCTCCCATGCCCGCATCGCGTCCTGCTTGAACGCTTCGCGCTTTTCCTCGCGCTCGACATACTGCGCGATGGCTTCACGCATGATCCAGTGCGAGCTACGCCGCCGCGCGGTGGCCAAATGCTGCACACGGTCTTTCAGGGTGTCATCCAGCTTGATAGATGTTGCCGCTGCCATAATCCCGACCTCGGTAGCGAAAGGTAATACCTTTCGCTAAGATACACTATTGGCTCCCGGCCATCCATCCCTCAAGGCAACCTGACTCCTTGCCCAGCGGCCGAACGGATCATGCCTTCCACGTCCTCAGTGGATAGGGCGCCGACCCGGCCGCGCCTGATGCGCTCGACGGTCTCCGCCTCGATGCCGAAAAGGGCACCGGCTTCCTTTGCCGTCATGCGACGATCCGTGATGTAGCGTTGCACGGCGGAGAGCCGAGAAGACCACAGCTTCATGGTCTCGGTGTCCTCGGCTGTGTCACAGATCGCATCCCACACGCTTTCAAAACGCTCGTTCGCCATGGCGATGCTCCCGTGCTATATGCTGTAATTCTGTAAATCATTAAATCAGCAAAGACACAAATCAGGAAATCACCATGATCGTCGCAGTGCTGAACCAGAAGGGCGGCGTCGGCAAGACCACGCTGGCCGTGAACATTGCGGCGACCTTGGCCCGTGAAGGCAAGCGTGTCCTGGTCATCGACGCGGACCCGCAGGGGAGTGCTCTGGACTGGGCTGCTGCCCGCCAGGGCGAGCCATTGGTGTCCGTCATCGGGTTGCCAAGGCCGACCATCCACAAGGAGGTTCGTCAGATCGGTGCCGCTTACGACCATATCATCATCGACGGCCCGCCCAGGGTCACTGATCTGGCCCGCAGCGCGATCATGGCGGCCGACCTCGTTCTCATTCCGGTGCAGCCCAGTCCCTACGATGTCTGGGCTGCGGCCGAGGTGGTGAAGCTCGTGGATGAAGCCCGATCCTTTAAAGATTTACTGAAATCAGTATTTGTAATAAATCGGAAAATTACAGGAACGGCCATCGGCCGGGATGTTGGCGAAGCCCTGGCCGCCTATTCCGTCCCAGTTCTGACCTCGACGGTTGGCCAGCGTGTCGTTTTCGCGGAGACGGCCGCGCAGGGGTTGGCGGCTTTCGAGGTTGATGCAGACGGGCCGGCAGCGGCCGAAGTCGGCGCATTGGTCGCCGAGATGCAGGAGATCGTGGCATGAGCGGGAAGAGGGTTTCGATAGGTGCCCGGCCGTCACAGCCGGCTATGGATGCTGATGCCTGGGTGCAGGAGCGGGGGGCACCAGAGACGCCCGAGAAGGTCCAGCGGCTGACGGTTGACGTGCCGGCAAGCTTGCATCGGAAGATCAAGGCTGCCGGTGCCCTAGAAGGGCGCACCATCTCTGAGATTGTGCGCGACCTGTTGATACAGAAATACGGAAATCATTAATTCTGTAAATCCGTCATCAACGATCCAGCCAGCCCGGCCCATATGCCGCGTCAGCTTGTGCGGTCTTCAAGCCCATATCGCGGATGAACTGGCCGCCGGCCCGGCTCTTGAGGCCCAAGAGGGTCTGCGCCGACAACTCTGTCAGACGCAACCAGGCCCAAGCCGTCTCTTCATCGCCGGCATGGCCGGCCGCCTGGGATTCGGCGAGATAGAGCAAGTCCATTCCACCTTCCCGGAGCAGGGCCTCGCGTTCTTCCTGATCGAGCAGGTAGCTTTTGGGGGCGGTGGCATCGGTCATCGTCGGTCCCTCGGTTGTCATTCCTCTTCCTCGGCTTTAAGCGCGGGCAAGTCTGCTTCTAGGCCGGGCAGACCGGGCTGCGAAGGTGGTGGAAGGCCTTCGCCGTGCGGTAGCTGGCGCTCACCAGGATAGAGCGAAGGGACACGTTCTAGGGGCGGTAGTGCACCGATCTCGTCTTTGTCGGGTTGTTCATCGTCAGATACGAGAACCGCCGCCGAAAACAGGCTGTAGCGGATACCATCACGCTTCCCCATCCATGCCACTCGGTCATTGACGATGTAGGCGTTTGTTGTGCCGACCCCGCCTAGCTGGCGTATTTCGATCCAGTTCTGCTCTTTGAGGACGCTAATTGCGCGCAGGACAGTATTACGAGAGCAGCCCATCATTCGTTGTAGATTGGGCACACTGGCAACAAGAGCGTTATGACGTCCCATGTTTCCGACGATTACATGCATAAGAGCGGCCGCTTTGGGATGGGAGCCGATTAGCTTCGCCCATTTCTCATGGGTTGCCCGCTCAGTTTGGACCCATGTTCCCCCAGGTGCAGTTGCCAGGGTTAAGCCTTTCTCTCTTGCCGCCATGATCCAGCCCTAGCTCATCTTCCGTTCACGGTGGGACTGCCCAGTCCCACCGGTGGACAACCATTATCCATCGGATGACATTTGTTGTCCACGAACGGCGAACAAAAATTGTCGATTAATTGACAATTTTTGTCAAACCCGTCCCATAGCTGGTGGGACGGGGTAGTCCCATAGCTGGTGGGACTACCCCCCCCTCTAAGACATTGATTTTCAACAACATTTTTTTTGCTCCTTCTATGATCTATATGACGGACCCCGAAGGGGGCCGCGAGCCGTCCATACGAAGGCCACCAAGCGAAGCCTCTAAGCGCAGCGCGGGTGGCCTATGGTCGTGTGGGCGGGTCGGCCGCCACGCGGATCATGCGACTTTTACGATAGTTATCCACAGATGTTCTACCGGCGCGTCTTCTTGGCACTCTGCGCCATACAGACGGCCGCGCACCGCCCCTTCGGGGCTGCGGCCGGTTCCGATCCGCGTAAGTGCGGATCGGCGCATGCCATAGCCTCCAGAAGCATCACAGGAGAGGCAGATGCGTGGATTTCGGTTTTTTGCTAGGGGAGGTGTGACGGCGATCTTTCCACGCTCTACGCCTCATCCTTTGCCGTTCTGTGAGCTATCCTGATCGAGCGCTTGAGCCATAGGGAGGCTTCTCAACTCGGCAAGGGTCGGTTCCAGGCGCTTCCGGTCATGGTCGCGGGTGATGTTGGATTCGACCTCCGCCAGCACCCAGGCCCGGATTTGAGGATCGCGGCGAGCGGCGGCCAGGAGCATCCCGCCGAGGATGATCTTGCGCCCGGTATCGACCTCGCGAGCTTTGGTCCGAAGGCGGGCAAGCTCGGCTTCGGCCTGCGCTATTTTCTGTTCGATGGTTGACGCCATAGGGTCTTTCTTTCTGCCATGAAGGGCAGCATCATGCCTGTTAATGCGGGGTGCGGGAACCCGGAGCGAGCAGCGAAGGGCGCACTTACGACTTGGCTTCGCCAAGTCCGTGCGGCCGGGGACACCCCGGCACCCCATCGACGCCAGGAGGAAAGAGGGTGGCAATCTACAGCGCCAGCACGAAGGTAATCGGCAGGGCAGCGGGCCGGTCGGCCGTTGCCGCCGCCGCCTATCGTGCCGGCGTGGCGCTGACCGACGAGCGCCAGGGTCTCGCCCACGACTACACCCGGAAGGGTGGCGTGGTGTCGGCCGAGATCGTGGCGCCCGATGGCGGAAGCGCCGACCGGGCCGCTCTGTGGAACGCCGCCGAGCAGGCCGAGACCCGCAAGGACGGCCGGACGGCCCGGGAATGGGTGGTGGCCCTGCCGGCCGAACTGGACGCCAGCCAGCGGGCCGATCTGGCCCGGGCGTTCGGGCAGGCGCTGGCGTCGCGCTATGGCGTGGCGGTCGACGTCGCCATTCATGCGCCCGGCCGGGAAGGGGATCAGCGGAACCACCACGCGCACCTGCTGTGCACGACCCGGCAGGTCAGCCGGGACGCGGCCGGGGGGCTGGTCCTGGGCGAGAAAGCCGCGATCGAGCTATCGGACGCCAAGCGGCGATCGCTGGGCCTCGGCGCCGGGCGGGACGAGGTGGAAAAGGTCCGCTCCGCCTGGGCGGACCTGACCAATCGGGCCTTGGAGCGGGCGGGCCGGGCCGAGCGGGTGGACCATCGCAGCTATGAGCGCCAGGGTCTCGACCGGGAGGCCGGCGAGCACCTGGGGCCGGCCGTGACCGCGCAGGAGCGGCGAGGCGTCGAGACCGAGCGGGGCGACCGGAATCGGGCCGTGGTGGACCGGAACGAGCGGCGGGCGGCGTTGCAGGGCCAGATCCTCGACCTGAAGGCCGAGCGGGAGCGCCGGGATCGAGACCGGGAAGCAGCCGAGGCGCGACGCCTGGACGGCATGACGGCGCAGGAGATAAGGGCCGAGGCCCAGCGGATCAGACCGCCCAGCGTCGCGGCCCTGGTCGCGGGCGACCGGGAGGTGATCCGAACGGCTGAAGCCTCTCGTCTCCTTGGCGTCAACCTATCCGATCAGAGGGGTCTGGTTGAACGATCCCGGCGGGAAATCGAAGCATTTCGGCAGGCCCACCCCTTCCGCGCCTGGCTGCACGACAAGGGCCTGGTCAAAGCCCCGCCGCTCGACCAGGCCGCGCGCCAGATGCAGGCGGCAGAGGCCGCCATCCCGAAGCTGGCGGCCCAGGATCAGGAGGCAGGGCGGATCGCGACGGCGACCAGTGACGCGGCCACGAAGCGGATCATCGAGGAGCAGCGGCCGGCGCTGGCGAAGGTGGCCGCGCTCGAGCGCAAGGCCGCCGAGCGGGAAGCCCTCGAGACGGCGGCTATGCGGGCCGACCTGCACGCGACGCAGGCGGTCCAGGCGTTCAAGACCGCGGCGGCGAAGCGTCATCACCGCCTGGGCGGCTGGGGTGACCAGGGCAGCGACTGGAAGGCCCTTCCCGCCCCTGTCCGGGAGCAGATCGAGGCATACAATCGTATGCTCCCCCCA
>NZ_JAGOGJ010000105.1 GCF_017996735.1 Niveispirillum sp.
ATCACCGCTGGATGGAGGTCGTCGTTCCCGGGACGATGTCGGGCTGCCCGGTTCTGTGCCTGCCCGCAGGCTTTGCCGGTGGCGTGCGCGCCATGGGCCTTCAAATTCTCGGCCAGCCCCGGCAGGGCACCCGGATCGGTCGCCAGGCGCGTCATGATCGTGGCCAGGGCGCCGGCATCGCCGGGGGGGAACAGCAACCCGGTGCCGTCGGGTTCCACGAATTCGGGAATGCCACCAATGTCGCTGCCCACCAGGCCCAGACCATAGGCCGCCGCCTCGACAATCGTCACGGGCGCATTCTCATACCAGAGCGAGGGCAGCAGCAGATGACCCGCCCGCGCCAGGGCCGCCGCCTTGGCCGGCCCGTCCAGGAACCCCAGATAGCGGATGCGGGGATCGGTGGCGGCTGCCGCCCGTACACGGTCCTCCAGGACACCCTTGCCGGCGATGGACACCTCCACGGCCAGATCGCGAGGCAGGCGGCCCATGGCGTCCAGAACCGTTTCCACACCCTTTTCAACGGTCAGGCGGGTCAGCATCAGGAAGCGACGGCGGGCGTCGGGCGGGCGCTGGCGGCGGATGTCCGTGGCGTCGGCGGGCAGGGGGATGCCGTTATGGACAACGGTGCCGGCCCCGGCCTGCAACCCGGCCCGCCGGTGCATGTCCAGCAGGAAGCGGGACGGGCTGGCGAACAGGTCGACATGGCGGGTGGTGCGGATATGCCAGTGACGGTAGAGACGGCAATGGGCGCGCGGGCGGGTGCAGAGTTTCCAATCCGCCGTCAGCATGAAGGCGCGCGGGCACAGCAGGTGGTAATCATGGGCCGTGTGCAGAACGGGCACACCTTCCGACCGGGCACGCGCCCAGATGGCGGCGGAAAACCCGTCAATCAGGTGGCTGTGCAGGATATCGGGCCGGTCCCGGTCGAGGATGGCGCCCAGCCGGTCAGCCGCCGCGCGGTTCCAGGCATCCTTGGCATGCCACAGCCATTTGCGCGGCCCCGGCTTTAAGGAGCGTTCGAACGACCAGTAGAGATTGGGCGGGAAGAAGCGGATGACCTCCACGCCTTCCCGCATTTCCACCGGATAGGGTTCCATTTCCGGGCCGCAGGTGGACACGACCGTGACCCGGTGTCCGCGCTTCACCAGCCCTTCGGCCAGGAACGCCACGATCCGTTCCGCCCCACCCGCCATCAGGGGCGGGTACAGATTGTTCACCACCATGATATGCACGGGTGCGGTCTCCTGTTGGTGGAGGTTTTGTCTGGCGCCGCAAGGGGCCGCCCTCACCCTCCCACCGCTTTGCGGCGGGCCCCCTCCCTCTCCCACTTCGTGGGCGAGGGGCGAGATTAAGCATGCGTTCCGTTCCGCCCCTCCCCCGCCTGGCGGGGGAGGGGCGGAACGGAACGCGCAGCGTTTGGGAGGGTGAGGGGGAGCGTGGCCCCATCACAGCAGCTTTGCCATCCAGCCTGGCACATGGTTCTGACGGTCATGCAGCACGGCGCCCAGGATGGGGCGGTTGCAGCGGACCAGCAGTTCACGCAGGCGGATGGCGGCCGAGCGGCGGGTCTGTTCGGCTTCGATCACCAGAATGTTGCCATCGACATGGGCCGACAGGATGGCGCCCAGCGGTTCGGAATCGGCGGGCGGGGCCACCGCGATGACCATATCGAAATGCCGGCGGAATCCGTCCAGATGGCTGGCGATCTCGTCAGTCCGGGCCGGGTTGATGCCGCGTCCCGGCCAGTTGCGCAGATCGGCCATATACATGTCCTGGTCGGGGATCTTCAGCAGTTCGGTCTGCCGCGCCAGGGCGCGCACCACGCCCTCCATGGCGGGATCGGTGTGCGGCTGTGCCCAGGGGGTCCAGGGCTGGCGCGTGCAGTTGACCACCAGAATCCTCTTGCCCAGCACGCTGCTGGCGGCCCAGGCCATGTCCAGTGCGATCTCCGACGCGCCGGGGCCGGCACCCGCCGCCAGGAACTGGATGGCCATGCCGCCATCGCCGGCCAGGGCGGCGTCGATCTCCAGATAAAGCTCGATCAGATCGACCATAGCGATATCCTCCGGAACGTGCCAGTCCACCTCCCGGACAGGGTGGCCGGGCAAGGACGGGGACGGGTCGTGATAATGTTCCGGGGCGATGTTCAGCTTGGTCATTCGGCATCTCCGTAAGCCAGCAGTTGCAGGGGCGGTCGATGCGGCTGACGTTCAAAACTGGCCAGCACGGGCAGGTCCAGCAGGTAGACCACCTGCTCCGCCGTGGTGAACCGGTCGTCACGCGCCTCTCGCAGAAGCACGGCGATGGTGGCCAGCAGGGCACCGCCGATCAGGCAGGCCAGCAGGGTCGCCAGGCTGCGCGGACGCACGGCGCGGTAGGGTTGCGTCGGCTCCGACAGAACGGCGGCGGGGGAAATCCGCTCGTCATTCAGGTTGCCTTTGACGCGGGCATTGGCGTGCTGCACCGACAGCGAACGGTACGCCTCCTCCTTGATCTGGTATTCACGCACCAGACCGTCGAATGTTCCCCGGTTCTGGCGCAATTCCAGCAGACGCTGGTCCAGCGCCGCGATCTGCCCCGACAGGATCGCCACGGGTTGTGCATTGCCTTCGACATCGGCGCTGGCGCGCAGATAGTCGGTCTGCAGGGTCTGATAGACACTGTTAGGGGCGTTGGCGGAGCGCTTTTCCAGATCGGCCCGCCGTACCTTCACTTCCCGCTCGGCCGTGGCGATGCCGGCCTTCAGGGCCGTCATGGCGGGACCATCGGGATTGTAGGTGGCGACCATCTGGCTTTGCTTCATCTTCAGTTCCAGAAGCTTGGACTGCGCCTCGTCCAGGGCGCGGTATTTTTCGCCGCTGGCGTTTTCCGGCAGTTTCTCCGGCACCTTGCGCATCAGTTCTTCCAGGCCGCGCTTGCGCTCCTGCGATTGGGCCAGGGCGGCGCGGGCGGCGTGCAGGCTGGTATCCAGGTCGCCACGCTGGGACAGCAGATCCTCCACCTCGCGGTCAAAGGAGCTGATGCGCCACTGGTCCTTGAACTGTTCCAGTGTGGATTGCGCCCGGGCCAACTGGTCGCCGGCCTGACGCACCTCGCCGGCCAGGAAGCCTTCATGCGGGTTGTGGTAGATCTGGGTCTGGCGTCCGACATAAAGGTCGATCAGCTTGCGCACCAGTTTCGGCACCATTTCCTTGTCAGGGTGGCGCAGGGACAGGGTGATGATATTGTCCTGGTTGCCCACCTCCGCCGCCAGATCCTCCAGCAGCCGCGACACGGCGGCATCCATGGGGGTCCCGCGGGAAGGCGGGTTTTCGGCGATGTCGGGATAGACCTTGTCGATGCCAACAGCCTCGATCGTGGCGCGGGCCAGATCATGGCTGTGCAGGATGGCGGCATGGGCCAGCACGATCTCCCGCCGGTCGGACGGGGTCAGTTCCTGGGCCGGGCTGCGTTCCACCTCCGGCGCCGACCAGCGGCCGAAGGTGACCACCAGTTCGGCCACGGATTCATATTTTTTCGTGGCGAAGGTCAGGTAACCGACGCCCAGGAGCAGGGTTCCCAGGAACACGGCCATGAACAGCCGCCACCTTTTGCAGATGGTGATCAGCACGCCATAGGGGATCGCGGTCGCGTACATAGGCCTTCTCCGGTTCCGGCATGGAAAGCGGATCAGCCCTTCGTCAGTTGTTCGAAGGGTTGATGTTGTAGGTGAAGCCCCAGTTGAAGGGCACGAACTGCTGCACGAACTGGTTCCAGAACGTGTAGGCCTCATAGACCCCGGTGCGCGGCACATAGATCACGTCATACTGGGCCAGCCGCACATCGGCAGCCGGGTTCTTGCCCGAAATCACGCCCATGTAATCGACGGCCAGCGCTTCCGGTTTGTCGCTCTCTCCCCGACGCAGGATGAAGATATTGTCCCGCGAGGCGGACAGTTTCACCCCGCCGGCCCGCGCGATGGCCTGGCTGACGGTCAGGTTGGGGCCGACGGTGATGAATTCACCGGGGGTTCCCACCTCTCCCGCCACATAGACGCGGTTGGGGGCGAAGGAATGGACGATCACCGTGATCTGCGGATCGGACAGAAGCGGGCGGTATTTCTCCCGCAGCGCCGCCGAAATCTCCGATGGGGAGCGGTTATAGGCCAGCACATCCTCGGCCACGGCGGTGGAGATCATGCCGTCGGGGCGGACCACCACCTCCTCGTTCAGCTCCGGGTTCAGGTAAAGGCGGACATAGAGCATGTCACCCACCTGCACCTTGTAGCCGGGCAGGGTGGCGGCGTTGCCGGCCACCGGGGTCGCGACCTGCGGCGCGGGGGGCAGGTTGGCCTGCCGCTGAGCGCAACCGGCCAGGACCAGCGTCGCCAGTACCGAGAACAGTTTGATGCCGTTCGTTCCCATGATGGCGCCCGGTTCAGTAGGCGCCATCGCGGCGCAGCACCGCTGACGGCGTGCGCAGCAGGACCCGCAGGTCGGACAGGAAACTCCAGTTGCGGGCATAATCCCGGTCCAGCCGCACCCTCTCGCCATAGCCGGTATCGTTACGGCCGCTAATCTGCCAGACGCCGGTGATGCCGGGGCGGCAGCGGGCATAATCATGGAAGGCGGCCCCGTAGCGCCGCACCTCGTCCTGCACGATGGGACGCGGGCCCACCAGGCTCATGTCACCCGTCAGCACGTTCAGAAGCTGCGGCAGCTCATCCAGGCTGGTGGTACGCAGGAAGCGACCGACCTTGGTGATGCGCGGATCGTCGCGCAGCTTGAAATCCCGTTCCCATTCGGCCCGCGCTTCGGGATCGCTGGCCAGAAGGCGGGCCAGTACGGCCTCCGCATTCGGTACCATGGTGCGGAATTTCCAGCATTTGAAGCTGCGCCCCCGCAGGCCGACGCGGCGATGACCGAACAGGACGGGGCCGCCATCCCGTTTGGCCAGCACCGCCAGCGCCAGGAACAAGGGCGACAGTAGCGCCAAAAGCGAGGCCGAGGCCAGGATATCGAACAGCCGCTTGCTGGCCCGCGTGGCCGGTTCGCGCAGCGGCAGGACCCGGCGTTCACGGTCCAGGTGGCTGTCGATGGCCGCGGCGTGAAGCCGGTGCCAGTCATAGGCGCGGCTGCTGCTGCCGGTCGATCCGATCAGGACCGCCTGTCGCGACATGGTGCCGGTTAGGGAATGCGGTGCCATCTTGCACTCCATCTCTCAGAGGTTGGGGATGTTGTCGCCGGTGGCGGCGGGGTCATGGCCCCGCGCTTCGGTTACGACGTTAACAACGGCCAGATGCAATCGGTTGTGGTCATTCTGTGGCCGGTTGATGCTGCACCGCACCACAGGGCTGTTTGGGGGTCTGATGGTCGTCACGGATCACCGGCCCCGGCGCGCAGGACCGGCGGTCACCGGCCTCCAGCGACAGGAGACAGGAACGCATGTCAGGGGGCCCGGTTACCGTTGCCGACACGGGTCAGCACGATGCCGGACACGGTGCCCCGCGCCTTGCGCAGCCGCGCCAGCGCCCCCATCGCCCGGTTGCGGCGGGTGTGCCGCCAGCGCACAACAAACAGCAGGCGATGCACGATCCGCGACAGCAGCAGCGTGTCGGCGGCGACCATGATGGGGGGCAGGTCCAGCAGCACCAGTTCGTAACTGTCGGACAGATCTGCGAGCAGCCGTTGCATCGGTTCGCCCAGCAGCTTGCGCGCGGAAAGCTTGCCGGTGCCAGTTGTGATCAAATCGAGGCCGGACACCGGGTCAGTGCGCACCACCTCGTCCAGGCCTGGCGGCTGTCGTGACAGAAGGTCGGCCAGACCGGGGGCCGATGGTATGTGGAAATGCAGGTGCTGAACCGGATCGCACCAGTCGGCATCGATCAGCAGCACGCGGTGCCCCCGGCTGGCCAGGAACCGCCCCAGCATGGCGGCCATCAGCGACCGGCCTTCGCCGCTTTCTGCCGAGGTGATGGCGACACGCATCGGGCTGCTGTCGGCGCTGGTGGCCAGCAGATGCCTGTGCAGGGCCTGCAGCCGGGCGGCGATGTCGCCATCCGGCCCGCGCAGCACCTGGGCCAGCGCATCCGGCGTATCCGTAAATTCGGGAAGTTCCGCCAGGACGGTCAGGTCGGTGGCGGCCTCGACATCGTCCGTATTGTTGAAATTCCGGGCGTTACGCCCCTGGCAGGTCAGGAACAGCCCGGCGATCAGCACCGCAAACCCGGCCAGCAGCCCGGCCGCCGGTTCCAGCCAATGACCGACCGCCAGGCCGGACAAGGCGGCGGCCCCCGTCAGGCCCGCCCGGCGCATCAGACGTGCGGGTGACAAGCCCCGGCGGGCGGGTGGTTCGGGGCGGGGGGGCATGGTGCCGCCGCGTGCAGGGGTGGCCGTGATGCTCATCCGGGTCCGGGCGGGGGAGGGGCGGTGGCATTATCCGGCGTCGGATGCCGGCGCGGACCGGCGGCGGACCTCCCGTTCCCACCGCCAGGATCACTGTGCGCAGGCGGGGGGCAGGGTCGCCAGTGACCATGCTGTGGTCCGGTTATACCATCGGACATAATGATGACCGATGGTACGGCGGTGACCACCGCCGCGCGGCTCGTGCCGCGTGAAGCCAAGCCAACGGATGTTGGCGCCGGCGCTTGAGGCGCTGAAAATATACGCGTCACCGATGATCGCGACCGGTTGCCGGGCATCAAGCGCCGGCACACACCTTCATGGTGTGGGTATCACCAGTTGTTGCGGGGCAGCCGTACATGCATACGCAGACCGCCACCGGCACGGTTGGAGGCCTCAACGGTCCCACCCATCGCCTCCACATGGTGGCGCACGATCCACAGGCCCAGGCCGGCATGGGAGGGCTCCCCCGATGGTGCCTTGGCGGGCGGGCGGATGGAGACGTTGCGGTCGAAGATATGTTCGATCTTGCCTGGATCGACACCCGGCCCCTCATCATCGATGATCAGGTCGACACGCGTGGCACTGCGGGTCAGGGTGGTGGTGATGGTGCCACCGGGGCGGCAGAAGCCCAAGGCATTATCCAGGATGTTCTCCATGATGATATCCAGGATGCCTTCGGGTGCCAGCACCCGCACATTGTCATCCAGATGCCGGACAAAGCGGATTTGCCGGTCGCTGGAGATGTCGCGGGCATTGTGCAGGGCATCAGCCACGACCTGGGTCAGGTTGATGCGCAGCTTCGGCGCCTCGATAAAATCGGCGGTGTCGTTGCCCAGACGCTGGGCGGCGGAGATCAGCGCCGACAGCCGGGACAGCGCGGTTTCGATCAGTTGCAGCGCACGCTGCGACCGCTGATCATCCGCCGGGACGGCGTTCTTCAGCGGCTGCAGCGCCGAGCGGATGACGGCCAGCGGTGCCTTCACCGAATGGGCGTTATCCTCTGCAGAACTGCGGATATTGGCGGCGGCGCGGTTCAGATCCTGCACCAGCCGGTCGAAATCATGGGCCACGCTGGCCAGTTCCGGCAAGGGATTGCGGTCGGCGAAGGCGGAGGCGCTGGCACCGCCGCGCCTGATGTCGCCCGCCACCCGCCGGAAATGCCGCAGCGCGCCGCGCATGCGCCAGGCCACCAGCAGCGCCAGCCCGGCCAGCGCCAGATAGATCAAGGCCGCCATGCGGACATTGTCCGTCTGCCAATAGGGGCGGCCAAAGGCGCTGTTCAGCATGGCGGATGAATTGTCGGCAGATACCAGCACCCAGCAGCCGCGCCTGCCCTGGATGGGGATGACGGAGGTCAGGATTTCCTCCGCCCCGTCCATCTGACGATAGCGGATTTCAACCGGCTTATCCCAGGAACAGCTTTCGCCCAGCGATTTCAGGATGCCGTGCCGGCCCAGCAGGTCCAGATCGGCCCCCAACTGATCCGCCGGCATGCGCGGGGCTGATGCCACGAAAAAGAACCCGCCGGCGGCGTCCCCCATCCGCGGCTGGAACATCAGGCGCAGGATGGTGCCGTTATCAGCAAATTTCTCCAGCATGGCGTTCAACTGCGCCGGCGGCAGATCCTCCCGCTGTTCCAGGCGGGCGCCCAGGGCCTGGGCCACCAGCCAGCCGTCGCGGCGCAGGCTTTCGGCGACCAGTTCGCGGCTCTTGCGGTCGGCCTCCTCAAACTGCCCATAGAGGACCACGGGCAGGGCCACGAAGATGCCGACCAGCATCACCAGCTTGAAGCTGAGCGAAGAAACCGCCTGTGTCGCCCGTTGGCGGAGCGTGTCAAACCGGGGTCGGCGGGTTGCGCCAGCAATATCCGAAGGCGGCGAAATTTTCGATTTCCTGGAACTCGGGATCGAGGGCTCGGAACTTGTTGCGGATACGTTTGACCGAGGATCGGACATTTGTTCGATATCCATCTTCGCCGCTCCCCGCGATGAAACCGCTGTGATGCACGCAGTCATAGATGGCGCGGTAGGTGACGTGGTCGCCGGCATTGGCGACCAATTTCTGCACGATGTTGAATTCCGTCACGGTCAGATCGACATCGACCCCACGCCACAAGGCCCGACTGAGCCTGGGTTTCAGCAGCAGGGCGCCATGTTCCACCATCTCCTCCATCGGCACGCCGGGCGGGGCCTTTGCGGCTTCCGCGATGAGGCGGGCTCGCCGGGCCAGGACGGGCACGCCTCGCGACTTGTCGATGAAATCCTGTGCCCCGCGTTCCAGGGCCGCCATCTCATAACTGGTGCCCGACAGGGCGGTCAGGATGATGACGGGAATGTTCACCCCGCGCCGGCGCAATTGCGGCAGCAGGTCGACACCGTTGGTGGTAGGCAGGTTCCAGTCCAGGATGATGACATCCACCTCGTTCCCGTCGGCCAGGAAATCCAGCAGCAGCGGGCCGTCGGCAAAACAGGTGACGGAGAAGTTGTGATCCTCCAGTTCCGCGCCCACCACCTCGCGGAAATCATCATCATCATCCACCAGGGCCAGACGCAGGTCGTGGCCGTCGGTGCGTTTAGCGCCGGGCTGCCACACCGACGGCGTCATCGGCGGGAAGTCCGAAGCGGGCGTGGCAAGTCCTGGCTGTGCGTTCGTCATGGTCATCGCTGGTCACCTCGTAGGACAGGGTGCGGAAGACACGGCTCTCCACATCGGGATAAAGCGTCAGGTTCAAGGCGCATTGGCTGCGCCGGAAGGACAGGACCCGCGCGGGGGTCTCGTCCCGGCTGGCGCTGGGTTGGCCGAGCAGGTTTTTCAGCGTTTCCTCATCCATTCCCACCGGCCGCAGGGGTGGCGGGGCGGGGTCAGGGGCGGGAACCGATACCGGCGGCGGTTTTGCGGTCGCTGGCCGCTTCGCCGGCGTTGCCGGTTCCGGGGCAGGACGGGTGGCGGCGGTGCGCGGTGCGGGTGGTGGCAATGATGCGACGGCCGGCGCCTTGCCGGCATCGGCCTTGGGTGGGAAGGTGGCACAGCCGCCCGTCCCCAGCATCAGGATCACAGCACAGCACCACAGGCCGATGCGACCTGTTCGGGCCGACGACATTTCCCGCTCCCCATTCTTCCCTGTTGCCCGTCAGCGGGCGTTCACCGGCGGCCACCCAGGGCGGCGCGCCGAGAGGATGATGGGCATCCGCACCGCAAGGACGCACGGGAGATTTGGGGGTATGATACGGAAAGGGGTATGGTGCGCGTGCAGCGCACCATTATGGTTACCCATGGCGCGCGCGCCTCGCCGAATGAAACGGCCTTTTCATGCTGCATTTGCGAAATGTCCCAGCCAGCGGATGGAACCTTCGGCCGTTATCGTATCAGCCGCCGATGCGGATGCGCCCGCTGCCGCTGTGCCGTTGCTGAACCGGCCCGGTGACGCGCTGGATATCGATATTGCCGCTGCCACTGGTCGACAGATCGGCGCTGTCGACGGTGGCGGCGATGCGGGCATCGGCGCTGCCCGTGGCGGATACGTCCAGCCGGCCGATACGGCCCTCCCGGATGCTGATGCCACCATCACCGGAAGTGCGGATGGACGCCTGATCGGCACTGACCGACCCGATCTTCATGCTGCCGGACCCTGACGCGCGAAAAGACAGTGTGCCGTTGATGGTATCAACGCGCACGCCACCGGAACCGCTGGTTTCCACCTCCGTTGATCCTGCGGCCGCCACCTCTGCACCGCCCGACCCCGTCAGATCGATCTCCAGCCGGCTGACGGTGCCGCCCACGGTGATCCCGCCACTGCCCGAGGCCCGCAGGCTGGCATCCTTGCCCGTCATCTCCTTGATAAGGGCCTCGCCCGAGCCGGTCAGGCCAAGTTGCAACCGGCCCGTCACCCGTTCCGCCGCGAAGCCGCCGGATCCGGACAGGCGCAGTTCCAGATCGCCGACCGGCACCCGGACGCGGTAACCAGCGCTGCTGCCATTATGCACGCGCAGGTCGCTGCCGGCCGGCAGGGTGATGGTCAGGCGCATCGTCGTCTGTTTGCCCCCCTGGGAGAAGGGGCAGCGCTTGGTTTGCTTGGTGACCGTGACGCCGCTGCCGGACCCTGTCACGGACAGGGAGTCGATTTCCTCCTGATTTTCCGCCACCGCTTTGATGCCGATCTCCCGTGCCGTCGTCGCGGGCAGGATCTCCACCTCCCGCGCGCAGGGGCTGGAAACCTCCAAGGCCTCACCCGGCAGCGTCCATGACCGTTCCGCCGCCAGGGCGGGCAGCGCCGAGCATAACGCCAGGACGGTCAGGGAGACACGGGCTTGGGTGAACAGGCGCTTGGCCATGGCGGCACACTCCGGGCGGGAAAGGTCGCCGGATTGTGCGGTGCCGCCGCCGCCTTGGACAGGTCCATTTCCGCCGCTACCGCGGGGCCGCGGGTCAGACGGTCAGGAACTTCCGTACCTCTGTTTCCACCAGCCCCGCCTTGTCACCCGCCATCACCACCTCTCCTCGCTCCAGTACGGCGTAAAGGTCGGCCAGATCGCGGGCGAATTCGAAATATTGCTCCACCAGGACGATGGCCATATCGCCCCGGTCGCGCAGCCAGGAAATGGCCCGGCCGATATCCTTGATGATGCTGGGCTGGATGCCCTCCGTCGGTTCGTCCAGCAGCAGCAGCCGCGGGCGGGTGACCAGGGCGCGGCCGATGGCAAGCTGCTGCTGCTGTCCGCCCGACAAGTCGCCGCCGCGTCGCGACAGCATGGATTTCAGCACCGGGAACAGCTCGAAGATTTCATCGGGAATCGAACGCTGTCGGCGGGGCAGGGGGGCGTAACCCGTTTCAAGGTTCTCCTTCACCGTCAGCAGCGGGAAAATCTCCCGCCCCTGCGGCACATAGGCGATGCCGCGCCGGGCGCGCTCCTCTGTCGGCAGTCGGGAGATGTCGGCCCCTTCCCAGGTGACGGAACCGCCGCTGATCGCGCGGTGGCCGACGATGGCGCGCAGGGTGGAGGATTTACCCACACCGTTGCGGCCCATCAGGCAGGTAACCTTGCCCGGCTGAGCCAGGACGCTGACCCCGCGCAGGGCCTGGGCGGCACCGTAATGCAGGTCGATTTCATTGACGTTCAGCATGGATCACCGCCCCAGATAGACTTCGATGACGCGCGGATCGGCGCTGACATGGTCCAGCGAGCCGTCAGACAGGACCGATCCTTCATGCAGGACCGTCACCTTCACATCCAGATCGCGGACAAAGGTCATGTCATGTTCGACAACAACGACGGACCTTGTCTGCGCGATCTCCCGCAGCAGGCGCGCAGTTTCCGCCGTTTCGGCGTCGGTCATGCCGGCCACCGGTTCATCGACCAGCAGCAGCTTCGGTTCCTGGGCCAGCAGCATGCCGATTTCCAGCCACTGTTTCTGCCCATGGCTCAGGGAGCCTGCCAGGACATGGCGGCGGGCCGACAGGCGGATGATGTCCAGGATGGACAGGATACGGTCATCATCGGCCCCGTCACGGTGGAACAGGGTGGCCAGGGGGCCGCGCTTTCCCGCCAGGGCCAGATCGATATTGTCCCAAACGGTGTGGCTTTCGAAGACAGTGGGCTTCTGGAACTTGCGGCCGATGCCCAAGGTGGCAATCCCGGCCTCGTCCATTTCCGTCAGGTCGGTGTCGCCATCGAACAGGATAGTGCCCTTGTCGGGCTTGGTCTTGCCGGTGATGACATCCATCATCGTAGTCTTGCCGGCGCCATTGGGGCCGATAATGGCCCGCATCTCCCCCGGCATGATGATCAGGGACAGGTTGTTCAGCGCCCGGAAACCATCAAAGCTGACGGAGACGCCATCCAGGTAAAGCTGGGTGTGCTGCGGATCGGGTTTGGACATTATTGGCCCTCCGTCACGGGCTGGGTGGTGATGGATGAAGCCTGTTTTTCGCGCCGCTTCGTCCAGTAGCCGGTCCAGAGGCCGACAATGCCGCGCGGCAGGAACAGGGTGACGGCGATGAACAGGCCGCCCAGCGCGAACAGCCAGATCTCCGGCAGGGCGTTGGTCAGCAGGGTCTTGCCGAAATTGACCAGCACCGCCCCGATGATGGACCCGATCAGGGTGCCGCGACCGCCGACGGCCACCCAGATCACCGCTTCAATCGAATTGGCAGGGCTGAATTCACCGGGATTGATGATACCGACCTGCGGGACATACAGCGCACCCGCAACCCCGGCCATGCAGGCCGACGTGACGAAGACCAGCAGCTTGTACTGTTCCACGCGGTAACCCAGGAAGCGCGTCCGGCTTTCGGCGTCGCGGATGGCGACCAGCACGCGGCCCAGCTTTGACCGCACGATCCAGCGGCAGAGGATGAAACCCAGGGCGAGTGCGATGGCTGAGGCGGCGAACAGGGCGCTGCGCGTGCCATCGGCCTGGATGGAGGCGCCCAGGATATCCTTGAAATCGGTCAGGCCGTTATTGCCGCCAAAGCCCATATCGTTGCGGAAGAACGCCAGCAGCAGGGCGAAGGTCATGGCTTGGGTGATGATCGACAGATAGACGCCCGTCACCCGGCTGCGGAAAGCCAGCCAGCCCAGCAGTCCCGCCAGCAACCCCGGCACCAGCAGCACCATGAGGACGGCGAACCAGAAATGGTCGAAGCCCAGCCAGTACCAGGGCAGTTCCGGCCAGTTCAGGAAGACCATGAAGTCGGGCAGGGTGGGGTGGCCATACATGCCGCGCGGCCCGATCTGCCGCATCAGATACATGCCCATGGCATAGCCGCCCAGCGCGAAGAAGGCGCCATGGCCCAGAGAGAGAATGCCGCAATAGCCCCAGACCAGATCGACCGACAAGGCCAGCAGGGCATAGCAAAGATACTTGCCCATCAGCGCCACCACATGCGGGGGCACATGGAACGCGCTGTCCGCCGGCACCGCCAGGTTCAGCACCGGGATCAGGATGGCCAGGCCCAGCGCCACCGCACCAAAGGCCAGACCCGCCCGGTCCAGCCGGGACAACAGAATTCCGCCTTGCATGGGCGTCCCCTTAATGTTCGATGGCACGGCCCTTCAGGGCGAAAAGGCCCCGCGGACGCGCCTGGATGAACAGGATGATGCCGACCAGCACCAGGATCTTGCCCAGCACGGCCCCGGCCAGCGGTTCCAGCAGCTTGTTGACGATGCCCAGCGACAGGGCGCCGACCAGCGTGCCCCACAGGTTGCCGACGCCGCCGAAGATCACGATCATGAAGCTGTCGATGATGTAGCCCTGGCCCAGATTGGGGCTGACATTGTCGATCTGTGACAAGGCGACGCCCGCCAGACCGGCAATGCCGGAACCGAGGCCGAAGGTCAGCGCATCGACGCGTGCGGTACGGATGCCCATGGCCCGTGCCATGGAGCGGTTCTGCGTCACGGCCCGCATCTGCAGGCCCAAGGGCGTGCGGCGCAACAGCAGCATCAGGGCCGCGAAGACGATCAGGCCGAACAGGAAAATCCACATGCGGCCATAGGTGATAGTGATTTCGCCCACCTGGAACGCGCCCGCCATCCAGGCGGGGTTCCCCACCTCCATATTGGTAGGACCGAAAAGGGAGCGCACGGCCTGTTGCAGCACCAGCGACAGGCCCCAGGTGGCCAGCAGCGTTTCCAGCGGGCGGCCATAGAGAAAGCGGATGATCCCACGTTCGATCAGGATGCCCACGCCACCCGCCACCACAAAGGCCAGCGGCAGGGCGATCAGCAGCGACCAGTCGAACAGGCCCGGCGCATGGGTGCGTATCATCTCCTGCACGACATAGGTCGTGTAGGCGCCCAGCATCACCATTTCCCCATGCGCCATATTGATGACGCCCATCACCCCAAAGGTGACGGCCAACCCGATGGCGGCCAGCAGCAGGACGGAGCCCAGCGACATGCCATAGATGATATTCTGCGCCGCCGCCGCCCAGGCCAGCTTGTTCTCGATCAGCCGCACCGCCTCTGTTGCGGCCTTGGCCGCCGCCGCATCCTCGCTGCCCATCAACGGGTTCAGCAGGGCCAGGGCCGCCTGTCCGCCCTTGTCGGCGATGGTGGTGATGGCCGACAGCTTGTCATCGGTGCCCAGGGTGTCATCGGCCAGCAGGATGGCGGCGCGGGCCTGTTCCAGGCTGCGCTTGACCTTTATGTCCTTCTCCGCCGCCAGTGCCGCCTCCACCAGCGGCAACGCTGTGGCGTCGCGGCTGATGAAAACGGCATCGGCCGCCGTCTGGCGGACGGCGGCGTCGGGGCTGCGTAGGGTCAGCGCCCCCAGGGCCGCACCGATGCTTCGGCGCAGGCGGTTATTGACGCGGATCAGCTCAACATTGCCCGCCGGCTCCGTTCCCAGGGCCGCCCCCGTCAGCGGGTCGGTCAGGGCGATGCTGTCGCCATCCTCCCGCCCGATCAGCACCTTGTCATCAGCCAGCCGCCGGTAGAGCGCCCCACCTTCCAGCGCCGTCAGGGCCGGGACGATGGCGGGATCACCCGTTTCTGTCAGGGCCGTCAGCGCCTGTTCCTTGGCGGCGTAATCGTCGGTCGCCAGCGCATCGATCAGTGGACCCGTCGCCTGTGCCCAGGCCAGCGGCGTGACCAGCAGGGACAGCAGCAGAAGCAGCATTCGCATGGGGTGGCCTTTCGGGGGCGGGTTCATGGGTGCGGGGCACCCTCACCCTCCCATTGACTGGCGCCAACGGGCCCACCCCGCGCCCACGTTCGTGGGCGCGGGGTGGAATTCGCCCCTCTCCCGCTTAGCGGGAGAGGGAGGGGCCCATCGCGGAAACGATGGGAGGGTGAGGGAACAACATCAGGAGAGGCGCTTACTTCGCCCCGCCGCACTTGCCCGTGGCGGTGTTGAAGTTTCCACAGGACAGCGGCTTGCGCCAATCGGCGATCAGGTCCTTGCTGTCGGGCAGATAGTCGGACCATTCGTCACCGGCCACCAGACCGGGCGTCTTCCACACGGTTTCAAACTGCCCATCGGCCTGAACCTCGCCGATCAGCACCGGCTTGGTGATGTGGTGGTTGGGCAGCATGGCGGAATAGCCGCCCGACAGGTTGGGCACGGCCACGCCGACCATGGCGTCGATCACCTTGTCGGGATCGGTGGTTCCGGCCTTTTCCACCGCCTGCACCCACATGTTGAAGCCGATATAATGGGCTTCCATCGGGTCGTTGGTGACGCGCTTGGGGTTTTTGGTGAAGGTCTGCCACTTCTTGATGAAGTCGGCATTCACGGGCGTCTTCACGCTCTGGAAATAGTTCCAGGCGGCCAGGTGGCCCTGCAACGGCTTGGTGTCGATGCCGGCCAGTTCCTCCTCACCCACCGAGAAGGCGATGACGGGGATGTCGGTCGCCTTGATACCCTGGTTGGCCAGTTCCTTATAGAAGGGGACATTGGCGTCGCCATTGATGGTGGACACCACGGCCGTCTTTTTGCCGGCGCTGCCGAACTTCTTAATATCCTTCACGATCGACTGCCAGTCGGCATGGCCGAAGGGCGTGTAGTTGATCATGATGTCTTCCGCCTTCACGCCCTTGGCCTTCAGATAGGCTTCCAGGATCTTGTTGGTCGTGCGCGGATAGACATAGTCGGTGCCGGCCAGGACCCAGCGCTGCACCCCTTCACCGATCAGGTAATCAACGGCGGGCACGGCCTGCTGGTTCGGCGCGGCACCTGTATAGAACACGTTGCGGCTGCTTTCCTCCCCTTCATACTGTACGGGATAGAACAGGATGCCGTTCAGTTCCTCAAACACCGGCAGCACCGATTTGCGCGACACCGAGGTCCAGCAGCCGAAGGTAGCCGAGACCTTCTGCACCGCCAGCAGCTCGCGCGCCTTCTCGGCGAACAAAGGCCAATTGCTGGCAGGGTCTACCACCACCGGTTCCAGCTTGCGGCCCAGCACGCCGCCCTTCTTGTTCTGTTCCTCGATCAGCATCAGCATGACGTCCTTCAAGGTCGTCTCGCTGATCGCCATGGTGCCCGACAGCGAATGCAGGATGCCCACCTTGATGGGCGGCTTGTCAGCGGCCAGCGCCACCCCGGCCGTACCCAGCATCAGGGCGGCACCGGTGACGGACAGAACGGCGGAACGCAGGAATTGACGACGCGACATGGGGTTATCTCCCGTCAGCAGAAATGGTTTTGGGGAAAGGGTGAGCGTGGCCGCCACCGTCAGAACTGCAATTGCAGTCCCAGCGTGAACCGGTCGCTGTCAGCACCCAGGCCGGTATCGACCGTGGAATATTCGGCGCTGATGCGGGCGGAATGGCCGCTGATCACGTAGTTCACGCCGAAATCATATTGCTTGATATCGAAGCGCGAGGCGTCGGGGTCGAAGGTCTGATAGCGCACGAAGGGCTGGAACTGGCCGATACCGACCTTGCCCGGCAGCAGATAGGCGCCACCGACCAGCCAGGCCTCGCCCGCCACGATGCCGCCGACATTGGCGGTGCCCGACGCGCCGCCGAACCCGGGGGCCACGTCGGCCACGCCGTCCGTGTCATAGGAATACCAGGCACCTTCCAGGGTGACGGCCCCGGCATCACCCAGCTTCTTCTCAAACAGCGCATCAATGCTGACGGCGCCGTAATCGCCGGGCCGGGCGGCGGTGCCGACGCCGTCTTCCTGATAGGCGCCGGCGATGGCCAGCGTCAGAACATCGGCGGAACCGTAATAGGTGCTGCTGGTGTAGTAGGCGGGGTTATCCTCCACATCGAGGAAGTTATAGGCCAGCCGCCCCGTGAACAGCATATTGTCGCCCTGGTTGCTGGCGCCGCGGATGCGGTTATGGCCCTTGAAGGCGCCGGCGGCATAGGTCAGACGCTTGTCCAGCAGCTTGCCCCAGACGGTGGCGCCATCATCGCGGCCCGCGAACTTGGCCGGATATTGCGAGACCACGCCGGGATAGGACCAGGCGTTGATATAATAGGGACCGTCCAGATTGGCGCGGTCGCTGGGTGGCAGCATGCGGCCGACCCAGATGTTGAATTCATCGGAGAATTCAAAGCGGGCGTAACCGTCCAGCAGCTTCAGGTTCCCGTCGCCATCGCGTTCGGTATTGAAGGTCGCCTTGATCGTGTCTGACAAGGAGCCAGAGACGAAGACGCGCACGCTGTCCAGATTGAATTCATTCGACCGGTCGCTGCCGCTGGGCGCGGCGTCCTCCGCGCTGGTATAGGAACCGCGCATGCCCAGGCCGATGGACAGCGACTTGCCGTCCCCGAATGTCTGCGTGAAACCGGCCGAAGCCGGGGAAGCGGACAGGCCGGCCAGCATAAGCGCCAAGGCCGATACCGCCACGCGCGCAGCCGCCGGCCGCGACGCAAACTTGCGTCCCATCATGAAGCACCCCCTGTTATGCGGAAAAATCCGTGGCCGGGCTGTTGCTGCCCATGGCCCTTGTTTGTGAAAGGAAGGTTAATGTCTCGCAGATGCGAAAACGAATACGTCAGACGACGTATGTCTGCGTATCCTGGACCCGGTTAGGGTGCTGGGCATGGGGTGGAACAGGGTGGGGGGCTTGGGCTTTGATGGACATCTCCGCATGCTGAAATCGCTGCCCATCGTGCGTGTGCGGCGGCAATATAACCGCTGGGTCTCCGACCAGACGGTGGAGGATTACGCCCTGCGCTTTACCGCCGACCGGGCGCGGCGCTGGTCGCCGTTCCGGGTGGGCAATACTGCCATGGGCGCCATCTCCTTCCTGGCGTGCGAGGCGATCGGGGCGTCGATTACCCTGGCCTATGGGTTCACCAATGCCATGGCGGCCATTGTGCTGGTCTCCATGCTGGTGCTGGCGACCGGCCTGCCCATCGCGTATTACGCGGCGAAGTTCGGCGTGGATATGGACCTGCTGACCCGCGGGGGCGGCTTCGGCTATATCGGGTCCACCTTCACTTCCCTGATCTATGCGGGTTTCACCTTCATCCTGCTGGCGCTGGAAGCGGCCATCATGTCGGAGGCGCTGACCCTCTGCCTGGGCATCCCCCTCTGGCTGTCACACATGATCAGCGCCCTGATCGTGCTGCCCATCGCCATCCATGGCATCCGCAAGATCAGTTGGATGCAGGTCTGGACGCAACCGGTCTGGCTGGTGCTGCAGCTTTCCCCCCTGGCCTTTGTCATGCTGGCGGCACCGGGGGAATTGTCGGGCTGGACCAGTCTGGCGGGGCTACACGCGCCGGAGGGCGGGTTTTCGCTGCTGGCCTTCGGGCTGGCAACGTCTGTACTGCTGTCGCTGCTGCCGCAAATCGGGGAACAGGTGGATTATCTTCGCTTCCTGCCGGACCGCAAACGGGCGGGCAAGGTCGGGTGGTGGAGCGCCATGCTGATCGCGGGGCCGGGCTGGATCTTCATCGGCGGGGCCAAGCTGGTGGCGGGGTCGCTGCTGGGGTACGCGGCCATGCAGGCGGGCATGAGTGCGCTGGACGCGGCCACACCGACATCCATGTATCGCATGGTGTTTGAACGGCTGGTCTCCTCCCCCGGTCTGGCGCTGGCGCTGACGGTGGTGTTCATCGTGGTCTGTCAAGCCAAGATCAATGTCACCAATGCCTATGCCGGCTCCATCGCCTGGTCCAACTTCTTCTCCCGGCTGACCCATTCCCATCCGGGCCGCGTCGTCTGGCTGGTGTTCAACGTCATGCTGGCGCTGATGTTGATGGAGATGGGGATTTTCGGGGTCATTGAGAGCATCCTGGGCATCTATGCCAATCTGGCCGTGGCCTGGGTGGGGGCGCTGACCGCCGACCTTCTGGTCAATAAGCGCTTAGGCTGGAGCCCGCCCAATATCGAATTCCGCCGCGCGCACCTGTACGACATCAACCCCGTGGGTGTCGGTGCCATGGGCATATCCCTGCTGCTGTCGCTCTCGGCCTTTTTCGGGCTGCTGGGGGAGTTGGCGCGGGCCTTTGCACCGTTACTGGGGCTGGTGTCGGCCTTTGTCTCGGCCCCCGTCATCGCCTGGGCCACCAAGGGGCGCTATTACATTGCGCGGCAGCCGGATGTGATGGCGACGGAGGGCGGCCTGATCCGCTGTTCGGTATGCGAGAATATGTTCGAGCCGCCGGACATGTCCTATTGCCCGGCCTATGGCGCGCCCATCTGCTCGCTCTGCTGTTCGCTGGAAACGCGCTGTCATGACCGGTGCAAGGTGCGGGCGACGCTGGGGGAGCAATTGTCCGATCTGGTGGGCAACCATCTGCCGGCCGCGTTGCGCCGTTGGCTGGGCAGCCGCATCGGGCGGTTTGCGGCCGTCATGGCGCTGCTGACGGCGGGCATGGCCATGCTGCTGGCCCTGATCGGCACGCAGTACGGGGCGATACCGGGCGTGTCGAAGGAAACGGTGCGGACCACCCTGCAGATCGTCTTTGCGTCGGCCCTGATCATCATGGGGCTGGCGGCCTGGGCCATCGTTCTGGCCCATGAAAGCCGGCGTCTGGCGGAGGAAGAGAGCGAGCGGCGGATGACGCTGCTGCTGGACGAGATCGAGGCCCACGAACAGACCGATGCCGCCCTGCAAAAGGCCAAGGAAGCGGCTGAATCCGCCAATATCGCCAAGACCCGATTCATTGCGGGCCTTTCCCACGAGGTGCGCACGCCGCTGAATTCCATCAATGGCTATGCCCAGCTTCTGGAACGCGGTGGCCTGCGGCAGCCGGAAGATGCGGTGCGGGTGATCCGGCGCAGTGCGGAGCACATTACGCGGCTGGTCGATGGGTTGATGGATATTTCCAAGATCGAGACCGGCACAGTACAGATCAGCCGCGATGTCGTGGACCTGCCGGCCTTTCTGGCGCAATTGGCCGACATGTTCGGGCCGCAGGCGGCGGCCAAGGATGTGGCGTTTGAATATCGCCCGGACCCGACCCTGCCGCGTTTTGTCCTGACGGACGAGAAGCGGCTGGGCCAGATATTGATGAACCTTCTGTCCAATGCCGTGAAGTACACGGAGCGCGGGCAGGTGCGGTTCAGCGTGCGGCGGCGCGGGGAAACGGCGGAATTCGAGGTGGCCGACACCGGCATCGGCGTGGCGCCGGAGGACCGGGAGCGCATTTTCCTGCCGTTCGACCGGGGCAACCTGCCCAGCCGCATGGACGCCATCCCCGGCACAGGCCTGGGCCTGACCATCACGCGGCTTCTGACCCATGTGCTGGGGGGCGAACTGACCATGGACAGCCAGCCGGGAAAGGGCAGCAGCTTCAAGGTGCATATGCTGCTGTCAGAGGTTCGGGCGCCGGTGCAGGCGCGGCCCAGCCACCGGGTGCTGGGCTATCACGGCGACCGGCGCACCATCCTGCTGTGTGATGATGATGCGCAACATCTGGCGATGATGCGGCAATTGCTGGAACCGCTGGGCTTTGACCTGATCTTTGCGTCCAACGGGGCGGAATGCCTGGATCTGGCGCCCCGGCACAGGCCGGATTTGCTGATCCTGGATATCTCCATGCCGGGCCTGAATGGCTGGCAGGTGGCCCAGGCCCTGCGCGATGGCGGGATGGAGGATCTGCTGATCCTGCTCTTGTCGGCGGAAGCCCATGATCTGGCCGAACGGGGGAGGGGGACCGACCAGCCGCATGATGATTTCCTGGTGAAACCGGTGGATATCGCACAGTTGCTGGAACGGCTGGAGGTTCTGCTGGACCTGGACTGGCGGCGGGAGGAACCGGTGGGGGAGGCGGCCCAGGCGGCCCCCGCCCTGACGGCGGCGGAAATCGCCGGCCTGTTGAACCTGGCCAAGATCGGGCATGCGCGGGGGATCGAACTGTTGCTGCGCGAACTCAGGGTGGCCTATCCGGGGCATGAGGGCTGGTTCGACCGGTTGTCGCTGCTGGCCCAGGGCTTTGAATATGAACGGCTGGCGGAGGTTCTGGGAACCGCCGGGATGGTGGGGGCGGAGCATGCGTGACGGGGCGGCGGCGGGGGATATGGTGCTGGTCGTCGATGATAATCGCGACGAGTTGAACATGCTGGTCGACGCGCTGGAACGCGGCGGCTTCACCGCCCTGGCCGCAACAAGGGGGGAGGCGGCCTTGACCCTGCTGGAACGCGTCATGCCGTCGCTGGTGGTGATGGATGCCGTCATGCCGGGCATGGATGGCTTCACCACCTGTCAGCAGATCAAGCGGGATGCGCGCACGGCGCATCTGCCCGTGATCTTCATGACGGGCCTGACCGAAACGGCGCATGTGCTGCGCGGGCTGGAGGCCGGCGGCACAGATTATGTGACCAAGCCTGTCAATCTGGTGGAGCTGCTGGCCCGCATCCGGGTGCATATCGCCACGGCCCGCGCGGCGCATGGCGCGCGGCTGGCGTTGGACGCGTCGGGCCGGCATCTGTTCGCGGTCAATCCGCAAGGGCATATCCTGTGGTCCACGCCGCAGGCGGCCAGCCTGCTGTCGGCGGCCTTCGGGGAAGGCGCCGTACCGCCGGAACCAGTGCAGGCCCTGCTGCTTCGCGCCGTCGCTGGTGGGTCGGATACGGAGACGGTAGAAGCTCTGGCGCCCGCCGCCGGGGTGGGACCGGCCCGTTACCTGCTGCCTACGGGTCCGGGGGAGTATCTGTTCCAACTGACGGCCGCAGGTCCGTCGGGCGAGGATATATTGCGCGCCCAACTCGACCTCACCCTGCGTGAGGTGGAGGTGTTGCGCTGGCTGATCCATGGCAAGACCAACCGCGAGATCAGCGAAATCCTGGGTATCAGCCCGCGCACCGTCAACAAGCACCTGGAACGCATCTTCGCCAAAATGGGTGTGGAAAACCGGGCGTCGGCCACATCGCTCGCCATGCGGATCATGGCCCGCAATGCGGATTAAGGTCGCAAACATTACTCGACGGGAAGGTGCGTAAGGCCGCAATCGGACACGATCCGGCGCAGCGCACTCTCCATCACCCGCCGCTCCTCGTCCGTCAGGCTGGCGAAGAATTCCGCTTCATTCTCGTCGGCCAGACGTGCCAGATCGGGCACCAGACCGGTACCCGTTCCGGTCAGCGACAAGGTGTGCGCGCGGCCGTCGGATGGATCATCGACCCGGCATACCAGACCCTTGGCAATCAGGCGGTCGGACAGCTTGCTGATGGCGCCGCGCGTCATGCCCATGCGGTCCGCCAACCGGGAAGGTGCCATCGGCTCCGTCCCATACAGTTCGCGCATCAGCACCCATTCGGCCACCGTCACACCGCACCCGTCCAGGCGGCGCGCAAAACCATGCGACACATGGTTCGACACCATGCGCAGCCAGAATCCCAGATGATCGGTCAGCCGCGAGACGCCAGCATCCGTCATACGCACGCCTCCTGTAAAGGTGACTAGGAAACTATCGGGACGGACGCGGATTGGCTAGGGGAGGATTTTGCTGGCGCCAGACATGTCGATGGGATCATCCATCACGCCCTCCACCCAGGAGACCATATGGCACAAGGATGACATTTCTATCTGGCAGAGGGGTGACATTTAAACTTTGCGCCTACAGATAAAGGATTGATAATGTATCTTATGGAAATACCCGGAGCGGTTTTGGCTGTGTAAGGGACGTAAACGACGTTGGGATTCTGGCACATCCAGGCACGTCGTGAACATTGATATCCGTAGTGTCCAGGATGATTAGCATGCGCGACCGA
>NZ_JAGOGJ010000232.1 GCF_017996735.1 Niveispirillum sp.
CCCCGTCCCCCGTCCACCCCGTCTCTGGCGGTGCAGTGCGGTGAGCTGGCCTCCAAAGGTGTGGAACTGCCGGCGGATCTGGCGACAACCGACCAACTCCATCTGTCGGCGGGTATATCCTACAGCGATGCCGAATATGAGGCGTTGAACGAACTGGTCAGCGGACGGCTGGTCAGCCGGGCCGGCAACCGGCCGATCAATATGCCGACCACCACCTTCAACGCCTCGGCGCTTTACAGTCTGGATAGCGTGCCGGTCACGTTCGGGGCCTTTATCCGCCATGCCAGCGGCTTCTACACCGACAATGCCAACAGCATTTTTGTGCGCGGCCATTGGCTGCTGGATGCCTCCGTCAGCTATCGTCTGACGGAAGCGGTCAGCCTGTCGGTGCGCGGGCGCAACCTGACCGACGCCTTCTATGGCGAATATTCGGGTTACCCCAGCACCAACATCTATATCGGCGCGCCGCGCGGGGTGGATGTCACCCTGACGGCCCGGTTCTGATCGGGAAGGGAAGGGCGCCATGGCCAAGACCGACAGCAAGCCCTATGGCCCGCTTTATCGTGCCGTCTGGCGCTGGCATTTCTATGCCGGGCTGGTCACGGCGCCCTTCCTGCTGATCCTGGCGATCACGGGTGCCATCTATCTGTTCAATGACGAGATCAATGATCTGGCCTATCCGCATCTGCGCTTCGTGGCGCCGGTGACGGAACAGGTGACGATGGGAGAGATGGTGGAGACGGCGATGGCCCATCTGCCGGGCGCCATCGTCACCCGCATCGACACGCCGGCCACGCCCGACCGGTCGGTGCAGATCTTCATGACCCTGCCCGATGGCGGCAATCGCCGGGTCTTTGTCGACCCGCACACGGCGGCCCTGCTGGGCGATCTTGACTATGGTGGCACCCTGGTCGGGATCGCCGATCAGATGCATGGATCGCTGCTGATGGGGGATGCGGGCGATGCGGTCGTGGAGCTGATGGCCTGCTGGGGCGCGGTGCTGATTGTCACGGGGCTTTACCTCTGGTGGCCGTCGGGGCCGATGCGGCTGCGCGGCTTTCTGTATCCACGGCTGACGGCCGGGGGGCGGGCGCTGCTGCGTGATCTGCACGGGGTCGTGGGCTTCTGGTCGGCGCTGCTGATCCTGTTCCTGATCCTGACGGGCCTGCCCTGGGCCACGCAATGGGGCAACATGCTGGTCGGTGTGATGGATGCGGCGGGCATCGGTTATCCGGCCAGCCATCGCGGCTATAACGCGCCGGCCAGCACGCCGCCCGTCACCGCCAAACAGGCGGTGGGGGAGGTGCCCTGGACCCTGGAACCCACACCCATGCCGCAATCCGCCCCACCTGAACCGTCCGGCGGCGGCCATGCCCACCATGATCACGGGCCGGCCATCGGGGCCGCACCGGGGGGCATCGGCATCGATCTTGTGGCCGAAATCCTGGCCGCGAACGGCATGCAATGGCCTTACCGCCTGTCCACACCGCGCGGTGAGCGTGGTGTCTATCTGGCCTTCACCTATCCCGGACAGCCGCAGGGCCAACGTTCCCTCTATATCGATCAATATAGCGGGCAGCTTTTGCGGGAGGTGTCCTATGCCGACTATGGCTGGGGCGCGAAGGCCGTGGAACTGGGCGTGCAACTGCATCTGGGGAACTATTTCGGGCTGGCCAACCAAGTGATCATGCTGATCCCCTGCCTGGGCATCCTGGCCCTGTCCGTCACCGGTCCCTGGATGTGGTGGAAGCGCCGCCCCAAAGGGCGGATGGGCGTACCAACGGTGCCGGGGCCGGCCAAATTGCGCAATCTGGTGCTGATCACGCTGGCGCTGGGCCTGCTGTTCCCGCTGGCGGGGGCGTCGCTTCTGGTCATATTGATCACTGACCGAATGGTGGCCGGATTGATCCAACGCAAGGCGGCCTAGGCATCCATCGGGCATCATGCGACCGTTGGATAGTGGCGCGGAACAATGGAACAGATCAATTTCATCGGCGGATTGCTGCTGGGGCTGGCCAGTGCCCTGCATTGCGCTGCCATGTGCGGGGGCATTGCCGGCAGCCTGCTGATGGCCATGGCCCCGCCGGGTGACCGGCGGCGGCAGGCGCTGTCGCTGCTGTCGATCCAGGCCGGCCGCGTCCTGGCCTATATGCTGGCCGGTGCCCTGCTGGGCGGGCTGGGGGCCGGGCTTTACGGTCTGTTCGACCAGCGGGCCGCCTATGGTGTGTTGCAATGGGCGGCGGCGGTGACGCTGGGCTGGATCGGCCTGTCGCTGACGGGGCTGGCGCCGTCGCTGGCCATTTTCGACCGCGTGCTGGGGCCGGTGGGGGCGGGGCTGGAGATGCTGCGCCGCCGTGGCCTGGTGGCGGGTCCGCTGGCCGGCATTCTCTGGGGGTTCCTGCCCTGTGGCATGGTCTATGCCGCCCTGTTCTATGCCACGCTTGCCGGCGGGGCGGGGCAGGGCATGCTGGTGATGGCGGGGTTCGGCCTGGGCACCCTGCCGGCCGTGACCCTGGCCGCCTTCGGTTATTCGCGCCTGCTCTCCTGGTCGCGGCGCGCGTCCCTGCGCCGGGTGGTGGGGGCGGCCTTCCTGGTGCTGGCCCCCTTGTCACTGCTGATCCCGGCCTCCACGATCCAGGCGCTATGCGCATAATCCATGCGATGTTTTTGCGTCGGCGCATGCTATCCCATGGCCGCCGGATAACGCGAATGTGACGGGGAGGCTCCTGGAGTGATCAGCCTGGACAATTTCGACGTGAAGCTTTTGTCGGCCATCCAGGAGAAGGGCGACATCACGCTCAGCGAGTTGGCGGAGAAGGTGTGCCTGTCCTCCTCCCAATGTTCGCGCCGCCTGCAACGGTTGCGGGAGGAGGGCTATGTCAGCCGCATTACGGCCCTGCTGTCGCCCCAGAAGCTGGGATTCTCCTTGAAATCATATGTGGTGGTCACGCTGCGTTCGCATGCCACCGAACATACGTCGGAGTTTTCCGGCTTTGTGCAATCGTCTCCGCAGATCCTGGAATGCTGCATGCTGACGGGGGATGCCGATTACATGCTGAAGGTCGTTGCGGCCGATCTGAAGGCGTTCGATCATTTTGTGCAGGGCCTGCTGCGCCTGCCCTGCATCGCCACGGTACGGTCATCGCTGGTGCTGCGCGATCTGAAGGAAACGACGGACCTGCCGCTGCCCCTGTGACCCCTTCCCCGGCCGGATGCAAGTTTATTGCGCCGATGTCGGATTGACAGGTTCCATATGCAAAGTTTCCCCGCCGAACATTGGCTATAATTCACTGACCGTTTGGACGGTTATTGAATGAAAGCGGGGACAGCATGATCTCTCAGAGCCGGCGCAGTCTGGCCGATGAACTGCCGCGCAACACGCCCGATCCCTCCTATGACTGGCGCCGGGTCGCCCATCTGCTGCATGTTTCCCGCGCCCTGGACGATCTGGAAGAGAAGGTCCTGGTGCCGGAGCGCAAGGTGCTCTACCAGTTCTCCGCCCGTGGCCACGACATGGCGCAGATCCTGTTGGGGTTGCGGCTGACCGACCGGCATGATGCGGCCTGCGGCTATTACCGGTCGCGCCCCATGCTGCTGTCGCTGGGCGTGGATATCGAGGATGCGCTGGGTTCCTCCATGGGGCGGGCCGGCGGCTATTCCGACGGGCGCGATATCGGTGTCGTCTTCAACTACCCCAACCCGGACGGCGCGTCGGCCCTGCCCATGTGTGGCGGGGTGGGCGCGCAATACACGCCCACGGCGGGCTGGGCCCAGGCGCAGGATTATTATGCCCGCGTCCTGAAACAGACGGACCATGAACGGTCTATCGCGGTGGTGCTGGGCGGTGACGGGTCGGTGGCGTCCAACGGTTTCTGGGCTGCGCTGACCATTGCGACGACGCAACAGCTGCCCATGCTGTTCTATATCGAGGATAACGGTTACGGCATTTCCGTGCCCTCGATCATGCAGACGCCGGGCGGCAATATCGCCGCCAACCTGGCCAGCTTCAAGGGACTGACTATCCTGGCCGGCGACGGGGCGGAGCCGGCGGAGGCGGCGCGGCTGGTCGATCAGGCCGTTTCCCATGTGCGCGACCGCAAGGGGCCGTGCCTGCTGCGCCTGACGGTGCCGCGCCTGCAGGGCCATTCCTTTCAGGATACGCAGACCTATAAGTCGGCGGAATTTGTGGCGTCGGAATGGGCGCGCGACCCGTTGCCGCGTCTGAAGGATTATCTGGTGCCGGCCGTGCTGGAGGAGGCGGAATGGGAAACCATCGCCGCCGATGCCCGGGCCTGCGTGGACGCCGCCCGCATCAAGGCCGAGGCGCGGCCCGTGGCCGATCCGCAGGGCGTGGTCAGGCACGTCTTCGCCGAGAAGGGCGAGGTGCAGGCCACGGGCGGGCAATGGTCACAGGGCTATGTCCCGCCGCCATCGGTGGCAGAGGCGAGGCCGGAGGGACAGCGCCTGAACATGGTGACGGCCATCCGCCGCACCCTGGATCAGGAAATGGCCCTGAACCCGCGCGTCGTGCTGTTTGGCGAGGATATCGGGCCGAAGGGGGGCGTGCATGCCGTGACCCTGGGCTTGCAGGAGAAATACGGCACAACCCGCGTCTTCGACACCAGTCTGTCGGAAGAGGGGATCGTCGGCCGCGCGGTCGGCATGGCGCTGGCCGGGCTGATGCCCGTGCCGGAGATCCAGTTCCGCAAATATGCCGAGCCGGCCATGGAGCAGATCAACGATTGCGGCACCATGCGCTGGCGTACCAACAACCGCTTCGCTGCGCCCATGGTGCTGCGTGTGCCGGGCGGGTTCTTCAAATGCGGTGATCCCTGGCACAGCCAGACCAACGAGGTGCAGTTCTGCCACGCGCCGGGGTGGAAGGTGGCCGTTCCGTCCAATGCGGAGGATGCGGTGGGCCTGCTGCGCTGCGCGCTGCGCGGCAATGACCCGGTGCTGTTCTTCGAACATCGCGCCATGCTGGACGATGCCTGGGCGCGGCGGTCCTGGCCGGGGGACGATTACGTCCTGGAATTCGGCAAGGCCAAAAGCCTGGCCGAGGGCGACGACCTGACCATCGTCACCTGGGGCGCCATGGCGCCGCGCTGTCAGGCGGCGGCGGAGGGACGGTCGGTGCATGTCATCGATCTGCGCACCCTGATGCCCTGGGACGAGGGGGCCGTGCTGGAATCCGTCCGGCGGACGCGGCGCTGCCTGATCGTGCATGAGGATATCCAGACGGCCGGCTTCGGGGCAGAGATCGCGGCCGTGGTCGCCGACAAGGTGTTCCTGGACCTGGATGCGCCGGTGGCCCGCCTGACCATGCCCGACATTCCCAGCCCGCATAATCCCGTCCTGCTGGACTGGGCCGTACCGTCGGTGGAGCGCATCCGCGCCCGCATCGACGACCTGATCGCCTTCTGAAACGGGGAAACGACAAGTGATCGATATTCTG
>NZ_JAGOGJ010000233.1 GCF_017996735.1 Niveispirillum sp.
GCCTTGTTCGGGTAAGTCCGCATGTCCGCAGATGGCAACAATGTCGCTCCCCGCGTGCGCCTGACACAGGCGCAATTGGACCGCGCGTGCGAGC
The DNA here is from genome assembly GCF_017996735.1 of Niveispirillum sp. Taxonomy (GTDB): domain Bacteria; phylum Pseudomonadota; class Alphaproteobacteria; order Azospirillales; family Azospirillaceae; genus Niveispirillum. Next base: position 95 of record NZ_JAGOGJ010000233.1, read on the forward strand.
GGCACCTGGCCTATCTGTCGGGCATGACGGGCGGGGCCAAGCTCAGCCTGCCCTTTTTCGATCTGTCGGGCATGTCCTTCAACGGGCGCAACCTGACCAATGCCAACCTGTCCGGCGCCATTCTGCGCGGAACCAGCTTTGCCAATGCCAAGCTGGATTATGCCGACCTGTTCGGGTGTGACCTGACGGGGGCCGACCTGTCCAACGCCCAGTTGATGCGCACCGACCTGCGGGCGGCCAGCCTGCGCGGCGCCATCATGCGTGGCGCCAGGATGGTGGAGTGCGATCTGCGCGACGGCAACATGGCGGTCAGCACACGGTCGGACTTCAAGGTGCTGGGGCTGGAGATCGGGCCGGCGGATATTTCATCGGCGGTCATGATCAATGCCGACCTGACACGCGCGCGCCTGACCGGTTCCTGTGCGCGGGAGGCGGATTTCTCCGGCGCAACCATGGCCGGTGCCCAATTGGCGCGGGTCGATCTGCGCGATGCCCAGTTCAAGGCGACCAACCTGGATGGCGCGGATCTGGCCGATGCGGACCTGCGCGGTGCCGACCTGTCGGGGGCCAAGGTCTCTGCCCAGGCGTTGCAGGCCGCCATCCGCACGGATGAGGAAGCGGCCCGGCGCGGCATCGGCGCGGGCGCGGACCCGTCGGTCACCGGGCCGCCACCACCAGCAGAGCCGGCGCCCAACAGCCCGCCGCCGCCGGAACGGCTGGATGCGATGCTGCGTGCCCATGCGCAATGGGTGGCCACCGGCGGGCAGGGGGGGCACCAGTTGGATATCAGCGGGCTGGACCTGTCCCATGCCGATCTGGCGGGCCGGGTGCTGACCTTGATGAAGGCGACGGGTGTCAATCTGCGCGGTGCCGACCTGCGCGGCGCCCAGATGCAGGCCGCACAATTGGCAGGCGCCGATCTGCGCTCCACCAATCTCAGCTTCGCCGATCTGCGCGGCGCCACGATGGACCGCGCCAACCTGATCGACGCCAACATGGAAAAGGCCAACCTGTCCAAGCTGAAAACCGCGCGCGGGCACGAGTTGCGCACCTCCCTGGTCCGCGCCCGCCTGGCCGCCGCCATCCTGCGCGGAGCCGATCTCAGCCAGGTGGATTTTACGGGCGCCGATCTGACCGCCACCATCCTGGACGAGGCAAACCTGACCGGTTCCACGATCGAGGCGGCACGGGGGATCACCCTGGACTGAAGCTGCGCCAACACCCCAGTCGGCGTTCTGCAAAAAAGCAAACGGCGGGGTTTCCCCCGCCGCCTGCCTTACTTGATCCGTTTCCTAAACCTCAGCCGCGGTTCATGCGGCTGCTGACCAGATCGTGGACGACATTGGGGTCGGCCAGCGTGCTGGTGTCGCCCAGCGCTTCATGCTCGTTGGCGGCGATCTTGCGCAGGATGCGGCGCATGATCTTGCCCGACCGGGTCTTGGGCAGGCCCGGCGCCCACTGGATCAGGTCGGGCGTGGCGATGGGGCCGATTTCCTTGCGGACCCAGGTCACCAGCTCCTTGCGCAGTTCCTCCGTCGGGTCCTCGCCAGCGTTCAGGGTGACATAGGCATAGATGCCCTGGCCCTTCAGGTCGTGCGGGTAACCGACCACGGCGGCTTCGGCCACCTTGGGATGGGCGACCAGCGCGCTTTCGATCTCCGCCGTGCCCAGGCGGTGACCGGACACGTTGATCACGTCGTCGACGCGGCCGGTGATCCAGTAATAGCCGTCTTCATCGCGGCGGCAGCCGTCGCCCGTGAAATACTTGCCCTTGAAGGTGCTGAAATAGGTCTGGATGAAGCGTTCATGGTCGCCGAAGACAGTGCGCATCTGGCCCGGCCAGCTATCCACGATGCAGAGATTGCCCTCCGTGGCGCCTTCCAGGATGGTGCCTTCATTATCCACGACCTGCGGCTGAACACCAAAGAAGGGCAGGGTGGCGGAACCCGGCTTCTGTCCGATGGCGCCGGGCAGCGGCGTGATCAGGATGCCGCCGGTCTCCGTCTGCCACCACGTGTCGACGATGGGGCAGCGGCCGTCGCCCACGACGCTGTGATACCACAGCCAGGCTTCGGGGTTGATCGGCTCGCCCACCGAGCCGAGCAGGCGCAAGCTGGCCCGGCTGGTCTTCTTCACCGGCGCCTCGCCCTCGCGCATCAGCGCGCGGATGGCGGTGGGGGCGGTGTAGAAGATGTTGACCTTGTGCTTGTCGATCACGTCCCAGAAACGGCTGACCGAGGGGTAGTTGGGGATGCCTTCGAACATCAGCGTGGTAGCGCCATTGGCCAGCGGGCCATAGACGATGTAGCTGTGGCCCGTGACCCAGCCCACATCGGCCGTACACCAGTAGATATCGCCCTCATGATAGTCGAACACATACTGGTGCGTCATGGAGGCATAGACGAGGTAGCCGCCGGTCGTGTGCAGCACGCCCTTGGGCTTGCCCGTCGAGCCCGAGGTGTAGAGGATGAACAGCGGGTCTTCCGCACCCATCACCTCGGGCGTGTTGTCGTCGGAAACCTTGGCGGTTTCCTCATGATACCAATGATCGCGGCCGTCCTTCCAGGCGATGGCGCCGCCCGTGCGCTTCACCACGATGACCGAGGTGACGCCCGGCGCCTTTTCCAGCGCCTTGTCGACATTGGCCTTCAACGGCACCTTGCGGCCGCCGCGCAGCCCTTCGTCGGCGGTGATGATCAGCTTGCTGTCGCAATCGACGATGCGGTCATACAGGCTGTCGGGGGAGAAGCCGCCGAACACGATGGAATGGATGGCGCCGACGCGGGCGCAGGCCAGCATGGCATAGGCCGCTTCCGGGATCATGGGCAGATAGATGGTGACGCGGTCACCCTTCTTCACACCCTGCGCCTTCAGCACATTGGCCAGGCGGCAGACCTTCTCATGCAGCTCACGATAGGTGATGTGGGCCGATTCCGCCGGGTTGTCGCCTTCCCAGATGATGGCCGTCTGGTCGCCGCGCGTCGCCAGATGGCGATCGACGCAGTTATAGGCGACGTTGGTGGTCCCATCCTCGAACCAGCGGATAGAGACGTCACCCTCGAAGCTGGTGTTCTTCACGCGTGTGTAGGGGGAGAACCAGTCGATGCGCTTGCCATGCTCGCCCCAGAAGGCTTCCGGGTCCTTGACCGACTGCTCGTACATCGCCTTGTACTTGGCCTCGTCGACCCAGGCGGCGGCGGCCACCTCTTCCGTCACGGGAAAGAAAGTAGGGCTGCTCATGGCGTTGTTTCTCCCAAGGTTGGCGGGTGGTGACATCACCGGCCGGATCGGTTGCCGGCCCCCGCTTATCTCTGTCGTCCGGGACCGATGGGCTGCGTTGTCCGCGCCTGTCGATCCCGCTCGCTCGCGCAATTTATGTAAGCATTGGGCGCCACATTTGGAACATGTACATTCGTCGCGTGCGCATTTCGACGCATTCAACGGTTTTCCCGGGGAAATGATGACCCCGCCATACTGCGTGCGGGGCATTGCACAGCATGGTATGATTTACCATGATGGGATCAAACGGGGCGGGCAGGGGATGAGCGGGGTGATTCCGGAAGAGGGCGGCAGTCAGGGCCCCGGCGACGACCCGGCGCGGCTGGGCCTGCGCACCAGCCTGATGACCTTGAACCTGCTTTTATCGTCCGTGCCGACGGGGACTGCGGGCTTTGCCGATGCAGCGGCGGACGCGCGCTGTCTGTCGCGGCGAATTGCCACGGCGACCGAGGATTTTTGCGATGTGATGCGAGTGGCTGTGTGACGGATCAGCCGTCCACCGCCACCACGCCATCGGTGACCGTCAGCGGCACCGGCCGCAGCGGGCGGCCCGCGCAGGGGCCGATGATGCACATGCCGTCTTCCACCCGGAACTGTGCGCCATGTGTGCTGCACTGAAGCCAGCGGCCATCAATGCTCATGAAATCGTCCGGGTCCATTTCCAGCGGCACCCCGACATGCGGGCAGGCGTTGCGGTAGGCGAAGACCTGGCCGCCCTTGCGGGCCACCAGGATCTTCACCTTCACCTCACCCTTGGGCCAGTCGAAACCGCGTGCCATGCCGTCGGGTATCTCTTCCACCCGGCACAGGACATGGCCGCCGCTCATGCCGGGACCCCGGCCAGGGCGCAGATATGGGCCCATTGATCGTCGCTGACGGGGCAGACAGACAGGCGCGACTGCTTGATCAACTGCATTTCGGCCAGGGCCGGGTCGCCCTTCATCTGCTTCAGCGTGATCGGATTCTTCACCGGCATCACCGGCTTCAGGTCGACCATGACGAAGCGGCCGGCGGGATCGGACGGGTCGGGATAGGCCTCGCGCACGATCTCGGCGATGCCGACAATCTCCAGCCCCTCATTGGAATGATAGAAGAAGGCGCGTTCGCCCACTTTCATGGTCTTCAGGTTCAGGGCTGCCTGATGATTGCGCACGCCATCCCAATGGGTGCGACCATCGGCCACGAACTTGTCCCAGGAATATTTGAACGGCTCGGACTTCACCAGCCAGTAGGCCATGGTCGGTTCCCTTGTCTGTTCCCTCAGGTGCCGGGCGCCGCCATCCGGCGGCTTGGGCTTACGGCAGGACCTTGCGGTAGGGGCGGATGCTGACGGACTGGAACAGGCCGGCCTTGGCATAAGGGTCACCGGCGGCGAAGGCCTCCGCACTGGCCTGGTCGGCGAATTCCATGACCAGCAGGCTGCCCACCGGCTTCTCCCCGGCATCGTCCAGCAGCGGGCCGGCAATGACGATCTGGGCCAGATAGGAATTCAGGTAATCCAGGTGCGGCGGGCGGTTGGCCAGACGCAGCTCCAGGGAATTCGGCTTGTCGATGCAGGTAATGGCGAAAAGCATGGGGTGATCCCGTCGGTTCATGATGCCGACCCATGCTTAGCCGCGTCGGCCGCTGCCGTCCAGAGGGGTGACGGCCCTGTCCGGGGCTCGGTGGTGCCGGCGATTGAAGCCGGTGATCGGCCTGGATCGCCGGGACCGGGTATAAATCAGGCTTCCACCAGTTCCAGAAGCCGCCCGTCGGGGGCGAAGCAGGCGCAGATCAGCCGTCCGCCAAACCCAGCGCCGCCATCCAGGCTGGCGGTGAAATCGGTGACGGTCGGGCCCGGCCCATGGGTCGGGTCGTAACCGCGCACCACGCGGCGAAAGCCGTTATAGGGCTCGGCAATGCGGGTGAAGCTGCCGCCGCCCCACCAGAAGATATCGGCCTGCATATGCAGCGGCTTGGCCGGGGCCAGCCCGGCATTGACGAACAGCAGGTCGGTGGGGCCGCCAGCGGCGGCGCTGGGATAGGCGCAGCGGCGCACGGCGCTCAGCAGATGGGCACGGCCCGGCGCGG
>NZ_JAGOGJ010000106.1 GCF_017996735.1 Niveispirillum sp.
GGGCGGGGCGGGCAGGGCGGCGGCTTCACCGGCAGCCACGGGTTCCACATCCGGGGTGGCGGGGTCCGCGGCGGGCGGCACGGCCGTCTGTCCCAGATCGGGCAGTTGCGGCACCTCGCTGTCCTCGTCCGTGGTCGGACCCTCGGCCACGGGCGTGGTGTCGGTGGCGGGCAGCGGTGTCCCGGCATCCGCCACGATCGTGGGGGCAGGGGCGGGCAGGGGGCTGGTCCCGGCCGTGCCCACTTCTGGCACCGACGGGGGAGCCCCCTCCACCAGCGCCTCCACCTGACCGGCATTCAGCGTCGGTGTCGGTGTGGGCAGGGGTTCCACGACGGTGCCATCGCCATAGATCAGCTTGGACAGCCGTTCCGGCAGGGCCGGCACCAGATCGCCGACGGACCGGTTGGAGGCGGACAGCACGTACCAGCCGCCATAGACGGCCACGGCCAGCAGGGCCGACAGCAACAGCACGGCCCCGCCCGGCACGCGGCTTTCATTCACCGGCTCCGGGAAATAGAGTTCCGGGGCGGGTTCGTGCCCGGCCGCGTCCTGCTTGAAGCGCTGCAGCACGGCGCCGGGGTCCAGCCCCACGATCTGGGCATAGGAGCGCAGGAACCCCGTGGAATAGGCATGGCCGGGCAGGTCGCCCCAGCGCCCATCCTCGATCGCTTCCAGGAAGTTCAGGCGGATACGCAGGTTGGCGGCCAGATCGGGCAGGGCATAGCCCAGCGCCTCGCGCCGGGCCTTCAGCGCCTCTCCCACATGGCGGGGGCCGGCATGCGGATGCGGTGCCGTGTCGGCGGGGTCGGCGGTCACCGTTCCACCCTGGCGCATGTCGCGCATATCGTGCTTCTGGTCGCCCATGGTTCCCCGCCGGCTTGGCCTTGGCCTGATGTGCCTTGTCTTACCAACCGTGACCCCGTGGCGCAACCCGCCCGCCCGGGGAAGGGTTTATCCCAGAAGCACGCCGTGATCGGCCGCATAGGCCCTCAGATGGGGGCGCAGGCTGCGGGCCGGCAGTTGATAGAGCTGGTCCATATAGGCGGCCAGATCCCCCACATGCAGGGACCGCAGCATGCCCTTCACCTCAAAAAAGGCCGGCGCCGACATGGACAGGTGACGCATGCCCACGCCCAGCAGGGCCATGGCATCCAGCGGCTTGCTGGCCATCTCCCCGCACAGAGACAGGGTCACGTCCGCCTTCCCGCATTGTTCGACCAGCAATTTCAGCACGCGCAGCATGGCCGGTGACAGCAGGTCGTAGCGGTTATTCATCATCGGATTGCCGCGGTCGCAGGCGAACAGATACTGCAACATGTCGTTCGACCCGACCGACATGAAATCGACCAGCGGCAGCAGCGCGTCCAACTGGAACAGCAGGGCCGGCACCTCCATCATCACGCCGACCTTCAGGTCGCGCGGGCCCGGCTGGCCGCTGTCGCGCAGGCGTGCCACCTCCAGGTCCAGGATGCGGCGCGCCTGGATGAATTCGGCCACGGTGGCGATCATGGGGAACATGATACGCACATCACGCCCCGCCCCGGCCATCAGCATGGCGCGCAACTGCTTGCGCAGCATGGACGGACGGTCCAGCCCGATGCGGATGGCGCGCCAGCCCAGGGCCGGATTCTCCTCCCCCAGTTCGGGGAAGTAAGGAAGGGTCTTGTCGCCGCCCACATCCAGGGTGCGGAAATTGACGGGCTTGTCGCCCGCTTCCTCCAGCACCTTGCTGTAATTCTCGAACTGGGTCGCCACGTCGGGATAGGAGGGGCGGACCATGAAGGGGATTTCGGTGCGGTACAGGCCCACGCCATCCGCCCCTGTCGTCTTCAGATGCGGCAGGTCGATCAGCAGCCCGCAATTCAGCATCAGCTTCACCTCCTGCCCGTCACGCGTGACGGCGGGCAGATCGCGCAGCTTGGCATATTCGGCCTGCCGGCGCTGGCGCGCGGCCAGACTGGCGGTGAAGACGGCCTGGATGTCGTCGGCGGGGCGCACGAAGACCTGACCATTGTCGCCATCGACGATCAGGAAATCCAACGGCTCCACCCGGCGCAGAATGTCCGCCGCCTGTCCCACGACGGGGATATCCAGCGCGCGGGCCACGATGGCAACATGGGAATAGGCCGACCCTTCCTCCAGCACCAGGGCGCGCAGGCGGCGGCGGTCGTAATCCAGCAGTTCGGCGGGGCCCAGATTGCGGGCCACCAGCACAAATTCATCGGGCAGGGTGCCGCCCGTGGCCGCCACCGGCTTGCCGGCCAGATGCTGCAACAGCCGGTTGGTGATGTCGTTCAGGTCCAGCAGCCGGTCGCGGATATAGGGATCGGCCACCTGCGCCATGCGGGCGGAATTATCGTCCTGCACCCGCTGGACCGCAGCTTCCGCCGTCAGGCCGGACCGGATCGCCTCCCGGATGCGGTTCAGCCAGCCACGGTCGGCGGCAACCATGCGATAGGTCTGCATGATCTCGGCATGTTCGCTGTCGGCCTGGCCCACGGCGATCAGCATCTGGTCGATGGCCGAATGCATGCTTTCCACGGCCTCTTTCAGCCGCGCCAGCTCGGCCTCCGGATCATCGGCCACCATCTGCCGGATGGTCAGTTGCGGCCGGTGCAGCACGGCCACGCCCATGCCGACACCCCGGTTCAGGCTGGTCCCCTCCACGCGTGAGGGCAGCAGCACCAGATCATTGACCACCGACAATTCGCGGCTGTCGACCAGTTCGCCCACGACCACCAGTTCCGCCACGATCATGGCGATGGTCTGCAGTGTCTCCACCTCCTGCTCGTCATAGTCGCGGCGGTCCTTGTGCTGGATGGACAGCACGCCGCGCACGCGGCCCCCGCGCAGGATGGGCACGGCCAAGAAGCCGTTGAACGGGTCCTCCCCCGTTTCGGGGCGATAGGCGAAATTGGGATGGCTGGGCGCGTTGGCGAGCGCGATGGGCCGCGAATGGGCCGCCACATCACCGATCAGACCCTCGCCCACCCGCATGCGTGTCTTGTGGACGGCATCCTGGTTCAGGCCGATGGTGGCGAACAGTTCCAGCACCTCGCCCGCGCGCATGACATAGCAGGAGCAGACGTCGGCCGCCATTTCATGGGCGATGGTCATGACGATCTTGTCGAGCCGGTCCTGCGCCGAGCCGCTGCCCGCCATGACGTCGCGCAGGCGGGCCAGCAGGCGCCGTGCGCCGGCCACGGGATCGGGGCTCCGTCCCACCTCCGGCAGGATCGCCGGGGTGCCGCTCATCATCGTCATGGCCTGACCAATTCCATCCGCGAAGCACCAGGCCCGGCCCCCAGGATATGGGCGGCCGGTTGCGTATCCCTACCACAGGAAGCGCGGCATCACACGGATGGAATGGCGGTCAGGCGTGCTTAAATCGGGGTATGCCTGTTCATATACCCTTCGTCGCCGGGTTGTTCGCTGCCCCTGAAACGCCGGGCGCCGCCCTCCGGCGGCTTGGCTTACGGCGCATGGGCGCCGGGCCCGGCGGTCGCCGGCCTGTTCAGTGTTCCCTTAAGCGCTGGGCGCCAGCCTGTTTGCGCCGTCGCTGGCATCAGAAGCCGGCATAAACCTCGTCAAGCTCGGCATCGTTGAATGTGTAGGTGGCGTTGCAGAACTCGCAGCTTACGGCGACGACACCGTCGATCCGCATATCGTCCAGATCCGTGCGCTCGATGCTGCGCAGCGCACCCGTCACCCGCTCGCGCGAGCAGCGGCAGCCGGGGCGCAGTTCCCGGCGCTCATAGATGCGCGGGCTTTCCTCGTGGAACAGGCGGAAGATCAGCTCGTTCACCGACAGGGCCGGGTCCAGCAATTCATGCGCGGTCACGGTTTCCAGCAGCACGCCGGCCCGGTGCCAATCCTCTTCCCGCACGCCGGCCTGATGGTCGGCAAAGGTGCCGGCATTTTCCGGCGGCAGGGCCTGCAGCATGATGGCGCCGCCCACCCATTTGCCATCCGCGTCCTTCGACACGAAGCTCTTGATGGACGCGGCCAACTGTTCGGACTGCCGGAAATAATGGCGCACGGCGTCGGCCAGGGTGGCCCCGCGCAGTTCCACGATGCCCTGGTAGCGTTCGGTATGTTCGCCCTGGTCCACGGTAAAGGCGACATAGCCGGCCCCCAGCAGGGACCCGAGATCGGCCTTGAAGCCCTTATGTGTGCGCTGTTCGGCCAAGCGGTCGGCGTCGAAACGGGCATAGCCGCGCAGATCGCCGACCGAGGTGACGTCCGAGACCGTATAGGCGACGGGGCCGTCGCCCTTGGTCTGCAAGGTGAAGATACCGTCATACTTCAAGGACGAGGCCAGCGTCGCGGCCAGCAGAATGGTATCGGCCAGCAGGGGCGCCAGCTCGTCCGGGTAATTATGCCGCTTGATGATCTCATCCAGCGCCGGACCCAGCCGGATCAGCCGCCCCCGGAAGGAACTGCTGTCCAACTGGAACGGCTGGCAGACATCGAATTCGGCGGTCACGGTATTGGTATCGTGGCGGGGATGGCCCGCCACGGGGGGCTGGGAAGTCATCGGTTCAGGCACCAGGTCAGAATGCCCTTCTGGGCGTGCATGCGGTTTTCTGCCTCGTCCCACACGGCCGACTGCGGACCGTCGATGACGCTGGACGTCACCTCCTCCTCGCGGTGTGCGGGCAGACAATGCATGAATATGGCGTCTTTTTTCGCCAGACCCATGACGCGATCGTTTACCTGATAAGACTTCAGCAGATTGTGGCGGCGATGCGCATCCTTGTTGTGCATCGACACCCAGGTGTCGGTGACCAGGGCATCGGCGCCCGCCGCCGCCTCTTCCACATCGCGATGAACGGTGACGCGGCCCTTGTTGGCCTTGATCCATTCCAGCGTCTGGTGCGAGGGCGACAGTTCCGGCGGGCAGGCGATGCGCAGTTCGAAATCGAACGCCACCGATGCGTGGATCAGGCTTTCGCAGACATTGTTGGCATCGCCAGTCCAGCAGAAGACGGCATCCTTCACAGGGCCCTTGCGTTCCTCATAGGTCAGGATGTCGGCCATGATCTGCACGGGGTGCGAACTGTCGGTCAGGCCGTTGATGACGGGGACGGTCGCCGCCTCCGCCATCTCCTGCAGCTTCGCCTCATGGTCGGTGCGCAGCATGATGATATCGACATAGCGCGACAGGACACGCGCCGTGTCGCCGATCGTCTCGCCATGGCCAAGCTGGATTTCCTTGCCAGTCAGGCAGATGACCTCGCCACCCAACTGACGCATGCCCACCTCGAACGAGACGCGGGTACGGGTGCTGGGCTTTTCGAAGATCAGGGCCAGGGTCTTGCCCAGCAGGGGGCGCTCGGCCCCCTGTCCACGCTTCATGAAGGCCGCACGGCCCAGCATTTCGCGCAGTTCCTCGGTGCTGTGGTTATGAATGTCCAGGAAATGGCGGGGGGACGTGGGATAGGTCATTGCGCCAGCTCCAGGCAGGTCTTGTCGATGATGGAAACGGCCTCCGCGATCTCTGCGTCGCCGATGGTCAGCGGCGGCAGGATACGGATGACATTCTCGGCCGCCGGCACGGTCAGCAGGCCGTTCTCACGCAGGCGGGTCACCACCTCCGCGTTCGGCTTCACGCATTTCAGGCCCAGCATCAGGCCCTTGCCGCGCGCATCGGCCAGAACGGTCGGGTATTTGGCGACCAGCCTGTCCAGTTCGGCCTTCAGTTTCGCACCTGTTGCCTGCACCTGTTCCAGGAAACCCGGAGCGGTGATGACGTCCAGGACGGCGTTGGCAACGGCCATGGCCAGCGGATTGCCGCCGAAGGTGGACCCGTGCGTGCCCGGCACCATGCCCTTGGCCGCCTTCTCGCTGACCAGACAGGCGCCGACGGGGAAACCGCCGCCGATACCCTTGGCGATGGGCATGACGTCCGGGGTGACCCCGGCCCATTCATGGGCGAACAGCTTGCCGGTACGGCCGACACCCGTCTGGATCTCGTCAAACACCAGCAGCAGGCCGAATTCGTCCGCCGTGTCGCGCAGCGCCTTCAGATAGTCGTCGCTGCCCACCACGATCCCGCCTTCACCCAGGATCGGTTCCACCACGATGGCAGCCGTTTCCGGGGTGATGGCGGCGCGCAGCTCGTTCATGTTGCCGAACGGCACCTGATCGAACGCATCCAGCAGGGGGCCGAATCCGCCCACCATCTTTTCCGACTTGGCGGCCGCGATGGCGGTCGTGGACCGGCCATGGAAGGCGCCGCCCACCACGATGAAGCGGGTCTTTTCCGGATGGCCGGTATCATGCTGATACTTGCGCACCGTCTTGACCGCGCATTCGAATGCTTCCACCCCGGAATTGGTGAAGAACATCGTGTCGGCGAAGGTCAGGTCGCACAGACGCCGCGCCAGCTCCTCCTGGCCCGCCACGCGGAACAGGTTGGACGTGTGCCAGAGCTTGCCTGCCTGCTCGGTCAGCTTTTGCACCAGATAGGGGTGCGCGTGACCGAGCGCGTTCACCGCGATGCCGGCGGTGAAATCCAGGAATCGTCGGCCTGTCGTGTCCCAGATATGGGCGCCTTCACCCCGCTCGAACACAATGTCGATGCGGGAATAGGTGGGCATCACAACAGGGATCACGGCTGCAACTCCATCGAGCCATAGTCCGAAGCGAAACGGGCAGGATACCCGGACGCCGGAACCGCGGACTATTGGCTGCAAGGTTGCGCCTGTCAACGCACCCCCATGCATCCCTATCGTGACGTGGGCAAGAAGCGTTGCGGATTTAACCCTTTCAGCTTATGAATGAAACCGAAATGACGGGCCGTTTCCTTATGGTCTGTCCCAATAATGCCGACCGTCACCCGGTCCACCCTGGCGGAGTTGTTCAACCGATGCCCAACGATATCCTGGACCCGCGCAGTTTCCAGCGTCCCGGCCTGCATGGCATTGCCGAAGCGGCGGTTGAAAGCGGGCCCTCCACCGGGGGCATCACCACCATCTCCGCCGAGGCGCGCATCGAAGGGGCGAAGATTTCCCATTGCCACACGCTGCATGTGGCGGGGCGGCTGGTCGATGTGACCCTGAACGAGATCAAGATCCTGGAAATTGCCGAGGGCGGGCATTTCGAAGGTGTGGCCAAGGTCGAACAGATGCGCGTCAATGGCCGCGCCACAGGTACGCTGGAAATCACCGGCATCCTGTCCGTCGGGGAAACGGGGCAGGTGGATGGCACCATCCGCTATGGCCGCATCAATATCGCCGATGGCGGCAGCGTCACCGGCACTTTGCAGACGGGCAAGGCCCCCTGATATGCCCTGGGGGGGCATCGGCGGCCGCCAAGACCGCCGGATGCCAACCTGTTCCTCACATCCGGGTCCCCGTGCGCCACGCCCTTGTGTCGTGCGTGTGTCGTGACGGTGGGTCCTGCTGATCAGCCCTATAGCGCCAGCGCGGCTTCCTTGGCGGCGATCTGTGCGGCATATTCCGCCGCCAGGATCTTGTGCTGTTCAAGTTGTGCCGCGCGCTGCGTTGCGCTGGGCCGCTGGCTTTCGCTTTTCAACTGGCCGCATGCCGCCAGGATGTCATCCCCGCGCGGGCGGCGGATGGGGCTGGCATAGCCGGCCTCGTTCACATAATCGCTGAACTTCTCGATCTGCTCCCAATCGCTGCGCTCGAACGGCGAACCGGGCCAGGGATTGAACGGGATCAGGTTGATCTTCGATGGGATGCCACGGATCAGACGCACCAGTTCACGGGCGTCGGCCATGCTGTCATTGACACCCTTCAGCATGACATATTCCCAGGTGCAGCGCCGGGCATTGTTCAGGCCCGGATAATTGCGCACCGCGTCCATCAATTCCTTGATCGGGTATTTGCGGTTGATGGGCACGATCCGGTCGCGCAGCTCGTCATTCACGGCATGCAGCGACACGGCCAGATTGACGCCCAGTTCCTCGCCCGCCCGCTTCATCATGGGCACCACACCGCTGGTCGACAGGGTGATGCGGCGCTTGGAGATGGAGATACCTTCCCCATCCATGATGATCTTCAGCGCCTTGGCGACATGGTCATAATTATAGAGTGGCTCGCCCATGCCCATCATGACGATGTTGGACAGCATGCGCCCGTCCGGCGGGCTGGGCCATTCCTCCAGATGGTCGCGGGCCAGCATCACCTGTCCCACAATCTCATCCGCCGTCAGGTTGCGCACCAGGCGCTGGGTCCCCGTATGGCAGAAGCGACAGGTCAGCGTGCAGCCCACCTGGGAGGAGACGCACAGGGTGCCGCGATCCTCCTCCGGGATGTGGACGGCCTCCACCTCCTGCCCGTCATGCATGCGGCACAGCCATTTGCGTGTGCCATCGACGGATTTCAGATCCTTCACGGGCGTCGGACGGTCGACCACAAAATGCTCGGCCATCTTTTCGCGCGCCGGCTTGGCCAGAGTTGACATCAGCGCGAAATCGGTGACGCCGCGATGATAGATCCAGTGCCAGACCTGGCGCGCGCGGAATTTTTCGAATCCGGCGTCGACCAGCGTGCTTTCCAGCTCTTCGCGGGAAAGGCCGACAAGATTGATCAGGCCGTCGGTGCGGGCCGCCGGCGCGAAATTGCTGCTGTGATTTTCGATGCCCATGATCGGCTGTAGATGACGCAAGCCGGTCCCTCTGGCAAGGGGCCTTGGGACTGGGGGAGGCTTGCAGGGCGCGCAACCGACCGCCGCGACCGGGGGATGGGTTTCCAATATCCCGAAAGATCTACGCCCTTTGGAAAGGGTGGCTCGGCCCTTTTGTCATGCCGGTAAATATCAACCTCCGCCGCTGACATGGCTGGATCATTGACCTATGCGCAGGGTCAGGTGGACTTGTATGAACAGTGCTCCGTTTCATGCCATCCTCTCAGTATCTGTATCGTTTCCACAGACCCGTTCCGGTTTCCATAAAAATGTTCTCTCGGCAAACTGTTTTTGTTTTTCTTGCGGCGATGCTTCTGCTGCTCGCTCCCGTTCTGGTTGCAATGTCGGCGGTGCCGGCGGCGGGCACGACATTGGCGGTGCTGCTGCCCCCCTGGATGGGGCGCGACGCGCAGGTGACGGCGCTGGCCCTGACCGGCGTCGAACTTCGCGACGGGCGTCCCCTGGCGGGCCGGGGGCCACAGATCTGGCTGGTCCAGGTTCCGGACGATGAAAGTGCGCGCCGCCTGTCGCGGCTGCCGGCGCTGCTGATGTCCGGCACGCTGGTGGATTGCGGGCCGTCAAGGAAGAGTTGAGGAAGGAGAGGTCATCCCATGTCACCCATCGATCGTATCCGTTCCGCCGCGTTGATCCTTTTTGTGGCCTTCCTCTGGCTCTGCGTGCCGCTGACGCTGGTGTCGCTGATCCGGGGAGAGGTCGGCTGGGTCATGCCGCTGGTTCTGTCAGCACTGATCGCCGCCATCGGCACCGGGGCCCATGTCACCCGCATGGCCCGGCCGGCGATCGATTACCTGATCGCCGTCCTGGCCATCGGGCAGGTGTCGGTGGTGGTCGCCGCTTCGGCCGGCCCGTGGCAGATCGACAGCCATTTCCTTTATTTTGCCGTGCTGGCCATGCTGACCGCGTTCTGCAACTGGCGCGTGATCCTGGTGGCGGCGGGCGTCACGGCGGTGCATCACCTGACCCTGTCCTTCCTGCTTCCCTCCCTGGTCTTTCCCGACGGACAGGGCAGCCTGCTGCGCGTCATCGTGCATGCGGCCGTGGTGATCATGGAGACGGGCGTGCTGCTCTGGCTCTCCTGGAACCTGGAGAATTCCTTCCTTTACAGCGAACAGGCTCGTGCCAAGGCAGAGCAGGCGGCCGTCGAGACGGAGCGTCTGCGTGACGCACAGTTGAAGGCGGCCGAGGCGCAGCGGGCTGAACGCGTGGCCCTGCGCAAGGCGCTGGCCGACCGGTTCGTGGTGGATGTCGAAAGCATGACCCTCCGGCTGGACGGAGCCGTGCGCGCTCTGAAGGAGGAGGCGGGACTGTTGGACCGTTCGGTGGCAAGCACCGGCCAGATGACGCAGGAGGCCCGGTCGGAGGCGGAGGAGGCCACGGGCCATGCGGCCGCCGTGGCCGCCGCCGTGGAGGAAATGGCCGCCAGCATCGCCGAGGTCGCCCGCACCGCCACCGGTGCCGCCACTCAGGCGCGCAGCACGGCGGGAGAGGTGGGGCGTGTGCGCGAAAGGGTCGCCGAACTGTCGGAAACCGCTGCCCGTATCGGCAGTGTCGTGCAACTGATCGCCGATATCGCGGGTCAGACCAATCTGCTGGCCCTTAATGCCACCATCGAGGCGGCGCGGGCGGGTGAGGCGGGCAAGGGCTTCGCCGTCGTCGCGTCGGAGGTAAAGAGCCTGGCCACCCAGACCGGCCGCGCGACGGAGGATATCAGCCGGCAGGTGGCGGAGATCCAGGCCGCCACCCGTGCCGCCGTGGACGCCATTGCCAGTGTGGCCGATGCCGTCACGGGGCTGGACAGCGGTGCGGGCGAAATCTCCGATGCCGTGCAGCAGCAGGAAGCCACCGTCGTGGAGATCAGCCGGTCGATCCAGACCGTGTCGCTGCGCACCGCGTCGCTGGGCTCCGTGGTGTCGCGGATGGCCGACATGACGGCCGGCATCGCCGAAGCCGTGGGTAAGACCAATGAGACGGCAGAGGATGCCGAACGTCTGTCGGGCGACATGAACCAGCGGCTGGACGGCTTCATCCGGGAACTGCGCGACGCTGCCTGATGTCTATCGCCGAAGCCCCCGGCACAGGTCCAGATATTCGGGATGGTCCGGCGTCAGCCAGCCATGCCGGATCAGGAAATCGATCACCGTCAGGTTGACGTTGAATTTCCAGTCGTCGCTGTCGCGCACGCTGGCGGCGACACGGGCCAGGGGCCAGAGTTCGAACCGCTCCACCTCCCCGTCGGTATTGCGGGGCACAAAATCGGCGGGCAGTTCCAGATCGTAGAGGAACAGGACATCGGGTTTCAGCCCCTTGTCCTGTTCCATCAGATAGGTGATCACGCCCACCGGCGCCGCCGTCATCGCCATCTCCCGCGACAGGCCCGCCTCTTCCCAGGCTTCCTTGACCAGATTGTCGGCCAGGCTGAGGCCCGCCGGCTGTCCGCCGGCCACCAGATTGTCGTACTGGCCGGGGGCCACGCCCCGATCCATGGCCCGCTTGCCGACCCAGAGATGAAGGCCGTCGGGCGCGCGGACGAAGCCATTGACATGCAGCCCATAGGCCGTGATGCCGAAAAACGGCACGGCGGCGCGGTCCATCTCCATCAGCACGGGCCGGCCCCAGCTTTCCGACACGGCGTACATTTCGCGGCGAAGCCTGGGGATGGTGCCATCCGCCACCAGCCTGTCCAGGGCCGCGGCCACGGCCCGGGTCCGCGCCTCCGGCCCGGTCAGGCCGGGATGCAGGGCAACCCCGCCGGCATCCGGCACAAAGGGCGCTCCCAGCGCCAGAAGCTGTTCCATGAAGCCCAGCCGTACCTGGCCGACAGTGATGCCGGCGATGGAGAAGGGGCGGAATCCCGAAAGGTCATGTTGGTTGCAGGCCCGGACATGGCGCAGGAACCCCGTCGCATGGCGGTCATTGGCGTGCATACCGGACATCATGATATCTCCAGGCGCGACCGGGCGGTGGCCGGCAGCGGTGCGGGCCGGATGCCGATCTGGCGGGGACGGAACAAGGTCATGGGCTCTCCCGGCTGTATGTGCCGTGCGCCCTCATACCAGAAACCGGCCCCTGAGTCGCGACGGTGCAGCGATTTGCCTCTCTTTGCCCCTGGGCGCCGGGTTCGTCCCGCGCTATATGGTTTGGCATGAGCGGCTTCATGATCTTCCTCATGGTCCTGGCCATGATCGCCACGCTGGCTGTGCTGGTGATCGGGCTGTTCGCCATGGCGCGCGGCGGCGACTTCAACGCCAAATACGGCAATAAGCTGATGTGGTGGCGCATCCGGCTGCAGGTTGCGGCCGTCGTGCTGTTCGCCCTGGCCTTCATGGCTTCCTGACCCTTACCGACAGCAGGGCACCGATGGTTCGCCTGACCCGTATCTATACCCGTGGCGGCGACAAGGGGCAGACGTCCCTGGGCGATGGCAGCCGCGTTCACAAACATGCCCTGCGTGTTGCCGCCTATGGCACCGTGGACGAGGCGAACGCGGTCCTGGGCCTGGCCCGGCTTCATACCGGGGCGGCGGCGGATGCCCCCGTCCTGGTCGAAGCCGACGCCATGCTGGCCCGCATCCAGAATGATCTGTTCGACCTGGGTGCCGATCTCTGCACACCGGAGACGGAGAATCCCCCATACCCGCCCTTGCGCATCGTTGATATCCAGGTCGACAGACTGGAGTCGGAGATCGATCGCATGAATGCCGAACTGGCGCCGCTCAACAGTTTTATCCTGCCCGGTGGCAGGCCCGCCGCCGCCTGGCTGCATCAGGCGCGCACGGTGGCGCGCCGGGCGGAACGCGAGATGACGGAACTGGCGCTGACGGAGACAGTGGGGGCGCCGGCGCTGAAATATATCAACCGCCTGTCGGACCACCTGTTTGTCCTGGGCCGCTGGCTCAATGACAAGGGCGCGGCGGACGTGTTGTGGGTACCGGGTCTGACGCGGGGGTAAGCCCGTTCCGTCCCCGCAAAACGCGCTTGAAATCCACGATATGCTTGATATCTTCCCATTACGTAAAGGGAAGTTGTGGGCTTGAGGAAAATGCGGGTTGGTAACGAAATTTCATTTTCACGTTACCGGACGCACACTATTGACATGTGCAATGCAGCAATTCTAAGGTCCGAGCCCGATTGTCGGGCTGGACGGCAGGCGTTGATTGCCCAATCTTAGGCCCAGGTTAAAAATGGCTGAACGCCAGGGTAAACAGGCGGGGACCATCCACCGCCGGCTATCATGCGAGGGGATCGCCAATGAAAGTCCTAGTCGCCGTTAAGCGTGTCGTTGACTACAACGTCAAGATCCGCGTGAAGCCTGACGCCAGCGGTGTCGAGCTTGCGAATGTGAAGATGTCGATGAACCCGTTTGACGAGATCGCGGTTGAAGAAGCCGTTCGTCTGAAGGAAGCGGGCAAGGCGACGGAGATTGTGGTTGTATCGATCGGCCCTGCGGGCGCGCAGGAGACGATCCGGACGGCGCTGGCCATGGGCGGCGACCGTGGCGTTCTGGTGCAGACCGATGCCGAGGTGCAGCCGCTGGCCGTCGCCAAGCTGCTGAAGGCGGTGGTGGCGAAGGAAGCGCCGGATCTGGTGATCCTGGGCAAGCAGGCCATCGATGATGACAGCAACCAGACGGGCCAGGCCCTGGCCGCCTTGCTGGGCTGGGCGCAGGGGACGTTCGCGTCCAAGGTGGCGCCGGCCGATGGCAAGATTGCCGTGACGCGTGAGATCGATGGCGGTCTGGAGACGGTGGAGCTGAAGCTGCCGGCGGTGGTGACCACCGACCTGCGCCTGAACGAGCCGCGCTATGCCTCGCTGCCCAACATCATGAAGGCGAAGAAGAAGCCGATCGAGACGGTGGCCCCCGACGCGCTGGGCGTTGACATCGCTCCGCGTCTGACGGTGCTGAAGGTGACGGAACCGCCCAAGCGCAAGGGTGGGGTCAAGGTCGCCTCGGTGGCCGAACTGGTCGCCAAGCTGCGCGACGAAGCCCGCGTCATCTGATCGTCCCTTCCGTCTTCAAAGGATAAGCAACATGAGCATTCTGGTTGTTGCGGAGCCGTCGACGGGTTCCGTGAAGAAGCCGACGCTGACCACGCTGGGCGCCGCCGCGAAGATCGGTGGCGAGACGCATGTGCTGGTCGCCGGTTCGGGTGTGGGTGAGGCCGGTGCCGCGGCGTCCAAGGCTGCCGGCGTGGCCAAGGCCCTGCTGGCCGACAGCGCCGAATATGCCAACCCGCTGGCCGAGAATTTCGCGCCGCTGGTGGTGGCGGCCGTGAAGGCGGGCGGGTACAGCCATGTGCTGTTCACGGCCACGACCTTCGGCAAGAACCTGGCCCCGCGCGTGGCGGCCCTGCTGGATGTGCAGCAGATCAGCGAGATCAGCGCGGTTATCGACGCCGACACGTTCGAACGCCCGATCTATGCCGGCAATGCCATCGCAACCGTAAAGTCGTCGGACGCGATCAAGGTGATCACGGTCCGCGGCACGGCGTTCGAGGCGGCGGGCGAAGCCGGTGGCGCCGGTGCCGTTGAAACCATCGCGGCCACGGGCGATGCCGGCCTGTCGACCTTCGTGTCGGCGGAACTGACCAAGTCGGAACGTCCGGAACTGACCTCTGCCCGCGTCATCGTCTCCGGCGGTCGCGGCATGCAGTCGGGCGACAATTTCCCGCTGCTGGACGCGCTGGCCGACAAGCTGGGCGCCGCCGTCGGGGCGAGCCGCGCGGCCGTCGATGCCGGTTTCGTGCCCAACGATTATCAGGTCGGCCAGACCGGTAAGATCGTGGCCCCGGAACTGTACATCGCCGTCGGCATCAGCGGCGCCATCCAGCATCTGGCCGGCATGAAGGACAGCAAGGTCATCGTCGCCATCAACAAGGACGAAGAGGCCCCCATGTTCCAGGTCGCCGATTACGGCATCGTCGGCGATCTGTTCAAGATCGTCCCGGAGCTGACGGAAGCGCTGGGGTAAGGTTGTGATAGCGCGCCGGGGTCCGCCCCGGCGCGTTTTTCATGGCGGTATTGGACAAATGTCCCCGGTACGGGGGTGGCCTGTCCGTGCGACAGTAGGTTTGTGGTTTCCAACCCTGAAATGGGGACAGCGATGATCGAGAAGGTTGGGATTATCGGGGCGGGTCAGATGGGCAGCGGCATCGCGCAGGTCAGCGCGGTAGCGGGCCTGTCGGTGGCGATTTCGGACATCAATGCCGAACAGCTTGCCAAATCCGTCGCCGGCATCGCCAAGAATCTCGACCGGCAGATCGCCAAGGGCAAGCTGACGGCAGACGAAAAGGACGCGGCGCTGGCCCGCATCGCCACCTCCACTGATCTGTCTATCTTCAACGACAGCGATCTGGTGATCGAGGCGGCGACCGAGTCGGAGGATGTCAAGCGCCTGATCCTGAAGGCCCTGGTCCCCAACCTGTCGCCCACCGCCATCATCGCCACCAATACCAGCTCCATCTCCATCACCCGTCTGGCGGCATCGACCGACCGGCCGGAAAAATTCATCGGCATGCATTTCATGAACCCCGTGCCGGTGATGCAACTGGTGGAGATCATCCGCGGCATCGCCACCGATGACGACACGTTCCAGTCGATCAAGGCGCTGACGGTCCGACTGGGCAAGACGGCGGCCATCGCCGAGGATTTCCCCGCCTTTATCGTCAACCGCATCCTGCTGCCCATGATCAACGAGGCGGTCTACACCCTGTATGAGGGTGTGGGCGGAGTGGAAGCCATCGACACGGCCATGAAGCTGGGCGCCAACCACCCGATGGGCCCGCTGGAACTGGCGGATTTTATCGGCCTGGACACCTGTCTGTCGATCATGCAGGTCCTGTATGAGGGGCTGGCCGACAGCAAGTACCGTCCCTGCCCCCTGATGGTGAAATATGTCGAGGCGGGCTGGCTGGGCCGCAAGGTCGGTCGCGGCTTCTACGACTATTCCGGTCCGACCCCGCGCCCGACGCGGTGAGGGATGGATTTAGCCCCTCACCTCCCCTATCTTGTGGGTAGGGAGATATTATCATGCCCGCATCCAACCGTGCCGCACATGAAACCAAGCGCAGGACTTCCCTGCGTGATGCCGGGTTGCGCCCGGTCCGGATTTGGGTTCCCGATACAACGCGCCCCGGATTTGCAGAGGAGTGCCGTCGGCAGTCCCTGATTGTTGCCCGCGCAGACGCCGCAGACAACGAATTGCTGGATCTGCTGGATGACGCGCTGACTGATCTGGATGACACGTCCGCATGAGGCGCGGTGATCTCGTCACCGTTGCGATGCCCGGTGACTTTGGCAAGCCACGCCCCGCTCTTGTCATCCAGGCTGACCAGTTCGACAACACCAGCACGCTGACCCTGGCTTTACTGTCGGGTACCCTGGTGGATGCGCCTTTGATACGCCTTACTATTGCACCCACCACCGCGAATGGCTTACGGAAAACCTCCCAGATCATGATCGACAAGATCATGACGGTTAAACGTGAGCGGGTGGGCAGCGTGTTCGGCCGGGTGGAGGACGACATATTGTTGGCAACCAACCGCCTCCTGGCGTTGTTCCTTGGCTTTGCCTGACGGAGGGGTTCGATATTCCCTTCGCCCGATGCTACGCTTGTTCCGGTCTGAAGTGGTTTGGGGAGAAGCTGGTGGGTTCGGTCTTTTCGCGTGGGTTTGCCGTTGGTCTTCTGAGCTGCCTTCTGGCCATCACCTCCCCCGTCCTGGCTGCCCGGGACTTCACGGCGGCGTTGCAGCAACGGCTGGCGGGCGGCGTCAATACGCCTCAGAACGACCGCGACAGCCAGGATCTGGCCACGCTGGACAAATTCTACGACCAGCGCAAATTCGCCCCCGCCTGGATCGACCATGGTAAGCCGACGGCCAAGGCCGGGCTGTTGCTGACCGCGCTGCAGAAGGCGGCGCAGGACGGATTGAACCCCGCCGATTATGGCGTGGCCCGCATCACCACCCTGATGGAACGCGGTGACAGCCCCGACGCGCTGGCGGAACTGGAAGTGCTGCTGTCGCACGGCGCCCTGGATTATGGCCGTGATCTGGCCACGGGCCGGCTGGCGCCCATGTCCATCGACAGCGAGCTTTATGTCGAAAAGCGGGAGATCGATACGCTGGCCCTGCTGAACCGGCTGGCCGGTGTCGAGGATGCAGGCGCCGAACTGTCAGCATTGCCGCCGCGCCGGTCGGAATATCAGCATCTGAAGGGCGCGTTGCAGCAATACCGGGAACTGGCGGCGGCCGGAGGGTGGAAGCCCGTGCCCATGGCCGATATGTCCCTGAAACCCGGCGGCAATGACGACCGCCTGCCGGCCTTGCGCGCGCGCCTGGCCGTCACGGGCGAACTGCCCGTCGATGCACCGGTGCCGGAAGATCCGACCCTGTTCGACGACGCCACGATCGAGGCCCTGAAGACGTTCCAGGCCCGCCACGGGCTGGAACCCGACGGGGTGCTGGGCAAGCAGACCCTGCTGGCGCTGAATATCACGGCCGATCAGCGCGCGGCCCAGATCGCCATGAACATGGAACGC
Source organism: Niveispirillum sp. (assembly GCF_017996735.1). Classification (GTDB taxonomy): domain Bacteria; phylum Pseudomonadota; class Alphaproteobacteria; order Azospirillales; family Azospirillaceae; genus Niveispirillum. The sequence continues at coordinate 17,212 of NZ_JAGOGJ010000106.1, forward strand.
TGGCGCTGGATGCCCATCGACATGGGCCGGTCCTACATCCTGGTCAATCTGGCGGCCTTCCACCTGTCGATCTTCGACCAGGGCAATGTGGTGCATGAGGCGCGGGTGGTGGTGGGCACCAGTTCCACCCGTACCCCCGTCTTTTCCCGCAAGATGTCCTATCTGGAGGTCAATCCCTATTGGCATGTGCCGGCCAAGATCGTCCGGGACGAGATTTTCCCCAAGGCGAAGAAGGACCCTTCCTATCTGGCCAAGCAGGGGTACGAGCTTCTGTCCGACTGGTCGGAAACGGCGGTGCCGGTGGACCCGCACAGCCTGGACTGGGCCCATATGACACGCCTGCCCTATCGTGTCCGTCAGGTGCCGGGCGACAAGAACAGCCTGGGCCGCATCAAGATGATGTTTCCCAACGAATTCGACGTGTATCTGCATGACACCCCGTCCAAGAACCTGTTCAACCGTGCCAACCGCAGCTTCAGCCATGGCTGCATCCGGGTGGAGCATCCGTTCGACGTGGCGGAAACTATCCTGCGCCTGACGGGCACGGTGGACTGGCCACGCACCCGCCTGGATGAGGCGCTGGCCAGCGGTCAGCGCACCATCGTGCGCCTGAAACAGCCCATTCCCATCCATATCTCCTATGTCACGGCCTTTGTGGCCAATGACGGATCGGTGAATTTCCGCTCCGACATCTACGGCCGCGATCGCAAGCTGGCCACGGCCATGCGGGCATCGCGCGTGAAATGGGACGCGGTGGAGGCCGAGGCCCGGCTGGCCCCCGGCGGGGCCGCCGCCGGACGGGCCACGGACAGCGGAACCCGCTGACCCGGCGGGGGTAAATCCTTAAGAGATAGGGAAGGAAATAGGCCGGAAGGGTGGATTTCTGCTTGCACCCTCTATGCCGTTCTGCCAGAAGTGCAATTGTGTCCTGCTTGTGGCGCAGGGGCATTTGGCGAAATCAGGAAAGAGAGTGTCCCCGGCGCAACGGTCGCGGGGGGTGCCTGACGGGGCGAAGGAGATTGGGGCATGGTGGCACGGCCGAACACGACCGACCTGACCATTGGACAGATGAACGCCGTCCCCCCGGATTCCCCCTCCCCTTCCTGTTCTTCTGTCGACCTTGGCGTTGAAACCGGCCGCCGCGGCTTTCTGCGTGGTTTGGGCGGTTTGTTCCTGGGTGCAGGGGCCGCCATTGCCGCTCCCACCATTCTGACCAATCCGGCCGATGCCGCCCCGGTCAGCGCACCGCGCCGGCAGCTTTCCTTCGTGTCGCTGCACACCAACGAAAAGCTGAAGATCACTTATTTCAACAATGGCACCTATGACCGGTCGGCGTTGAAGGATGTGAACCATATGCTGCGCGACTGGCGCACGGGTGAGATCGGGACCATGGACCCGAAGCTGCTGGACCTGCTGTTCCAGCTTCGCCAGCGCCTGCGCACCGAGGAGCCGTTCCAGGTCATTTCCGGCTATCGCTGCCCCAAGACCAACGCCATGCTGGCGTCCCGGTCGGAAGGGGTGGCAACCAAGAGCCTGCACATGGAAGGCAAGGCCATCGACATCACCATGGCCGGCCGGCAGTTGAGCCGCATCCGTCAGGAGGCGCTGAAACTGCGCCTGGGCGGCGTCGGTATCTACAGCCAGACCGGCTTTGTGCATGTCGATACCGGCCGCGTGCGGCAATGGGGCGTGTGACACACCTGCAAAGAACCAGGATTCCGCCGGCCCGCTTCTGATAGGATGCGGGCCGTTGCATTTTCGGGCGGAGGCTGGATTGCGCCTGCATCGTTCGGTATCGCTGTCGCTGGCCCTGCTGCTCTGGTCAGGCCCGGCCTTGGCCGCCGATAAGCATCAACACAGCGCCGCCCCCGCCCCGCAAAGCCTGCGCCACCCGTCCAAGGGGACGCCGCAGCCCATCGGCAGTTACGCCAATGGCTGCGTCCGTGGCGCCGATGCCCTGCCTGCCGATGGGCAGGGGTTTCAGGTGATGAACCTGTCCCGCCACCGCAATTACGGCCATCCGCTGCTGCTGGCCTATCTGAAGGCCCTGGCCGGAGAGGTGGAGCGGGAGGGGCTGGGCATCCTGTCCGTGGGTGACATGTCCATGCCGCGGGGCGGCCGTATGCCGACGGGCCATGCCAGCCACCAGATGGGTCTGGATGCCGATATCTGGTTCGCGCTGGACCTGGGCCGCCTGCCCGTAGCGGAACGCGAGCGGGAGGATTTCGCCACCATGGTGGATACCAAGGCCCAGCGCGTGAACACCAATTTCGGCCCGGCCCAGGCCCGGCTGGTCAGGCTGGCGGCCGCCGCCCCCCATGTCACCCGCATCTTCGTAAACCCTGCCATCAAGCTGGCTTTGTGCGAGGGGGAGACGGGCGACAAATCCTGGCTGCGCAAGGTACGGCCCTGGTTCGGCCATGCCGCCCATCTGCATGTGCGTCTGGACTGCCCGCCCGACGCCAAACAATGCGAGACGCAGGAACCCCCGCCCGAGGGCGATGGCTGTGGCGAGGAACTGTTGAGCTGGTTCAAGCCGCCGCCGCCCAGCACCGGCTCCGCCCCGCCGCCAAAACCGCCACCCCCGCCGCCCGCCGCCTGTCTGGCGCTGTATGCGGAGAAGGATTGACGCGATACCCGCGCCCAACCTGGATATTATGATTGTTTGGTGACCGCAAATTCCGGCCATTCGCGGGCCACGACCTCTCCATCCGTGGCCCAGATATGGCAGGTATCCAGCATGGGTGGGCGGCGACGGGGCGGCGGTGTCTCTCCCCGTACGACCATGGCGGCACGGGCCTTCTTGTCCAGATCCTCCAGATAGGGGGCGATGGTCTGGAACGCCGTCGTCGCGACCGGCCCCAGCAATTCTACCAGATGGGTGCAGCCCTCCACCCCGCCCAGCCGTTCCTTGACGGCGGCCGTCCAGCCGCTGGCGATCGACAGCCCCACCAGCCGCTGGAAATTATCCGTGATGGACGGGCACATCCGATAGGGCGCGGCATCCGTCACGGCTGTCACGGCGGTCACCGTCAACCGGTTGTCCAGCGTCAGGCGTATCCACATTTCATGGATCGGGTCGCCCGCCGGCACGGTCCGGCCATCCCGCAGAAAATCATAGGATTTGCGGTCGGTGATGTGACCTTCGATATCCCACAGCCCGTCGGCCCGGCGATAGCCGTTGCAGGTAACCTGACGGGTATGGATCGGCTCCCGCGCGGCATCCGGGGGCGGCAGGGGCATGGAACGACTCCGGGTTCTGGAACAAGGTCCGTATCTTGGGCCGCCAGCCTGCGGCGGGTCAAGCGTGGTGCTTACCAATTCGTAAGGCGGTGCGCCCTGCGGCATGGAAGGGCTGACGCATCGGCCCTTCGCGCCGCCGCTGTTCCGCGTTAAACCTGCGCCCGTCCCTTTATCTTTGGAGCCTTTCCGCCATGCGCCCCACCGACCGCGTCTTCGTTGCCCTGGACATGCCGGAGATCGAGGGGGCGAAAGCCATGGCGGCCATGGTCAAAGGATTGGTGGGTGGGGTGAAGCTGGGCCTGGAATTCTTCATGGCCCAGGGGCCGGCCGGCATCCGCGAGGTCATCGCGGCCGGTGACCTGCCGCTGTTCCTGGACCTGAAGCTGCATGACATCCCCAACACCGTGGCCGGCGCCGTGCGGTCCGTCGCACCGCTGGCGCCGACATTTCTGACCATCCATGCCGGTGGCGGGCCCGCCATGATCCGCGCCGCCGCCGATGCCGCGCGGGAGGAGGCGGCGCGCCTGTCCCTGCCGCGCATGCGCATCCTGGCCGTCACGGTGCTGACCAGCCTGTCGGACGAGGACCTGACTGCCGTGGGGCAGGCTGTGCCCGCGGCCGATCAGGTGCGGCGTCTGGCCGGCGTCGCCCATGCCAGCGGGGCCGATGGCATCGTCTGTTCCCCGGCAGAGGTGGCGCTGCTGCGCCGTGACCTGCCGGCGGATTTCACCCTGATGGTGCCGGGCATCCGCCCCACCTGGGCCGCCGCCAACGATCAGAAGCGGGTGATGGGCCCGCGCGATGCGGTCGCCGCCGGGGCCGATCATCTGGTGATCGGCCGGCCCATCACGGCCGATGCCGATCCGGCCGCCGCCGCCCGCCGCATTGCCCAGGAACTGGACGCATGAGTATGGTGAAGGCCAAGATCTGCGGGATCAGCACGCCGGAGACCATGCAGGCCGCCCTGGATGCCGGGGCGCGCTGGGTCGGGCTGGTGTTTTTTCCGAAATCGCCGCGCAATGTCTCCATCGCCACCGCCGCCGAACTGTCGCGCATGGTGGGCACGGGCACGCGCGTCGTGGGCCTGTTCGTCGATCCCGGTGATGATCTGCTGGACGACGTCACGGGGCAGGTGCCGCTGGACCTGATCCAGCTTCACGGCGGCGAGACGCCGGACCGCGTGGCCGCCATTCGCGCCCGTTTCAACCTGCCGGTCATGAAGGCGCTGAAGATCGGGGATGCCGGCGATCTGGACGCGGCCACCGCCTATGAGCCGGTGGTGGACATGCTGCTGTTCGATGCTAAGCCGCCCAAGGGGGCCATTCTGCCTGGTGGCAATGGGGTTGCCTTCGACTGGTCCTTGCTGGCTGGCCGCGTCTGGCGGAAACCCTGGATGCTGTCGGGTGGCCTGGACCCCGCCAATGTTGCCGGGGCGATCCGCGCGACGGGGGCCATGGCCGTCGATGTCTCGTCCGGCGTCGAAGAGGCGCCGGGACGGAAAAGCCCGGACCTGATCCGGGCCTTCCTGGCGCAGGTCGCCGCAACCGGGGAGTAAGCCTATGCATCCGCCCGCCTTCACCCCGCCGCCCGGCGGTACCCCAGCTGCCTTCGGCCCGCCGGGCCTGTGGTTGCGGGCGCGGCGGCTGGATGATGCGGCGGCCATGTGCGCGATGGTCGCGATGCCAAAATTCCGCCATGGCACCCTGCGACCGCCCTTTCCCAGTGTGGAGGGCACCTGCGCCTGGATGGAAAAGGGCGGACCGGACGATATGCATATC
>NZ_JAGOGJ010000107.1 GCF_017996735.1 Niveispirillum sp.
CGGTCGTACCGCGCAGCGTCAGGGTATTGCCGGTGACCGATGCGATGACCTTTTCCGTGGAGGTATTGGCATTCACCTGCGCGGCCAGCGCCGTGACCACACCATTCAGGTCCTTCAACTGACCGATATTGGCCGCCGTGACCTTGACCGTATAGGACTGGGTCGAGTTGTTGTCGACATTCAGCGTGAAGGTATCACCGATATCGACGGAGCTGCCGGCGAAGGTGATCACCGATTGCTGCTGCTGGCTGGATGTCGCCGGTGTGGTCACCGGTGTGTTGGCCGTGTTGATGGTCGGCGTCGCATTATTCACGGCCGTCGTCAGTGTAAAGGCGTTACCCGGCGTGGTGGCAGAGATGCGCAGACGTCCGTCGGAAACGGTCGCCGTGACACCGACCGGCGGCACCGCTCCATTGATCTTGTCGGCCAGCGACTGCGCGATGCCCGTCAGGTTGGACAATTGCGAGGCGTTGTTGGTCGACACCGTCTCGGAGAACTCGACGCCGTTCACGTTGACGCGATAGGTGTCGCCGATCTTGAAGGCGCCATCACCATTGGGCGACGTGAACTGGACTTCTTCGATCTGCTTGCGGGGCGTGACGCCCTGGGTCAGCGAGGTCGACTGGGCGGAAACGGGGAAGCCGTCAAGGCTGCCGGACAGTGGCTGGCTGCCAATGGCACCCGGCGTGTCAATGGACAGGCGCCACGCGCCATCCACCTGACCGGGGCGCCAGCCCAGGGTGATGTCACGGCGGGTACCGGCGGCGTCATAGATCGGGATGGTCGTGGGCTGGATCGGCTGACCCGGCGTCGGGTCGGTCGGCAGGTTGGCGCGCAGTTCGATGGTCTTGGTCGATACCGGGCTGTCGATGTCCGCCGTCACCTGGATCGGTGTCGCCGAGGTCGAGAAGGAATTCGTCGCTTCGTTATAGATATAGCCATTCAGCGCGAAGCCCGAGCGGTTGACCAGGATGCGCTCGTCATTCAGTTCAAACGAACCGTCACGTGTGTAGAAACGCTCGCCCGTGGGAACCGACAGCCCATTCACTTCCGTCAAACGGCTGACATTGAAGAAGCCCTGACCGCGGATCGCGAGATTGGTGGTGCGATCCACCGTCTCGATATTGCCGGCCACGCTGTTGGCATAGCTGGGACGAGCAACGACGCCACCGGGATTGTGAACACGGGAGTTGGACTGCAGCACCAGATTGGTGAAGGCGGTATCGACGCGCTTGTAACCGGTCGTGCGCGCGTTGGCGATGTTGTCCGAGATGTGACCCAGTGCTGCGGCCTGAGCCTGAAGGCCGGAGATGCCGGTGGTCAAGGATCCGAAGATGCTCATGGAAAGGGCTCCCGTTGGGATGATGGCGTGTCACAGCCTACACAGCAAGTTCGGTGCCAACCGGCAGGGGTAAGCATAGTTCCTTGATTCAAATCGATATTTTATCAGGCGGGACCCGGCATTCCCTGCCCTTCCTGACCCGTTCCCCTGCGACTGGGCGGAATTTGCCGGGGGACAGGGTGTCTTTTGCCGGGGCCGGACAGAAAAGGGGCCGGATCACCTGGCGGGTGGTCCGGCCCCTTTGCGGCAAGGCGGGGTCCAAGGGAGACAAAGGTCAGTTCGGGCGGGGCGGCACGGTAAACATGCCCGTGCGCACATCATTGGCCATGCCTTCCAGGAATTCGGCGGTGGTGCCGACCCCGTGCTTGGCCAGAAGACCGTAAACGGCAGCCGTGACCGACATCGTTCCGATCATGTCATAGGGCACACCTTCGCGTGAGGCATTGACCCAGAACGCGTTGAACTGGTCGAACAGACGGGTCCGCATGGCCTCGTCCGCGCTGGGGGAACTGCTGGGGGCCGGAGCGGCGGCAAAACCGTGGGGCGAAAAAGCGTTCATCTCGGTTCTCCTTCACGTGGGATTTCGTTGGGTCAGGCAAGGAAGTTGATCAAGGACAGGGATTGCATGCGGCCTGCGATGGTGTAGCTGGCCTGTTGGGTGGACATGGCGGACTGGAGGCGGACAGCGACATCGTTCGGGTCGACGCCCTCGATACCGGCCAGTTCGTTCTGGGCCTTGGCGATCCCGTCCTGATGCCGGGTCTGGGCATTGTCCATGATGGCCGCGGCATTCACGACGCGGGCATGGACGCCGCGCAGTTGGTTCTGCGCATCGGTCAGCAGGTTGCGCCCCTCCTCCATCAGCTTGGAATAGTCGCCGGGGCGGGAGATGGCGGCCGTCAGCCGGCGCAGGCCGCTGACCAGCTTCTGGATGGCGGGGTCGTTGCTGCTGACGCCATATTTGGTGGTCAGGCTGTCATCGACCTGCAATTGCGCGATATCATAGGCCGCCGACACATCGCGGCTGGTCTGGAACTGGGTATCGTAGAAGGGCAGCCCCGGCGGATCGACGATGCCCTCGAACGAGTCCTGTTCGGCCAACGGCGGAATCTCGTTGGTGATCAGCTTGGTCTGGTTGCCTGAATTATTGATCTCGGCCGTGGTCTGGAACTGGCTGTTATTGTCCTTGGCGGTCAGGACAATGTTGGTCTCGTCGGTGGGATCGATGCTGGCTGTCACGGGCGACGTGCTGTTGGCATTGATCTGTCCCACCAGCTTCTGCGCCACAAAACCCGACATGGAAAGCTGGGCGTCCGCCGGCTGTGTCGCGTTGTAGGTCTTCAGCTCATCAAAATCCTTGGGACCAACGACGTAGCTGTACTTTGTCGGTGGCGTGATGATGACCTGCGGCGGGGCATTTTCATTCTGTACGATGGTGCGGGCACCGATCGACATATTGAACACGTCGCCAATATCGGCTTCGTTGCCATGCAGTTTGACATTGTCGATCTGCGGCTGGGTTTCGCTCGCTTCCTGCACGGTGAACGGGGCGTTGCCGGCATTGATGGCGTTCGCCGCCGGCACAACCGTATTGGCATGGGTGCCGTTTTCATAGACCTGGCTGGTCAGCGTGAACTTCTCCTTCGGATCGTTGCCGATGGCGGTAACGATGCCGTTGGCGACAGACAGGGTCACATTGAAGGGCGGATCGCTGTAGGCCTTGATCTGATCAACCAGACCGGTGCCGTTCCCGTTGGTCAGCACCTCGTCCAGCGACTGTTCGCTGCCGGTGGTCACATAGGTGAAGCGCTTGCCGTTCAACACCATTTCATAGGTTTCGCCGGCATCGCCATGTTCACCGATCAAGGTGACACGGTTGATCTGCTTGGCGGCGACGATATCGTCGACGGGCTTGGTGTTGTAGCGGGAGCCGGCGAACAGGTAGCGGTCGCCCACCCGTTCATTCAGCAGGGATTCCAGCTCCACCGTCATGCCGCGGATCACTTCCCGCGTGGAGGCCAGTTCCGGCCAGCTTACATCGAAGCTGGACATGCCGGAGCCTTCCAGGCTCTCGATATTCAGCTTGATGACGGCCCCATCGCCGGCGCCGCCGGTGATGGTGAAACGGTCGGCATCCACCTGCGGCGGGGTCTGCTTCAGGTTGATGGTATTGGTGGCGCGGCCGCCCAGCCCGTCGGTGACGGTCACGTCGAAGCTGCCCGGCGGGCCGCTGCGGCTGGGGGTCGAGGTCACGGTATAGGTGGCTTCGGCCTTGAAGCTGCTGTTGGTCAGGTCCACGGCCACCTTCATGGCGCCGCTGGACTGGTTGATGACGCTGCTTACCCGTGGCGCGCCGGGACCCTGCGGCAGGCGCGTCGTGCTGGACAGTTCGGTGGCCATGTCGGCCATCCGTTCCATCAGCTTGTCGTAGGATTTCACGCGCGTCATCGTCTGGTCGATGGTCTGCGAGTAGCTTTGCCGCCGCACCAGTTCCGACTTGAGGTCCAGCAGCCGCTGCGACTGCGTGCCGTAGAAGGAGACGTCCGTCGATTTCTTGCCGGTATTGAGCTGGGCCGACAAGTCGTCGATGGTCCCCTGCCCGCCGGTAAGCGTGCGGATGGTATTGATGTAGCTGCCATAGGCACTGATGCGGGTCATCTGACGATCCCCTCAATGGCATCCAACATGTTGTTGACCGTCTGCATCACGCGGGCGGCGGCGGAGTAGTTGCGCTGGAGCACCTGCAACATGGCGATTTCCTCGTCCATGTTGACGCCGACATTGTTCTTGTAGCGTGTGTCCAGCTCGTTCTTGAAATCGGTGGCGATGGTCGCCTGCTCGCTGGCCACCTTGGAATTCGTGCTCCAATGCCCGATCATCGTGCTGACCATCGAGGAGTAGGAGACGCCCGATGCGCGCAGCCCGTCGGCATTGATCGACCGTCCCGTGGCCTCCATGGCGACCGATACGCCCTGGGCGGCGCTGGTCTTCACCTGAAGGTCACCCGACAGAAGGCCGGGATTGAGTTCGATGTTCCCGGCGCCGGTCCCGATGAAGAAGCGGTTGGGCAATTCGCCCTCGGTAACCGGGTTCGCATTGTTATAGGCATCGGCAAAGCTGGTCGGTTCACCCGGCTTGGTGGAACCCAGAAAAGCCTCGGACACCGCCTGGAGCTGCGAGCGCAGCTTGCGCAGGATTTCAGCCCCGGGCAGGGCCGAGGCGGTCTGCGGCGGGTTCTGGGAGGACCCGTCAAAGCGCAGTTCAAGCAGCGCCCCCATCTTGCCGTCGCGCACCATGTTGGTCAGGTCGCGGTCGGAAGCGGATGAGCGGAGCTGGCCGTTCTCGTAGCTGAACTTCACCGGGGCGGCGTCCAGCAGGGACATGCCGGAGGTGGTGAAGATCGACAGCTTGCCGTCCCCCCGCTCAATGGTGCGGACACTCATCATGCTCGCAACCTTGCGGACAAGTTCGTCACGGCGATCTTCCAGGTTCATGGTCGGATCGCCGGCCGCACGCGTCGACATGATGTCGGCATTCAGCTTGTCAATATCGGTCAGGGCGCTGTTCAATTCCTGGACGGAATTGCTGATATCGGTATCCAACTGCTTTTCGATGGCGCCGATGCCGTCATTCAGGCGGCGCACCTCGCGCGCCAGAGACTCGCCATAGACAACAACCTGGCCCTTGGCCACGGTGCTTTCCGGCGTGGCGGCCAGTTCCTTCCAGGCCGTTTGGAACTTGTCCACCGAATCGGCCAGGGGCGGCGTGCCGCCCGTGGTGCCCAGCGTGTCCGTGACACGCCGCATATAGGAGGAAAGCGTCGACGCGCCGGCTTCTTCCGAAATCGTCTGTTCCAACTGCACGCGCAGGGCCACGTCCACCTGGCGCTTGTACTGCGCGATGGTGGCGTTACCCTGATTGTCGACCGTCTGTTCCAGCGAATGCCGGGAACGGTTGGGATCCTCCGCACGGGCCACATTCTCAGCAACCAGCCCCAACTGCCCCTGGATCAGGCGCAGTCCATTGCTGGAGTGATTGAGAACGCCGAAGAGGCTGGTCATCGGACGGGTCCCTTGTTCTGACAAAAGCGTCAGGACCGATCCCCATGACCGGCCCACCACCCCATATGCAACAGGCGGGCCAACTTGCGATTTCCTTGATTCACAAGGGTTCCCGGGCCAGATCCACTGGTCAGGTTCGACCCTGGGCAGATTCTGCCGAATGGAAAAAGCCGGAAACGGCAAGGATGGCCGGGTCAGGGGGGCATGCGGACCTTATCGCCGACAGACAGGGGGGCTGCGGCCCGACCCCTGAAAAGCGGGCAACCCGCTTGCCAGCCGGCCGGCACCGGCGTATTCCTCCACGCTTGATGGTCTGGATGGTGGCACCCTTGCGTCTCTCGCTCTCCCAATGGCGTTTATCGCTGCTGGCGGCATTGCTGCTGCTGGCCGGCGCCATGGGAGGCGGCAAGGTGGATGCCCGCGAGGGTGCGGGACCGGCCACAGGCGGTTGCAACAGCGCGGTAAGCTGTGAACAGAGGCTGACCGCCCCCGTCCAACCCGCGCTGATCCAGGCGGCCCTGCGGGTCGATGGCAAGGCCATGGCGGGGGGCGATGGCGTGCCCGTCACACTCCCGGCCGGCCATACTATGCCATTCCGGCTGCTGGCTGCTGGCTGGGAAAAGCCCCTGTTCACCGGCACGCACCTGCACCGGAGCGCCACCGGTCCGGGACAGCCGCGCGGTCCGCCCTCCGATCGTTGATCCCCCTTCCGCCCATCCCGTGATCACCAGGGCGCGGTCGGTCCTGTGCCGACCGATGCCGATGATCGGACAAGTACCATGCTGAAATTTTCACGACTGCAGACCATCGCGATTCTGCTGGTCTGCTTCCTGGGCAGTGCGCTTGCCATTCCCAGCCTGATCGGGCCGCACAATATGCCCTCCTGGCTGCCCATGCGCCATTTCAACCTCGGCCTCGACCTGCAAGGCGGTTCGTACCTGCTGCTGGAGGTGGATGCCGAAGCGGTCCGGCGCGAGCGGCTGGAAAATGCCGTGGACGAGGTCAGGTCCCTGCTTCGGAGCAAGGAACTGCGGGTGGCCGGCGTCACCGTCGAGGGGAACGGGCTGGCCGTGCGGCTGGCCGATCCGGGCGACGCGCCCGGCGTCACCGACGCCCTGCGCCCCCTCACACAGGGCGCCCTGCCCGGAGAGGTTGGCGATTTCACCATCGTGCCGGAGGCCGGGCGTCTGCGCCTTGATTTCGGCCAGCAGGCCCTGACCAACCGGGTCAGCAAGGCCGTGGAACAATCGCTGGAGATCGTACGCCGCCGCATCGATGAGACCGGCGTGAACGAACCCATCGTGGCGCGCCAGGGCGCGTCGCGCGTGCTGGTGCAATTGCCGGGCGTCACCGATCCCGGCCGCATCAAGCGCCTGCTGGGTCAGACCGCCAAGATGAGCTTCCATCTGGTGGGTGATGCCACCGTGGCGCCTGGTTCTTCGGCCCCGCCGGGCTTCGAATGGCTACCCAATGCCGACCGGGGTGTCGGGGGGTCCCAGGTCCTGGTGCGCAAGCGGGTGGAGGTTGACGGCGCCACCCTGACCGACGCCCAGCCCAGCGCCGACCCGCAGTCCGGCCGCTGGGTCGTGTCCTTCAGCTTCGACAGCATCGGTGCACGCCGCTTTGCCGACGTCACAAAGGCCAATGTCGGCCGGCCCTTCGCCATTGTGCTGGATGGCCGCGTCATCTCCGCCCCGAACATCAACGAACCGATCCTGGGTGGCCGGGGTCAGATCAGCGGCAATTTCACGGCCCAGACGGCAACCGAACTGGCCGTGCTGCTGCGCGCGGGTGCCCTTCCCGCGCCCCTGACGGTGGTGGAGGAACGGTCGATCGGTCCCGAACTGGGTGCCGACAGCATCAAGGCCGGCGTCATTTCCTGTCTGGTCGGCGTCGTCCTGGTCTTCGCCTATATGTGGCTGACCTATGGCTTCTTCGGCCTGATCGCCAATGCGGCGCTGGTGTTCAACCTGTTCCTGACGCTGTCCTGCCTGGCCATGCTGGAAGCGACCCTGACCCTGCCCGGTATCGCCGGCGTGGTGCTGACGCTCGGCATGTCGGTGGACGCCAACATCCTGATCAATGAACGTATCCGCGAGGAGTTACGCAAGGGCAAGACCGCCCTGTCGGCGCTGGAAACGGGCTATATCAAGGCCCGCGGCACCATCATGGACAGCAACCTGACGACGCTGATCAAGATGGTTCTGCTTTATGTGGTGGGCACCGGGTCGGTGAAGGGCTTTGCCGTCACCACCTCGCTGGGCATCATCACCTCCATGTTCACGGCGACCGTCGTGGCCCGCCTGCTGACCGCCATCTGGTACAAGCGCACCCGGTCCAAGACCCTGCCCGTTTTCGGCCCCATCAAGCTGAAGACGGCCGGCATGAAGATCAACTTCATGAATGGCCGGCATGTCGGTCTGGCCGTGTCAGTGGTCCTGTCCACCGCCTCGGTCGCCATGTTCTTCAAGCCGGGCCTGAATTACGGCATCGACTTCGCCGGCGGCATCGTGATGGAGGTGCGGACGGCAGAAGCCACCGACTTCCCCAAGATGCGCGAAGTGATGGAACATGTGAATGTCGGCCCCGTGGCCCTGCAGGCCTTCGGTACCGACCGCGACGTGATCCTGCGCATGGAACGTCAGGAAGGGGCGGAGAGCAACCAGCAGGCCGCCGTCAAGGCCGTCACCGTCGCGCTGGAACAGAACTTCCCCGGGTCGGAGGTGCGCCGCGTCGAAGCGGTGGGCGCGTCCGTGTCGGCGGAACTGTTCAGCGACGGTATGCTGGCCCTGGGTCTGGCCGCCTTCTTCATGCTGATCTACATCACCTTCCGCTTCGAATGGCAGTTCGGCGTGGGTGCGGTGGTGACCATGATGCTGGACGTCACCAAGACCATCGGCTTCTACGCGCTGACCGGGTTGCAGTTCAACCTGACGGCCGTGGCGGCAATGCTGACCATCATGGGCTTCTCCATCAATGACAAGGTCGTGGTCTATGACCGCGTGCGCGAAAACCTGCGGCTTTACCGCAGGATGCCGCTGCGTGAACTGATCGACCGGTCGATCAACGAGACCATGACCCGGACCATCAACACGAATATCGCCGTGTTCCTGTCCATCGTGCCGCTGGCGCTTTACGGCGGCGAGGCGTTGCGTGAATTCGCCTGGGCCCTGCTGTTCGGTATCCTGCTGGCCACCTCTTCCTCCATCTTCATCGCAGCCCCGATCCTGCTTTATCTGGGTGAGAACCGGCTGCGCAAGAGCATGGACGCCGAGGACCCGCCCGGCACCGAAGGTGGTGAGGGTGAGGCCGCCAAGGCCTGACCCGGTCCCCGGAAACACAAAACCCCGGTGCCTCACGGCACCGGGGTTTTTGTTTGGGAACCGCCCAAGGCGTGTTCCAGCGGGATCTGATCGCGACAGATCCCGGACGCGCTGGTATCAACCCGCCCGTTTGCGGCCCGTCAACATGGAACGGATCAGGTTTTCCCGGTGCAGCAGGCTGCTGACCAGGACGCCGGCCAGATGCAGGCCCACCAGCACCAGCGTGCCATTGGCCAGCAATTCGTGCGCCTCCTCCAGCCAGTGGCCATAGGGGCGCAGCGCCGATATGGGATAGCGGGTCAGCAGACCCAGCGCCGCCGTGCCCAAGAGGCAGAACCACAGCGTCAGCGCCATGGCCCCGCCAGCGGGGTTATGTCCCAGATGCCGATCCGCCCGGCGATGTACCAGCGCCCGCAGATAGGCCATCAGACCGGCGCCGGACGGCACAAAATCGGTGAAACGGGCGTGGGTGCTGCCGATCAGGCCCCACAGGGCCCGCACCCCCACCAGGGCGATAATGCTAAGCCCTGCCGCCTCATGCACCACCATCACCTCCTCCGCCGACAGCCAGGCCGTCAGGAAGGCGGCGGCGATGCCCCAATGGATCAGGCGCAGCAGCGGATCCCACACGCGCACCGTTCCGGGGGCGGGAGGAGTGTCGTCCTCCGCCGGAAGTGTGATGTCGGCCATCAGTCGCGCTCCACCTTCAGGATTTCACCCGACCGGGCATCGACATAAAGTTCCTGGCGGCGTCCGTCCGGACCGGTGGCCTTCACCTCCACCAGCTTGTCGCTTTTCCGTTCGATGGAACGGGCGTCGCGGTAGCCCTGGGCGGCCAGACGATCCAGAAGCGCCGGCATGGACAGCAGATCGGCGGCAGCCGCCTGCGGTGCGGCCGCAGGCGCAGCGGTTCCCGCACCCTGGGCAAAGGCATAGGCGCCGGTGGCCAGCGAACCGCTCAGCAACAGGCCGGCAAGGAGACGGGGATAAGGCATGATCAGGTTCCTTCCTGTGGATCGATGATGGAACCGATCCTGCCAGGGCGGCGCTGAACCCAACCTGAATGGCGCGCATAAAGAAAAACGGCCGGGAATATCCCCGGCCGCTTGTCAGTCAAACCGCTTCGGGAGGAACCCGGCGGATCGGGAAATCAACGAACCTCGCCACTGACAACGGCGGCGGGCGCCGGCACGGCGGCCGTCCTGGCGATGGCAAGACGGTAAAGGGTCAGCGTCAGAACCAGGGTCGCCATGAAGCCCGGAACACCACCGATCAACACGCCAGCGGCATTCGGCACGGCCACCATGGTCCAGTAGGCCAGCGCCGTGCGGGTGGGAGAGACCAGCCAGCGCAGCAGATAATGATGCAGATGTTCGCGGTCCGGAGAGAAGGGCGCGCGACCGGCACGCAGGCGGCTGACGATCAGGCGCAGGCAATCCACGACGGGCAGCAGGAAAAGCCCCATCAACTGCATGTTGGTCAGGCTGCTGTCGGGGTGGCTGGTAATGGCCAGACCCAGCAGCCCCATGACGGCGGAGACGCCGTAAGCGCCGCTGTCTCCCAGGAAGATGCGGCCACGCATGTTGAAGATCAGGAACACGGCCCCGCCGGCCACGATCAGCAGCGCCAGCATCGACAAGGTGCCCGCCCCCGCGGTGGCGAAGAACAGGCCCCAGATCATGGCGGTACCGCTGGCGATGCCGTTGGCCCCGTCGCTCATGTTGAAAGCGTACTGGAAGCCGACAAGGCTGACGATGGTCAGCATGGCGCCCATGAAGGGCGGAATGTCGAACCGGGTGCCGCCGCCGAAATCAAGACCCGTCAGCGCCAGTTGCGGTGCCAGGATGATGGCGAAGGAGAACATGACCAGCGACACGGACAGGCGCACGACGGGCGGCAGATGCTGCCTGTCGTCCAACATACCCATGACGAACAGAACGGCCATTACCGGGGCGATGACCCAGTGCAGTCCGACCCCATCAAGATAGGAAAGACCACCACCGATCAGCATGGCCGGCAGCAGAATGGCCAGCCCGCCCACCAGGGGAACGGCACCACGGTGCAGTTTGCGAAGGCTGTCTGGCTTATCCATGATGCCCAGCGCATTCCCGATCGGTGCGGCGCCAAGGCAGATTAGGGCAGACAGGGCGATCTGCAGGAGCAGGGCTACAAGATATTCCAATTTTGCCACCCTTCAGGCGCGGGTTTGCGAGCTTGCTCCCCGACAACACGAACCGAACCGTTTCGGTCCCACGGGACCAAATGAACAGCGGAGTTTCGCAATGCCGGAGGACGCTCCTTCTATGAATTATCCCGCGGTCCGCCCCTTCGTACCGCAGTGCCGAAGCCGTGGCTTGTTTACCATAGGCCCCGATCTATCGGAAAGACATTACCGTAGGTAAGGTCTGCGTTGGAAGCGCAGACAAACAAAAACAACTTACTGACATGGAGATTATCATATCTGATGCCGGAATAGCACAGTCTTTCGGCAATGCCCCTTATGCCTTTACGCAGGGGTAGCGCGCGGAAAATGGCGGAATTGAGCGACTTCGGTGGTAATCCGCCTTGGTGGGGGAACCGCTGCATACAACCGTGAGGGTGAGTGCCGGCAAGGGTGCGGCCGGCGGAAATGAAAAGGGACGGGCCCCCCTCCCGGCGGCCCGTCCCTTTACTCAATCAGGATGTTGCGGCGCACAAAATGATCAGGCCGGCGGCCGATCCGACAGGCCGCCGCCCAACGCCTTGTAGAGCGTGACCAGATTGATCAAGCGCTGCTGACGCAGGGCGATCAGCCCGCTTTCAGCGGCAAACAGGTTGCGTTGCGCGTCCAGCACCTGCAAGTAGCTGTCTACGCCCCTGTCATAGCGCGCCTTGGCCAAGTCGTGGCTTTCACGGGTTGCCACGACAAGCGCCGATTGGGCCGCCACCTGATCATCCAGAGAGGAACGGGCGGCCAGCGCGTCCGCAACCTCCCGGAAACCCGTGCGCACCGCGCCCTGGTAGTTGGCAACCGCGATGTCACGGTCGGCCTTGGCCACATCCAGGTTGGCCTGATTGCGACCGAAATCGAAGATGGGCAGGCTGGCGTCGGCACCGACATTCCAGACCTTGGTTCCACCCTCGAACAGGCCGGACAGGGACGTGCTGGCGGTGCCCAGGGCGCTGGTCAGGCTGATGCGCGGGAAGAACGCTGCCCGGGCGGCGCCGATATTGGCGTTGGCGGCGCGCAGATTATGCTCCGCCTGGGCGATATCCGGCCGTCGGACCAGCAGGTCCGACGGAAGCCCTTCGGGCAACCCCGGCACCAGCAGCGTGCCATCCTCGCCCAGCACCTTTTCGGGGGTGACGGTCACCGGAGCGCCGACCAGAAGGGTCAGGGCATTCTCATCCTGCGCCACCTGCCGGCGGAACGCCGCCTGATCGGCCCGCGCGGTCTCCAGCGCGGTTTCAGCCTGCCGGAGATCCAGCAGCGAGCGCACCCCCCGGTCATAGGCCAGCTTGATCAGATCATAGCTTTCCTTGCGGGCGTTGAAGGTCCGCTCGGTCAGGGCCAGTTGCTCCCGGTCGGCCAGCAGGGTCAGATAGGCGCTCGCCACCTCTGCCACCAGTGCCAGCCGCGCCGTCTCCCGCGCGGCGGCGGTGGCGAAATAGCTTTCCAGCGCCGCATCGGACAGGTTCCGGACCCGGCCGAAGAAATCCAGCTCGAACGCCGTGACGCCGGCATTGACCTGATACTGGTTCGCCGTTACCGGCCGCCCTTCATTGACACGGGCGCGGGCGGCGGAGGCGCCGACGGCCAGATTGGGCAGTTGGTCAGCGCGTTCAACACGATAAAGCGCGCGCGCCCGCTCGACATTCGCCGTCGCCGCGATCAGGTCGTGGTTCTGGGCTAAGGCCTGCGCGACCAGGCTGCGCAGGCTCTCATCCAGGAAGAAATCCCGCCATCCCAGGTCTGCCACCGGGGTGGCCTGCGCCCCCGTCGTGGCATAGACCGGCGCCACACCGGTGGCCGGGGCCTGATAATCGGGAGCCATGCTGCAGCCGGCCAGAAGCAGGGACAGCAGGGACAGTGAGGAAAGTTGTTTGTTCATGATGCTCACTCTCCACCCGCGTCCTGCTTCTTCCGGCCGAAACGCACCACCAGCTTTTCCACGCCGACAAAGAAGATCGGCACGAAGAAGATCGCCAGCAGCGTGGCGGACATCATACCGCCGACGACGCCGATGCCGATGGCATTCTGGCTGCCCGACCCCGCCCCCGACGACAGGGCCAGCGGCATCACGCCCAGAATGAAGGCCAGCGAGGTCATGATGATGGGACGCAGGCGCTGACGCGCCGCCTCCAGCGTGGCCTCCACCAGACCCATGCCCTTCTCGTAATATTCCTTGGCGAATTCCACGATCAGGATGGCGTTCTTGGCGGAAAGACCGATGGTTGTCAGCAGGCCCACCTGGAAATAGATGTCATTGGCCATGCCGGTCACCGTGGCGGCGACCACTGCGCCCAGCACACCCAGCGGCACCACCAGCATCACCGCGAACGGGATGGACCAGCTTTCATAAAGGGCGGCCAGGCAGAGGAAGACCACCAGCAGCGAGATGGCATAGAGCGCCGGTGCCTGCGATCCCGACAGGCGTTCCTCGTATGACAGTCCGGTCCAGGCCAGGCCGATGCCGGGCGGCAGCTTGGCCACCAACTCCTCCATAGCCGCCATCGCGTCACCGGAACTGTAGCCGGGAGCCGGGCCACCCTGGATGTTCATGGATGAGGTGCCCATGAAACGCTCCAGCTTGGGCGGACCATAGGTCCAGTGGGCCGTGGCAAAGGCGGAGAAGGGAACCATCTCCCCCTGGTCATTGCGGACATGCAGCTTGCCGATATCCTCCGGCAGCATGCGGAACGGGGCGTCGGCCTGGACAAATACCCGCTTCACACGGCCCCGGTCGACAAAGTCATCGACATAGGACGAGCCCCAGAACGATGCCAGCGTACCGTTGATATCGCCGATATCCAGCCCCAGCGCCGCCGCCTTCTGCTTGTCCACATCAATCCGCAACTGCGCCGTGTCCTCCAGCCCGTTGGGGCGGACACCGGCCAGCGCCGGATGCTGTGCGGCCATGCCCAGCAACTGGTTGCGGGCAGCAAGCAGCGCCTGGTGGCCGGCCCCGGCTTCATCCAGCAATTGGAAATCGAAGCCGGTGGCATTACCCAGTTCCATGACGGCGGGCGGCGTGAAGGCGAAGACCATGGCGTCCTTCAATCCCATGAAGGCGCCCATGGACCGCATGGCGATGGCCTGCGCCGTTGCGTCATGCCCCTTGCGTTCCGACCAGTCCTTCAACTGGATGAAGATCATCGCGGAATTCTGGCCCTGGCCGGCGAAGCTGAACCCGCCGACGGAGAACACACCCCTGATCAGGCCCGCCTCCTGGGTCAGCAGGTAATCTTCCACCTGCTTCACCGTTTCCATGGTGCGTTCCTGGGTCGAACCCGGGGGTGCCATCACCATCGCAAAGACGATGCCCTGATCCTCTTCCGGCAGGAAGGCGGTGGGCAGACGCACGAACAGGATGCCCAGGATCGCCACCAGCCCGGCAAAGACCAGCAGGAACCGCTTGCTCCGCCGCAACACACCGCCGGTCACCGCCACATAACGGGTATTGGCCCGGTTGAAGTTGCGGTTGAACCAGCCGAAGAAGCCGCCGCGCTCATGATGGTCCTGCGGCTTCAGAAGCGTGGCGCAAAGGGCTGGTGTCAGGATCAGCGCCACCAGCACCGACAGCGCCATGGCCGAAACGATGGTGATGGAGAACTGGCGATAGATCACACCCGTGGAGCCGGGGAAAAACGCCATCGGCACAAACACGGCCGACAGGACCAGGCCGATGCCGACCAGGGCGCCCGTGATCTGATCCATGGATTTGCGGGTGGCTTCGCGGGGGGACAACCCCTCCTCCGCCATCACGCGCTCCACATTTTCCACCACCACGATGGCGTCATCGACCAGCAGGCCGATGGCCAGCACCACGCCGAACATGGTCAGGGTATTGATGGAGAAGCCGAACGCCGACAGGATGCCGAAGGTACCCAGCAGCACGACCGGCACGGCGATGGTCGGGATCAGGGTCGCCCGCAGGCTCTGCAGGAAAAGATACATCACCAGGAAGACCAGCACGACCGCCTCGGCCAGGGTCTTCACGACCTCCTGGATCGACAGCTTCACGAAAGGCGTGGTCTCATAGGGATATTCGACATCGACCCCCGCCGGGAAGCTGCCGCGCAGCGTCTCGATGGTCTGCTTCACGGCCTCCGCGGTATCCAGGGCGTTCGCCCCGGTCGCCAGGTTGATCGCCAGGCCGACCGCGTTCAGGCGATTGTAGCGGGAAACGAAATCGTAGCTCTCGCCCCCCAGTTCCACCCGCGCCACATCACGCAGATGTACGGCGGCAGCGTCACGGCTGGATTTCAACAGGATGGCGCCAAACTGCTCCGGCGTCTGCAAACGGCTCTGCGCCGTCACGGTCGCGTTCAACTGCTGGCCCTTGACCGACGGGGTACCGCCGATCTGACCCGCCGAGACCTGGGCGTTCTGGGCCTTGATGGCGGTCGACACGTCATTTACCGTGACGCCAAAGCCCGCCATCTTGACAGGGTCGAGCCAGATGCGCATGGCATAGCCGCCGCCGAACACCTGGACAGAGCCGACACCGTTGACGCGGCTGATAGGGTCCTGGACGCGCGAGGCGACGAAGTCACCCAGGTCGTTGCCGTCCAGGCGGCCGTCCTTCGACACGAAGCCGACTACCATCAGGAAGCTGGCCGCGGACTTGGACACGACCACGCCGCGCTGCTGGACTTCCGACGGCAGCGATGACAGGGCCGGCGTCACCTTGTTCTGCACCTGCACCTGGGCAATGTCGGGATCGGTCCCGGCATTGAAGGTCAGGGTGATGGTGACGCTGCCGGATGCATCGCTGCTGGACGACAGATAGCGCAGATTGTCGATGCCCTTCAGGTTCTGCTCGATCACCTGCGTGACGGTTTTTTCCAGCGTTTCGGCTGAAGCGCCCGGATAGGAGGCATTGACGGCGATCGCCGGCGGGGCAATGGCCGGATATTGTTCGATCGGCAGGCGCATGATGGCCAACGCGCCGGCCAGCATGATGACGATGGCGATCACCCAGGCGAAGACTGGGCGATCAATGAAAAATTTCGCCATTTCGGTTGTCTCCGGGGATGATCAATGAGCCGGCGCCGGCGCGGCAGCCGCCGCGGCCGGAGCCGGATTATAGGGTACCGGCTTGACCGGAGCACCGGGAGCGGCCTTCAGCACACCCTGAACAATGACCCGGTCCTTCGCGGCAAGCCCCTTGGTCACCACCCACTGGTCACCCACGGCCTTGGCCGCCGTCACCGGCCGCACCTCAACCTTATCGTCCTTGCCCACCACCATGGTGGTGGCAGCGCCGCCGGGTCCGATGATCACGGCCTGCTGCGGGACCAGAATGGCATCGGCACGCGTTCCCTGATCGACCACGGCCCGGACAAACATGCCGGGCAGCAGTTCCAGATGCTTGTTCGGGAAGGTCGCGCGAAGGCCGACAGTGCCTGTGCCCTCATCGACGGTGATGTCGGAGAAGTCCAGCGCGCCCTCATGCTCATAAGGGGTGCCGTCGGGCAGGATCAGCCGCACCTTGAGCTTTCCGCCCTCGGGGATCGTCGCCTCTCCGGCGGCCACCTGCCGGCGCAGGGCGGCCATGGCATCGGCGGACTGCGTCAGATCGATATAGATCGGGTCGAGCTGGGTGACGGTGGTCAGCAGCGTATCCTGCCCCGCCACCACCAGCGCACCTGGGGTGACGCGTGACCGTCCGACCCGGCCATCGATGGGAGAGGAAAGCTTCGCATAGTCCAGGTTGATGCGCGCCGTCTCCACCGCCGCGCGTCCAGCCGCCACCGCAGCCTCCCGCGCGCCCAGGTCGGACACCGCATCGTCGAATTCCTGCTGGCTGACACCCTTGATGGCAACCAGTTCCTTATATCGGGCCGCCTTGGCCTTCACGGCCGTCAACTGCGCCTCGGCACTTTTCAGGTCCGCCTGTGCCTGGGCCAGCGTGGCGCGATAGGGGGCGGGGTCGATCTGGTACAGCGGCTGGCCGGCCTTCACATCCGTGCCCTCGGTGAACAGCCGCTCCTTGATGATGCCGGACACCTGCGGCCGGATTTCCGCAACACGGTAGGGCGTGACACGGCCGGTCAGTTCCGACGTCAATGTATAGGGAGCCTGGTTGACGGTGACCACGGCAACCTCCGGCGGCGGCATCGCCCCCATGCCGCCCGGCCCGCCTCCACCTGCATCCCGGCCACAGGCGGCAAGCGTCAGAGCCATGAGGACGAGGGGGCCAGAAAACCGTGGGGTCAAGCGCATGGTGGGTTCCTTGGACCTTGTTGATACCGGCGGTGCCGGTCAGGGAATTACATCCGCAGTCGGATGTATCATGAACAACCGGCGATGGGTATGAGAAACAGAGCGCCACACGTTCAGCACTTTTGTGCGACGCGCAACACCCCGCATATCGGCCACCGCGCCGGACCGGCGACCGTGATCTTTGGGAGGCAGTTATCAGTGCACCGGCTTTGAATTCAAGTGATCCCAATCACAAGCCGGCACGGAAGCCGACAGCAGATCCCGTTGCAGAATTTCCCGAGTTGGTGTTCCGGACTCCGATCGCGACGCCTTCTTCCCCTGCCTGGCGCCGCGTCACGGCGGCATTATCAGGAAGACGAAGAAGCGCCGGCGAATCCGACAGGCGAGCAGAAAATTCTAACACTTATCCAGTCGGGGTGCGAATGGATTGGAAAGTGAGGATATTGCTGCCCGATAGCATTCGCGCCGACGGGCGCGGCAGCGGTCGTCGCCGAACCACCGGTCATGATTGATGACCGGTGGTTTAACAGGCCGGCAGCCTCGGGTCCCGGCCGGTGAGCGTATCCGTTGCGATGGATACGCCCTCCTTCGTCACCTTGGCTGGCGCCGGCATGACGGTTTGGGGTCAGCGAGAGCGCGCTGCCGCTCCCCCAATCTGTAAGGATAACGAATCAGAAGCCGCCCGGGACCCGATAGATGTCTGGCTCTGCCGGCTTTTCCACATAGGACAAGCGCAGGCTGGCGCCGGCCACTTCCGGCTGGGCGTCCGGCTTTGCGGGGGGCTTCTTCAGAATGCCAAGGATCAGTTCGGTCATCCGGCCCTGCGTGTCCGCCCCCTGGAAGACCAGGATATTCTCGTTGCCCAGGGGCTGGTTCAAGATCAGCCCCTCCTGCCGATATCCCTGCGCCAACAGATAGTTACGCAGGACGTTGGCGGTTCCCACGACCTGTTCCGGCTTGCTGGTGGATCCGATTTCGTGTCCCCAGATCACGTTGACGCGGAACAGTTTCTTGGATTTGTACCCCAAGAGGTAAGCAACCACGGCCGGTCCGCTGTCCGGCAGCAGGTCATTGACCTTCACGATCAGGGCGCTGGTCCGTTCGGTCTGGTCATCGACCTTCTGGATGGCGTCGCCGGAGAGTTTGAAATCCTTACTGATGGCGTCACGAATCTGGGCCTCGGTCATCCCGAATCGCGCACTGCGGAACCCTTCGACCTTGACCTGCTTGGCCGCCTGGTTGGCTGTCGACGGGCCCGCAACTGGCTGATTCTGTGCCGTTGCCGGCAGCGTGGTCAGAAGAATCGCCATGGTCGCGATCAGCAAGCTTCGCATCGTTATCCTCATCCTTACACCTTGGGGGAATTCCGGCCCATCCTTACCGTTTGGGGGCAGTCTTGCGACGTCGCAAAGTTCAGCCCTGGATCAGCCGGTCGATCCGTTCACGCAATTGCGTGAGGGACGCAACTTCGTCGGCATCCAGCTTGCCCGCGCGGTCGGACAGCTTGTCAAGACTGCGGCCCAGCTTGCGCGCCACCGACAGGACGGGGCTTTGGCCGGCAGGTTCCGGATCGGCCGGCCGTTGCTTGGCGACGCGCAGTTCCTTGATGGTGGCGCCATCCTTGATGCGCGCCCACAGGGCCAGCCGCGCCTCCTCCCCTTCCGTATCGGCCAGGACGAACAGGTGGCTCTTGGTGACCCGGTCACGAAAGGCCGGGTACTCCGCCTGCACCTTATCCGGCAATCCGCGCAGGGCCAGAAGGCGGGAGACCTCCGACTTGGACAGGCCGACAATGGCGGCCAACTGCTCCTGGGCATAATTGTGCCGCTCCCCCAGCCGGGCGAGGGCGGAAGCCGTTTCCAGCGCGTCCAGGTCACGGCGCTGGAGATTCTCCACCAGAGCCACTTCCTCGATATCACCCTTGGTGATCACCGCGAAGATGGTCGGTTTACCCAACAGGCCATGCGCCCGCCACCGCCGCTCCCCCGCCGCGATGACATAGCCGCCTTCGGCATGCTTCTTGACCAGTATCGGCTGCAGCAGGCCGTTATGGCGGATGCTGTCGGCCAGTTCCATCAGGGCCGTCGCATCGAAATGCCGGCGGGGCTGCTCCGGGTTGGGACGAACCTGATCCAGGTCCAGTTCCACCAGTTCGGGAAAGTCGGCAGAGGTGCCGAACAGTCGGTTCAAACCGCTATCGCGGGGCACCAGGGCAGTGGCGGGGGCAAGCGCCGGGTTGGTGCGGGCCAGCTTACGCGACACGGGCTTCCTCCGTCTGGTCGGCTTCAAGCAGGGAACTTGCCACTTCACGGAAGGGCGCGACAAGGGCCGGGTCGGTCGCGACATCCACGGTGGGGATGGCCGCCGCCACCGATTGCGGGAAGATGGTGGAACGCGGTACCGGCGTAAAGATGCGCAGCGAACCGCCGAACCGTTCCGTCAGATCGGCCAGCGTCGCCTTGTCCTGATTATGGCGGGCGGTGAACATGGTGGGCAGGATGCCGATGATCGACAGGTCGGGATTGCCGCGCCGCCGCACCTTGGCGATGGTGTCCAGCAGCAGCGGCACGCCCATCATGGCCAGCATTTCGGTCTGCACGGGGATCAGCACGCCGGTGGCCGCCGCCAGGGCGTTCAGCGTCATCATGCCCAGATGCGGCGGGCAGTCCAGCAGGATGTAGTCATAGGCACGGGCCACGGTCGACAGCTTCTCCCGCAGGACCAGCGTGCCCATCGGCTCCGCCATCAATTCCGTCTCGGCGGCGGAAAGCAGGATGGTGGAGGGCAGCAGATGGAACCGGCCGTCACAGACCGGCAGCACGGCCCCCGCCACCGGCTGATCCTTCAGCATGACGTGATAGGTGGTGCGCCCCGCCTCCGACGCATCGGCCTGGGAAATACCCAGGTGAACGGTGGCGCTGGCCTGCGGGTCGGCATCGACCAGCAGCACCCTTTGTCCAAGCGCGGCCAGGGCGGCGGCAATATTGACGGCCGCACTGGTCTTGCCCACGCCACCCTTCTGGTTGGAAATGGCGATGATGGTGGCGCGGTCGCGCTGGCGACGGACGGGGGCGACCAGGATATCGGCGACAGCCTGCGGAATCTTCTCCGTCCCCCCTTCCCAACGGGAAATGCGGCCCTTGTCGTAACGACGGCCGAGGCGGGCATTCAGCCAGTCGGCAAAGGCCTGCTGCGTATCCCCGCGCGCTTCCCGCGCAGCCCTCAACGCCGCTCCATCCATCTCCGCCCCCAAGCACTTGTGGCTGCATATGGGCGCGGAGCATAGGGATTGGTTGACGGGGTGTCAACTGGCGGAGTTGTGCGATGTCAACAGGCGCGGTGGGGCGCCCTCCTCCTCAATAATCCACCCCCTGCAGGAAATCCGCCGCCGCATTGGCCCATTCCACCGGATGCTGGTCCAGGATGTCGATCCCGCCGCCTTCGATGGCGTGAAAGGCGAAGTCGGGACGCAGGCGGTGGGCGTCCAGCGCCGCCTGATAGATCATGTCACCCGTATTCGTCAGGATCAGCGTCGGCTGGCGCAGCGCCATCAGCGGCCCTTCCTGATGATAGTCGAAGGCGGCGGCATGACCGTACCAATAGGTGCCCATCGCAAAGGCCTGCATGGCCTGGACGACATAGTCGGTGATGCGCGCCAGACTGACGGTACCGGCAGCATAGCGTTCCCGGATTCGTGCCACCTCTACCATGTGGGCCGCCTCCGGCAGCGCCGTGAAGGCCTTCTCCCGCGATACGATATCGTTGATCAGCGCCTGGCGCACATTGTCGGAGATCAGCAGCGGCCCCCCCAGGATGCAGGCGCTGATGCGATCCGGATACAGGTTCGCCGCCTCGTTGCTGACCAGCGCGCCCGTATGGTGTCCCCCGATGGCGGCGCGCCGGATACCCAGGGTGTCCAGCAGCGGCGGGATGGCAGAGGCATAGTCAGCGATGCCGGGCGGCACCGGTGGCGGATCGGACAGCCCGAAACCGGGCAGGTCCAGCGCGATGGGACGGATGCCCCGGTCCAGGAACGGCTGGAACACATAATCATATTCGTTGGCCGACATGATGGCCTGATGCACCAGGATCAGGGGCTTGCCCACTGCCCCGTCCCAATAATGGATCTGTCCAAAGGGACCATCCACATATCCGCGCCGCAACCGCACCATCGCCTTCTCCCTGGCCCACATTCGGTGCCGGCAGCATCACCGGAAGCGGGCCGGGGAACATCCTGAGGATGCGCCCCTGTTCGACAGGCGGTCAGATCAGGCCTTCTTGACGAAACAGGTCTTCAATACCAGACCCTTTACCTTCTCCACCTTGCCCTCGATCTCTTCGGGATCGTCGGTCAGGTGGATGTTCTTCACCACGGTGCCACGCTTCAACGTGACATTGGCGCCCTTCACCTTCAGGTCCTTGATCAGGGTGACGGTGTCACCTTCGGCCAGGATATTGCCGTTGCAATCCTTCACATCCATTGTCCGCGTCCTTCCGGGTTCTCTTGCGGGGGGACCATAGAGCAGGGATTTCGCCGGCGGGATTGAGGAATGCACATCACCCCCCGTCCCTATTGTGCATCTGTTGAGATGTGATGGGAATTATCGACCAGGGCGTGCAGCCTGGAATTCCACCTCCACGATGGAACCGGAGGTCAGAGAGGACAGGACGGACCGCATCGTGGCCTCATGGCTGCGCCGGGCCGTGTCCGCCGTGGCGGCGTGCCCTGCGCGCAGGACCAGCTTGCGTGTGCCCCGCGCCGTCTCCTCGATCCCCACGACGGACAGGTCGCGCAACAGCGGGGCTGGCACCTGCTTCTGGCCCAGGGCGTGGCGGGCAGCGGCCCACAGGGCCTCGGCGTCATCAGCGTCGGGCAATGGCGGCTCGGGTTCGGGCAGCGACCGGGCGGCGGCGGCGATGACCGGACGGGCC
>NZ_JAGOGJ010000108.1 GCF_017996735.1 Niveispirillum sp.
GCCAACAATGTCCCATCGGGCCGCCCCCGGCTGGTTGTCATCGGCAATGGCATGGCCGGCATCCGCGCCGTGGAAGAATTGCTGGAACGGGCACCCGACCTTTGCGACATCACGGTGTTCGGCGCCGAACCGCGCGTGAACTACAACCGCATCATGCTGTCGCCGCTGCTGTCGGGCGAAAAGACCTTTGATCAGATCGTGATCAATGATCTGGACTGGTATCTGCAAAACCGGATCAAGCTGTTTGCCGGCGATCCGGTGGAACAGATCGACCGTGACGATCAGGTCGTGGTGACACGGTCTGGCCTGTCCGTTCCCTATGACCGGCTGCTGATTGCCACCGGCTCCATGCCCATCGTCATCCCCATTCCGGGCGCGCGCCTGCCGGGCGTCGTCACCTTCCGTGACGTGGACGATGTGGACAGGATGCTGGCGGCCTCGGCCAGGGGCGGGCACGCGGTCGTCATCGGCGGCGGATTGCTGGGTCTGGAAGCCGCCGTCGGCCTGAAGGCGCGGGGGATGAACGTCACCGTCCTGCATCTGGCCGGGCACCTGATGGAACGGCAGTTGGACTCCTCGGCCGGGCATCTGCTGGCGCAGGAGCTGGAGCGGCGGGGCCTGACGGTGCTGACCAGCGCCGACACCGCCGCCATCCTGGGCGACACCCATGTGACCGGTGTGGCGCTGAAGGACGGTACGGAACTGAAGGCCGATCTGGTGGTGATGGCCGTCGGCATCCGTCCCGATACGCGGCTGGCCGCGGCGGCGGGTCTGGAGATCGGGCGCGGCATCCTGGTCGATGATCATATGGTGACCAACGATCCCGCCATCTGTGCCGTGGGTGAATGCGTGCAGCATCGCGGCGCGTGTTACGGTCTGGTGCAGCCGCTGTTCGAAATGGCGAAGGTGCTGGCCGATCACCTGGCAGGCAAACAGGGCGCGGGCTACACCGGCTCCGTCACCTCCACCAAGCTGAAGGTGACGGGGGTCGATGTCTTCTCCGCCGGCGACTTCAGCGGCGGGCCGGGCACGGAGGATATCGTGTTCCGCGATGCCGGACGCGGCGTCTATAAGCGCATCGTTTTGCAGGATGGCCGCATCAAGGGGGCGGTCATGTATGGCGATACCGCCGACGGGGCCTGGTATTTCCAGCTTCTGAAGGCGGGAGAGGATGTCGGCGGCCTGCGCAATACCCTGATTTTCGGCCAGGGCTTTGGCGCCAAGGAAGGCGGTGCCGCAAACCCTACCGCCGCCGTTGCGGCGCTGCCTGATACGGCGGAAATCTGCGGCTGCAACGGCGTCTGCAAGGGCACCATCGTCAAGGCCATCACCGAAAAGGGCCTGACCAGCCTGGATCAGGTGAAGGCCACGACCAAGGCATCGGCCTCCTGCGGGTCCTGCACCGGTCTGGTGGAGGGGCTTTTGGCCCATACGCTGGGTGGGGAGTATGAGGCGGCGGGCATCAAGCCCATCTGCAAATGCAGCGACCATGACCATGACACGATCCGCCGCCTGATCCGGGTACAGGAGTTGAAGTCGATCCCGGCGGTCATGCAGGCCCTGGAATGGAAGACGCCCGACGGCTGCCACACCTGCCGCCCGGCGCTGAATTATTACCTGCTGGCCACCTGGCCCGGCGACTATGTCGACCATGGCGCCAGCCGGTTCGTGAATGAGCGGGTTCACGCCAACATCCAGAAGGACGGCACCTATTCCGTGGTCCCGCGCATGTGGGGCGGGCTGACCAATGCCAAGGAACTGCGCGCCATCGCCGACGTGGTGGAGAAGTTCGACATCCCGACCGTCAAGGTCACGGGCGGCCAGCGCATCGATCTTCTGGGCGTGAAGAAGGAGGATCTGCCCGCCGTTTGGGCCGATCTGAACGGGGCGGGCATGGTGTCGGGCCATGCCTATGGCAAGGCGCTGCGCACGGTAAAGACCTGTGTCGGGTCGGAATGGTGCCGCTTCGGCACGCAAGCGGCACTGACCGTGGGCGTGAACCTGGAACGCATGACCTGGGGGTCCTGGACCCCGCACAAGTTCAAGATGGCCGTGTCCGGCTGTCCCCGCAATTGCGCGGAATCCACGATCAAGGATTTCGGGGTCATCGCCACCGATGGCGGTTTCGACCTGCTGGTCGGCGGCAATGGTGGCATCAAGCTGCGGGCCACCGACCTTCTGGCCAAGGTGACGACGGAAGAGGAGGTGCAGGAATATTGCGGCGCCTTCATGCAGCTCTACCGCGAAGAGGCGCATTACCTGGAGCGCACGGCCCCCTGGATCGAACGGGTGGGTCTAGATTTTGTGAAGACGCGCGTGGTGGACGATGCCGATAACCGCCGCGCCCTGCACGCCCGTTTCCTGGCCAGCCAGCGCCATGCACAGGTCGACCCCTGGGCCGAACGCACCCCCGGCGCCCCGGCTGCCCGTGATTTCCAAACGCTTGCCACCGTGGAGTAAGGCCATGCACCGCCCGCTTGAATGGAAGGATATCGGCCCCCTCACGGACATTCCGGTCCAGGGTGCCCGCCGCGTGGACCATCGGGAAGGCCGCATCGCGGTGTTCCGCACCATCGACGATCAGGTCTTCGCGCTTCGTGATGAATGCCCGCACAAGAAGGGGCCGCTGTCGGAAGGCATCGTGCATGGCCATGCCGTGACCTGCCCCCTGCATAACTGGGTCATTGATCTGGCCACCGGCTATGCCACCGGCCCCGACGAAGGCTGTACGGGCCGCATCCCGGCGCGGCTGGTCGATGGGCGGGTGCAGTTGGGGCTGGTGGTGTAGGGAGCCGGTTTTCCCCTCCTCTTCACGTCCTCCCCCTCACCCCGGCTTTCGCCGGGATGACGGGAAAAGCAGGAAATTCACCAACGGAGCCCCCATGTCCACCACCGAAATCCGCACCACCTGCCCCTATTGCGGCGTCGGCTGCGGGCTGGTCGTCAGCCGGGCGCGGGATGGCTGGGTGGTGGGTGGCGATCCCGACCACCCGGCCAACAAGGGCCGCCTCTGTTCCAAGGGTGCGGCCCTGATCGATACCGTCACGGCAGAGGCATCGGGCGATGTCCGGCTGCTATATCCGGAAGTGAACGGAAAGCGGGTGGCCTGGGACGCGGCCATCGCGGAGGTGGCGGGCCGGCTTTCCGCCACCCTGGTCGACCATGGCCCCGACGCCATCGCCTTCTATGTCTCCGGCCAGTTGCTGACGGAGGATTATTATGTCGCCAACAAGCTGCTGAAGGGCTTCATCGGCAGCCCGCATATCGACACCAACTCCCGCCTCTGCATGGCCTCCACGGTCGCCGGCCACAAACGGGCCTTCGGGGCGGACGTGGTGCCGGGTTGTTATGAGGACCTGGAAATCGCCGATCTGGTCATCCTGGTCGGCTCCAACCTCGCCTGGTGTCACCCGGTGCTGGCCCAGCGGCTGCGGACCGCCAGGCGGGACCGGGGGACGCGCGTCGTCCTGATCGACCCCAGGGGTACCGCCAGTTCCGATCTGGCCGACCTGCATCTGGCGATCAAGCCCGGCAGCGATGTGGCCCTGTTCAACGGGTTGCTGGCCCATCTGGACAGCGCCGGCGCCATCGACCGCGCCTATGTGCTGCGCCATGTCACGGGGCTGGAGGCGGCCCTGGAGGCAGCGGCGGAGGATGCGGGCGATGTGGCGCAGACCTGCGGCCTGGACCCGGCCGACATCGCCACCTTCTATGACTGGTTCACCGAAACCCCGCGCACTGTCACGGTCTTCAGCCAGGGCGTGAACCAGTCGTCGCGCGGCACCGACAAGGTCAACGCCATCCTGAATGTACATCTGGCCACGGGCCGGGTGGGCAAGCCGGGGTCCAGCCCGTTTTCGGTGACCGGGCAGCCCAACGCCATGGGCGGGCGGGAGGTGGGCGGGCTGGCCAACCAGCTTGCCGCCCATATGAACCCCGACGATCCGGCCGATATCGACCGCCTGCGCCGTTTCTGGAACGCCCCGGCGCTGAAAGGGGGCCAGGGGCTGAAGGCGGTTGACATGTTCCGCGCCATCCGTGAGGGACGGATCAAGGCCCTGTGGATCATGGCCACCAACCCGGCGGTCAGCCTGCCCGAGGCGGATCTGGTGCGCGAGGCGCTGCGCCTGTGCCCCACCGTCATCGTGTCCGACATCGTGGGCAGCACCGACAGTCTGGATTACGCCCATATCCGCCTGCCAGCCTTGGGCTGGGGCGAGAAGGACGGCACCGTCACCAATTCCGAACGCCGCATTTCCCGTCAGCGCCCGTTCCGCGACGCACCGGGGGAGGCCAGGGCCGACTGGTGGATCATGTCCAAGGTGGCCAGCGTGATGGGCTTCGGCCCCGCCTTCAGCTACCGCATGCCCGGCGACATTTTCCGCGAACATGCCATCCTGTCCGGGTTCGAGAATGACGGCCTGCGCGCCTTCGACATCGCGGCCTGGGGCCGTATGAAAGAAGCGGACTATGCCGGCATGCAGCCCTTCCAATGGCCGATGCCGGTCGGGGCCAAGCGCGGCACCGACCGGATGTATGCCGATGGCCGCTTCACCCACGGCAATGGCCGCGCCCGCATGCTGGCCGTGCGCCATGTGCCGCCGGTGGAACGTGCCTCCCTGCGTTTCCCCTTGATCGCCAATACCGGCCGCTATCGCGACCAGTGGCACACGATGACGCGCACCGGCCTGTCGGCCCGCCTGTCGGCCCACCGCCCGGAACCGCTGTTGGAAATCCACCCGCAGGACGCGCTGGCCGCCGATCTTCTGGACGGTGAACTGGCGCGGGTGATCAGCCTGCAGGGGGACGCCGTGCTGCGCGTGGCCATTACGCAGGCACAGCGTCCGGGCGAGGTCTTCATCCCCATGCACTGGTCCGACACGCTGTCGGCCAGGGGCGCCATCGGCCGCCTGATCGCCCCGCATACCGACCCCATATCGGGCCAGCCGGAAAGCAAGCATGTGCCGGTGCGGGTGGAACGGTTCATCACGGAATGGGCCGGGCTGTTCTTCACAACCCGCAAGACGGACCTGTCCGCCATCCCCTACTGGGTGAAACAGGAGGCGGGGGCTTGCCGTCTTTATGAACTGGCGGGCGACGCCGCCCCGCTGCCGGGCGGGCTGGAGGATTGTGAGACCCTGGAATTCACCGATCCCGCCCGCGATGTGACGCGACGGGCCTGGGTGAAGGACGGACGCCTGATCGCCGCCCTGTTCCTGGCGCCGGAACGGCCCGACCTGTCGCGCGACTGGCTGTCCGCCCTGTTCGCCAAGCCGGTCCTGACCGCCAGCGATCGCGCCCGCCTGCTGGCCGGCCGCGCGCCGGAGACTGAGGCGGCGGATGACGGCCCCATCGTCTGTTCCTGCCATGGGGTGGGGCGCAACCGCATCGCGGCCGCCATCGCGTCCGGCCGGGCCTGTTCCGTCGCCGATATCGGCAAAGTCACCGCAGCCGGTACCGGCTGCGGTTCCTGCCTTCCCGAGATCAAGGAGATCCTGCGCCATGCTGCACCTGTCGTCGCGGCCTGATCCGGCAACCCCCATGCCCTACTTCCCCGTCTTCCTGGACCTGCGGGGCCGCACCGTCCTGCTGGCCGGGGGTGGCGAGGCGGCGGCATCCAAGGCCCGGCTGCTGGCCCGCGCCGGGGCCGATATCCTGCTGCTGGCGGCGGAGGTGGAGGAGGAAATGCAGGATATGCTGGAAAGCGGGGCGATCCGGCGGCGGGAGACGGCGTTCCGGCCGGAACTGCTGGACGGGGCCGTCATCGCCATCGACGGGTCGGGCGATCCCGACCTGACCGACCGTATCCGCAGCGCCGCCTTCACCCGCAATGTGCCCGTTAATGTCGTGGATGTGCCGGAACAATGCGATTTCACGGTGCCGGCCATCCTGGACCGTTCCCCCGTGATGGTCGCCGTTTCCACGGGCGGCGGCGCCCCGGCGCTGGCCCGCAATATCAGGCAAAGGCTGGAAGCAGCCATTCCCGCCGGCTATGCCGGACTGGCCCGCGCGGCACAGCGGGCGCGGGCCACGGTCCGCGCCGCCCTGTCCACCACCCGCGACCGTCAGCGCTTCTGGGACCGCGTCCTGTCCGGCCCCCTGGCGGAGCGGTTGATGGCGATGAAAGAGGAAACGGCGGTTGCGGCCATCGGGGCCGAACTGTCCCGCTTCATCACGCAGGGGTGTGATGAAGGCGGTTCCGTCACGCTGGTCGGGGCCGGTCCCGGTGATCCCGGACTGCTGACCCTGCATGCGGCACGCGCCATCGGCGGGGCCGACATCATCCTGCACGACGCGCTGGTACCTGACAGCATCCTGGCGCTGGCGCGGCGGGAAACCAGGCTGGTATCGGTGGGCAAGCGGGCCGGCTGCCGTTCCGTGCCGCAGGAATTTACCAACCGGCTGATGGCCGCCTGCGCCCGCAAAGGGCTGCGCGTCGTCCGGCTGAAGGGGGGCGACCCGTTCATCTTCGGCCGGGCGGGGGAGGAGGCGGCGTTCCTGCGCGCCCAGGGCATCTCGGTAACGGTCATCCCCGGCATCACGGCCGCCATGGGTGCAGCCGCGCAACTGGGCCTGCCGCTGACCCATCGCGGGGTGGCGCGGTCCATGCGGGTGGTCACGGCCCATTGCCGCACCGCGACAGAAACAGAGGGGATTGATTGGGACAGACTGGCCGATCCCGGCACGACGCTGGCCCTTTACATGGGCCGCGACCGGCTGGGCGATATCGCCGCCCGCCTGATCCAGGCCGGCCTGCCGCCCGATACCCCCGCCGCCCTGGTGGCCAATGCCTGCCGGCCCGACATGGCGGTGCGCTTCGCCACCATCGCCGGCCTGCCCCATGCCCCCGCCCTGCCCGATCCGGGTGCCCCCTCCCTGATCCTGGTGGGTGATGCGGTGGCCCTGGCGCCAGGCTGGGCGGCAGCCGCCCTGCAACAGGTCGATGCCGCCTAGAGTTTCCCCAGTCCGGCAAGTTTCCGCGCCAACCCCGCCAGGGCCAACGGCATGCCGCCGCCCTGGTCGGGCAGGCTCATGCTGGGGAACCAGGGACGGACCGGCGTTCCCAGCCGGGTCCAGTCGGGGCCGCCCAGGCGCCAGACAGGGGCGCCCAGGGCACCCGCCAGTTCACCGACCGCCGTGGGTGCCGTGATCACAAGGTCGAGCGCCGTGATCAGCGCCGCCTGCCCCTCCAGATCATTATCCAGGTCCAGATCGTCGAAGCGGGTCAGGCCGAAGCCGGCCTTGTCCCACGCCTCCAGCCGGGCACCGCGCTGAAGGCTGACCAGATGCACCCCCGGCAGGGCCGCCACCGGCGCCAGATCATCCAGCCGGAAATAGCTGCCGTCGCGTTCCGCATTCATCATGGCCGACCGCCAGCACACGCCCACCATCAACCCCGGCCCCAAACTCGCCAGCCGGTCCCGCCAGCCGTCCACAAGGTCGGGGCGCGCATGCAGATAAGGGGCCGGCACCACATCGCCCAGATGCCGCCACAGGTTCCGCGCCACATCACCGGCGGCCACGCAATAATCGGCGTCGCGCGGGTCCGGGGTCGGCCCACGGATGGTGGCCGCCGGAAAAGCGCGGGCAAAAAGCGGGGAAAGACGCGGGTCCGTCTCGATCACCAGATGGCCGCAGCGCTGTGCCAGCGCGGGGTAAAGGGTGGCGAACATCAACTGGTCGCCCAGCCCCTGTTCCCCCCAGACCAGCAGACGTTTGCCGGTCAGGTCCTGTCCCGTCCAGGCGGGCAGCGACAATGTGCGGGCCCGGATGGCGGGCGTGCCCCGGAACCGCGCGGCATAGCCGGCCCAGCCGCTGATCAGCCGCCCATCGGCAAGGTCCAGGCGGCCCAGATTGTATCGGGCGCTGGCCAGACCCGGCGCCAGTTCCAGGGCATGGATGAAATGCTGGCGCGCATCTTCGGTCTGGCCCCCCGCCTCGGCCAGCCGGCCCAGGCTGTTCCAGGCCTCGGCCTCGCCGGGATCG
Organism: Niveispirillum sp.; assembly: GCF_017996735.1. Classification (GTDB taxonomy): domain Bacteria; phylum Pseudomonadota; class Alphaproteobacteria; order Azospirillales; family Azospirillaceae; genus Niveispirillum. Next base: position 7,987 of record NZ_JAGOGJ010000108.1, read on the forward strand.
ATGGCCAGGGCCGCCCGTAATTCGGCCTCGGCCACGCCCAGGTTTCCCGTCTGGCGCAGCGCATCGCCAAGACCGGCCCGCGTGGCGGCGTTGGTATCGCCCAGCGCCAGCGCCCGCTGAAAGGCAGCCACCGCCTGATCCGGCAGGTCCTGTTCCTTCAGAACGACACCCAGGTTGGCATGGGCCACGGCAAAATCGGCGTCGAAGCCGATGGCCCGCCGGTGGGCCTTCGCCGCATCCGCCAGACGGCCCTGCATGCGCAGGGCATTGCCCAGGTTGGTCCAGGTCGCGGGATCGGCAGGGCGCAGGGCCAAGGCCCGGCGATAGGCGGCCTCCGCCGGGACCGGCCGGTCCAGTTCCTGGCGCAGATTACCCAGATTGACCCAGGCCGCCGTATAGTCGGGGGCGGCCGTCAGGGCGCGTTCCATGAACGGCTCCCCCTGCTCGGGGTGCCCCGTCTGCTGCAGGGCCAGCCCCAGCAGGTGAAGCGCCTGCGGCGGTTCCCCGCCCCGGGCGATGATGGCCCGATACAGTGGAACGGCACCGGCCGGATCGCCGCCCCTTTGCCGCTCGATGGCGCGGTGCAGCCAGTGGGCCGGATCGCCGTCCGGTTCCTGCGGAACCAGCGCGGCCAGGGCCCTCACGATATCCGGTACCCGTGCGGCGGGCCGCTGGCCCGTGGGAACGGTGAATACCCGCAGGCTGGCAAAGCCGGGGCGCACGGCGGTTCCCAGCCGTGTCCAGTCCAGTTGCCCCGACAGCCGCCAGACAGGCACCGCCAGCGCGCCCGCCATTTCCCCCACGGCAGTCGCGACGGAGATGACAAGGTCCAGCCCCGCGGTCAGGGCCAGGGCCGTTTCCAGATCATCGTGCAGATCGACGCCATCCCAGCGATGCAGCCGCACATCATGGGCCTGTTCCAGCGCCGCGATCTCTTCCAGCCCGCCGTCATATTGCAGCGACACGACCTGTATGTCGGGCAATCGCAGCAGGGGCAGCCAATCCTCCAGCGCGGTATAGGACGCATCGCGATCGGCCGTGCGCAGCCGGCTGCGCCAGCACAGACCCACCCGCAAGCCCGGTGGCAGGGCCGCCAGCCTGTCGCGCCACAGGGCGGAAAGATCGGGTAACGGCGTCAGGAAAGCCGCGCCATGCCAGTCGGACAGCGACGGGGCCAGATGCAGTGGCAGGCTGCCCGCCGGGACATGGCAATCCATCGCCGCCGGCGTGCCATCGGCCAGCACGGTGGCAAAGGGAAAGGCGCGGGCAAAGATGGATACCAGTCGCGGCTCCACCCACAATGTCACCCGCCCGCCCAGGTCGGCCAGCCGGGAATAATGGGTGGCAAACATGAACTCGTCGCCCAACCCCTGTTCCCGCCAGACCAGCAGATGGCGACCGGCCAGCGGCGCCCCGTCCCAGACCGGCGCAGCCGGTGGATGTCCGCCCACCACCTCACCGCTGTCGAACCGCGCCTCATGCCCCCGCCATCCCGCCGTCAGATCCCCGGTGGACAGGGCCAGCATCCCGTCATTGTACAGGGCCCGGGCATAGCCGGGCCGGATGGCCAGGGCACGGGCCAGGGTTTCGCGCGCCCGCACAACATCGCCCCGCCCCCCCTGCAGGACGGCCAGATTGACAGCCGCCTCCGCATAGGCCGGGTCGATCTTCAGGGACTGTTCCTGACACGACATGGCCTCTTCGGTCTGGCCCAGCGCACCCAGGCACAGGCCAAGGTCGCTCCAGGCGTCGGGCATACCGGGAACCAGTTCCAGGGCACGGCGCTGACATTCCACCGCTTCGGCATACCGGCCCAGATGACGCAGGGCCACGCCGAGATTGACCAGCGCGCTGGGATAATCGGACCGCAGTGACAGGGCCCGGCGATGCGACTTCTCCGCGTCCCGATACCGGCGCAGTTCGACCTGAACGGCCCCCAGGTTGGTCCAGGCCTCGGCATATTGCGCACGCCGGGCCAGGGCCTGCCGGAAGGATTTTTCCGCATCCAGGAACAAGCCCAGCGTCTTCAGCACGCTGCCACGGGTATTGTGGATGGCGGCGAAGTCAGGGTCCAGGTCCATCGCCCTGTTGACCAGCGGCAGCGCCTCCTCCGCACGGCCGGTCAGCAGCAGAACCTGCGACAGAAGGTGCAGGGCATCCACCTCCTCCGGGTCGGCGGCCAGGATGGCGCGATATCCGGCCTCCGCCGCGCGCAGATCGCCGGCCTGATGCTGTTGGACCACGGCGTCCAGCCGGGGCGGAAGCGGGGGGTGGATGGCCGGGGCCGCCATGGACCGGATCAGCAGCCGCGCCATGGCGGGCACCGCGTCCTGGACAAGGGGCGCCTGGAATATCCGCATGGTCGCAAACCACGGTCTCAGCCCCGTGCCAAGCCCGCTCCAGTCCGGGCCATTCTGGAAGCGCCAGACCGGCACGCCCAGCGCGCCTGCTATCTCTCCCACCGCCGTTGGCGCCGTGATGACCAGATCAAGCCCCGCGATCAGGGCCGCCGCCGTCTCCAGATCGCCGGTCAGGTCGATATCCGCGAAATCGTGGACCTGCACAGCATGCCGCGCGGCAAGGTCCGCAATCTCCGCCGCCGCCCCGTCATATTGCAGGTTGACCGGCACGATGCCGGGCAGGGTCAGCAGCGGCAAAAGCGTATCCAGGGACAGATAGGCCTGGGCGCGATCCCCGCTGCGGTCGCGGGAACGCCAGCAGAAACCGACACGCAACCCGGCGGGAAGGGCCGACAGGCGCCGCATCATGGTCACCGCCAGGGCCGGGTCGGGCCGCATCCACGCCCCCTCGCCGCCGAACGCGGAAATGCCGGGCCGCAGAAGGCCCGGCAGATCGCCCAGGGCGCAATGGAAATCCGCATCGCCCGGATCGGCCGTTTCCGCCCGCGCCAAAACGCCAGGCAGGGACCGGGTGATCAGCCCGATCAGCCGTGGGTCGCATTCCACCACGATCCGGGCGCCTTCCGTCCGCAGGTGGGAGACGAGGCCCAGAAACAGGATCTCATCGCCCACGCCCTGTTCCCGCCAGAGCAGGAGCCGGCGACCTGTCAAATCCTCACCCCGCCAGGGGGGAATGGTGAAGCGGCGGTCAGGTATGACCTGACCCGCGGCGAAGCGGGCGCGATAATCGTCCCACCCCCCCGGCAGATCACCCGCGCAAAGACGCAGATGCGCGCGGTTGGCACGGGCCAGGGCATTGCCGGGATCGGCTTCCAGCACCCGGTCCAGCAGGCTTCGCGCTTCATCCGGCCGGTTCTGCATGTCGCGGATGCGGGCAAGGTCGATCAAGGCGGGCGCAAATCCGGGAACCAGGGCAAGCGCCCGTTCCAGCGCCGCCTCCGCCCCTGTCACGTCATGGGTGCGGAAAAGGGCGTAACCCAGATTGGCCCACACCTCCACCCGGTGCGGGTCGATGGCCTGTGCCCGCCGCAGCGCCGCCACCGCTTCGGTGAAACGGTGCCGCTTGCGCAGGGCCGCCGCCATGTTGACCCAGCCGGACAGCAGCCCCGGATCGGCGGCCACGGCCGCCTGATGGGCATCGACCGCCGCCTCGGGCTTGTCCCGCGCCTGCCACACCAGCCCCAGCGCGTCATGGGCATGGGCCATGTCGGGATGCCGGGCCAGGAGCTTGCGCACAAGGCTCTCCGCCGCGTCTGGTTGCCCCTCGTCGATACGGCACAGGGCGAGATTGACAAGGGTGACGGCATGGTCGGGACGAACGGCCAATGCCTGCTCATAGCGGCCGCACGCTTCCCCATACCGGCCCAATGCGCGCAGTGCGCCGGCCAGACGCGACAGCAGGGGGGCATCGCCGGGACGCATCGCCGCCGCCTGTTCCAGCAGGGGAACGGCCTCTGCCGCCCGCCCTTCCTTCACCAGTTCGCTTCCCCGCCGGTACAATCGGTCGAATTCGACAGGGTCGAGCTTCGCCGGCCGCAGACGATCCAGGTCGCGTGCCATCCCGGCCAGGATGTCCCTGAACGGCCGGCCACCCGCATCGGTGTAACAGCGCATGGCGCCATACCAGGGCCGCACGGCGGTGCCCAGGCGCGTCCAGTCATCATCATTGCCGATGCGCCACACCGGCACGCCCAGGGCACCCGCCAGTTCCGACACCGATGTCGCGGCACTGATCACCAGATCCAGTGCCATGGTCAGGGCGGCGACCCCGTCAATATCGTCGCGAAGATCGATATCCGGGCGCAGCATATCCAGGCCCGCCGGCGTGCCGGCAGCCAGTTCCGCCGCCGTATCGGGCATGTCCAGATCATATTGCAGCGGCACCCACCGGATGCCGGGCAGGGCGAACAGGGGCGCGAAGTCCGGCAGTTGCGGGTAAAGCCCCGTCCGCTCCCCCGTCCGCAAGCCGCTGCGCCAGCAGAAACCGACGGTCAGCGCAGGCCCCCTGGCCGACAGGATCTGGCGCCACTGCGCGACCTTTTCCGCATCGGCCCGCAGCCAGGGCGTGCCCGCGAACCGTGTCAGGTCGGGCCGGGCCAGTCCGGGCAGGCTGCCGGCCGCGATCTGAAAATCGGCCGCGGGCGTGCTACCGGCGGCGGCCACCCGCAGATGCGGAAATGACCGGGTGAACAGCGGCAGCAGACGCGGTTCACATTCCACCGTGACCGGCCCGTCCAGACCTTTCAGGTCGGGGAAAAGGCTGGCGAACAGGATCTCGTCGCCCAACCCCTGTTCCGGCCAGATCAGCAGATGCCGGCCTTCCAGCATGTCCCCCTGCCAGAAGGGCAGGTCCAGACTGCGGCGGGGCTGGCGTTGCCGGGCGCGGAACCGTTCCTCATAATCCGCCCAGCCCTGTTGCAACCGCCCCCGGGCCAGATGATCCAGCGAGAGATTGAACCGCGCCACGGGCTGGGCCGGGTCCAGTTCAACCGCCCGGCGGAACAGGGCCACGGCGTCGGGATCACAGCGCCGGCGCAGCAGCGTACCCAGATTGGCATGGGCCACGGCCAGATCGGGACGCTGTTGCAGCGCCTTGCGCTGACAATCCTCGGCTTCCGCGAAACGGCCCAGTTCCAGCAGCGCCACGCCCAGGTTGGACCAGGCATCGGCACGGCCGGGATCGGCCGCCAGCGCCCGGCGTGCCGCCTTTTCCGCCGCATCCGGCCGGTTCTGTTCCAGCAATACGGCTGCCAGATTGGACCAGGCATCGATCAGCTTCGGATTGGCCGCCAGGGCGGCCCGGAAGGCGCGTTCGGCGGCCGCAAACTGGCGGACCTGCATCAGCATGCCGCCCAGATTGTTCTGGATCGCCGCCGATCCGGGGGCAGCGGCGGCGGCATCCATCACCAGCCGCAGCCCTTCCTCCGCCTCTCCCGTCTGCCACAGCGCCAGGCCCAGAAGGTGGGCAATCTCGGTATTTCCGGGCAGTATTTCCCGCAATTTACGATAGCCGGTCACGGCGCCGCGCAGATCGCCACGCTGATGGCATGCCATGGCGGCGTCCAGCAGGCTGGAAGGCGAGTCGGCTTTGGGCGGGTTCTTCCGGTCCATTTCGGGTCCGTCTGGGGCGGGCAGCCGCCACCTTAGCCCAAGCGACCCGCCGGAACCAACCCGGATGGCACCGGCGCAAAGCATCAATCTGCGGAAAGACTTAACCCCGCCTGCCAAACTGGCTAGCATGGGTGATTGACAGCCCGCCAGCGAACCGGAATCCGATGAGCACCGAGCCCACCCGCGCCCCCGCCCTGTTCAAGGGCGCGTCCATCCTGATCACCGGCGGCACCGGTACCTTTGGCCGGCAATTCACGCGTTTTCTGCTGAAACATGGCAAGCCACGCCGCGTGGTGATCTTCTCCCGCGATGAGTTCAAGCAGTATGAGATGCAGCAGCAATTCGCGAACATGGATAATCGCGATGCGCTGCGCTTCTTCATCGGCGATGTCCGTGATCAGCAGCGCCTGTCCATGGCAATGCGGGAGATCGATTACTGCATCCATGCGGCGGCCCTGAAACATGTGCCGACGGCCGAATACAATCCCATCGAATGTATCCGCACCAACATCAACGGGGCGGAAAACGTGGTGCAGGCGGCGCTGGCCAACAAGGTGAAGAAGGTGGTCGCCCTGTCCACGGACAAGGCGGCCAGCCCCGTGAACCTCTATGGCGCCTCCAAACTGGCGTCGGACAAGATTTTCGTGGCCTCCAACAACCTGTCGGGCTCGGTGGGGACACGCTTTGCCGCCGTGCGCTATGGCAATGTGGTCGGGTCGCGCGGCTCCGTCGTGCCGTTTTTCCGCCGTCTGATCGAAGAGGGGGCGACAGAGCTTCCCATCACGGACGAGCGGATGACCCGCTTCTGGATCACGTTGAACAAGGGCGTGGATTTTGTCGCCTCCTCCTTCACCATGATGCAGGGGGGGGAGATATTCGTGCCCAAGATCCCGTCCATGCGCATCGTCGATCTGGCCCGCACCATGGCCCCCCACCTGCCGCACCGCATCGTGGGTATCCGGCCGGGCGAAAAGCTGCACGAGATCATGATCACCGAGGATGATGCGCGGCAGACGATGGAACTGCCCGACCGCTACATCATCGAACCCGCCTTCAACTGGTGGGATCGCGGCCCCTATGCCAAGCAGGGTGCGGTGCCAGTGGCCGACGGGTTCAGCTATCGCAGCGACACCAACCCGGAATGGCTGTCGGCGGACGCGATGCGAGCCCTGCTGGAGCGGTCTTCGTGACGGGTCGCTTTCTGCCCTATGGGCGGCAATGGATCGACGAGGCCGACATCGCCGCCGTCGAACAGGTGCTGCGGGGCGACTGGCTGACGCAAGGACCCTCCATCGGCTGGTTCGAGCGGAGCTTTGCCGAGAAGGTGGGCGCCCGCCACGCCATCGCCTGTGCCAACGCCACGGCGGCCCTGCACCTGTGCATGCAGGCCCTGGATCTGACACCCGACGATGCCGTCGTGGTGCCCAGCGTCACCTTTCTGGCGACGGCCAATGCCGTGCGCTATGTCGGCGCCCAGGTGGTCTTTGCCGATGTCGATCCCGATACCGGCCTGATGCGCCGCCAGGATGCGGAGGAGGCCATCCGCCGGGCCGAGGCGATGGGATGGCGGGTGCGGGCCCTGGCCCCGGTGCATCTGGCGGGACAGACGGCCGATATGGCGGGCCTGTCCGCCCTGGCGCGCGAACGGGACCTGTTCATCATAGAGGATGCGGCCCATGCCGTGGGCACGCGCCTGGCCGGGGCCGATGGCAGCATGGTCGCCGTGGGCGCCTGCGACCGGTCGGACCTGGCCTGTTTCTCCTTCCACCCCGTGAAGACCATGGCCACCGGCGAGGGGGGAATGGTCACCACCCATGACGATGCCCTGGCCAAACGCATCCGCGCCGCCGTCAGTCATGGCATGACGCGCGATCCGGCCGAATTCAGCGATATTGCCGCCGCCACCGCCGCCGATGGCCGGCCCAACCCCTGGTATTATGAAATGGGGGATCTGGGCTTCAATTACCGGATGACGGATATCCAGGCGGCCCTGGGCCTGTCGCAACTGGCCAAGCTGGACGCCTTTGTCCGCGCGCGCCAGACGCTGGTCGATGCCTATGACACGGCGCTGGCCCCCCTGGCCCCCGTCCTGCGTCCTGCGGCGAAAGTTCCGGGCGTGTCCGCCGGCTGGCATCTTTACGTCGCCCTGATCGACTTCACCGCCCTGGGTCTGGACCGTGCCGCCTTCATGGGGGCCTTGCGCCAGGATGGCGTGGGCAGCCAGGTCCATTACATTCCCGTCCATACCCAGCCCTATTACCGCCGCCTCTATGGTGACCTGATCCTGCCGGGCGCCCAGGCCTGGTATGATCGCTGCCTGTCCCTGCCGCTTTATCCTGCCATGTCCATGCATGACCATGACCGGGTGGTGGCCGCATTGACCCGTCTCATCAAAGGGTAAACCATGCCCGCTCTCGTCAATCCCATGGACCTGTCAGGCCGTCACATCCTGGTCACCGGCGCGTCCGCCGGCATCGGCCGGGCAACCGCCCTGCTGGCGGCACGGCTGGGTGCGCGCGTGACCGTGACCGGCCGCGACCCGTCACGGCTTTCTGCGACGCTGGCAGAACTTCCCGGCGACGGACACCGGGCCGACGCCTTCGATCTGTCGGCCATCGACGCCATCCCCGGATGGATGAAGGCCGCGGCCCAGGCCAATGGCCCCATTGATGGTCTGGCCCATTGCGCGGGTATCCAGACCCTGCGCCCCATCCGCATCTTCCAGGCGGATTTTTTCGACGAGGTGATGCGCACCAATCTGGGCGCGTCGCTGGCGCTGGCCAAAGGGTTGCGGCAGAAGGGCGTGAAGGCGGAGAAGGCCAGTCTGGTCTATATCTCCTCCACCGCCGCGACGGCGGCATCGCCCGCCAATGTCGTCTATGCGGCGGCCAAGGGGGGCATCATCGCGGCCACCAAGGGCCTGTCGGCCGAATTGCTGCCCGATGCCATCCGGGTCAATTGTGTGGTGCCCAGCATCGTGATGACCGAACTGATCGAGCGCGGCTTTGAAAAGCTGAACGCCGACCAGATCGACCATCTGGAAAAGCTGCAACCCCTGGGTTTCGGCCATCCCGAAGACGTGGCCAATGCCATCTGCTTCCTGCTGTCCGGCGCCGCCCGCTGGATCACCGGCACCGCCATGGTGGTGGATGGGGGGCGGACGGCATGACGGGTTGGGCGCTGCTGGGACATGCGGGGGATCTGGCCGACCATGGGCAATGGATCACCGGCTGGATCGGCAATGTCCCGGTTGTGGTGCGCAATTTCGGCGGCACCCTGCGCGGTTTCCGCAATGTCTGTTCGCACCGTTTCGCCCTGATGCTGACGGAACCGGCCGGCAAGGGGCCGCTGCGCTGCCCCTACCATGCCTGGGTCTATGATGCCGACGGCGTGCCCAAGGCCATCCCCTTCAACGACAGCGATTTCCATCTGGATGATGCCGGGCGGCGGGCGCTCGCGCTGCCGCCGGTCGGCGTTGCGGTGGCGGGCGGACTGGTCTTTGTGCATCTGGATGCGGCCGCCGACCCCGCCCTTCCCGCCGGCTGGGTGGACCAGGGAACGGGGACCCTGCCCGACGGCTCGGTCATTTCAGCGGACGGCACGATCCGCCACCGCTCCACCCGGATCAGGGTGGGCGCATGCTGAACTATGACCAGCCACCGCCGCGCCACTCCCTGCTGCCGCCGCGCTGGTTCACGGACCCGGCGGCGTATGGGACGGAAGAACGGGCCTTGGCCGGCCGCCTGCCCTGGCGATATGCCGGATTGACCGGCGATGGGGTGGAGGGGGCCGACATTGCCGCCTGCGGCAGCTTCCTGTTCCGGCGGCAGGGGGCGGATGCCCCACCCCTGGCGGACTGGCTGGGTCCTTTCGCGGCCGATCTGACGACACGATCCGCCGCCCTGGACAGCCCGGTCGCCCGCGACGCCGTGGAATTCGCCGCCAACTGGAAAATCCTGGTGGAGAATACCCTGGACGATTTCCATGGCTCCACCATCCATCCGCAGACCATCCATCCCGCCGTCGATGCCGACTGGCGCCGCCATCTGGCCACGCAAAGGGCCGGGCCGCACAGCCGGTCCAGTTGGAAACTGGCGGATGATACCGCGACATGGTGGGGCAAGCTGGTGGCGCGCGGCGCCCTGCGCCGGTTCGCGGATCAGGACCGCTACGATCATGTCTTCATCTTCCCCGACCTGTATGTGGCCAGCTTCTTCAGCACCATGGTGATCGTGCATCGGGTTGTGCCACTGGCGGTGGACCGGTCACGGCTGGAATGGCGGATCTTCCTGCCCGGCGCCGCGACGGCCGATGCCAGGGCCGCCGGTTTCCGGCGCGGGCTGGTCGCCATGCTGACTGCTTCCGCCCGTCAGGTGATCGAGGAGGACCGCCCCGTGTGCGAACAGGTACAGGCGGCCCGCGCCGCCGCCACCGGTCCCGGCATCCTGGGCTGGCGGGAACAGCGTATCGGTGATCTGCATGCCACCCTCACCCAGCTTCTGGAGACGGAATGACCACCCGCCCGTTGAGCTTCCGCCTGCCCACCCCGGATGACGCCGCTTTGCTGCTGGGCTGGCGCCGCCTGCCGGAGATCGCGTCCCAATCCTTTTCCGAGGTTCCCGACGACGTGGACCGCCAGCGCGCCTGGATCGAGAAATCCAACACCCGCAGCGATTATCTGCACCGCATCATCCAGGTGGACGGGGTCGATGTCGGTTATGGCAGCATCACGGTGACCCATGCCGAATGGCGCATCGGGACCATCGGCGTCTATATGGGCGACCGGCGCGGCCGCACCGGCATCGGCGCCCTGAACTTCGCCCCCATGCTGAACCATTGTTTCCACCGCATGGGCCTGCGCAAGCTGGTGAACCAGATCTTCGCGGAGAATGAGAAAGTCCTGAAGGGCCAGACGCTGCTGGGCTATCGCCATGTCGGGGTGCTGAAGGAGCAGGCACTGAAGGACGGACAGCCCCGCGACGTGCATCTGTTCGAAATGCTGGCCGAGGACTGGGCCGCCAAACGCCATCGCTTCGGCCTGCTCTACGACCTGGATGGGGTGGATGTGGGGTGACCCCTCACCACCCGCCCCGGCGCAGCCAATCCTCCATCTGGTCCATGCGGTCGGCCCCCCAGAAGGGCTCGTCGCCCAGAAAGAAGAACGGCGCGCCAAAGACGCCACGGGCAATGGCGGCTTCGGTTTCCGCCCGCAATCGCTCCTTCACCTCCGGCAGGGCGATGCCCGCCTCCACCGCGTCGCGGTCCAGCCCCAGGCTGGCAGCCACATCCAGCACATTCTCAGGCAGGGCCATGTCGCGTCCTTCGGCCCAATGCGCCTGGAACACGGCGCGGGCCAGGGCGGCGGGACTATGCTCTCCCCCCACCTGATCCAGCCAGTAGAAGGCCCGCGACGCCGCCAGGGACGGGAAGGGGCTGGGCAGCGGCTGATGCAGGGGAATGTCCCACAGCCGGGCACAACGCGGCACATCATGGCGCAGATAGTCGCCCTGCAAGGGCTTGTTCAGGTTGGGCTGCCCGCCGCTGATCTTGAACACGGCCCCCAGCAGGATGGGGCGCCAGCGCACGGGCCGCCCCACCCGATCCGACAGCGCATCGACACGCACGGAGGCGAGATAGGCATAGGGTGAAGCGAAGTCGAAATAGAAATCGATGGCATCAATGCTCATTCGTTCCTCCCGTCACCAGGGGATGCGCCGTCCGTCGAAGGCGAAGAAGGCGCTGCTGTCGGCCGGGGTTGCGGCGGCAATGACGCGGCGCATGCCGGCCACGCTGTCCGGGGGCGTCACCGGCGCCTTGGGCCCGCCCATATCCGTCTGCACCCAGCCGGGATGCAGCACAAGGCAGGTGATGCCATCGTCACGCCAATCGGCCGCCAGGCTGCGGTTGCCCATGTTGATGGCAGCCTTCGACGCGCGGTAGGCATACATGCCCCCCACCTCGTTCTCGGTGATGGAACCGAGCTGGCTGGAGACGGTCGCCACCTTGGCGCCCGCTGCCAGATGTGGCTTCAGGGCCTGCGCCACCAGGATCGGGGCCAGGGCGTTGACCTTCATGGCCAGCAGCCAGCCCTCTGCGTCGATCCCGTCCTTCGACTGCCGGGGCAGGTCCGGCCCCATGATGCCGGCATTGTTGATCAGCAGGTCGATCGACCGGCCCGCCAGGGCGGCACCGAAGCCGGCAATGGATGCGGGGTCATCGGCGGACAGTGCGAACAGCTCCACACCCGCCACATCGGACAGCCCGCCGGGTTGCGACGGATCGCGGACGGTGGCGATGACTTTCCAGCCGTCGGCAGCATATTGCCGGGCGAATTCCAGGCCGATGCCACGATTGGCACCGGTGATCACGACGGTGGGCATGGGTTTCCTCCGGACCGGTTTCAGGGTTGGGCGGACAGGGCCGCCGTCAATGCCCCGATGTTGTCCCCGCCGGTGGCGACAAACAAGACCTGATCCAACGCGTCGGGCCATTCCGCGACGAAGGCGCGCACCGTCGCCACCGCGATCTGGGCCGCCAGACCCTTGGGGAAGCGATAGGCACCGGTGGAGATGGCGGGCAGCGCCACGGAACGCGCACCCTTTTCCACCGCCAGTTCCAGTGCCCGGCGGTAGGTGCGGGCCAGGACCTTGTCCTCTCCCATCTTGCCGGTCACGAAAACAGGGCCGACCGCATGCACCACCCAGCGGGCCTTCAACCCGAACCCGGGGGTGATCCCGGCATCGCCGCGTCCCACCGGGTCCAGCGCGGTGGCGGCGGCGAACAGGTCCGGCCCCGCCGCGTCATGGATGGCGCGGGACACGCCGGTACCACTGCCCAGGCCGGGCGCCGCCGCATTGACAATGACATCGACATCCAGGGCCGTGATGTCGCCCTGGTGAACCCGCAAGTCGGTCACTTCATGTTCCCTTGACTGTCAAACCGCAAAGGCCAGCGTGGCCGTCCGCCCGCCATCGGTAACGGTCAGGCCGGACGACATGACCCGCATGATCTCCAGCCCGCGCCCCGACTTCGCCTCCACATTCACCGGGGGGCGGATGCTGTCGGGGTCATAGCCACGACCCTGATCGGCGATGCGGATATGCAGGTACCCGTCTGCCACCCAGGCGGACAGGTCGACACGCCGGGTCGCCTTGTCGGGATCGGCCAGGGTTGCCGTCAGCCGCTGGCAGAAGGCGTCGAACTGGCTGGGATCATCCACCAGCGACCCGCCCATGGCGAGGTTGCCATGCAGGACGGCATTGATGATGGCCTCATGCAGCGACAGTTCCGCGTCATGCCGAACCAACACCGGCAAAAGGCCGCGCGCCAGCAGCCCTTCACAGAACTGGGCCGCCGTATCCAGCGTCCAGGCCAGCCGTGTCGTGAGCGAAACCAGCAGGTGCCCTTGTTCCAGCGCCGCCTTCAGCTTCGCGGTGGGCATGGTGCCCGGCGGGCCCTCTTCCACGATGGCGGCGCAACCCGAACGCAGCGCGGAAATCAGGTCGGCTGCCGCCCCCTCTGCGATCACGCGGACCAGCGCCCCCTCCCCATGGGGGCCGCCATCGGCCAAAGGCAGGCCCAGTTCCGCAGCGATGCGGGCCCGTTCGGCCCCGTCCAGCGTTTCACCGGCAACCTGGAAATCCATCTTTCCCCCGCCCTTCATCCGGAAGCGTCCCTATTACTGGTCTACCCCGACTGCCCCGCCCCGTCATCCGACAGATCGACAACCATCGGCGTGCCGGTGACAAAACCATCCCTCGGCGAATATTCTGCCGCCACCCGCCGGGCCAGATCATCGCCCGATCGGGCGAATCCGTACAGCAACTTTCCATCATTCCAGCCGCCCAGCGATGGATTGTCGATCTTCAGACACCATAACCGGTCGAATCGGTTCCATTGGCGATCCAGCATGGAAACCACCCGGCGGGGCGTGGCGCGAAGCCGTTCGATCCGGGTTTCAGCCATGGTGATGATGCCCTGCATCTGCACGATATGGCGGTCCGCCTCCTCCAGCGCCTGACGGATGGCGGCATCCTCTTTCTTCGCATGGCGCAGGGCGGCGGCCACCATGTTCTTCTCGTCCACCGCACGCGACAATTTGCGTTCGACGATGCGAATGACAGCCATCAGGCGCCGTCCGGCCATGACCAGACCGGACCCCGCCAAGGCCAGCGCAAACAGGCTGATCAGGTTCATCCAACTGGCAATCATGGGCGATCCCCGGCGCGCGATGCGGAAACGAAGGTCACTTCCTGCACCGCATAGCCCGAATCGGCGGGGAATTCGATCGCCAGCATCTGCCGCGCCGGCCGCTCCCCCTGGGCCCAGATCCGGACATTGTTGGTATAGCGCCAGATGACAGGCGCGCTGTCGAAATCGCGCTGCGCCTTATCGGCCATCAGGCGGTTGACCACCCGTGCCGTATACAGGCTGTCGGCCACGCCCTGCCGGCCCAGTTCGTGCCAGACCTCCACCCGGTCGCGCTCCACGGCGCCCAGCGTCATCTCCAGCCGGGCCA
>NZ_JAGOGJ010000234.1 GCF_017996735.1 Niveispirillum sp.
GTCCAGGAAGTGACCAATTACTACATTCTGGGCCTGAACGCCGTTTGGGATCAGTCGCCGTTCCAGGATGTTAAGCTGCGCCAGGCTGTGGCGCTGACCCTTGATCGCGATCTCATCGCCAGTATCGCGCTTGGCGGCGGCGGCCAGCCGACCGCGGTGATGGCGCCGTCTTTCGGGGTCTGCGATACATCGAAACTTGCGAATTTCGGCCAGGATCTGGATCGGGCCAGACAGCTTGTCGCCGAGTCGGGCAACGAAGAACTCGCGTTCGAACTTCTGGTGCGCAACATCCCCGCCGATATCCAGATGGCACAGGTGATCGCTCAGGGTGTCGCCAAGATCGGCCTGACCGCGAATATCGCAGTGGTGGATGAAGGCATCTGGGTGCAGCGCGCCTGGATCGACAACCCGAGCCAGTTCGAGGCAACGATCACCTGGTATGCGGGCTATGCCGACCCGGCGATCTCGACACTGTGGTGGAATCCCGGTGTGGCCGGATTTACTGCGGGCCACGTGGTCCATGATGACGCGGTCAATGCCGCCATCGATGCGGCCTATCAGACCGGCGGCGACGCACGGGGGCCGGTGCTGCAGGATCTGTGCGAGAAGATCGACGCCTCCGCGAATGTCATTCCGCTAGTTACGCGGCAGGACACGATCGCCTATCGCAAGGACAGGCTGCAAGCCAAGCTCGCCACTGTAGAAGGCTACGCGCATACCTTGCGCAATGCCGAAACTTTCGAGCTTTCCTGAGCATTATGTCGCAGATCCTCAAATTCATCGCCTTCAGGGTCGGCAGCGCGCTGCTTACCCTGATCGGTGTGTCAATGTTCATCTTTGTCGCCATCCACATGCTGCCGGGCAGTTTCGAAGATGTCCTTGCACCGCGCGGGCCCGAGGAGCTGCGTCAACAAATTGCCGATAAATTCGGGCTGAACCAACCGCTTCCGGTGCAATATGTCAAATGGCTGAGCGCTGTTGCGACAGGCGATCTGGGAATATCGCTGATCACCCAGGATCCGATCGCGGACAGCTTTGCCACACGGGTGCCGGTCACGATCGAGCTTGCCGTCCTGGCCACCATCACCTCTGCCCTGATCGGCATCCCGCTGGGCCTTTGGTCGGGGCTGGCGCATCGCCGGACTGCCGTCTCGGGCATTGCGCGGGTGGCCGGCAGCTTCATCATGAGCGTGCCCGATTTCGTGATTGCCAGCGTGTTTCTCTATGTGTTCTCGCGCTATTCGCTTGGCCTGACCGTGGGTCAGTGGGTGCCTTGGCACGAAGATGCCATCGGCCACATCAAATCGGTCATCCTGCCGGCTGCGACCCTGTCGGCGGTCGGAATCGGGCTCTTCATCACCACTACGCGCAATGCCGTGATCGGCGTTCTGTCAAAGGATTACATCATGGCCGCACAGGCAAGGGGCGAGGAACCGCGCGACATCGTGCGGGGCCATGTCCTGCGCAATATCTCGAATCCTCTGGTGACGACCTTGTCGATCTATCTGGCCTATCTTATCGGTGGCGCGATTATCGTCGAATATGTCTATTCAGTTCCTGGCATGGGACGCTTTCTTGTGCAGGGGTTGCTCAATCGT
Source organism: Niveispirillum sp. (assembly GCF_017996735.1). Classification (GTDB taxonomy): domain Bacteria; phylum Pseudomonadota; class Alphaproteobacteria; order Azospirillales; family Azospirillaceae; genus Niveispirillum. The sequence goes on from NZ_JAGOGJ010000234.1 coordinate 1,599, forward strand.
GACTATCCCATCGTGCAGGCGACGGTCCTGGTGATCGCCTGTGCCGTTGTCCTCATCAACATGGCTGCCGACGTCGCCTATGGGCTGATCGATCCGCGCCTGCGCAAGGGATAAGGCAATGATCTTGCAGCCTGTGATCCACCACTGGCGCGACTTCAACCGGGCCGACAGATTGGCGGGCACCGCGTCCGTGACGATGATGGTCCTGATCCTTGTTGCCTTGCTGGCGCCGCTTCTGCCGCTCGATCCGCCCGATCAAGTGGCGGCGCATCCACGGCTGTCCGAGCCTAGCGCCGATCTGGTTTTCGGCTCCGACAATCTTGGCCGCAACATGCTCTCACGGGTGCTGCAAGGTGCCCGGATCACCATCTTGTTGTCGGCCATCGCTGTGCTGCTTGCCTCGGTGGCCGGAGTAGCTATCGGGTTGATCGCTGCCTATTCCGGCAAGGCGCTGGACGAGATCATCAGCCGATTTTCGGACATCGTCTTTTCCTTTCCGGCCGTACTCATGGGGCTGTTGATCACGGCCATCGTCGGCCCGGGTGAGTTCGCCGCGATCTGCGCCATCATTCTGGTGACGCTTCCGCCGATCGTCCGAGTGGTGCGCGCCGCCGCAATGGAGGTCACCGGGACCGATTACGTCACCATCGCATGGTTGTCCGGTGCATCGCCGGCGCGCCTGTTGCTGGTGAATGTCCTGCCCAACATTTCAGTTCCCGTGGTCACCCAAGTGGCATATTCGATATCCATCGGCATGCTGGTGGAAAGCGCGCTGAGCTTTCTCGGGCTCGGCCCGCAACCGCCGGCGGCATCACTTGGATCGCTGCTGCGCGAAGGCAGCGTCTACATCACTGTCGCGCCATGGCTGGTTTTTGGACCCGCCATATTCCTCGTGATCGCGATCTGGAGCACCAACCTGATCGGCGAAGGGTTGCGGGTCTTTTTCGACCCCGTCCGCGCCCGCTGCCTGGAGGAATGAGGTGATGAGAGATCTGCTGAATGTTGAAAGCCTGACCATTTCCTACCGCACCAGGGATCATCTGGTCACCGCGCTGCTTGAGGTTTCGCTGACTCTGGCTCAGGGCGAGATCCTTGGCATCATCGGTGAAAGCGGCTGCGGAAAATCGACGTTTTCATCGGTCATCGGCAAGCTTTTGGGGCCGGCCGGCGTGGTGGAAAACGGCCATATTACGTTTGGCGGAAAGGACGTGCTGTCCTTTTCTGGCCAGGAGCTGCGGAGCTATCGGGCGAATGACATTGCCTATGTGTTTCAAGACCCGATGAACACGCTGGATCCGACCAAGACCATCGGCGCCCAGTTCAGGCGGCTGATTTCCGCATCCGCCTGGAGGCAAAAGGCGATTGAGGCCCTGGCACATGTCGGGCTGACCGACTGGCGCCGGGTGCTGCCCAGTTATCCGCATCAGCTGTCCGGCGGGATGGCGCAGCGGGCGGTGATCGCAATGGCGCTCATTCGCAAACCTAGGCTGCTGATCGCCGATGAACCCACGGCGGCGCTTGATGCCTCGATCCGGTGCAGCGTCATGGATCTTCTGACGGCGTGGTGTGCCGAGATCGGCTCGGCGATGATCATCATCAGCCACGATATCCCCGTTATTTCAAATTATTGCGACCGGATCGGCGTAATGTATGCGGGCAGGTTTGTCGAAATTGCACCGGCAGAGGATTTTATCGTCGGCCCCCGCCATCCTTATGCCATGGCGCTGTTGGCGTCGGAACCCGGCCAGGAGGGAGAAGACGCGGTGCTGCAGAGCTTGGAAGGCTCGCCGCCTCCGTCGATCTCACGCGCCCCGGGGTGTGCCTTTGCGGATCGCTGCATCTATCGTACCGCACCGTGCAGCGCCGGTTTTCCGCCCTTGGTTGCGTGCGGATCTTCGAAAGTCGCCTGTATCCGGTTGGGTGACATCCACGGCGAGGCGGCATCATGACCACCATCATTTCGATCCGGAATGCCAGCGTTCAGTTCAGATCCGGCCCGCCTTGGGCGCCCCGGATCGTCAACGCGCTTCACAATGTCAGCATCGATATCAAGCCTCGCCAGATCGTCGGGCTGGTCGGCGAATCCGGATCTGGCAAGACCACACTGGGGCGGGTTTGTCTGGGTCTTCAGGAACTGACAAGCGGGACGATCGAATTTTCCGGAACGCCAATCGCGAAACTTGACCGCAAACAGCTCAAGGGTCAGCTGGCCGCCGTGTTGCAGAACCCGCGCATGTCACTCAACCCGTCGCTGAGAGTGGCCCATTCTGTGGCGGAGCCGCTAAAGATCGACAGGCACCTCTCTGCAACCGAGGCCCGCAAACAGGTCGACAAAATGCTCGAACGCGTCGGCCTTGCCAGCGGTGTCGGAAACCGGTTCCCGAATGAACTCTCGGGCGGTCAGAGGCAACGTGTCTCTATCGCACGCGCGCTGATCACGAACCCGAAATTCATCCTCTTTGACGAGGCCGTCAGCGCCCTCGACGTGTCGGTACAGGCCCAGATCCTGAACCTTCTGCGCGAATTGCAAAGCAGCGCCGGGTTCGCCGCCTTGTTCATCTCTCACGATCTGGCGGCCACGCGCTATGTGTGCGACCGGGTTGTCGTGCTCTATCATGGCGGGATCATGGAAGAATGCGGGCGCCGGATGCTCTATCGCGAGGCCCGGCACCCCTATACGCGCGGATTGCAGGCGGCCAGCGGGTTGATCGACGCTGCCGGCACGGCATTGAAGCTTGACGACAGGGCCGGACCCTCCTCAGGCTGCGCGCTGTTCCGACGCTGCCCCGTCAGCATGCCTCGCTGTGAAACCCAGTTGCCCCCGACCCGCACATCCGGGGAAGGGTCGGTGTTCTGCCACCTGGTCAGTGATGCTGGGGCGACCTCGTCCGGCGATGGCGATCCTATTTCGCACGACGCCCGAGGTGCCGCGCAGACGCCGTTCCGCCGACGCTCCCTGCACATGCCTGGGTAGGGAGCGTTGCATTAGGTGTTCTGTCCCGGCATCTGGTGGATCGGATCGAGGATGAATCTATCCGGCTCTGATGTCCAGATTTTGCAGATGTGTCCATCGTCGAATGATTTGGAACATGTGGCCGGCGCCAACGGCCGGCTTCTTCAAGGATCGTGAGGCGCAGGAATGGCACGAAACCCTTGCCCGACGGAATGCCAGCTTGGCTGACATGCAGTCGGCGGCGGCGCGAGAGCTGCCAGCTTCGATTTGATTGACCATCTACTCGGGGCGAGTGGCCTTTCGCCCCGAGTAAGTTGGCAGGGGGCTCACGCCCCCCTCTCGAACTTCACAACCGGGATGCCGAGCTTCTTGGCCTTGTCGGCGAGGTTTTCCTGGATGCCGTTGCCCGGGAAGACGAGGACGCCCACGGGCAGGACATCCAGCATGGCGTCGTTGCGCTTGAAGGGGGCGGCCTTGGCGTGCTTGGTCCAGTCGGGCTTGAAGGCGACCTGGGTGACGCCGCGGGCTTCGGCCCATTTGGCGGCGATGAGCTCTGCGCCCTTCTGGCTACCACCGTGAAGAAGGACCATGTCGGGATACTTGGTCCGGACTTGGTCGAGCTTGCCCCAGATAAGGCGGTGATCGTTGAAGTCGGTCCCGCCGGTGAGGGCCACCTTGGGGCCTGCTGGCAACATCACCTCGGCTTCGGTGCGACGCTTGGCGGCGAGGAAATCGCGGC
>NZ_JAGOGJ010000109.1 GCF_017996735.1 Niveispirillum sp.
GGGCCGCCCCATGGCGCGCGGTTTCCGCCGCCCCGCCAGTTCCGCGAACCCTTCCGCCCCGCCCGTGCCCGCGAAACGGTTGACCTGATATGACCGCTCCAGCAGCAATGACAGGTCCCGCAACTCGACCCGCACCTCATCCCCGCCGGGCACAAACCGGTCCGCCGTCCCGCTCCAGACCAGGCCGAAATCCGCCCAGTGCGGCTTGTCCTTGGCGCTGTACCAGATATCGATCTGCCGGCCGTCCCAATCATATTGGCCCCAGCCATCCAGCGCGCCATCGAGGTTTTCCACCACGGTGGCGCCACCACCGATCTCCGACCGCCCGCCCACATCGCCGGCGGCGAACAGCGCCCGGCGCAGGGAGAGCGCAACCCGCAGACGCCGGTCCCAATAGGTATTGGACGGGCTGTCGGCGGGTTCCGTGATGAAGCCGACATCAGACAGATATAGCGGCACCACCGCCCCCGCCGCCGCGCTGTAGGGCTGGGCACGAAACAACCATGCCATGGCTCAGCCCCCCATCGCCGCGGCACGGCGACCGACAATCGGGCGGAGCCGATTATCGACCATGCGCGCATTGCTGTCTGCGATGTCGTCCAGCGTTTCGCCCTGCCCGCGCAGCAGACGGTTTTGCTCGGCCAGCAGTTTGTTCTGTTCGGCCATCAGCGCATTCTGCCGCTTGATTTCGTCCGCGATCCGTGGATCGGCGGCGGCATTGTGGTTCGCAGCGGGCATCGGCGCCGGCATCATAACGGATCGCGGACGGTTAAGCGCCGCCCGGCTTTCCGCTGCCGTCGCCACGGCTGCCCCCTGCGGCAGGAAGGCCAGCTCGGGGCCCTGCTCACCCACCATGGCCCAGCCACCAGGATGGTAATCAGTACCGCCGGCATAGGCATAGCCACCGCCCAGCTTCTTCGCTGTCTCCGCCGTGTTATATTTGGTCTTGTCCAGCAGGCCGGACATGACCACCCATACATCCGACAGCCACCGATGCAGGTTGGACAGGCGCTGGCTGCCGTCCGAAATCAGGATACCAACCGTCCCCAATTGCCTGACGATGGCGTCCCCGATCGTAATGCGGTCGCGATTGCCACCATAGGCAAGATCACTGATCGCCTGCAACGTCCCGCCATTCCCCCCTGACAGCCCGGATGTGGCGCGCGTCGTCGCCTCCTGACGCGACAGCATGCCATCCCCATTGGCGTCCAGTTCTTTGAACCAGGCGGCGGCCACAGCATCGGTGGCCAGCGGTGCAATTGCTGCCTTGAATTCTGACAGGCTGATGATCCCGTCCAGATTATTATCCAGCGTGCTGAAATAGGGCGCCAACGCGCTGGCGATCTGCGCGGCACTGGCCCCGGCCGGCAAGCGGGAAACAGCCTCAGCCAAACTGGCAATGTTTTTATTCGCGATCTCCTGCCGCGACAGCATGCCATCGCCATTGGCATCCAGCTCCTTGAACCAGGCCGCCGCCACGGCATCGGTAGCCAACGGGGCAATCGCCGCCTTGAATTCAGACAGGCTGATCATCCCATCGAGATTGTTGTCCAGCGTGCCGAAATAGGGCGACAGCGCGTCGGCGATCTGTGCGGCACTGGCCCCTGCGGGCAGGCGGGACACGGCGACCGCCATATCCGCCCCGCTCTTTATGGTCGCGTCGCGGATCTGGCCCAGCAGGTCGATCTGCTGCTGGTCAAAGCTGCGGACGGCGGGCAGCGCATCCAATTGCGCCAGGACTTTCTTGATGGCCGTATCGGTATCGGTGCCCGATGCGCCATTGGCCAGCAGGGCATCGACATAACGCTGCGCATAACCGGTGATGGCACCCAGCGCCGTATTATCGTTGGCCGACGCGAGATTCAGTTGGGCATTGTACTGATTACGGGCATTGGTCAATTGTTCGGCGGGCGACAGATAATTCTCGATCCCGCCGGCGCGCGCCTGATCGACCCACCCCCGGATATTGCCCCCGATGCCACGGATCCGGTCCAGAGCTGCCGCCGCTTCTTCGGCCTGCCGCGCCGCCTCTGCCGCCGCATCGGCCTGCGCCCGGTTGGCGCTGGCCAGATCATCGGCGGCATGAATGGCCCGCAGCATGGCGGCGACATTGTCATTGCCGGCACTGGCCAATTCCCGCGCCCGCTCGATCTGTGTGGCCTGACTTTCCAACGCTGTGCGCGCTACCTCAGACAACAACGGATCAGCGGCCCGCGCCCGCAACAGCCGGATCTGCAACTGATCGGCCGTCGCCTGTGTCTGCGCATTCAGATCCTCAACAGCGTCGACCATCTCCCCGGCCAGCGCGCGTGTCAGCAGGCCAAGCTGTTCAGCCGAATATCCCGCCGCCTGTCCCGCCGCGAACTCCGCCTGCTGGCGCCGGTACAGCGCCTGGATGGCCGCATCAGGGTCGTTGCGCTGCTGTACCGTCAGCAGCCGCTCTTGCAGCCCCGCCGTCACGCTGGCCGCCCGCGTCGTCGCCTCAAGCGCCGACGCCTGATCTTCCAGCGCCTTGATCTGGTCATAGATGGCGCGGTTATTCTCGGCCAGCGCCGACCGTTCCCGATCGCGCAACGCCACGACATCACCCTGGGCGCGCAACAACTGCTCCTCAAGACCCTGCCGCTCGCGCGTCGTGTCGGCAGCGATCTGGGCTGCCTGCACCTGATCGAACAGGGCCCGGTTGTTGATATCCAGGGCGTCGCGCTGCCGGGTCAGCAGGGCGGCACTGTCCCCCTGCAACTCCATCAACCGCACCTCCAGACCCGCCCGCTCGCTGGCAATATCGGCGGCACTACGGGCAGCGCTGGCCGTTTCCTCGATACCACTGGACAGATTGGCCAGCGCTACATTGGCCGCCGCCGCCACCGCCGGGATATCGCCAAAAAGCCGGATTGCCTCCTGCAACTGGTCCGCGCGCAGGTCGCTGGTCAGAACCCCGGACAGGCCAGCGCCGAAATTGCGCTGTGCCCCGGCATCGGTCAGTCCGACCGCCAGCGCATCGCGGATATCCTTGTCGCGCTGGCTGATCAGGTCGCGGATATCATTCAGATAGCCATTGCCGATCAGGCTGTCATAGGCACGATCCTGCTGGCCGGACACATCGGCCCGCAGGCCCGCCATGCGGGTTTCCTCTGCCTGGGTCACAGCGGCCGCCGCTTCGGTGGCGCTGTATCCCACCAGCTCAAGAACCGGCCCCAGCTCGGCAAAGGCGGCGCGCAGGGCGGCGACCTGCACCTCCACCTCCGTCATCTGCGGCACGGTCTGGCCGATGCCCGCAAACCGCTCCACCTGGGCGCGCAGCGCATCGGCCGTGGTGGCCGTGTCAAAACCCAGCCGGGTCGCGGTGGCGCTGAAATCCTCCACCTCACCGCGCAGGTCCTTCACTTGCTGCCGGGCCGCCTCAACCGCATCGGCCCCGCCCTCCAACGTGCCGGACATCTTCCGGATGGCCAGATCATAGGACAGGATGAAATTGACATCCGATTCCGCCAGCGACAGTTCGCTGAAATCCACCGATTGCAACCGCGCCTTCAGCGTGTCCGGAATGCCGGTCAGGGTGTCGGTGATGGCCGACAGCACCTGTGACAGGGTGCCCTCGACATCCCCCACCGCCGTCACACCGCTGCGCACGATCTGGCCGTTCGGGTCGGTGACGCGCCAGCGATTGCCATCCCGCGACCCCACCTCGATCGCCACGATACTGGACAGCTTGCCGCCGATGCTTTCCAGAAGGTTGGTATATTGCATGACGCTGCCGGCCAGCGCATCGCGGGCCGACATGTTGCCGGCATCCTGTTTCGACGCGGACGTGTCGAAATTCTGCACCCGGTCGTCACGCGTATAGATCTGGGCACCGGCCGTGGCGTCGGATTTGCCCGGACCGAACAGCCCACCGACGACATTGCCGATGAATGACCAGACCTTGCTGCCACCCGGCAGGAAGTTGCCGACCGCCCCACCGATGGCACCGCCGATTTTGGCGTTGGTGTTCTGGGCACCATCCCGGCCCAGCAGGTTCCCGACCAGATCGCCAAGCGCACTGCCCACCAGACTATCGCCGATGATCTTCCCGATGCCGGGTGCTGCATCCTCCAGCGTCTGGCGGAAATCCTTGTAGAAATCCTTCAGGGGCTGGTCGAGTGCGCTGGCGATTCCGGAACGAATGATCGAGCTGGCATCAACAGAGCCATCCACCAGCGCCTGTTGCACGAACTGGCTGAACTGCTGCGCTTCTCCGGCATAGATATTGTCATTGGCGGTATCGCCCGCACTCTTGATGGCCCCCGCGCGGCGACCATACAGCTCGTTGATGCGGGTCAGGTCCTCGATCTCACCCCGGCGGATGGCCGCTGCCACCGCGCCTTGCCGCTCCACCTCATTGCTGGCCAGCGCGCGGGTGGTGTTCAGGTCATTGATGGCGCGCCGCGCCTCATAGGTGCCGTCGCGCTCCAGAATGGCGATGCGGTTGCGATCTTCCATGGCGGAGGTTTCCGCCTCCAGGCCAGCCATCCTTTGCTGGTGCGCGCGTTCTGCGTCACTGGCGGCCTGATCCATCGCAATCGCCCCCGCCGTCTCCAACTGCGCAATCCTGCCGAAAATTTCCTCTTTCTGCGGATCAGACAGGCCCTTGCGGCCCAGAAGGTCGTTCATCTTTTCAATCTGCGCCGCGAACGGCCGATAGGCCTTTTCAGCCTCGGTCACACCACCGGCCTGTTCAGCCAGGAACCGGTTCACATCCTCCAGCTCATCCTTATAAGCCCGCGTCGCCGCCGCGATCTCCTTCATGCCAAAGGCACCCTTGCGGGTGGCCTCCAGGTCGAAGCGCTGAGCAGCCAGGTCACCGGCTTCCGCCGTCACACGCGTGATTTCTGCCAGTTCCTGGGCCGAAACCACTCCGTCAGCCATCGCCTGCTTATGGGCCGCTTGATAAACTTTGGTTTCGGCCGTGTTGATGGCCTGCTGCCGCGCCAGATCACGCAGCGCCCCCTCACCCTGTCTGGCCGCTTCGATCCAGGCGCGCTCACCGGCCAACCCCGCCAGCGTCTCTGTGTAATCGTCCGCCGCTCGACCCGCATCGGTGGTGGCAGAGTAGTTTTTGACGAGGCCCTGTTTCACAAGTTCCAGGAAGCTTGCCGCTCGTGTGTTCTGATCAGTGAGATCAGAGACGGCGGTTGCTGTGTCCAGCAACTGCCGTCCAGCCTCTTCGCCTGCCTTTCCAAATTTAGAGATCAAGTCAGTGACGCCGACGAAATCGCCATTTTTGCGTAATTCCCGCACTTGCAGGCCCAATTGCACCACGGGATCCGTGGCCAAATTAGGCGTTTGCTGGATGTCAAAATCCGGACGCCCGAATTTGACGATGTTCGCTGCCGAAATCGGGACGTTACCAGCAGTCGTTTGGAATTCCTGCGCGGCGAGGGCCGACTGAATAAGATCATCAAAAGCAGTTTTCTGCTTCTCAAGCTTCTCAGTAGTTTCAACAATTGACGCAGAGAGCTTAAGACGTGTCAGTATTTTTTGCGATTCACTCGCTTCATTATATTTTTCAATCAGGTTTTTAAGGCTATTCGACTGATCATCAATTGTTCTGGTCAGCGGCCCCATGACTTTATCAAACGCAGAGGTTTCAACGGAGGCAGCGTTGGCACTCCCCGCCACGCCCGCCAACTGAAGTCCGACAGCACCGATGGCAAGCGCAGCGCCAGCAAGCGACCCGATCGTGCCAAAAGCGCCAAGCAGTTGAGGCGCTTGTTGCGCGAATGCCACCAGCGCCGATTGCCCAGATGCAACCTGAACGAAAAAGTCCTGCACCTGAAAGCCGGCCTGCTGGGCAATCACGCCGAATCGTCCGACCGAACCACGCGCAACATCGTTAGCCGCCGAGAAACTCGATAGCTCTTGTCTCTGTCGCTGATAATCGGCCGTTGCCGCTGCCTTTGCCCTTCCCGCCATCCTCTCATCAATGGCCTGCATTTCCAGGGCCGTGGAGATGTCTCGCAACTGCCGCTCGTAGCGCTGCTGCACCGCATAGATCGGATCATATTGCGCCCGCAGCCGTTCCCGCGTGGCGATCAGCTCCTGTTCCTTGGCTGCCGTCTCGGCCAGTTCGCGCTGCAACTGGTCCTGCCGGGCGAATTCTTCGGCGAAGACGCCGGCGCTGTCGCGGGCCGATGAACTGCCGGTCAGGCCCGGCGCATACTCGGCATTGTACCTGTCCTGTGTGGCCCGCGCCCGCACTTCTTCCTGCGCCAGATCGATGGACCGGCGAAGGGCCACCATTTCCGCCTCGGCCGCCGCCGTCCGCTTATTGGCAGCAATCGTCACCGGGTCATAGGCAGCGGCCACAAGGTTCAGCACCCGTGCCCGTTCCTGTTCGCTGACATTGGCGGCGTCTACAATGGCGACGGCGCTGTTCAGTTCTGCCTGATACCGCTGCTGCTGCGCCATGACGGGGTCAAGGCTGGACAGCAGCTGCTGATAGGCGCTGCTGGCACTGTCGGCCATGTTCTGGTTCGCGATCCCGGCGGCCGTGAACTGTTCCCGCATGCGGCCGGCCAGGATTGTCGCCTTTTCAATGGCGCTGTCCCGGATCACGGCCAGCCGCCGCTCTTTCTCCGTCGCCTCTTCTGCGGTCAGAAGACCTTGTTGCTGCGCGCCCCTCACTTCATTAACGGACTTGGCATAAACGGCGTGGGCCCGCGCCGTCTCTGCCGTCAGGCGCGTATTTTCATCGATCTTTTTGTTGATGGCAGCCAGCGTCGGATCGGTGCGGCGCAACTCCTCATTCGTGACCCGCGCCTTCTGGCCCAGCTTCTCACCCGCCGCCGCCGCCTGATCAGCGGCATCAGCCATATCGCGCAACGCCGCCGCATCTTTGGCTGCCCCCTGCGCAACATCGCTTTCATGCGACCCGGTCACCCGCAACTGCTGGACCCGCTGGATGGATGCCATGGTCGGACCTCAACGCTTCATGGTGATGACGATGGCCGGGGATTCGACCGGCTTGCCACGCCTCGGCCCGGTCTTTGCGACCCAGCGGCGCGCACCCAGGTCCACGGAATATTGACGGCGCGCATCAACCAGCGCGCCGAAACGCCGGTTGATTTCCTTGGCGCAATCATCGAACAGGCCCGGCGCAACCCGAAATCGGATCGGCTTCTTTCCAGCGATCTGCACATCCAGCTTGCGCGACCAGGGCAGCCAATTGCCGAAAATGACCCGCACCACCCCCGGCCCTACCATGACCGGGTTTACCTCTGCTATCGGCACGAACCGCCCGCGCGCCTGTTCAGCCCCGGTAAAAAACGCGGCATAGAACCCTTCAGCATAGTCCCCGCCGGCTTTCTGTGACCGTTGCCGCAAAAAGCTGATGGCGAACTGCACGATGGCCGCCCAATGCGCAAACCGGTACAGGATCACTCCGCCCGGCGCGACACTCTCCTCATCCACCCCCTGCCTGCCATCCACAAACCGCTGATAGGCGGGACTCCCTTCCCCGCTCTCGATCACCTCTCGCAGGCTGGCACGGGCAAAGGCCGCCAGCCGCGCGGACTGCGCCTGCGGGGCCAATTCCTGTTCGATGAACAGTTCGATTGTGCGGCGAAGGGCGATCTGTCGGGCCAACGCAACCTCCAATGAAAAGGCCGCCACGGCGATGCCGGGCGGCCTGTCGATTGATATCAACAACTCTGATACGCTTTATGCTTTCAACCCTACGACGGGCGAACCCATGTCAAACGAAGGCGTTGCCAGCTTCCTCTCCGCAACCGGATGGTTGACGGTCATTCTCAGCGCTATCACTGCCATTACCCTTCTGACAATGCCGGGCTTTTCCAAGTTTATGGCTTTCGCCTGCTTTTTTGCCGGCACTACATCCGGAATCGCCGTTGTTGGTTTTGGTCGTATCATCCTGCTGCTGTCTCAGATCCAGGCGTCCCTCCAGATCCGCAACAGCACCGTTATCAGCAACCATCAACCCGGCACGCTTCCCTCCGTAAACCTTTGGGAGAAATCCCAAACCGACGCAAACAAGCCCAGCCGGGACCCCTATACCCCACAACCAGAAAACCGCTGGTTCATCCATCGGGGCCGCCGCGTGGAGATAACACGCGAAGGCCCCGCACTGGTTGATGGACAGAAATTTGACGATGCAGAGGCCGCCAAAGCCTTTTTGGACGACAAATATCCAGACCGGACCTAAGCCGCGACTCTCTGCCCCATGAACAATTCCAACACATCCCAAGGCAACAGGATGGCACCGCAGGGCGGCCCACCAAAGCCCATCACGCCCGGACTGGGCTGGGCACCCGGCAGGGTCATCAAGGCGGCACGCCAGTCCACAGCCCAGGCCGTGTCCGTAAACACGTACTGAAGCCGGCAATTCTGGTTGGCGATGGCGACATGGTGCGCCCAGTTTTCCGGATTGACCAGAACCCCGGTCGCGGCCAGCCGCGACCGGGTGTAGGGATCACGCCGAGCCACCAGCACCATATCAGCCACGGTCAGATTGCTGCGGGCCACCTTGGTCCGCAACAGATGGGCCAGACATCCCGGCCCATCCATTTCGGCAATGTCCAGCGCCGGCGGGGACACCGCCCCATCCACCTGCGGCAGCGGCGATGCACGATAGATCGCCGCCGCCTTTTCCGGGCCGAACAGGTCATTGACCAGCTTGACCAGACCGATATGGCTGTTCCGTTCCCGCGACGACAGGATATCCCGTTTCACGGGCACAGGTGCGGGTGCCGGCATGGATACCGACACCGACGCCGTCGCCTGGGCCGTCACCGGCATCTCGTAACGGCCCGTGCGGCGGATGGTCGGCAGAACCTCCGCCGTCACCCACTTCTTGAACCGCTTCGCCGCATCCTTCCGGCTGGTCATCACCAGCGAGTAAAGTCCCGATTCGTTAATGATGGTGAACTTCTGGACCCTCGCCACCGCGATACCCTCGACATTGTCGAGGGCTAACTTTTCGTCGTCATCCAGCCGCTTGGCTGCATCAGACGGATTGCCGATCTCCAGCACCCGGCAGACATCGGCCAGAACGAACCATGGCGCTTCCCCGCGCATCATGACGCGGACATCGGCACCCTCAAACGCAAACGGAATGATGTTGCTCATAACACCAACACCTTTCCATCACGCAGGCGGTAAACCCGCTGACCATTACCGCCCGACAGGTCATGCCGGGCCAGGATCTGGACCGGCGGTCGATATCCCCGCGGCACACCACAATCATCGCCCGCCGGGCAGCAATCTTCATTGTCCTGTTCCGCGTCTTCATCAGACCCCGGACAGAAATCATTGGCCAGCAGCCGGGAAAGGCCGCTGGCCGTGCCGATATCATCATGCCCGTCACAGCAATCGACCTCGGGTTCAAGGTCGGGATCACCGTCGATGGCATCCAGATGCGCAATCAGCGCCTCTACCGCCACCTCAACATCCGACCGGGGCAACCCCAACAGCACCGCCACAATGGGCGGCACAGGTAATAATGTGCTATTCAGTCCGTCAGCCATCGCCGGACCTCCCTTTCAGGTTCGATGTGGTCAGGCCCGGTGGGAAACTGCAACTTTCCTGCCGGGCCGTTCATGGATTGCCATGAACGCTCCAATTAGCTACATTCCACTACGTTATCTGTCAATACAGATTGTAGCTGTCTGTAGCATGGTGAAGCCGTGAGCAAGTCCACCCCCCGCAACATCAGATTCGATGAAGATATCCTGGAGGCCATCCAGAAGCTGTCTGAAGCTGAGGACCGTTCCTTCCCCTGGATAGTCAACAGAGGCATGAGGGAGTGGCTAACCGAAAAGGGCTACTTGCCCCCACCGACCGCCCAGTGAATTGTTCTCGCTCCGCCCCGCTCGACTTAGGCGGGAGATAGATGGATGATACCGGCCTAATTAACTGATGAGGCCAACCATGCGCCTTGCCATCCTCGCCCTATCCCTCCTCCTGACTCCCGTATCCTCCGCAGCCCAACCAACCACCATCGCCGGCACCGCCAGCGTGATCGATGGTGACACGCTGGAAATCCACGGCCAGCGCATCCGCCTCTATGGCATAGACGCACCGGAAAGCCGGCAGGTCTGTGAAATGAAAGCCGACGGTACCAAGACGCTGTGCAGCAATTATGCTGCTACCCCTCCCCTTTCTCCGTCGCCTTCGCCGTCCACCAATCCCGATAGACCTTGTCCATCGCCTGGATTCCATGGTCCAGCAGGTCGGTCTTGATCTCCTCCATGCCGTGGCGTTATGACGCGGACATCGGCACCCTCAAACGCAAACGGAATGATGTTGCTCATAATCACACGCTCCGATGACGCAGACCCCAGTCCGCGATATTCCACAGCAGGATATTCGTCTCTTCCATAACGGCATCTATGGGTCGGCTATAACCATCCCACTCATGATGCCACCTACGCTGACAGATCCCGGCGTCAGACCGGCGTATTGCCGTCAGGGCCAGAACCGCAGCCCCCACCGGCCCCTGCGGGCTGGCGGATAACAGCATCGACAGCCATTTCTGGCTTTCCTCAAATCTTTCATCGGCTATCCGCTCTTCCTCTACGGCGGAAATGCCGACCGGAGATTCAAGATAGTTCATGGCGCGTGATAACGCCGTGTACCGATCATACGCCATCAACAGCCGATTATCCCCAGCCGCCACCGCCGGCAAGGTGGGCGCGGCCATCACGGCCACACCGCCCAGCAGATGCCGCCGAGCAATCCTTGTGCTATTCAGTCCGTCAGCCATCGCCGGACCTCCCTTTCAGGTTCGATGTGGTCAGGCCCGGCAGGGAAATGGAACTTCCTTGCCGGGCCGCTTGTGCGCCTCACACATTGTATGAGATAATCTTACACGTCAACTGATGTGTGAGAATGTGTGAGATGGTCAAGCAGACCGCACTATCTTTCAGGGTCTCAGCGGACCTCAAAGAAGCCCTTGAACGCGCAGCCAAGGATGATGACCGCAGCGTGTCATCCCTCGTTGAACGCATCCTGAAATCCTGGCTGACCGAAAAAGGTTATCTTCCCCCACCCGAGCAATCCTAACCCGCCTCCTTCCGGCTTGCCTTTTCCGCCCACCATTCTCGATAGACCGCGTCCATCGCGGCAATCACATGGTCCAGCAGTTCAGACTTCACCTCCCCCAGCCCGTAGCGTTCAGCCCATGCCATGACGGCGGTCCAGGGGATGTCGGCAGGCTGGGACGGGCCCATGCCGCCGGCAATCCACTGCCTCTCCGCACCCAGCCGCCGCCAGGCCCGCCAGATCCAGTTCCAGCCGGGATCCAGGTTGATCGTTACCGCCTCTGCCTGGGCCGCAAAGGCGGCGGCCTCCGGGTCCTCCTTTGCCACCTCGGACAGCCAGTCGGCGGTTGCCCTGCGCCCATCCAGGAACGCGCGCAGGGCCTCTGTCAGTTTTTTTCCGCACTCTCCCGGTCGGCCTCGGCGCGGCGACCGACGCTGGCCGTGGCCGCCTGTGCCAGGTGCCACAGCTCCAGATAATCCGGATCGCGCAGCACGTCGCAGAACTGCGTGAATGTCAGGTCCTTGCCGTCATCGCCCTGGACATTGCTCACATCCAGGAACAGATGCGTGCAATGCATATCGATATCGATATGGCGGGAAGCGGAAACGGGCATCTTGCTGCGGTCACCATTATAGATCTCCGCCGCCAGCCGCACCCGATCGGCCACCGCATCGCGATACGCGTCCGTGTAGCCCTTGGTCAGGATCTTTCCATCCTTTTCCGGGTCACTATCCAGGAACAGCCGGCGCCATTCCCCTTCCTTGATACGCGCGGTGTCCCGCCGGGCCTTGCCGATCTTGGCCATGCTCTCATTCCTTCTGGTCGTTGGTCGAAACATGATCGCGAAGCGGGCGGGGGCCGACCAAACCCCCGCCCCGGCTCGCGCGAACCGTCATCGCCGCCGTTGCCGGCAGCCTGGTACCCGTTGGTCGCGGGGTCTGGTCAGGCCTCGTAATATTCGAAGCGGTCCAAGGTCATCTGCGCACCGGTCAGGCTGTCGTAACTCGCCTGAAGGGTCAGGGGCAGCATGACATCCTGGTTCTTGCCGCTGGCATTGGGGCTGCCATCGGTGATGGTCAGGCGCGGCCAGGCGAAGACCATGGCCTGATTGCCCTTGATCACCCGGTAGCTGGCATTGGTCGCCGTCCCGGCCAGCATCTTGGCATACAGGGTCGTGCTGCCGAAATATGTCTCCAGGCTCACCGTCATGGCAGCTTCCCCGCTGCCAATATCCACGGACGCGACACTGTCGGCGGCCTCCTTGGTCCGCAGGTTGTTATTCACCGTGAAACTGGCCGATTTCACCCAGTTCGGGCTGGTGAGCGCGACCCCATTCTCGGCAATGCGCCCGACATTGGCGCCGGCCGCCATGATCGGATAGGCGGCGATGGAGGGCGCATCATCCGGCACACTATCCAGGCTGGTGGTCGACACCGACCCCGTCAGGCCCACATAATCGAAACTGCCGGTCACCTTCTGGCGCGATTGCACCTGCTGCTGCCACTGATTGACCTGCATGGTTTCATTGACTACATAGCCGGGCGTGCCCTGGCCCATAAACCCGCGCTCGAAGGTCAGGGCGATGGACGCGGTCCCGTTCTTGATCCTGTCGCCAAAAAACACACGGATTGTCTTGCCCGTGCCGGCATCCGTGGTCCATCCCGACGGCAGATTATCCAGGCTCAACAGATTTGCCGCCACGCCCGTGACGCGAACCAAAGTGTTGAGCGCTTCGGTGGCGTACCGGAAAGCAGCACCGGTGCCGCCAATCTTGATCCATTGTCCGGGCGACAGGCCCAGGGTGGTGAAGTTGAGCGTGGTGCTGGCCAGACCGCCCGCCGCCGCCGTGATATCGCCGGACGTGCCCTGGAACCCAACCACCTTCACCCGCGCCGCCGCCGGCGGGGCCGCCTCGGCGGTGAAGCTGGCACCGGAACTGACCAGGCTCGTGGCGCCACCCGTGGTCACCGGAAACAGGCTATTGTTACCGGCTGTGGCAAAGCCGCTGGTCCGGACCAGATGGCCGACCACATAGGATGCTCCCGTGGTGAAGGCGATGGTATTGGCCGTGGTGCCAATATCGGTAATCACGCTGTCCGCCGTGCCGTCATTGTCGCGGGTCGGCGTGTCCACCCAGTCGGCCTGGAACGCACTGGCGATATTTTCGGCCAGAATGCTGGACGGCACCGGGTAATGCAGCTCGTAATTGATGGGCCCATTACTGGTTTCACCGACCTTGATCGGGTCCGCATTCATGCGGTCAGGACGGATATCGCCGGGCGTCTCGAACACCGGCTTATAGGACAGGCCCTCCCCGGTCACCCGCATGGTGCGCATGCGAGGCGTATTCGGGGTGACCCCGAATGTGTTCTGCCGGACACCGGTCAGGCGCAGGCGATTGCTGTCAGTCATGATGGACGGCTCCTTTCAGCCGGCATGAAAAAAGCCGCCCGTGGGGGCGGCTGCTGATGGGGGAACGGAGTGATCAGGGGGCCGGTGCCGGACCGCCGCCCCTGCGCGGCCGGGATGGCAGTGCTCCATCCGTGGGGGCCTCATCCACCGGCTCCGGCTCTACAAAGGGCTCAATGTGCCCCAGTTCGATCCGGCGCTGGACGGGAACAGGCCCGTCCAGATCACGGCCCTCCACCTTATCGCCCGGTGAAAACCGGCGGCTTTGGGTGCTGAAACCCTGTTTCACGACATACATTGCAACCTCCTACGTCTGGCGTGTGAAATCGATGCGGGCGGATATCCGCCACCAGCACCCGTCTTCATCGGCCCCGCCGGGGCCGATCTCGCAATCCTGGAACTCGATGGCGCCGATTTCCTGGCCCCGGAACAGATCGATAAAGGCGACGGCATGACCGCGCATCAGGCGCTCGCCGGACCCAACCGGCGCCAGGACATGCGCCCAGATCGTGCCATCCTCATCCCAGCGCTGATCATCCGGCGCGCCGATGCTGGACTGGCCAAACAGCCGCCCATCGAACTCCAGGGCGATCCAGCACCCGTCAAATCCCGGTGTCCCTTCGGGCAGCAGGGTCACCGGCTCGTTGGGCCATTCCACGGGCGTGCGGGTCCATTCCGCCTCAACACGGGCGCGCACCGCATCATAGACGACAAGGCTTGTCATCGTGCCGCCCCCCCACGCACCTGCATCCAGTATCCGATATTGCCGCCCCGGTCGCCCGGATGCCGCACCGTCAGGATACTGCCGGACCCTGGAACATAGGCACCATCGATGATGGTGGGGCCGATGACGACACGGTCCCCGTCCCGGGGCGGCACGGGAAACCCGGCAGTCTCCAGCGTCTGATGCGCCACGATCACCTCGTAATCTCCCTGGGCGATGCCAGCGACCAGCTCGGCGGCGCCATATTGGCGGACCCGCGCCTTGACCGGCACATCGGTCCATGTCTGCGGCGACACGGCGGTCTGCCGACGCAGCACCACCATTTCCGCTGCCGAAAACCGATCGATGAACTGGGCCATGGCTCTCGCGTCCATCAGATGGCCACCGTGGCAAAGCGCGACAGGCGGTCGGCGATGTCTTTCGGCAGACCGCCATCCATCACCATGCCGCTGGCAATCTGGAATTCATCGCGGCCGACACCATCCACCTGCCGTGCCCGCAACAGCGGGTCGCGACCAGCACCGCTGTCCATCAGCCGCAGCAGATCCTTCCCCGCCGCCTTCAGATCGTCCGGAACCGTGGAAAACCCAGCACGATAGCGCACGGTCAGTTTCACCCCGCACGGCCAGCGGCAATATCTGTCACCGGAATCCAGCCGGGATAACAACCCGGCCGGCCCGTCCAGTTCCAGCAGGTCCGTGTCTGCCGACACCCCACCGACGGTCGCTGACTCCACCGCCGACACGAACCGGCGCGACAGGACCAGGGATGCGACAGGCCGGCCCAGCCGCCATACCTCCTCCACCACCTCCTCCCGCAGGGTGGTCGGCGCGTTTCCCGCCGGCGCCACCCCGCAGAAGGACGCAATCCGCCCCGCCACCTCCAGACCCAGGACGGTCAGGTCCGCGTCGCGGCTGTCATCATCCACCGCCAGACCCACTGCCGCCCGCAATTCCGCTACGGACAGCAGGCCCAGGTCCGGGGCCGGGGTGATCATGGTCAGGATGCCCATCGCCCTGGCCGCCCGTCAGCGCGTGATGATCAGGCTGCCATGCAGGCGCGGGCTGCTACCCGACCCACCGCCGGCCACAGCCAGGGCCACGACACTTCCCGCCGCCACGACATTGTTCGCACTGGGCGACGCACTGTCGAAATCCCCCGCCGCCGAACCCGCCGTGGCAATGGTGACAAGCCCATCGGTGACGGCAACCCCACCAATGCTGGCCGTCACGGTAATATTGGCGGTCCCGACAGCACCGTCGATGGCCGTAATGATGCCGGTCAACGTTCCCGCGAACGGCACCGGGATATAATAGGTGGCATCCGCCGACCCATCAGCGATGTCGAAGGGCAGCGCATAGGACAGCAGGGACGCGCCAGACGGCGCCTGCACGGCGCCGCCGGTTTCAATACGCAAGGTGCCGCCGGCAGCGACGACAAAAGTGTCGCCACCCTGTTCAAAATAGGTCTTAGGCTGATACATCATTCATCTCCGTTGGTTGCCGCCGTCGCCGGCGTAGCACAAGGCACGGAAGGGTATTTGGCGGATCAGGCGGCTGGACTGACCAGCGTGGTGGCCGCCTTGACCGTGCTGCCCTGAGTGACCGGCGTGGACCGGGCGCCATACTGGATGGCGATCACGCTGTCGAACGGGGCATTGGCCGTCACATGGAAAAGCTGCGCCTCCAGATATCGCTGGGTGGGTTTCTCCACATCCAGGATCAGCAGCTTGTTGTCGTAGTCACTGGCACCGGCTGTACCGCCGGCGGAACCCGGCAGCAACGTCATCTGCGCCGTGTCGCTGACATCACCCCCCGCCACCCGCAGGGCGACGGCAGAGGTGTCAAGAACGTCATTCAGGGCCGCGATGAACAGGACGGATTCATAACCCTGCATATCGATGATCGTGCCCTTGGTGGGCGTGGCCGACGCCGCACCCGCCCCACGGTTCATGACGCGGGTGGCCTTGGCGTTTTCCTTCAGGCTGGTGATGCCCATGATGTTCTCCGTGAAACGCAAAATGGCGACCCCGCAAGGGTCGCCATCATGATGGTTGGTTACCGGCGCCAGGATCAGGCGGCGGCGATGGTCAGGGTCTTGATGGCCTCGGGCAGCGTGACCTTGCCGCCGACGCGGCGGCGGAAGATGAAGCGAACCTTGCCCGTCGTCGCCTGGGTATAGGGGTCGCGCAGCATCTCCATGGCGATCCGGTCCACCAGCGTATAGCCGCGGTAGAAGTCACCGAATGCCACCGGCTTCTTGCCGGCCGCGATGTCCGGCATGTCGGGCGCCTCGACATAGGACGCGCCATTGATGGTGTTGGGCACGCCATTGGCGATCCCCGGCATCCACAGATACTGCCCGTTACCATCCTTCAGACGCCGGATGCCACCGATGGTCGGACGGTTCAGCATGAAAACGCCGCGCCGGGCATAGGCGGTCTTGACCCCGTACTGCAGGTTGATGATGCCATCAGCCGTGATCAAATTGGCATTGCCCGAAACAACCGTCCCGATGGCACCATTGATCAGGATGCCTTCCAGCTCATCGCTGGCGGAACCAGAAACGAATTCCTGCCCTTCCTTGACCGAGAATTGTTCTTCGGCCTCGGTGCGGATTTCAGCCTCCATGTCAAAGGCATTGTCCTCCAGCATCTGCTGCGTGATGTCGATCAGGGCATACATTTCCGGACATGCCACCTCCTCGACGCCATAGGCCAGCCCATCCGTTTCCGACCTGCTGCCCTGTTCGGAGACACGACGCGCCGCGAACTGGCCCGTGCGCTTGGGCAACTGGATCGATTTGCTGGCGGTCGTGCGGGTACGCACCGCGCTGCGGAACGGCACTGCCTCGGTCACGCCCTTGATGATCTCGCGAACATATTCCACCGGGGCCAGATTGCCGCCGGCACTGTCCGGACTGATCGCCAGCGCCTTGTATTGCGCCGCCGTGTCAGACAGGGCCTTCTGCTCATCCGCCGACAGATTGACGATACCGATCGTATGGGCGTTCACGACGGCACGGGCCCAGTCATTGACCCTGGATTTCAGTTCCAGCGGGTCGAACTTGCGGCCGTCACCCAGGCGCGACAGCTTCACCTCCACGGCATCCGCCTTGTCCAGCGCCTTCTTAGATTCAAGCGCAGCCGTGGTGATCTTCTGGTTCAGCCCCTCATAGCCGGCCAGGGACTTTTCCACCCTGTCCAGCTTTTCACCGATCAGGACGTCGGCGGCACCCTTCTTCTCGATCTCGGCCAGACGCTTGTCATTGGTGGCCTTGAACTCCTCGAAAGCGGTCATGACGCCTTCAATTGCCTTGGTTTCGTCGCTCATGATGTCAACCTTTCGTCAGGGATCGGATATGGTCGGCCAGGCGCTCCAGCGCCTCGGCCGTTTCTGCCGACTTCCCGTCATCCCGAAGGGTGTCATCAGCCTCATGGACACCTGCGTCCCGCAGGTGTTTCTTGATGACGCCAACCGCCCTCACGGCGGCGGCGTTGGAGAGATTGAAGGGGGCGGACTTCAATTCCGCCTCGATGGTCCGCCAGAGGCGCGGATCGATATCCGGCGCCTGGAGGTCCAGTCCCTTCACGAAATTCTGGCGCGCCAGTTCGTTCATCGGGTTGTCGACCAATGACACCTCTTTCAGGTGCAGCGCTTTCAGGTACCGGCGGGGTTCACCAACCCGTCCGCTCCCCATTTTGGCGCCCCCTGGATAGGCCCGGTACCCGATGGACATGCCCTTGATGGCCCCTTCGCGCAGCCGCGCGTGCATCATCCGCCCGGGATCTGTATCCAGGCCGATCAAACGGCCCTGCACATGCAGACCAAAGCTGTCCTCGGACATCTTTTCCCAGACGCCGATGGTTCCGCCGCCCCGATCATGATTGTAATACATGGACGGCATCCCACCCTTAACCGCCCACTCGGTCAGGGACTTACCGAAGGCACCAACCTCGATCAGATCGCCGCCTTCATCGACATTGCCGAAAACGGCGCCATAGCCCTCGAAATACCCCGCGGGTCTCTCATCGCTGAATTTCAGCTCGGTCAGATCGACCCTGAAGCAACCGTAATTCATGGTCTTGCTCCATCCATGAAACTCGTCTGGGGATGCCACGGCCTGGACATGCGAGGGTCGCCGACGGGGTTCCAGCCATCGTCCACCCGCACCTCCTCCGGCGACAGCCAGCCGGGCTGTGACCCATTGCCAAGGGCGGCCTTGTAATATTCCGTCCGATCACTCAGCGACCCCCGGATCAGTTCACTTGTGTCCATCCGGAACTTCATGCCCGCCCGCCGCTGCTCACGGGTCAGGAACTGCTCATTGCACGCTGCCAGCAGTCTGCCGATCCAGGGCTGCAAGGTGTAGCGCACATGCGCCTCGAAAAAGGCATCAGCACTGGCAAAGGTGGGCGACTGATCACCCGCATGGCCCAGCATGATGGCAAAGACACCCAGAAGCCGGGCAATCTCCTCGATCTGGAACTTGCGGGTGTCCAGCGTCTCGCTATCCTTGCTGTTCATTGCAAGTTGCTGGAATTTCAGCCCGGCAGACGCCAGAATAGCCTTTCCTTTATTGTCGGCACCTGAATAAATCTGCTGGATCAGCTCACGGATAGCTTTCACCGACGGATCATCCGGCTTGTGATTACCTTCCAATGTGAACAGGGCCGATCCTTTGACCCCGTTCTTGTGTGATGCCGCCTGCGCCCTGGCAATTACCTGGGCCAGCCCCAGCGCCTCTCGACCCAGCAGCACCGGGTCCAGCCCCTGCACAGCGTTCCATGACGGCCCGCGCAGATGGAACACCTCATCACGGCCGCACACGATCTGACGACCATTCTCCAGGGTCAGGGTGTAACGCATGTCCAGGTCAGAGCGGGTCTCGATCTGGGTGCATTCGGGCTTGACCGGGATCAGTTCCCGCAACTCTCCATTCACGACGTTCCGCCACGACACGGCATTACCCGTCGCGACAGCATGCATGACGGTTGTATGCACCCACTCCGCCCCGTTCATGGACCCATTGGGCTTGCAGGACAGCAGGTCATACAGGTCCTCATCTTCCGCTGCCTCCACCCCATTCCCGGTCTTCCGGTACAGCTCCAGCGGCAATTGCGCCAGACCATCGGCGATCACCATCATCCCGCGATAGAACGCCGTGACCTGCACCGCGCTGTGCGTGGACACGATCTCCCCCGACAGCGTCTCCCCACCGCCGAAAAATGCATCCATCCAGGATTGCGCGAACGACACATCCTTGGCTTCCCCGCCCCCGAACAGGGCCTTGATGCGGTTCAGCATGCGATGGCCCAGACTTGTTCGGGTTGAGGCGCTGGGTCTTTCACCATGGCCCGCCCCAGAGCCATGGTGGAGGCAACGATACCGTCGATGCGTTTCTTGCTTTTCTTGCGGTTTGGCTTCACCGGCTTCACGTTCTCCGCCGGGTCAGCCATATAGGTGGTGCATCCGGCCATCCAGCGCAGGACCGGGTTGCCGCCATGGTTCCATTTTCGCGCCATGATCAGCCGTTCCAGTTCCTTCGATGGCTCCGACATGCTCTTGAAGCCCTGGCCGAACGAGAAGCAATTGACCTTGTCGTTCTTCAACTGCGTCAGCAACTGGACCGCGTTCCATTCGTCGATCGCCAGCTCTTCCAACTGCACGTCGCGCAATATGTTGGCGCCGCCCGAAAGCCGTTCGACCATCTCGGCCAGGGCCTCCTTCTCCGGTCGCCAGCCGCTGATGGTGCCGCGAATGACGTCGTAATCGATGACGTTGCCCTCTGTCGCGACGATCCAGCCCTGGTCCATCCACTTATCGTAATCGACCTTGTCCTCGCGGGAGCGCTCGCGGATCCGGTGTTCCGGCATCCAGAACCGGCACCAGACATCATAGCCGTCATTATCATCCGCGCTGACCAGCACCAGAGCCGAAAGATCGTACTTGCTGGCCAGATCCAACCCACCCCAGCAGGGACGACCCTTCAAGGTCTCCAGCGTCACGGATCGAACAGGCATTGCGTCCCATTCATCCATGGGCAGGCCGCCAGCCACCTGGTCATTCCAGATATTCAGGTGGTACCGCTTGAAATCCCCCTGCTTGCGGGTATTGCCGCGCGCCTTTGCGACCTCTGACGCCAGATAATCTGGCTTGACGCTGACGCCATAGTTCGGGTTCGCCTTGGCCCATGTTTCCGGACTGGTCCAGTCATCCTCCGCATCGGCGGCATAGATGACGGCATGGAAGGTCGGGTCGATGACATTGCCCTTCTGCACCTCCTCCGCATACTCGTGCAGTTCCCAACCGTAACCGACATTTGGCTGACCCGCCGTGGTGATCAGGATCTCCAGGGGCTGCCGGCGGGCTGCAGTACCCTTATGCACGACATCATGCAACTCGCCGTCGGGCCATTCGTGCAACTCGTCAGCGACAGCAAAGCTGGGACTGAAACCATGCTTGGATCCCGGACTGCTGGACAGGGGCTTGAAGCTGGCGGCCAGTTCACCGCAGTAAAGTGACGTCTTGTAGACCTCGACCAGATCGGACAGGACCGGGTTCAGTGTCGCCATGACGCCGGCCTTGTTGAAGACGATCTTAGCCTGATCCTTGTCCTTGGCCATCGAGTATCCCTGGCCGCCCAGTTCACCGTCAGCGACCAGGGCCAGCAGCGACACGCCGGCGGCCAGTTCCGTTTTACCGTTTTTACGCGGAATCTCGATATAGGCCTGCCGGATTAGGCGTGTGCCGTCGGCGCGCTTCCAGCCGAAGATAGGCCGGATGATGTCATGTTCTTGCCAGGGCGCCAGCCGGAAAGGCTTGCCGTACCATTCCGCCTCTGTGTGACAGAGGTAAGTGTGGAAGAAATCCACCGCCGCATCGGCCGCGTCATGGTCGAACCATGCGCCCATGGCTTCCCCGCCCAACGGCATCGGCGGGGTCTTGCGGGGGGAGGCGACAGTGTCAATGGACATTGCGCGGCTTGGACAGCATGCCGATGGGTGACGCCGGCGGGGGGGGCGGAACATCGTGGGCCTGCTGTCCATCCAGCAGGTCACCGGACGGCGCTGCGCTGGGCAGCAAGGCACCAGCGCCGATTAAGGCTAGACGTTGCAGGATCTGCTGACGGGCAGCCGGCGACAGGCCAAACCGGTCCTCCAGCGCCACCAGCTGCTTTTCAACCCGCTCACGATCGCGGACATCCGGGTTGGTTCTCCAGATGCCTTCGGGATTGTGGTCGCTCTTGGCCAGATACTTCCGTCCATCCTTGCGGATGGACTTGGTCAGCGACCACCAGTCGTACAGATGCTCGCAGTAACGGGCAAAGGCCTGCACGTCGGTGGCACGCAGGAACTTCAGGCGCTGGAGTTCCGGCGCCATGTCGCGCCAGATATTGCGCGCACCCGTACCCATCGCCGCCGGCGGCTTGATCGCCCCCACCGCGCCCAGGTCAGGCGCGTCTGCCACCCGGCGTTTACCCGGATTGCCCTTGGCGATCTTCACCGCCGCCGGCTCCGGCCTACGTCCCCGTGCCATCGCTAACCCCTTGCCGAAGAAAAAAGAATTCTGATTTCCGCGCACACAAAAATTGACTTACCCATACGGTCCGGCCCCTAAAGGTCCCAGACATTTCACCCCCCTACCCCCCGCCCGGTCGGGTGG
>NZ_JAGOGJ010000235.1 GCF_017996735.1 Niveispirillum sp.
GTTCGATCTGTGGTGGCGTTGTCGCCTTGATGGGAACCAAGGATTGCAGGCTTGATGCCAAGTGGAGATTGTGCCCGGAAGTTGAGGGTTTCTGCGGCTTTTGGGTGTGGTGTGCCGTCCGGTTGGCGTGTTGCATAAAGCAAAAATGCGAAAAGCATCATGCGTAAAGCAAATCTTACTGCACATCGCAACGGTGCCGGCGGCGGGGCCGCAACCTAACCTTTTGATCAGGAATCTGTCTTGCCAGGTTAGTTCGTGCAGGAGGGCATGGTGGCGCTGGGCGGCGAAAATAGACGGTCGGGGGTCCAAATCCGGATAATTATAAAAATTGATATGAAAGAATAATTCCGCCAACGGGTAATTATCCGCATCAGCAATGTCAGATTTTTAAATGAATAAAGCTTTATACGGAGCAGCCTTTAATCCCGGCAGATCGGGAATAAAGGCCTTCGCGGCAGGGGCGCCGCTGTGCCTGTCGGTGCAGACAACGCCGGTCAAGAATTTTGACCGGCGTTATTACATCAGCCCGGCACTCTTGAAGCTGACATATTTTCCACCCTTGCCGATGATCACATGGTCATGGATCACCACACCCAATGCCGTGGCGGCGGTGACGATCTGCTTGGTCATATCGATGTCGGCGCGGCTGGGGGTGGGGTCGCCGCTGGGGTGGTTATGGACCAGGATGACGGCGCTGGCGCCCAGTTCCAGGGCACGGCGCACCACCTCGCGCGGATAGACGGGGGTGTGGTCGATGGTGCCGCGCTGCTGCACCTCGTCCGCGATCAGAGTGTTCTTGCGATCCAGGAAAAGCAGCCGGAACTGTTCCACCGGTTCATGCGCCATGGCACCGGCGCAGTAATCCAGCAGCTTCTGCCAGGAGGACAGGATGGGCTGCCCCATCACCTGCTGGCGCGCCATGCGCAGGCCGATGGCGCCCACGACGCGGATATGGGCAATGGTGGCGTCGGAAAAGTTGAAACGGTTGCGCAGGCTTTCCGCCGGGGCCTGGGTCACGGCCCAGAGCGAGCCGAAGACCGTCATCAGTTCCTTGGCCAGAGGTTTGACATCCCGGCGCGGAATGGCCTGGAACAGCAGCAGTTCCAGCAGTTCGTAATCCTGCAGCGCATCGGCACCGGCGGACAGGAACCGTTGGCGCAGGCGGTCGCGGTGGCCGTGATAATGCGGTTTCTCGGCTTCTTCCTCCGCTTCCTCCCGTTTGGGTGGGGCGGGGGGCGGTTTGCCGGCCAGCATGGCGGCCAGCAGATCATCGTCGGGCACCGGTGCCCGACCACCCGAATCGTCGAGCCGGGCCTTCCCCGTCCGCTTCACCGCCATCCCGCTACACCCATGATGTGCATGACCATCACCGCCCACTTCCCGACAAGTGTACCAGCGGGCGATGATGGATGCCAGACGGGAAGCGGGGAACGGTCAGCTATAGGGCGGCTTGGTATAGCCGGCGGGAGAAAGGGTGAAAATCTCGAACCCGTCCCTGGTCACGCCGATGGAATGTTCGAACTGTGCCGACAGGCTTTTGTCCCGGGTCACGGCGGTCCAGCCGTCGGACAGGACCTTCACTTCATAGCGGCCGGCATTGATCATCGGCTCGATCGTGAAGAACATGCCTTCCTCCAGCACGGCACCCCGGCCCTTCTGACCGTAATGCAGCACCGACGGCGCATCGTGGAACACGCGGCCCAGCCCATGGCCGCAGAAATCGCGCACCACAGAAAACCGGAAGCTTTCAGCATAGGATTGGATGGCGTGGCCGATATCGCCCAGGGTGGCGCCCGGCTTCACAACCGCGATGCCCCGCATCATGGCTTCATAGGTCACATCGACCAGCCGCCGGGCCTTCACCCCCACATCGCCCACCATATACATGCGCGAGGTGTCGCCAAACCAGCCATCGACGATGACGGTGACGTCGATATTGGCGATGTCACCATTCACCAGCCGCTTGGCGCCGGGAATGCCGTGACAGACGACATGGTTGATGGAAATGCAGGAGGCCTTGGTATAGCCCTTGTAGCCGACCGTGGCCGATTTGCCGCCATTGGCCTCCACAAAGGCCAGGATCTTGTCGTCCAGCTCCTCCGTCACGGCGCCGGGAACCACGAAGGGCGTGATATAGTCAAGCGTGGCGGCGGCCAGACGGCCGGCCCGGCGCATGCCCTCGAAATCCTCGGGCTTGTGCAGCTTGATGGAGCGCTTGTCTTCGTATTCGTCGGCGAATTCGGCCTGGGTCATCGGTGTCGGTACTTTCGGAAAAGCGGAAATATCATGCCGGGCGCTATCCTACACGATGCGCCGGGCCTGTCGCAAACCCGCCATCCCGATGACTGACGCCCGCCAGGGGCATGGGCGGGGCCACGGCTTGCCATGGCGGCATTGCGTGCCCACCCCCTGCCATGTGGCCGCGCGATGCGCTATGGTGGCGCCACCATGAATGAAGACGATCTGATCCTTCCGCCGCCGCCGGCCCCGCCACCCCCCTGCACCACCTGCGGCAAGCCCCAGGAATTGTGCCTGTGCGCCGAACTGGTGCCGGAACGCACACGCCTGCAACTGCTGGTCCTGATGCACCCGCAGGAACAGGATGTGGAACTGGGCACGGCCCGGCTGCTGGCAGGCCAGATCGAGAACAGCGTCGTGAAGATCGGCCTGTCCTGGCCCTCCCTGTCGAAGGCGCTGGGCCGGCAGGTCGAGGCCAAGCGCTGGGGCGTGCTGTTCATGGGGTCGAAGGAAGAGGTGGCCAAGGTGCCGCGCGGTGGCATCGCCGTGTTCGGCCGCAAGGATGTGGCCCCCGACAGCGACCTGATCCTGTCCGACCTGGAAGGCATCGTCCTGATCGACGGTACCTGGGCCCAGGCCAAGACCCTGTGGTGGCGCAACGCTTGGATGCTGAAGCTGCGCCGTATCGTCATCCATCCGGATTTCCGCTCGGCCTATGGCAATGTCCGCAAGGAACCGCGCAAGGAAAGCGTGTCGACGCTGGAGGCGGGCGCCTTCGTCTATGGCAAGCTGGAAGGCGATCCGGGATTGCAGGACCGGTTGTTGAAGCCGTTCGACGAATTGCTGTCCCGCTGGCGCAAGCACAAGCGCCGGCCGGTACGCACGGGCGCCCCCCCGGCCGTTTGATCCGGCCGGGGCGCGTGTTTGCCGATCATCCCGGCCCGAAGAATTTGTAGCTGACCCCCACCAGCGCGAAGATTGCCAGCCAGATGGCGATCTGCGGCAGCAGTCTCTCGCGCGGCAGCCGGAACCTCCGCAGCACGAGGATCAGCACCAGTACGGAGGAGATGAGGGCCAGGATCTGGTTCTCTGTCATATGTCCGATGTGGGGTGCCACGGATGCGCCTGCAAGGGGCTGGCATGCCGGTTGCTGCCATGGTGGCACCCTCCCCCATGCTGTGGGGGTGTCCGGGACAAGGGCATGCGGAAAAAACCGCCGGACAACAAGGGTAACCGCTTCTTTCCGCTGCTTGGGTGCCGGCAAAGCCTGCCCAGCGGCATGGGCAATTATTGCCTGGCGATGGGAAGGATCGACCCATGGACATAAAGGAATTACTGGCCGCCCGCACGCGGTGGCAACCGGCCCCGACCGTATCGGGCACGTCGGGCACGGCAAAGACAGCCGGCACCAGCACGGATGGCATCGGTACAGGCGGAGAGGTCGGCCTTGACGGCGCCGACACAGGCAAGACCACGCAGACGGGGGGCCTGACCGGCACCAACCACAGTATGGTTGACGGGCTGCCCGCCCTGGAACTGCCCAGCCGTGAAAGTGTCGAGGCCGACCGCCAGCAACTGGGCGACGAGTTGCGCATGACCCTGGCCATGGCTGGAATCAAGAGCGACCCGCCGCTTGCGTTCAGCACCGATGCATCGGGCCAGGTGAAGGTTGAGGGCGATGATCCCCGCGCCGCCGCCGTCAACGATGTGCTGTCGCGCGAACCCGACCTGCAGAACCGGCTGCGCAAGCTGGTCAGCGACGCGCAGATGCTGGAACATGCCGACGCCGTCCAGGGCTATTACCAGCAGGTGAATGCCGGCGGCAATGCGGAGGCGGCCTCCACGCGGCTTGTCGAGGCGGGACGGCAGATCGATGCGGCCAAGGGCTTCACCCTGGCCGGTGAAGGTCTGACGCTGGAGTGCGACGGGATGGGCAAGGCCCTGATGCCGCCCGAACCGACCCAGGTTTCGGATGAGGAGCGAATGTGGCGGGAGATGCTGCGCCTGACCGATCGGACCCGCCAGTCCGGCGTTGTCGCCGCCGCAGAGGACGCGGCAGAGGCCGAGAAGAAGGATAAGGACACGCGCCAGCAGGACAACAGGAAGGGTGCGGAAGAGGGGGCGCAGGCCAGTTCTGCCGCCGCCGATAAGGCACGCATGAAGGGCAGCGAACAGGCCATGGCCGCCGCATGATGCCCGCCCCCGGCCTTTGATGGCGGATCGGCCGCCGTCACCGGGGGTCGGGCGCGGGCCCGTCGTCCAGGATGATCTGGAGGAAGGCCAGGTCCAGCCAGCGGCCGAACTTCATGCCGACCTGCGGCATCAGGCCCGTGCGCAGGAACCCGACCTTTTCATGCAGGGCGATCGAGGGGGCATTTCCCGCCTCGATCGCCGCCACCATGACATGTTTGCCGATGGCGCGCGCCCGGTCGATCAAGGCCAGCAGCAACGCCCGCCCGATGCCCTCGCCCCGCCGGTCGCCCCGCACATAGACGGAATGCTCCACCGTGTGGCGATAGCCATCAAAGGCCCGCCAGTCACCAAAGGATGCGTAACCGATCACGCTATGATCTGTTTCACCGACAGCCACCAGCACGGGATAGCCCAGCCGCCGCCGGTCCGCCATCCAGGCCACACGGTTGGCCGCATCCACCGTCACCTCGTTCCAGATGGCCGTGGTGTTGACCACGGCATCATTATAGATGCCGGCGATGGCAGGGGCGTCGCTGTCGATGGCGTCGCGGATCAGCATCTTGTCGTCTCCTTCCACAGCCCCGTATCCGTGGCCTGTTAACTGCGTGTGTATAGAATGCGACGGACAACCTCGGGCTTGCAATGGCGGGGTGCCATCGGCTAGGTTCCGCTTCCCTGTCAGGGGCTCGCTTGGCGGAATGGTAGACGCCACAGACTTAAAATCTGTTGTCCTTCGGGGCGTACCGGTTCGAGTCCGGTAGCGAGCACCACCTTGATTGTAAAGGGTTTTTCGTCGTTTGTTGGCATGAGAACAAAACAGGATTTACCAACGGCGTCATAC
>NZ_JAGOGJ010000236.1 GCF_017996735.1 Niveispirillum sp.
CGATGCGGGTGGCCCGGGCCTCCTTGGCCGCCTGTTCCTGTTTCTGCGCCTCGGCCAGACGGTCGGCCTCAATCAGCCCATCCTTGAACACCTGGACGGCGCGGGCCATGTCCCCGATCTCGTCCCCGCGCTCCCCACCGTCCACCGCCACGGTCAGTTCATGCTTTGCCAGACGGTTCATCGTGTCCGTCATGCCGCGAACGGGTTTCACAACACTGACGATCAGAGACCAGCCGGCGGCGATGGCGGCGACCACGGCCAGTGCCAGCATCCCACCGATCAGCAGCAACGACATACGTGAATTCCGCGCCAGATCAGCGACCGATTGCTGGGCATTGCGTTCATTCAACTGGATCAGCTTGCCGATCTCCCCCTGCATGTCCTGGAATTTAGGGGTCAGCTCGTCGCGCATCATGTTGCCGGCGTCCAAATCCTTCTCGGATTGGGACAGGGTTTCCACCTTGTTCCACAGCGCCATGTTCTCGCCCCACAGCACCAGGACACGATCATAGATGGCCTTTTCTTCCGGTGAACTGATCAATGCCGCGTAATTTTTCGATGCGGCTTCAAGGTCGTCGATCGCCCCGTGCATGCGTGACGACAATGCCGTGCGCTGCACCTCATCATTGGCCAGGATGTGCTGGTACTGGTTCATCCGGGCGCGCACGGCGGATGTGTAGATGTCCCCCGCATATTTCACAGATGGCAGGGCATTGGTGCCGATGATCATTCCATCATCCGACATGTCGTTCATCCGCAGCAGGGATAAAACGCCCAGGACCAGCGTGAGAGCGAGAATGAAGCCGAACGCCGCGAACACGCGAAGTCTGATAGATAAATTCTTCAACATCTATGCTCTCCCGCCAGGGCATGGTTGGATTTCGGTATATATAAGGAAGCGCATCCAGGTTGCGCCCTGGATATTAAAATTCAATCAACAAATGAGGGATTGTCGACGAATCATTAACCAACCCACCGATTTACAGCGGTGGATAGGGTCATTTTCTCCGCCAGTCGGTCATATCTGTGGTTTTTTTTGAGATTGATTTGCACTCTCTATCGTCGCAGTGCAGACCAGGATAGACATCGATTGCCTATGTGGAATCACGCCTTGGCAGCCTGTGAGCGTATGATCGGCTCAAGTGCCGTCATTTGAAAAGGGCAGCAACCCCCGCGCCGGGGCCATCGTTTGCTTCCCGAAATGCCGCTAGTCGTCCAGCCGCCAGTCGGCAGGGGCAGGGCGGCGGTCCCCGGCCATGAAGCGCCCGCCATATGGTTCCAGGCAGAGATCGACCAGGGCCAGCACCTCGGCCGCGTCCTGCTCACCAAACAATTCGACGAAGGCATGTTCGAAGGCGCTGGCCAGCATCGGGTCCAGCCGCAGCAGCGCCTTGGCCAGGCCCTTGCCGGTGCCGGTCCAGCCGCCAGCGGCGCGCACGGTGAAATCCGCCAGCTCGATATAAAGCCGCGATCCGATGGCGAGTTGTTCGGCCGCACTGCGCGGCTGCGCCAGGTCGGCGGCCAGATCGGAGATGGAATAACGCCGGGTGCGCAACTCCTCCTCCGTCAGGGCCGGCGGCCCGCCATCCAGAACAGCCTGCGCCTGTCGCTTCAGTTCCTCGATCAGGGCGGGGTCGCCCGCGATGGGCAGGCCATTGGCCACCATGCGGGCCAGCGAGGGCTTGCCCTGCTTGCGGTCAGCCTCCCAGAAATAGGCCAGCGTGTCCGGGTCGTGCAGGAACAGTTCGACCATTACGCCCTGGCGTTCATGCGTCTCCCGCACCGCCGCCGGCAGGTGATGGTGGATCAGGACGGCGTCGATGTCCGATCCCGGCCCGGCATTGCCCTTGGCCACCGATCCCGCCAGGAAGGCGGCGATGATGTCCGGCTGCTCCGTCCATTCGCGCAGGATGGTGTCGGCCAGATCGATGGTCGGGGTGATCGCGCTCATCCAAGGCTTTCCCGCAGCAATTCCAACGCCCTTTTCACGGTGGCCAGACGCACCGCCATGCGGTCACCGGTGAAGATATGGCGTTCCACCAGCACATCGCCACCCCGTGTGGCGCATGCGATGAAAACCAGCCCCACGGGCTTTGTCGCCGTGCCACCGGTCGGCCCGGCAACGCCGGTGACCGCCACGGCCACATCGGCGCGGCTGTGCGCCACCGCACCCGCCGCCATGGCATCCGCCACCGGCCCGCTGACGGCGCCCAACGCCGCGATCAGGGATGCCGGCACGCCCAGCATGTCCGTCTTCGCCTCGTTTGTATAGGTCACGAAACCCCGGTCCACGACGGCGCTGGACCCCGATACATGCGTCAGGCAGCCCGCGATCAACCCACCGGTGCAGCTTTCCGCCGTAGCCAGCCACCGGCCCCTCGCCGCGAACCCGTCGCGGATTTCCTCGGCCAACTGCACAAGATCGGGCGGGAACATGTGGTTACTCCAGGATCAGGGGCAGGCGGACGGTGGCGGCGGCCTGCGCGGCGATACCTTCGCGCCGGCCCGTGAAGCCCAGCCCCTCCGTCGTCGTCGCTTTCACCGACACGCGTGCCGGGTTCATGCCCAGGATCTCGGCCACCCGCGCCACCATGGCCTCACGGTGCGGGCCGATTTTGGGCCGTTCGCAGATGATGGTGATATCGACATGGGCGATGACCCCGCCCTTTTCCGCGACCAGGTCGGCGGCGTGGCGCAGGAACCGCGCACTGTCGGCCCCCTTCCATGTCGGGTCGCTGGGGGGGAAGTGCAGGCCGATATCGCCCGCCGAAATGGCGCCCAGAATGGCGTCGGTCAGGGCGTGCAGGGCCACATCGGCATCCGAATGCCCGTCAAGCGTCGCATCATGCGGCACCGACACGCCGCACAGCCAGACCTGATCGCCGGGTGCGAACTTATGCACGTCAAATCCGGTGCCGGTACGCACATCGCCCAGGCGAGCCAGGAACAGTTTTTCGGCGCGGGCCAGATCGTCTTGGTTGGTCACTTTCAGATTGTCCTGGTCACAGGGCACAAGGGTCACGGCCAGCCCCGCCTCTTCCGCCACGGCGGCATCGTCAGTCAGGTTCAGGCCGGCGGCGCGGCGGTGGGCGGGCAGGATATCGGCAAAGCGGAAGCCCTGCGGCGTCAGCGCCCGCCACAGGGCCGTGCGATCCACGGTCCCGGCGCTGACAATACCGCCGCCCGCCACCGTCCCGCGCTTCAGCGTGTCGGCCAGCGGCGCGGCGGCAATGGCTGCGGGACCATGCTCCAGGGCCGCGATCACATCGCTGATGGCCTGCGCATCAACCAGCGGCCGGGCGGCATCATGGATCAGCACCAGATCGGGCGCATGGCCGGCCAGCGCCTCCAACCCGTTCAGCACCGAATCCTGCCGTGTCGGCCCGCCCGTTATGGGCGGTGCCAAGTCCAGCCCCTCCACCGCCTTGTCATACAGGTCCCGGAAGGCGGGATCGATGACGACACGCACGCCCGTCACCGCCGGGTGGCGCAGAAACGCCTCCACCGTGCGGCGCAGGATAGGTTGTCCTGCCAGATGCAGATATTGCTTGGGCAGATCACCCCCGAAGCGCAGGCCGCGTCCGGCGGCGACGATCAGGGCGGTGCAGGTGGGCATGGGGGAACCAAGTCTCTTGTGTTGGACGACCGGTCGCGACCCTAGCGCGGAAGGGCCGCCCGCGCCAATGGCTTCGCTTCCGGTGCGGCCATTCGTATTTCGCCCGTTCCGGCCCGTTCGGCGCAAAATCCGTCAATGCCCGGTTCCATACATGTATCGGACCCAGTTCACCCCGTCCTCTTCGAACCCTTCCTTCAGCCGGTATCCTGCCTTTTCCAGCACGCGGATGGAGGCCGGATTGTCGGACCGTGCCTCCGCCAGGATGCAATCCCGTCCCAGCGTCGCATAGGCAGTGACGGCCGCCAGCGCTTCGGTCGCCACCCCCTGACCCCAGGCATGGGTATGCAGCCGGTATCCGACCTCCACCAGCGTCGGGTCCCCCCGAAACGGGATCAGCATGATCCAGCCCTGGAACGTCGCTTCCCGCTCGATGGCCCAGAAACCCAGTCCGGGCGGCCAGTCACAGAACACGTTCCCGTCCAGGCGCGCCAACGCCTCCGCGTCGCTGGCCGGCGGCGACGGGTTGAAGCGCATGACCGCGGGATCGCGGTGCAGTCGTACCAGTGCCTCCCGGTCCTCACGGCACAGGGCGCGCAATGTCAGTCTCGGCGTGTTCAGCGTCTGGATCATCGTCAAGTCCTATCCCGCTCTGCCCCTGGTTCAAACCCATGACATTGCCCGGAGTTCCAGACCCGGCTCCGCCCTCAGGCGAAAACCGCCATGCGGCGGTGAATATTGTGTTTTTTCAGACCTGTGTTAAGCTCTGTGCCTAAAATTCATGCATTCACGAAAATTGCACAAAGAACATGCAAATTCGTGACCCAAGGTCAAGGTTCCGCGTCCCATGGTCAAGCCGCTTGCCCCCCTTCAGATCGGTCCCGTGCGTATCGAGGATCCGGTGATCCTGGCGCCCCTGTCGGGCGTCACCGACATGCCCTATCGCCGGCTGGTGAAGCGCACGGGGGCAGGGCTGGTGGTTTCCGAGATGATCGCCAGCCAGGCCATGATCCGCGCCACGCGCGAAAGCCTGCTGAAGACCGAATGGCACCTGGACGAAGCGCCGATTTCCATGCAGTTGGCGGGGTGTGAGCCGGATGTGATGGGGGAGGCGGCGAAGCTGAACGTGGATCGCGGCGCCCATATCATTGACATCAATTTCGGCTGCCCCGTGAAGAAGGTGGTGAACGGCTTCGCCGGTTCGGCCCTGATGAAGGATGAATTGCTGGCCGGCCGCATCATGGAGGCGACCGTGAAGGCCGTTTCCGTTCCGGTAACGATGAAGATGCGCAAGGGCTGGGACGCCAACAACCTGAACGCCCCCAATCTGGCTCGCATTGCCGAGGAATGCGGGATCAAGATGCTGACCGTGCATGGCCGCACCCGCTGCCAGATGTATAACGGCACCGCCGATTGGAAATTCATCCGCCAGGTCAAGGAGGCGGTGAAGATCCCCGTCATCGCCAATGGCGACATCAACAGCTTTGAGGATGCCGTCCGCTGTCTTGAGGAATCCGGCGCCGATGGCATCATGATCGGGCGCGGCACCTATGGCCGCCCCTGGTTCATCGCCCAGGTCATGCATTACCTGCGCACGGGCGTAAAGCTGCCCGACCCGCCGCTGGCCGAACAG
>NZ_JAGOGJ010000237.1 GCF_017996735.1 Niveispirillum sp.
ATACCAGGGCATGAAATCTTGACCTTCGGTCAATCTTTCCTGCCCCTCAAGCGCCGGGCGGCTGCATCCGCAGCCTTGGCTAACGCCGCACGTGCGGCGCGGCCGCAGTCGCCGCCGATACTAACGGTCAAGAATTTTGACCGTTAGTATTACGTGGGCGAGGGGCGGAATTTGGTGTTGCGCTTGATTGCGCCCCTCTACCGCTTGCGGGAGAGGGAGGGGCCCAAGCCAAAGGCTTGGGAGGGTGAGGGAGCAAGAGCAAAGCGCGCGAGCGCGACGTTGCTTACCCCAACTGCCGGCGCAGATGGTTCAGCACGTCGGTGCGGGTCAACAGGCCCAGGAAGACCGGGCCGTCCATGATGATGGCCACCATGTTGCGGTCGAACAGGGCGCGCAGGTCGGCCATGGTGGCCGTGACAGGCAGGGTCTCCAGCCGGTTGACCATGGCCGTATAGACCTTGTCGCGGAAGCGGGCCGGGTCCTTTTCGACATGCAGCAGCAGGTCGCTTTCGTCCAGGATGCCGATCACCCGCTCCCCCTCCATCACGGGCAACTGCGACACGTCGGAAATCCGCATCCGCTTATACGCGGTCAGCAGCGTATCCTCCGGCCCGACCGTGACCACCTGCCCCTTGTCGAAACGGCGGGTCATCAGGTCGCGCAGGTCATTGTGCCGGTCGCGCGGGGTGAAGCCGTGATCTTCCATCCAGGCGTCGTTGAACATCTTCGACAGGTACTTGTTGCCCGTGTCGCAGACGAAGGTGATGACGCGCTTTTTCGTGGTCTGGGCGCGGCAATATTTCAGCGCCGCCGCAAACAGGGTGCCTGATGAGGACCCGGCCAGGATGCCCTCCAGCCGCAGCAGGTCGCGGGCCGCGTTCAGGCTCTCCGTGTCGGTGACGTAATAGGCGGCCTTGGCATATTGAAGGTCGCAGATGGGCGGCACAAAATCCTCGCCCACGCCTTCGACGACCCAGGAACCGGGCTCGTCATGCGTGCCCTTGTTGACCAGATCGGCGATGATCGACCCGGCGGGATCGGCGATGACCATGGCGGTCTTGGGGCTGGCCTTGGCGAAGAAGGCGCCCAGGCCCGTGAAGGTGCCGCCCGACCCGATGCCGGCCACGACGGCATCGATGTCGCCCCCCATCTGGTCCAGCATCTCCGGACCGGTCCATTCCTCATGCGCGCGGGGATTGGCCGGATTGGCGAACTGGTTCACATAGAAGCTGCCGGGGATTTCGGTCGACAGGCGTTCGGCAATGTCCTGGTAATAGGCGGGATGGCCCTTGCCCACGTCCGACCTTGTGATGTGGATCTGGGCGCCGAGCGCGCGCAGATTGTTGATCTTCTCGGTCGCCATCTTGTCCGGGATGACCAGGATCAGGCGGTAACCCTTTGCGGCGCAGACCAGCGCCAGACCCAGGCCGGTATTGCCGGCCGTCGCCTCGATGACCGTGCCGCCGGGGGCCAGCTTGCCCTCGGCCTCTGCCGCTTCGATCATCTTCAGGGCGATGCGGTCCTTGATGGAGCCGCCGGGATTCTGGTTTTCCAGCTTCAGATACAGCTCACATGGGCCGGTATCGAAACGGGTGACGCGGACGATCGGGGTGTTGCCGATCAAGGACAGGATGGCGGGTGCGCCGGACATGTTTCCCCCCTGGGGCAAATGGTTTTGCCATCAGGGAACCGCATCCTTAAACCACCCGCAAGGGGGCGTGAAATAACGAAATCAAGCTGCGGCGCGGCTGCGATCCACGCACGATTCCGACGCGAACGGCCGCCCGTCCGCAGTGATCAAACCCGCCTGGAAAAGCGCCTCGACATTGTCGATCAGATTCTGCGCGCAGGATGGCCGCTCCCAGCCCTCCAGCCAGTTCTGCTCCAGGAAGGCCAGGATGGCCGGCTGGCCCAACTCCACCTCCCACAGGATGCCCAGAAGAGAGGCCAAGGCCTCTTCCCGGATCTGTTCCTCCTTGCCCACCGCGATGGCGTGGTTGGCCTCCTCCACGCGCCCGGACTCGGGGCCGGCACCCAGGCCGAAATCGATCAGGGACCGGCGTTCGGGTGGGGCGACCAGCCAGTGCGCCACCTCATGGATCAGGACATAGGCTTCCGACCGGGTACGGATGGAATGACCGTCATAGGAAAAGGCATCCTGCGGCGCCTCATCAATCACCCCGATGCCGAAGGCGCGGGCCAGGTCGACTGCAGCCGCCCGGTGGGCGGGGGTATCCACGCCCAGCGCGATCAGATCGCGCGTGGCGGCGATGCGGGCCAGCACGTGCGCGGTCATGCTGCCGGGGGGCAGATGACTGGCGACGGTTGCCAGCGCATCGGGCAGGATATGGTCGGGGATGGTGGTCAGTTGCATGGGGCGCAGAAGATAGCCGGC
The DNA here is from genome assembly GCF_017996735.1 of Niveispirillum sp. Taxonomy (GTDB): domain Bacteria; phylum Pseudomonadota; class Alphaproteobacteria; order Azospirillales; family Azospirillaceae; genus Niveispirillum. The sequence goes on from NZ_JAGOGJ010000237.1 coordinate 2,396, forward strand.
CGCGTGCCGGCGTGAAGTGCCAAAGCATCGCGGCCGGATATCGCGGGGCGCAGAGGTGGCGGGCGCATCATTGCGCCAGCAAAGCAAGGATATAGGCCTTGGCCGCCCGTTCGTCCCGTGCCCGCAATGCGCCGCGCTGCCACAGGTCGCACAGACCATGCACCTCCCCCCAGGCGCGCATGACCCGGTCCCGCAGCGCGATGCTGAATCCCGGTGGATCGTCAGCTCGGCGGAAAGCCTTGCCCGCAAGGCGGGTGACCTTGGCGACGGATGGGGCCAAGGCCGGATGCGTCAGGTAATCCCGGCCCGGAATGCCATACATCAGGGCATAGAGTGCGGGCCGTTCCAGGGCAAAGTCGACATAGGCTTGGTAGAGCGGGCCGGGGCTGGCGCCGCCACCCTCGGCATCGAATCCGGCCTGGATCACGCGGGCCAGCCCATCGAAGCCCTGCGCCGCCACAGCCAGCGTCAATTCATGCTTGTCGGCGAAATGGCGGTAAAGTGCCCGGTGGTTGACCCCGATGGCCGCCGCCACGGCCCGGAAGGACAGGGCGTCAGGGCCATCCGCCTCCACCATGCCTAAGGCCGCCGACAGGGCAGCGCCCCTCACATCGCCATGATGGAAGCTGTCGCGCCGTGGCGGCTCCGCGGTCAGGGCCGCTTGGGGCTGACGTACCATTCCACCACCATCTTCGACACGGGCTGACCGGCGTCGTCGGTGATCTCCACCTCCACGGGGAAGCGCACCTTGCCCTCTGCTTCCAGTTCTGCCCGGAGCGCGGCGCCCGGCCTTCCTGTGCGGGCCACGGCGCGCAAATCGCCCTTGGCCAGGGTCAGATACTGGATCGTCGCCTGTGCCGCCACGGGGCGGACATTCATCAGGACAGGCGCCATGGCCCCGGCCATCGCCCCGCCACTGGCCGTTTCCGCCAGGGTGAAGATGACGCCGGCATGGGGTGTGCCCAGATGGTTCTTCACCTCCGCCCGGTCGGTGACCCGGGCCTCCGCGACACCATCGCCAAGGGCAACCAGATCGATGCCGCAATGGCGCACGAAAGGCAGCGACCCCGCCATCTGTTGGCGGATCATGTCATAGACCATCTTGGGCCTCACCTTGAACAACAGGGGAAGGATGATTTTCAGCATGGCTTAAAGTCTCCGATGGAGACATTGAGCAGAAACGAACGATCGGTCAAGACCATTTATGAAGGGTGGATACCGCTCAGGTGCCTTAGCGCTTGTGGAAAAGGGTGGTGCGATAGGCGGGGCGGTCGGGGCCTTCCGCCATCTGCAGGATCAGTTCCTCGCCCAGATAGGCGGTGCGGTCGAATTCGGGGAAATGGGCGTCGCCCGGCGGGGTGGCGGCGATCTCCGTCAGATAGATGCGGTCGGCCAGCGGCAGCGCGGCGGCATAGATCTGGGCGCCACCGATTATCATCACCTCTTCGACGCCGGCCTGCGCCGCCAGGCGCTTGCCCGTCTCGATGGCGCTGTCCAGATCGTGGACGATCGTGGCGCCATCTGCCGTGAAATCGCTGTTGGTGGTCAGCACGATGTGCGGGCGGCCGGGCAGGGGCTTTGACCCGAAGCTCTCCCAGGTCTTACGGCCCAGGATCACCGGCTTGTCCATGGTCACCTGCTTGAAGAAGCGCAGGTCGTTCGGCAGCTTCCATGGCATGCGGCCTTCATGGCCGATGACGCCGTTGCGGGCGACGGCTGCGATCAGGGAAATGAGCAAGACAGGTTTCTCCGGTCGGTTGGGTTGATGACATTAACCGCGGGCCGGGCTAATGAAAACAACCCAACACAGCATATCCGCGAAACCGGAGCCGACGGTCGATGCGCCATCCTGAACAGCAGTACCTGGATTTGATGGCCGATATCCTGGCCCGTGGCGACCGCCGCGTGGACCGTACCGGTGTCGGCACCCTGTCCCTGTTCGGCGCCATGATGCGGTTTGACCTGTCGGACGGTACGGTCCCCATCCTGACCACCAAACGCGTCTATTGGAAAATGGCGGTCAGGGAAATGCTGTGGTTCCTGACCGGCGGCACCAATATCCAGCCGCTGCTGAAGGACAAGGTCACGATCTGGACCGACTGGCCGCTGGCCATCTATCGCCGTGAAACGGGGGAGGAGATCACCCAGGCCGATTTCGAGCGCCGGATCGTGGAGGATGATGCCTTCGCCGCCCGCTGGGGTGAGCTTGGCCCCGTCTATGGCAAGCAATGGCGCCGCTGGCTGGGTCCCGACGGGCGGGAGCATGACCAGATTGCCGCCCTGATCAAGGGGCTGCGCGAAACCCCGGCCAGCCGCCGGTTGCTGTTCCATGCCTGGAACGTCCCGGAACTGGGCGGCATGGCGCTGCCGCCCTGTCACATGGTCTATCAGTATCATGTCACCAGTGATGGACGCCTGAACGGGCTGATGTATCAGCGAAGCTGCGACGTGCTGCTGGGCCTGCCCTTCAACCTGACCGGGGCGGTGGCGCTGCAGGCCATGCTGGCGCAGCAGGCGGATTTGCGGTTGGGGGAATTTGTCTGGATGGGCGGGGATGTCCATCTCTATCTGAACCATCTGGACGCGGCCCGCGAACAGATGACCCGCGAACCCCGCCCCCTGCCGCGCCTGACCCTGGCCCGCCGGGCCGACAGCATCGATGCCTACCGGATCGGGGATTTCGTGGTCGAAGGCTATGACCCGCACCCGCCGATCAAGGCGGATGTGGCCGTGTAGGGTCCTTGCTTTTTACGAGGATTGTCGTATAGTTCGGGGGACTGGATGGGCTGGCGTGCCGT
>NZ_JAGOGJ010000238.1 GCF_017996735.1 Niveispirillum sp.
GGGACCGATCGGCATGATCGCCGCCCTGGCAATCGGGATCGCCTATGCCGTCTGGGTGCCGGGTGCGGCCCAGACACGGCTGGTGGTCGGGGGATTGCTGGTGCCGGTGGTCTGGGGCGCGGCCATGGCCTGGACCCTGGCCGACAACCGCATCATTCGCGCTACGGCGGTGCTGGTGGGAACGGCACTGGTGGGTTTCACCGCCTCCATCCTGAAGGGGTTTACATGACGGACGTTCCTGTCACCGGGCGCAAGCGCCGCCCGCTGCTGCCGCCCGGCTTCGTAGCCGCTGTCCTGAAGGGGCATAGCGGGCTGGGACTGGCCTTCGCCGCCATTCTCTATCTTGTCTGCCTGACCGGCAGTATCGCCGTCTTCGCATATGAGCTGCAGCGGTGGGAGAATGCCGACCTGTCGCGCCTTGACGCCGTTTCGCCGGAAGCGGTGCAGAGGGCGGCGGCGGCGGCCGTGACCGCAACGGGCGAAGGCGTGGAGCATGTGTTCATCACAATGCCGGGAGCGGAACTGCCCTGGCTGAAGATCACCACGGACGTCGCCGGCACGCATCGTGATTGGATCGCCAGTGCGGATGGCCTCACGGAAGGCGGTGCCAGCCCCTGGACGGAATTCCTGACCGCCCTGCATATCCATCTGCATCTGCCGCGAAGCTGGGGCATGTTTCTGGTCGGGCTGACGGGCGTGGCGCTGCTGTCGTCGCTGATTTCCGGCCTGTTGGCGCATCCGCGCATCTTCCGCGATGCCTTCCATCTACGCCTGGGCGGATCACGGCGCTTGCAGGAAGCGGATTTGCATAACCGCATCGGGGTCTGGGCATTGCCCTTCCATGTGGTCGTGTCACTGACAGGTGCCCTGCTGGGCCTGACGACCTTGATCGTTGGTGTTCTGGGATTGGCCGTGTTGCAGGGCGACACGGAAAAGGTCTATGCCCTGTTCGTGCCGCCGCATCCGGCGGACGATCCGCGCCCGGCGCCGATGCTGGATCTGGTGCCGATGTTCGCCGAAGTGGCCCGGCAAACGGATGGCCGTATCGAAAGCATCTTCCTGGAGCACCCGACCGAGAGGGGCGGGGCCGTTCTGTTCAATGTCGAGGACGGTTCCGACCGCCTGGCCCACACGGATGCCTATACATTCGACCGCGAGGGCAAGCTGTTCTTCAGCAAGCGTGCCGCCGAGGGCAATGTCGGCGAAGGGATCATCAGTTCGTTGGGGAGCCTGCATTTCGGCTGGTTCGGCGGTGGGCTGGTGAAGATCGCCTATGGGCTGCTGGGGTTGGGCCTGACCTATATGGCGATGAACGGGGTCACCATCTGGCTGGCGCGTCGACGGGACAAGGGGCGTCCGGCGCCCGGCTGGGAACGCGTCTGGGCGGCAACCGTCTGGGGGCAGCCGCTGGCGCTGGCAGGGTCTGCTGTTGCCGTCCTGGTCATGCCGGCCGCGACGCAGCAATCGGCCCTGGTGATATGGGGCGGGCTGACGCTGGTGCTCCTGGCGGCTGCGGCCTTCCTGTCCGCCAGCACGGTATCGCGGTGGGGGCGTCTGCTGTCCGGCCTGCTGCTGGTGGCCCTGGCGCTGCTGCATGCGCTGCTGCGCATGGGGCCGGGGGCCGACCCGATGGGCGGGGTTGTCGATGCCGTGCTGCTGATCATCGGTGCCTTGCTCCTGGCCAGCCTTTACCGGCGCTCCCCCACTGCGGATAGCCCATCGCAAGCCGGTTAGCGCATTGTGAAACGGATGACGCCGGGTGGGAGGTTGATGGGGGGGCGCCAGTGTCGCCGGTGCCCGGTGATCTCCCACCCATCCAGCCGGCGGATTGGCTTGGCGACCTCTGCGTGACGGATCGGCTCAAAATATGGGTCGCGAATTGGCTCAACATTGCTGTTGGCATCGCATCCGCGCCTGATACTCTGAGGGCAGGACGACACACGGGTGCAGGCGACGATCACCCGTCAAGAAGATCGGGCCTCGATATGGGACGGAACAATCAAGCGGCCGGCGACGGCGATGTCAGCGATGCCTGGATCGGCCGGCGAACACTCAATTATTGCTGGATCGGCGCTACCGCCGCCCTTTCAGCCAGACGTGGCGTCCCCATCCATGACGCGCTGCTGCGCGGCGGTGTGGCCCCCGAGGCTGGTGCCATCCATGACGATACGCCGATCGGGGCGGCTGAATTCCACCTGATCTGCAACACACTGATTGCCATGCACGATGACGAACTGCATGGCGCCTCGCGTCGCGGTATGCCAAGGGGCACGGGCTCGCTGGGCCTGCGCATCATGAGTTCGGCCGACGACCTGCGCACCGCCATCACCATGCTGCTGAAATTCTATTCCATGGTGGGCACCTTCTGCGATTTCACTTTCCAGGAGGCCGAGGGGCTGGCGACCATCACGATCCTCTCGCGCGACGCCGCGCAGGATATGTCAGCCATCGTGGAGGAGGTGATGGCCAACTGGCTGCAGATCCAGCTCTGCTATGTTATGCAGATGCCCATCCGGCTGACCGGCTTCACCACCCGCTCCGCCGCCCATCCCAGTCTGGGCGGGGTGCATCCCTTCTTCAATTGCCCGGTACTGCTGGGTGAGAAGGCCGCCATTTCCTTTTCCAGCGGGTATCTGGGGCTGGCGCCCAAGGCGCGGATCGGCGCTGCTCCGCTGGGGGATAGCGTCTTTTACTGGCTGCGCCAGATGGCGGAGATCGACAGCCACCAGTTGCCCGATGCGGCCGCGCGGCCGATCAGCGTGGCGGTGCTGGAACTGCTGCGATCTGAACTCCTGTCCTTCCAGGACTGCGCCGACGCGATGGGGTGCCTTGAACGCGAATTACGCCAGGACCTGTTCGGTGAGGGTAGCAGCTTCCGGCAATTGCGGCGCATCGCCCTGATTGACCGGGTGCGGCCGTGGTTCCAGACGGGCGCCTGCATGGATGATATCGCCGACCGGCTGGGCTATTCCGACGCGCGCAGCCTGCGCCGGGGGTTGAAGCTGGCAACAGGCCTGTCGCTGGCCGAATTGCGTCAGATGGGCACTCCCGATCAGGCCATGGGGTCGCCTGCTGTACTGGGTGCGCTGCGCGCCAGTCTGGCCCATTCCGACGCGCTGAACGCCTGATGTAAAGTCTCAGAAGGCCGGTTTTCCCAACTCCGGCGGACGGGAAAAGGGCAGGGAACTGGACAGGCCACCATCGACGGCCAGGGCCTGGCCATTGATGTAGCTGGCGGCATCGGATGCCAGGAAGGCGATGGCCCGCGCGATCTCCGTTGGCTCCCCACCCCGGCGCAGAGGGTTCAGCCGGCCGATCTGGTCGGTTTTACCCTTTTCCCGTGCCCGATCGTAGATGATGCGGGTCATGCCCGTTTCCACGATGCCGGGACAGACGGCATTGACACGGATACCACTGCCGGCCAGTTGCTGGGCCGCGCTTTGCACCAGATTGATGACGCCGGCCTTGCTGGCCGAATAGGCGGCCCCGCCGGCCCCGGCGCGCAGACCCGCCACCGATGCGGTACAGACGATGGCACCGGCCCGACCGGCGGCGACCATGGCCTGCGCCGCATACTTGATGGACAGGAAGGGGCCGATCAGGTTGACGCGCAGGATGTCCGCCCAGTCCTGTTCCCCCTGATCGAACAGACCGGCGGCCCCGCCGCTGACCCCCGCATTGGCGACCATGATATCCACGCCCCCATGCAAGGTGGCGGCGCGGGCGATCAGGGCCGCCACCTCCTGTTCGGAACCCGCATCGCAAATGGCGGCGGCGATAGCAGGATGGGCGGCCGCCGTTGCCGCCACGCCGTCGCCGATATCGGCCGCCAGGACGCGGGCGCCGGCCTCCGCGAACAGAAGGGCGGCGGCCTGACCGATGCCAGACGCGGCGCCCGTTACGATCACGCTTTTGCCGATAAAGCCGGTCATGCCTCTTGCTCCCTGTTGATGGTGACCACCGCCTTGCCGATGGCGGCACGGCTGCCCAGCCAGGCGATGGCCTGTCCGCCTTCGATCAGAGGCCAGACGCGGCCCACACGCGGGCGCACCTTTCCTTCCCGCCACCAATGCAGCAACTGGTCGACATTGGCGCGGTTGGCCGCCGGGTCGCGTTCGGCGAAGCTGCCCCAGAAGACGCCGCGCAGGTCCGCCCCCTTCAGCAGGATCAGATTGAGGGGCGGCTTGGGAATGCCGGCGGCAAATCCGATCACCAGATACCGTCCGCCCCAGGCCAGCGCCCGCACCGCCGGTTCGCAATAGTTTCCACCGATCGGATCAAAAATCAGGTCAGCCCCGTCCGGTCCCACGGCTTCTTTCAATTGCCGGCCAAGACGTTTGGCACTATCGGGGCCGTCAATGTCGCGGCCATAAATGACGACATGTTCGGCGCCGGCGGCACGTGCCGCGTCCGCCTTGGTACTGTCGGAAACGGCGGCAATGACGCGGGCACCCAATGCCCTGCCGATTTCGATGGCGGCCAGTCCGACACCGCCGGCCGCCCCCAGGACCAGCAGCGTCTCACCCGGCCGCAGGTTTCCCCGGTCCTGGAGCGCGTGAAGCGTGGTGGCGAAGGTCAACAGGAAGGACGCCCCTTCCTCCACCCCAAAACCATCGGGCAGCGTGAAGGCCAGATCAGCGGGCGCGCGGGCCAACTCGGCCAACCCGCCATGACCGGTGACGGCGATGACCCTGTCGCCGATCGACCAGCCTTGCACGCCGTTACCAATGGCAGCGACGGTGCCCGCGATCTCCCCACCGGGTGCGAAGGGGCGGTCGGGCCGGCTTTGGTACTTATCCTCGATCATCAGGACGTCGGGATAGTTGATGGCGCAGGCAGCCACCCGGATCAACAACTCACCGGGTCCGGGAACGGGATCAGGCAGATCGGCCAGTTCCAGACTGTCGGGGCCGCCGATGTGGCGGGAGACGAGGGCTTTCATGGCGTTGGCTCCTCACAGCACTTCGAACAGGCCGGCAGCACCCATGCCGCCGCCCACACACATGGTGACGACCACATGGCGCGCGCCGCGCCGCTTGCCCTCCAGCAGGGCATGGCCCACCATGCGCGCACCTGACATGCCATAGGGATGGCCGACGGAAATGGCGCTGCCATTGACGTTCAGCCGCTCGTCGGGGATGCCCAGCCGGTCGCGGCAATAGAGAACCTGCACCGCGAAGGC
>NZ_JAGOGJ010000110.1 GCF_017996735.1 Niveispirillum sp.
GGGCCGGACCTGGCATGAGGCAGCGGTCCGCCATTTCAAGGCGGAGCGGGGCGAGGCGGTCAAGGCAGCGATCCAGGCCCGTGCAGAGCTGCTGCACATCATGGGGCTGCTGGCCGGGAAATGGCCGCATACGCTGTCCGTGCAGCCCGGCGGCACCACCCGCGCGCCCGACGCCCGTGACCGCATCCGGCTGCTGGCCATCGTCCGGCGGTTCCGCCAATGGCTGGAGCAGAACCTGTTCGGCGACAGCCTGGACAATGTCGTCGCCCTGCGCAGCCTTGGCGATCTTGATGTCTGGCATCGTGCCGGCGATGGCGGCTTCCTGCGGCTGTTCCTGACCATTGCCGACGATCTTGGCCTGGCGGAGATGGGCAAGGGCCCGCGGCGGTTCATGTCCTACGGCGCCTATCCGCGCGACGGCGCGTATCTTCTGGCATCGGGCATCGTGGAGGAGGGGCGGCGGCGTCCCCTGGATACGGCGGCGATTACCGAAGACCTGTCCCATAGCTGGATGTTGGGGGACACGGCCCACCCGTCGCGTGGCCGGACCGTGCCGGACGAGGAGATGGCGGCGGGTTATAGCTGGTGCAAGGCCCCGCGCCTGTCTGGCCAGACCATGGAGGTCGGCGCCCTGGCCCGGCTGGTCGTGGATGAGCGGCCGCTGGCGCAGGCGCTGCTGACAGAGGGACGGGGGAATGTGCGGGCGCGTGTCGTGGCCCGGCTGGTCGAGATCGCCATCAGCACGCTGGCGCTGGAGGACTGGATCAGGGCGATGGTTCCGGGAGAACCTTTCATCGCCCGTTTCGAACTGCCCCACGCCGTGGAAGCGGAAGGTCTGACGGAAGCGGCACGCGGATCGCTGGGCCATTGGCTGCGCATTGAAAAGGGGCGCATCGCTTCCTACCAGATCATCGCACCGACCACCTGGAACTTCTCCCCGCGCGACAGCCGGGGCGAACCGGGACCGGTGGAGGAGGCGCTGGTGGGCGCACCGGTCCTGCCGGGGGAGACGACACCGGTCAGCGTGCAGCATGTGGTGCGCTCCTTCGATCCCTGCATGGTCTGCACGGTGCATTGATGGAGCCGGCGGCGGAAATCCGGGTGCGCGGCCTGGTGCAGGGCGTGGGCTTCCGTCCCTTCATCTGGCAGATCGCCACACGTTTCGACATCTGTGGAGAGGTGTTGAACGATGGCGAAGGTGTCCTGATCCGGGCCGCCGGTGACAAGCTGGACGCGTTCTGCGCGGCCATCCGGACGGAGGCGCCGCCGCTGGCCCGTATCCGCGCTGTCGAACGCCGGCCGTTCGCCTTCGCGACCCCGCCTGCCGGTTTTTCGATTATCGAGACGCAGGGCGGAACCAAAAAGACGGGCGTGACGCCCGATGCGGTCCTCTGTGCCGCCTGCCGTGCGGAAATCATGGACACGCGGGAGCGTCGTCATGGTTACGCCTTCACCAACTGTACCCATTGCGGGCCGCGATTCTCCATCGTTGACGCCATTCCCTATGACCGGTCGGCCACCCGCATGCGGCATTTTGCGATGTGTCCGGCCTGCCGAAGCGACTATGAAAATCCCGCTGACCGGCGCTTCCACGCGCAGCCCATCGCCTGTCCCGATTGCGGGCCGCAGCTTACGTTCCGCGACAGGCAAGGGCACATCATTGCGGGCGATCCCCTGGCACTGGCGGTTGAGACGATCCGCACCGGTGGAATTCTGGCCCTGAAGGGGCTGGGCGGATTTCATCTGGCCTGCGATGCGACCGACGAGAGGGCGGTGACCACGCTGCGCCAGCGCAAGCGGCGTCCCGACAAGCCTTTTGCCCTGATGGGCCTTGATGCCGCGATGATCGGACGTCATTGCCGGCTGACGCCGGGTCATCTGGCGCTGCTGTCGGAGCCGGCGGGACCGGTCGTGCTGCTGGACCGGCTGGAGGGGGATACGGGGTTGGCACCCGCTGTGGCGCCCCGTCTCAGCGTTCTGGGCTGGATGCTGCCGACGACACCCCTGCATCAGCTTCTCTGTCTGGCGCTGAACCGGCCGCTGGTCATGACCAGCGGCAACCTGAGCGGTGAACCGCAGGTCATTGGCAATGAGGAGGCGCTGGGGAAGCTGGCGGCCTTTGCCGATGGCTTCCTGCTGCATGACCGCGATATCGCCCGGCGGCTGGATGATTCCGTGGTGACCACTGTCGGCGGTGACCGCCGTGTCCTGCGCCGGGCGCGGGGATATGCGCCGGCGCCGTTGGAAATGCCGCCGGGCTTCGCCGGTGCCCCGCCCATCCTGGCCCTGGGGGGAGAGCTTAAATCGGCGATCTGTCAGCTTGCCGATGGCGAAGCGCTGCTGTCCCATCATATCGGCGACCTTGAGGATGCGCTCTCCTACGCCGAGTTCGAAAAAGCGATTGACGATTATGCCTCCCTTTTCGGCCACAGCCCGGCGTTTATCGCCTGTGACCAGCATCCCGGTTACCGATCGACCCTGAAGGCGCAGGAACTGGCGGAGGCGAAGGGCCTTCCGCTGATCCAGGTGCAGCATCACCACGCGCACATCGCGTCCGCCATGGCGGAAAACGGCTGGCCGCGGGATGGGGGGACGGTGCTTGGCATCGCGTTCGACGGCACCGGCCATGGGCCGGATGGCACTGTCTGGGGTGGGGAGTTCCTGCTGGCGAATTATGCGGACTTCACCCGTGCGGGCAGCCTTGCACCGGTTCCGCTTCCGGGTGGGGCGGCGGCGGTGAGGGAGCCATGGCGCAATCTTCTGTCACAGACAGTATCGGCCCTTTCCGGCGATGCAGCCCTGGCCGCCCTGGCGCGGGCGGGCCTTGGCCCGGCCCTGGCGGCAAAGCCGGTGGCGGCATTGCTGGGCATGATGGAACGGCGCATCAACACGCCGCTGACCTCCTCTGTGGGCCGGTTGTTCGACGCGGTGGGTGCCGCGCTGGGCTGCGCCTTCACGCGGGTCAGCTTCGAAGGGCAATCGGCCATGGAACTGGAAAGTCTGGCCCGGACATTTCCCGTCTCGGCCGGTATGGACGATGAGGATGGATATCCCTTTGCCATCGAGATGGAAGGGGACTTGGCGCGGCTTGATCCGGCGCCGATGTGGCGGCTCTTGTTGGAAGATCTGGCCTGTGATGTTTCACCAGCCCTGGTGGCGCGCCGTTTCCATTTTGGCCTTGCGACCGCCAGTGCCGACCTCGCGGTCATGCTGGCCCGCCGCCATAAGGCCCGCGCCATCGCGCTGTCGGGCGGAGTGATGCAGAATGCCTTGTTGATGGAACTGCTGCTGGCCGGGCTGGCTGATTGCGGGCTGCCGGTGCTGACCCAGCGGCAGGTGCCGGCCAATGATGGCGGCCTTGCCTATGGACAGGCCGCCATCGCGGCGGCGCAGGCGATGGCGGGGACCTGACCTGCACCTGCCCCCTGTTTGCCCCTGCGGGTGAGGTTCCTGGAAAGCACCTTTCCAAACCGGTCCGGCAGGCGAAAAGCGGTAATACCGGAGCACTGTCGGCAGACCCATCTAACCGTTTGTAAAATAAAGAAATATCCCCCTGGCACAGGCATTGCTGTGGCAGCCGTCAAATCTGGGGTGGCGGCCCCGGGTCAATAACCGGTGCGGGAGGAGGCATTCCATGCAGCCCACGGAAACATTTTACGACGTCATGCGACGTCAGGGCATTACGCGACGCTCATTCCTGAAATTCTGTTCATTGACGGCGACGGCGCTCGGCCTCGGGCCGGCCTTCACCTCCACCATCGCCAATGCCATGGAAACAAAGCCCCGCACCCCGGTGCTGTGGCTGCACGGTCTGGAATGCACCTGCTGTTCGGAAAGCTTCATCCGCTCGGCCCATCCGCTGGTGAAGGATGTCGTCCTGTCGATGATCTCTCTCGACTATGACGACACGCTGATGGCGGCGGCCGGGCATCAGGCCGAAGCGGCGCTGGAAGACACGATCGAACGCTATAAGGGCCAGTATATCCTGGCGGTGGAGGGCAATCCGCCGCTGAACGAAGATGGCATGTTCTGCATCATCGGTGGCAAGCCCTTCGTCGATCAGTTGCGCCATGCCGCCAAGCACGCCAAGGCCATCATTTCCTGGGGGTCCTGCGCCAGCCATGGCTGTGTGCAGGCGGCCCGGCCCAATCCCACGCGGGCGACGCCTGTGCATCAGGTCATCACCGACAAGCCGATCATCAAGGTGCCGGGATGCCCGCCGATCGCGGAGGTGATGACGGGTGTCATCACCTATATGCTGACCTTCGACCGCATTCCGGAGCTGGACCGGACCGGGCGGCCGAAAATGTTCTATTCCCAGCGCATTCACGACAAATGCTACCGCCGGCCGCATTTCGATGCCGGCCAGTTCGTCGAATCCTTCGACGATGAGGGCGCACGGCGCGGCTATTGCCTGTACAAGGTCGGGTGCAAGGGGCCGACGACCTATAATGCCTGCTCCACGGTGCGCTGGAACGAGGGGACCAGCTTCCCCATCCAGGCCGGCCATGGCTGCATCGGCTGTTCGGAGGATGGGTTCTGGGACAAGGGCTCCTGGTACGCCCGGTTGCAGGACATCCACCAGTTCGGGATCGAAGCCAATGCCGACAAGATCGGCGGCACGGTCGCGGCCGGTGTCGGCGGCGCCGTGGCGCTGCACGCCGCGGTCAGCGCCCTGAAGCGCGCGCAGGTCAAGAACGGCAATGGCGCAGGCGGCCATGGTGTCGCCAAGGATAAGGAATCCGTCTGATGACCATACAGACAGCCAACGGCTTCTCCCTGGACACTTCCGGCAAGCGCATCGTCGTGGACCCGGTCACCCGCATCGAAGGCCATATGCGGTGCGAGGTGAATGTCGACAGCAACAATGTCATCCGCAATGCGGTGTCGACCGGCACGATGTGGCGCGGGCTGGAAGTCATTCTGAAGGGCCGCGATCCGCGCGACGCCTGGGCCTTTGTCGAGCGCATCTGCGGCGTGTGCACGGGCTGCCACGCCCTGACCTCCGTCCGCGCGGTTGAAAATGCCCTGGACATCAAGATCCCGCTGAACGCCTATCTGATCCGCGAGATCATGGCGAAGACGCTGCAATGGCACGACCATGTCGTCCATTTCTACCATCTGCACGCGCTGGACTGGGTGAACCCCGTCAATGCGCTGAAGGCCGATCCCAAGGCCACGTCCGAATTGCAGCAGATGGTGTCGCCGTCCCATCCGATGTCGTCGCCGGGCTATTTCCGGGACATCCAGAACCGGCTGAAGAAGTTCGTGGAATCCGGTCAGCTCGGCATTTTCAAGAACGGCTACTGGGACAATCCCGCCTATAAGCTGCCGCCCGAAGGCGACCTGATGGCGGTGGCGCATTATCTGGAAGCGCTTGATTTCCAGAAGGAGATCGTCAAGGTCCACACCATTTTCGGCGGCAAGAACCCGCACCCGAACTACATGGTCGGCGGCGTGCCCTGCGCCATCAACCTGGATGGTGATCTGGCAGCCGGCGCGCCGTTGAACATGGAGCGGCTGAATTTGGTGCATCGGCGCCTCAAGGAGGCGTACGAGTTCTCCAAGAATGTCTACCTGCCCGATGTCATCGCCATCGCCAGCTTCTACAAGAACTGGCTGCATGGCGGCGGGCTGGCGGCGACCAACGTCATGGATTACGGCGATTACGCCCGTACGCCCTATGACAAGTCCACCGACCAGTTGCCGGGCGGCGTCATCCTGGGCGGCAATTGGGACGAGGTGCACCCCGTCGACCCGGCCGATCCGACGCAGGTCCAGGAATTCGTGCAGCATTCCTGGTACAAATATCCGGACGAGGCCAAGGGCCTGCACCCGTGGGACGGCATCACGGAACCCAACTTCGTGCTGGGCCCCAACTTCAAGGGCACGAAGACCGCCATCCAGGAGCTGGATGAAAGCGGGAAATATTCCTGGATCAAATCGCCGCGCTGGCGCGGCCATGCGGTCGAGGTGGGCCCGCTGGCCCGCTATATCCTGGCCTATGCCCAGGGTGTGCCGTTCGTGAAGGATCAGGTCGACAGCTCGCTGGCCGCCTTCAACCAACTGGCCGGCACCAAGCTGACGGCCAAGCAGGCCCTGCCTTCCACCATCGGCCGCACGTTGGCCCGCGCGCTGGAGGCGCATTATTGCGCCGCCATGATGCTGGAGGATTTCGACCGGCTGATTGCCAATATCAAGGCCGGCGACAGGTCCACGGCCAATGTGGCGAAGTGGGACCCCGCGACCTGGCCGAAGGAGGCCAAGGGCGTGGGCACCGTTGCGGCCCCGCGCGGCGCGCTGGGTCACTGGATCAAGATCAAGGATGGCAAGATCGAGAATTACCAGTGTGTCGTGCCGACCACCTGGAACGGTTCGCCCCGCGATCCGGCGGGCAATATCGGTGCCTTTGAGGCGTCCTTGCTGAACACCCCCATGGAACGGCCGGAAGAGCCGGTGGAAATTCTACGCACGCTGCATTCGTTCGACCCGTGTCTGGCTTGCTCCACGCATGTGATGAGCGAAGATGGACAGGATCTGGCGACCGTCACGGTCCGTTGAGGGAGGATAACAACATGAAGTTTCTCAAGATCGCCGGCCTGTCGACCGTCGCCGCCCTGATGGCAAGCCCGGCCTTCGCCCATCCGGGCCATGATGTCACTGCCGGCTTCTCCGCCGGCCTCTCCCACCCGTTCCTGGGGGCGGACCATCTGCTGGCCATGGTCGCGGTCGGCCTGTGGGCCGCCCAATATGGCGGCCGTAAGGGACTGGCGCTGCCGGCCGGCTTTGTCGGTGGCATGCTGGCCGGGGCCGCGTTGGGCTTCAGCGGCACGGGCCTGCCGGGGGCGGAAAGCCTGATAGCGCTCAGCCTTGTCCTGTTCGGCGGCGCTCTGGCGCTGAAGGCGCGGCTGCCGCTGCTGCAGGCCGGCGCCCTGACCTTCGCCGCCGGCCTGTTCCACGGCCATGCCCACGCGGTGGAAGCCAATGGTTCGGCCCTGGCCTATGTCGGCGGTTTTGTGCTGGCGACGGCGCTGCTGCATGCCGCGGGCGGTGTCGCCGGTTGGCGGCTGGCGGCCGTCCGCCATGTTGTGCCGCTGGCCGGAGGTGCTGTGGCGCTGGCGGGTATCGCCATGCTCGCCGGCTGAGGGAGGCCGACCATGAGTGCGCAAGAACCTTATCCAGCCCCCGTGATCGCGTCTGACTTCGACGAGACGGACAAGTCGGCCACCGCGCGGACCACGTCGGTCTATGTCTATGAGGCGCCGGTGCGGCTGTGGCACTGGATCAACGCCTTTGCCATCGCCACCTTGGCCCTGACCGGCTATTTCATCGGCACGCCGCTGCCGACCATGCCGGGGGAGGCCAGCGCCAATTATCTGATGGGCTATATCCGCTTTGCCCATTTCGCCGCGGCCTATATCTTCGCCATCGGCTTTGTCTTCCGGCTTTATTGGGCCTTTGTCGGCAATCACCATGCCCGGCAATTGTTCGCGCCCAGCGTCTGGAAGGCGTCCTGGTGGCTGGAAGTGCTGACGGAAATCCGCTGGTACCTGTTCCTGGAAAAGCAGCCGAAGAAATATATCGGGCACAATCCGCTGGCGCAGATGGCGATGTTCGTCTTCATCACGCTGGGGTCGATCTTCATGATTGTCACGGGCTTTGCCCTGTATGGCGAAGGCAGCCAGCCCGGAAGCTGGGCCAATCGTCTGTTCGGCTGGGTCATCCCACTGGCCGGTCAGAGCATGGATGTCCACACGCTGCATCATCTGGGCATGTGGTTCATCCTGATCTTCGTGATCATCCATGTCTATGTCGCCATCCGCGAGGACATCATGTCCCGGCAGAGCATTGTGTCGACGATGATTTCCGGTCATCGGACCTTCAAGGATGATGATGCGGACTGATGCCGGACTTTCCCCCGTGTCATCACGGCGGGCCGGCAGCGCCGTTTTCAACCGTTCCTTCCTGAGCAACTTGGCGGCCGCTGGCCGCCATTTTTCTTTCCGGATTGGCTGTGGAAGTGGATAGAAACTTTTCACACCTGCCAATGCCCGCCCATGGAATAATTTCCCTAACGCATTGATCGGACAGGGCCGATCGCATGGGGCTGCGATTGGCACGCGATTTGATAAGTAGGTGACAGGTAACTGAAAAGAAAATTGCCACTTTGGTACCTGGGGAGGGGGAGGTTGAACAGTGCAAACCAGATTCTCGTTCTGGGGATCGGCAATCTGCTATGGGCCGACGAGGGCTTCGGCGTGCGTGCCGTCGAGGAGTTCGACCGTCGCTATGCGTGCGGCGACGGGGTGACCGTCATGGATGGCGGAACGCAGGGCATGTATCTGCTGCCGCATATCCAGGACTGCCGGGCCCTGATCATCTTCGATGCCATCGACTATGGCCTGGACCCTGGCACGGTGCGTCTGATCGAGGACAAGGATGTCCCCGCCTTCATGAGCGCCAAGAAAATGTCGCTGCACCAGACCGGCTTCCAGGAGGTGCTGGCCAGCGCCCTGCTGCTGGGCTGGGAGCCGGAACGTGTCGTCCTGATCGGCGTGCAGCCGGAGGAGATCGAGGATTATGGCGGCTCCCTGCGGCCGGTGGTGGCCGCAACCCTGGACCGGGTCATTGCCATTGCGGTGGCGGAACTGACGCGCCTGGGGGTGAAGGTGGCCCCGCGTGATGGGCATGCGCCGGTGACGCCCGGTCTCGGACCCGACCCGCTGCATCGCAAAGCCTATGAGGAGGGGCGGCCCAGCGAGACGGAAGCCTATCGCAAGGGCGATATCCGTGTGCTGGCCCTGCGGGGGGCCGAATAATGTGCATCGGGGAGCCGATGGAAATCCTGGAAGTGCGGGGGGAGAATGGCTGGTGCGCGGGGCGCGACGGCCGGCTGGAGGTGGATTTGCGCCTGGTGCCCGACGCCGCCGTCGGTGACCATGTGCTGGTCTTCCTGGGGGCCGCCCGCCGGTTGGTGCCGGAGGCCGAGGCGGCGGAAATGCGCGATGCGCTGGCGGCCCTGGAAGCCGTGGCCGCCGGCCGGTCGCTGGATGGTTTCTTCGCCGATCTGGCCGACCGCGAACCCAGCCTGCCGCCGCATCTGGAAGCCGCCCGCCGTCAGGGTCTTGAAACAGCATAAGGGAGGATAAGGGCATGGAAAGCCCCCTGATCGACCGGCTGGTCGATGAACTGCATTATCCGCGTGTCGATGCCAGCAACCTGAACGACATCCTGACCGAAGCCGGTGAACGGGTGCTGTTCCTGACGGGCGACCCGATCAAGAATTTGGAAACGAACGATCTGGCGGTGATCCTGCCGGAATTGCAGCGGGCCTTTGCCGGCCGCCTCAATCCCGCCGTCGTCGACCGCTCCGTCGAACAGACCTTGCGCGAACGGTTCGATATCTGGCCCGTGCCGTCGCTGATCTTCCTGAAGGACGGGGAGATGCGGGGCGCCATCGCCAAGGTCCGGGACTGGGCCGATTATCTGTCCGAAATCGCCACGATCCTGGATCGCCCGGCGCCGCACGCTGTGCGTTGACCGCTATCCCGGTGGCGGTGTGGGCGGGAACCGGTTCCGCCCCCGCCTTTCCGGGCTGATCCCAAACCGACGGGGAGTTCCATAAATGGCCGCCAATTTCATGTTTCCGCCGGTCGGTTTCGGCCCGGGCAGTCAGCCCGGCCCCGAGGAAGGCGAGGACCTGGCCTATCTGGCCATGCCCTCGGGCATGCGGGTCTTTGAGCCGCATTTCCCCATGGTGGATGACCCGCTGAAGGCCTCTGCCGCCTGCCGCATGCTGACCGCGCTGGCCCGGGATGCCGGTGACTGGACCCAAGCCGGCGGGGTGATCCATCGCGACATCGCCGGCCTTGATGCCAGTGCGCGTGCCGTTCTGGCCGACGCGATGGGGGAGGGGGAGGTCGCCATCGCCATCCGTGGCGGGCGGCAGGTCGATATCCAGGAATCCGTGTTCGCCGGGGTCTGGCGGGTGGCGGAGAATGGCCGCGAGCATATTGAAATCGGTGCCATACCGGCGGCCGTGCTGAACAGCCCGGCGGTGCCTGTGCCGGCCGCACCCATCCCCGGTTTTGGCGTGGTGAACGCGCCGGCCATCCTGACCGAGATCCTGGACCATGCGGCGCAGCACAGAGCCGGCGGCCCCGCCCATGCTATCAACCTGACCCTGTTGCCGCACACGCCGGAGGACCTGGATCATATTGATCAGGTGCTGGGGCGCGGCGGCGTCACCATCCTGTCGCGCGGATACGGCAATTGCCGCATTGAACAGACGGCCAGGCCCGATATCTGGCGGGTCCGCTATTACAATTCCCAGGACGCGCTGATCCTGGATTCCATCGAGGTAACGTTGGTGCCGGAGGTGGCGCTGGCTGCACCGGAGGATATTGCCGACAGTGCCGAGCGTCTGGCCGAAGTGGCGGAGGCCCTGGTATGAGCGCCCGGTTCGAGGGCTCCTATCTGGGCGACGCCGGCAAGATCGCGTCCGACGCTGTCCTTGAATGCAAGATCTGCTGGCATGTCTACGACCCCGCCATCGGGGACGACACCCGGCAGATCAAGGCCGGCACCCCCTTTTCGGCCCTGCCGGATGATTGGCGCTGCCCGCAATGCGATGGGGAGCGGGACCAGTTCATGGTGGTCCATGCTGGCACCGCCCCCATCCCCCCGGCGCCGACCCTGGCCATGCTGGCCATCGAGAAGGCCCGGCGGCTGACGGACGCCTTTCGCGACATTCATGACAACAAGATGCGCGACACGCCCTTCACCAACCGGTCCCTGGCTGTGGAGGCGATCGGCTTCCGTCCCTGGGACGGGCATATCCTGGGCGTGCTGGTCGTGCCCTGGTTCATGAATCTGGTGCTGATGCCGGGGCCGGAGGACGATTGGGGCCATTTCAGGACGGGGGAGAAGCATATCTTTACCTTCCCGTCGGGCGATTATGAGTTCGTCTTCAACCAGCGCCCGTCGACGGGGCCCTATTTCGCCTGCTCCCTGTTCTCGCCCATGGAGGATTTTTCCAGCCAGTTGCAGGCGACCGACACGGCGCGCATGGTCATGGCCGCCCTGTTCGACCCGGCCAGCCGGGCGGCGGAGGATGACCGCGCCGGCGAGATCCGGGCCTTGCGGGAGGCCGATCTGGCCGCCGAGGCCGACCGCACGAAAGCTGTCGAAGAGACGGCGGCCGCCACGGTCGCGGTGGTGGAGCCGATGCCGTCGCGTCGCGCCCTGTTGACCTTGGGCCAAAACAAGCCCGGCGAGGATGCGGCGTAATGGGGGAACCGCGCCTGACGATCCATGTGCAGGGGGACGAGGTCCGGATCGGCCGTTGGCCGGATCCGGGGCGGGAACGGTTGCTTGTGGGCCGGACCCCCGATCAGGCGCTGCGTCTGGTGGTGCTGTTGCACAATCTCTGCCCCACGGCCCACCGGCTGGCGGCCCTGCTGGCGCTGGGGCGGCAGCCTTGGCCGAATGATGAAAGGCTGCTGGCCCAGGAGATCCTGGGCGAACATGCGCTGGTCATGTTGCGCGACTGGCCGGTGGCGCTGGGCCTGTCCCCGGACGGTGCGGCCCTGCGCGGCCTTGCCGACCTGACGCCGGACCGGCTGCGCCTGCTGGCGAAGGACCTGTTCGGCATGCCGGCCGACAGGTTCCTGCTGATCAATGATCTCGCGGCGGTCACGGTGCCCGCGGTGCCCGTGCACCTGTTCCGGACCGTTGCCGACTGGCCGATACCGGCCGGCGACGGCCCGGCCGGGACCGACCCGACCTTTTTCCCCCGCTGCGCCGACGATCCGTTGATCGCGTCGGAACAGGCGCGGGGGGGCGTCACCCTGGCCCTGCGCATGCTGGCCCGGCTGCGCGAGGCGGCGCGGCTGATCGTCGAGCTGACGACGGGTCATCACGCCCCCCGTTTCCGGGCGGGGGCGGACGGCGTCGGGGTGGTGGAGGCTGCACGTGGCCGGCTGATCCACCGGGTGCGCGTGGAAGGCGGGATCATCCAGGCCTACATCATCGAGACGCCGACCGGCGCCATGGGTGGGCCCGACGGGTTTTTGCAGCACCTGCTGACCGCCGCCCTGGCGGCACCGGCGGGATTGCGCGAAAAGGTGCTTGCGATCGCCCTGTCCGCGGCGGACCCTTGCCTGCCGGTCCAGGTCGAACGGGAGGCCGCCTGACATGCACGAACTGTCCATCTGTGAAAGCATCGTCTCCGCGCTGGAGGCCAGTGCCCGGCGGGAGGGCTTTTCACGCGTCACCAAGGTCAGGCTGGAGATCGGTTGTTTCGGTGGGGTAGAGGTGGAGGCTCTGCGTTTCGGGTTCGACGTGACGACACGCGGCACGCTGGCCGAAGGGGCCGCGCTTGAAATCCTGGAGCGCGAGGGTAAGGCCTGGTGCTTTAATTGTTCGAATTCCTTCCCGGTGACGCGCAGGGATATTGATTGTCCCGGATGCGGCGGCGCCAGGGTCACGGTTACCGGCGGGGACGAACTCCGCATCAAGGATCTGGAGGTCATGTGATGTGTACGGTTTGCGGCTGTGCCGGTGACGGCGCGAAGATCGAGGACGGGAAGGGGGGCGAGCACGGGCACCATCACCACGGTCATGGTCACCATCATCACCACGACCACCAGCATGGTCATGACCATCATCATCACCATGATGACCATGGGCACGACCACCATCATCACCACGGCCATGACCATCACCATCATCATGGCGATGATCATCACCATCACCATCATGGTCTTTCTTCTGCGCCTGTGGCGGTGCAAGCGGACAGCCAGTCTGGCGACCTGCATTACGGTACGGGTCCTGCCCGCGCCCATGCGCCGGGCCTGTCGCAGGCACGGATGATCGAGATCGAAGAGAACATCCTGGCCAAGAATGACGGCTACGCCGCGCGGAACCGGCAGCGGCTGCAGGGGACGGGCACGCTGGCGCTGAACCTGGTTTCCAGCCCCGGGTCGGGCAAGACCAGCCTGCTGGTCGCCACCATCCGCGCCCTGGCGGGCCGCCTGCCGGTGGCCGTCATCGAGGGGGACCAGCAGACCAGCAACGATGCCGACCGTATCCGGGCCACCGGCGCGCCGGCCATCCAGGTCAATACGGGCAAGGGCTGCCATCTGGATGCGCATATGGTGGGTCACGCCATCGACCATCTGGGCCTGACGGACAATGGCATCCTGTTCATCGAAAATGTCGGCAATCTGGTCTGCCCTGCCGCCTTCGATCTGGGGGAGGAGGCCAAGGTCGCCATCCTGTCGGTCACCGAAGGCGAGGACAAACCGCTGAAATATCCCGACATGTTCGCGGCCAGCAGCCTGATGATCCTGAACAAGACCGATCTTCTGCCGCATCTGGATTTCGATATGGCCGCCTGTGCCGCCAATGCGCGGCGGATCAACCCGACGATCGACATCCTGCACGTCTCCGCCCGGACCGGCGAAGGCTTGGCTGATTGGGTCGAGTGGCTGGACAATCGCCGCAAGGCGGTTCTGGCCCGGTCCATCGCCGCGGCGGAAGCCCAGGTCGCGCGGTTGCGTCTTGCCGCCGGGGAGTGAGGGATGGCCAAATCCAGCCTGCCTGCCATTCTGATCGTCGATGACGAGCCGCGCTCGGTGGAGGCGATTGAGCGCATCCTGGAAGACGAATTCCAGGTGTTCTGTGCCGTGACCGCGGACCGGGCGCTGGAAATCCTGGAGAATGAGTGGATACAGGTTGTTTTCTGTGACCAGCGGATGCCCGGCATGTCGGGCGTCGAACTGCTGTCGGAGGTGCGGCGGCGCTGGCCGGAGGTCATGCGGATCATCATCACCGGCTACACCGATGTCGGTGACATCATCCGCTCGGTGAACGAGGCCGGCATCTATCAGTTCATCGCCAAGCCCTGGCATCCCGACGAACTGACCATCGCCGCGCGCAACGGTGTACGCCTCTATCAGTTGCAGCGGGACCATGACCGGCTGTCGCTGGAAATGAAACTGCTGCAAACCTCGGTGGAACAGCGGCTGACGGCGAAAAAGGCGGAAGTGCTGCGGGCGTACAATTTCGACACCATCGTCCGCACGCCGCTGTCGCCGATGAATGATGTCTGCAAACTGGCCGAGCGGATCGCCCGGTTCGACATTCCGGCTCTGATCCTGGGGGAGAGTGGCACGGGCAAGGAATTGATCGCGCGGGCCATCCATTATGCCAGCCGCCGGTCGGACCGGCCCTTCTATGCCGTCAATTGCGGTGCGATCCCGGATGAGTTGCTGGAAAGCGAGCTTTTCGGCCATCGCAGGGGGGCGTTTACCGGTGCCCATTCCACACGTGTCGGTCTGCTGGAACAGGCCGATGGCGGAACCATCCTGCTGGACGAGATGGGTGACGCCACCCCGGCCTTCCAGTTGAAACTGCTGCGGTTCCTGCAGGAGGGCGAGATCCGGCCGGTGGGTGCCAACGAGACGCGGCGCGTGGATGTCCGCGTCATCGCCGCGACCAACCGTGACCTTCTGGCGGAGGCACGGTCCGGCCGCTTCCGCGAGGATCTCTATTTCCGTCTGGCCGTGTCGCCGATCCGGGTGCCGTCGCTGGCCGAACGGCGGGTCGATATCGAGGCCATCGCCTTTGCCCTGCTGTCGCGGGCGTCCCGCCGCCATGGCAAGCCGGTGGAGGGCTTTTCGCGGGAGGCGCTGGAGGCATTGGCCCGCTATCGCTGGCCTGGCAATATCCGCGAGCTGGAAAACCAGATCACCCGCATGCTGATGCTGGCCGAGAGCCCCGTGCTGGGCGCCGATCTGATCGAGCGCCACGTCCTGCTGGCCGCCGGCCCCAGCGAGCATGGTGACGACAATGTCGAACGGCTGATGGGCGGCAATGGCGATCTGAAGGACCGGGTGGAACGGATGGAGGCCCGCATCCTGCGGGAGACACTGGCCCGGCACCGCTGGAACAAGTCGCGTGCCGCGGAGGAATTGGGCCTGTCCAGGGTCGGGCTGCGGTCAAAGCTGGACCGCTATGGCATTCTGGAGCCGGAGGGGGCCGTGCCCATCCTGCTATCCGACCATGATGATTTGATGGGTGGGCCCATCAACTGATGCCGGCAGCCGCAAATCAGGGTGGCCGCCCAGGCCCGGTCGCGGGGTCGCAAAAGAAAAAGGCGCCAATGGGCGCAGGAGGAAACCATGTGTCTTGGAATTCCCGGCCGGGTGATCGCCATCACCGATCCGGAACGCCTGATGGGGCTGGTCGATGTGTCCGGGGTGCGGCGTGAGGTCAACCTGACCTGCGTGGTGACGGGCCGGCCCGACGAGGTGGTGGGCTGCTGGGTGCTGGTGCATGTCGGCTTTGCCATGGGCATCATCGATGCGGAGGAGGCGCGCCTGACCCTGGCCGCCCTGGCCCAACTGGGCGAGGCGGAGGAGGAGATCGCGGCCATGCGCCATTCCGCCCGGATGCTGGAGACGGCATCATGAAATATGTCGACGAATTCCGCGACCCCATCCTGGCCCGCCACCTGATCGCCCACATCGAAAAACTGGTGCCGCTCGCCGGCGGGACGGAGGAAAAGCCCGTCGCCATCATGGAAATCTGCGGCGGCCACACCCATGCGATCTTCCGCTACGGCCTGGACCGGCTGCTGCCGGCGGGCCTGGAATTCCTGCATGGGCCCGGCTGCCCGGTTTGCGTCCTGCCGATGAGCCGGGTGGATGATTGTATCGAGATCGCGGAACGGCAAGGGGTGATCTTCACCACTTTCGGCGATGCGATGCGCGTGCCGGGAACCCGCAAAAGCCTGATGCAGGCCAAGGCCGACGGGGCCGACATCCGCATGGTTTATTCCCCCCTGGATGCCTTGGCCCTGGCGCGCAAATTTCCCGACCGGCAGGTCGTGTTCTTTGGCCTGGGCTTCGAGACGACGATGCCGGCGACGGCCCTGACCGTGCTGACCGCTGCGCGCGATGGGGTCAGCAATTTCTTTCTGTTCTGCAACCATATCCTGGTGCCGCCACCGCTGCGCGCGCTGTTACAGGACCCCCAGATGCGCATCGACGGGTTCATCGGCCCTGGTCACGTTTCCATGATCACCGGTGCCAAACCCTATCGCTTCATTGCCGGGGAGTTCGGCAAGCCGCTGGTGATCGCCGGCTTTGAACCGCTGGACCTGCTGCAATCCATCAGCATGGTGCTGGAACAATTGGCCGAGGGCCGCGCCGAGATCGAAAACCAGTATGCCCGTCTGGTGCCGGAGGATGGCAATCCCCAGGCCATGGCCGCGATCGACACGGTCTTTGAGCCGCGCGACAGTTTCGATTGGCGCGGGCTGGGGGAGATCGATCATTCCGGGGTCAAGATCCGGCCCGCCTATGCCGCCTATGATGCGGAACAGAAGTTCGGGGTCGGCTATGGTGCCGGCAAGGCTGCCGGACGGGAGCCGGAGGGCTGTCGCTGCGGCGATGTCATCAAGGGCTTGGCCAAGCCGACTGCTTGTCCGAAATTCGGGACCGAGTGTCTGCCCGAACAACCGCTTGGCGCCTTGATGGTCTCATCTGAGGGGGCGTGTGCCGCCTACTACCAATATGGCGGCGCCCGACGGGAGGCGGCGGAATGAAGGACGGAACCAGGCCCACTTTCCACCGGACGAAGGCCACGCGGGTGACGCTGGCCCATGGCGGCGGCGGCAAGGCGATGCGCGATCTGGTGGAGGATGTGTTCATCTCCACCTTCTACAATGCGCAGACGGGCGCGATGGAGGATCAGGCCCGTCTGATGCCACCGCCTGAGCTTCTGGATGGCGGCCGGCTGGCCTTCACCACGGACGGCTTCGTCGTTGACCCCCTGAGCTTTCCGGGTGGGGACATCGGCAAGCTGGCGGTCTATGGGACGGTGAATGACCTCGCTGTTGGCGGGGCCGTGCCGAAATGGCTCTCGGCCTCTTTCATCATCGAGGAGGGCTGCGACGTGGATATCCTTCGCGGCGTGGCCGCGTCGATGCGGGATGCAGCCGACCGCGCTGGCGTCGCCATCGTCACAGGCGACACCAAGGTCGTCGCCAAGGGGGCGGCCGACAAGCTTTTCGTCACGACATCGGGGATCGGGATCATTCCCAGGGGGCGGGATATCGGTGCCCATCGGGTCCGGCCCGACGATGTCGTCATCGTCAACGGCTTTCTTGGCCATCATGGCGCGGCCATCCTCGCGGCACGCGGCGATCTGGCGCTTGAAACCGATATTGTCAGCGACTGCGCGCCGCTGAACGGGCTGATGGAGGCGGCGCTGACGGCCGCACCCAACCTGCGCGCCGCACGCGACGCCACGCGCGGCGGATTGGCGGCCGCGCTGAACGAGATTGCGGCTTCGTCCGGAACGCGCATCGTTCTGGACGAAACGGCATTGCCGTTGCGGCCGGAGATCAGGGGCTTCTGTGAGATCCTCGGTTTCGACCCGCTATACCTTGCCAATGAAGGCACGCTGGTCCTGTTCGTCCCGCCGGAGGAGGCGGACGCGGCCTTGTCCGCGATGCGCGCGGTGCCGGAGGGCAAGGATGCGGTAGCCATCGGCAAGGTCAGCCAGGGGCCGGCGGGACGGGTGGAGATGAGAACATTGTTCGGTGGCAGCCGCATCGTCGATATGCTGGTTGGCGAACAACTGCCGCGCATCTGCTGACGTGTCGGCAAAATAGTTGGCGCGGGGGATCATGGCGGGACATCCGCTGCTTATTCCAGGCGGCGGCCCATCCAGCACCGGTCTCCAGGAATTCCTTGGACCAGCTATAATACAGGCTCTCGGCGATGCCTTTCCGCCGGCACAGTTCCGCGATGCGAAGCCCGGACAGCACGATGCGGATCTTCTCCATACCATCGGCCAAGGCGAGCGCCGTGTCCAAAAAAACACCATATAGGCCAAAAACTTAGCGGGTGTTTCTATTTCCAGTCATTTGACGAGGCTCCAACTCGTCGTGGAAACCATACATACCGCTCGGCCGCCGCGCCGGATCGTGCAGGCAGCCAAAGCGTTGATCGTGATCATCGGTCATGATCGACGTCGCCTAGTACCGAATAGGAACCACCATGCATCAACCCTGTGCAATCCGTGCATAGTGTCCGTCGACATAGACCAGTGGGTCGGGCTCGCCGTCCGCGAATACCTCCATGACGTCACCGATGAATATTCCGTGCGTGCCGTGCTCCACCTGCTTGACGTTGCGGCAGACGATGCTGGCTTGCGCGTCGGCCAGACGGGGGACGGACAGGGCGGCCGCGCGCCAGTCCCCTTCGGCGAAACGCGCCTCGCCCTTCGCCTGCCCGGCGCTTAGCCGGGCGATGCGCTCGTGGCTATGATGCAGGATGTTGACGGCAAACGGCGCACCGGCCGCCAGCACGGGGTGCAGCGAGGCGGACCTGTTGACGCAGACCAGCATCGAACAGGGATCGAAGCTGAGCTCGCTGACCGCTGTGGCCGACATGGCATAGCGGGCGCCCTCGTGAGCGGCGGTGATGACGACCACCGCTTTCGCCAGCCGGCGAAGAGCCGTCTTCAACAGATCGGGGATATTGTCTTGCGTCATGGCGGATTTCCAGCAGCCGGTCATGCCGGCATGGGTTGAAGAAGGGATGGTGCCAGCCCCCGCCGCATCAGGGATTCCCGGTATTCTCCGGATAGGCGCGGGCGAAGTTCTGAGCGATGGACGCGCGGCTTTTCAGGATATGCGCCCGCATCAGCCGCTCGGCCGAGGCGGCATCGCGGGCGCGGACGGCCGCCAGGATCTCTTCATGGTCCCGAAAGGAGCGGCGCATATCCTCGCTCTCGAACAGGCGGCTGACGCGCGAGACGTTCTGCAGGCGCCGCTCTGAATCGAAGATCAGCGGCAGGCGCTGGGTCTGGGCGATGGTGCCGGCCAGCATCTCGTTGTCGGCTGCGGCGATCAACAGCCCGTGGAAGTGGAAATTCAGGTCGAAGCAGCGCAGGCTTTCTCCTTCTCCCCAGACGGTGCTGAAGGCGACCCGCCCCATTTCCGCGACATTGTCCAGCAGCCCCGTCTCGGTCTCCCCATCCAGGCCCTTGGTGGCGACGATGTGGCAGACCATGCCCTCCAGCATGGCGCGGACCTCGAAGGCATCCAGGATGTCCTTCAGGCTGAAGCGACGGACCACGTAGCCGCGGTTGGGGGAATAGATCACGAGTTGTTCGCGCTGCAAAAGCTTCAGCGCCTCGCGGACCGGGGTGCGCGAGGTGCCGGTCAGGTTGCCGATGACCTGCTCCTGCAGATGCGTATCGGGCGGGAACTCGCCATTGACGATGCGCTTGCGAATCCATGCCGCCACGGCCTCGCCCCTCGTGCCCGTCCCCGGTTCGATCATCTGTTCCTCGTGGCAGCGCGGGCGATCCCGCCGGGATTGTATAGGCGTGTGGGCCGGGTCGTTCAATCGGCGGCACAACGCCCTGGGCAAGGGCCGCCATCATTCGTCGCGTTCCCAGGTCACGGCGCCGGAATGGGTGAGGGCGCCCAGATGGGCGGGGCCGACCGTGGCCCGGTATTTCTCCAGCAAACCGCCCAGTCGGGCCATCGTCTGGAGGCGGCGGCGGCCCGGCGTGCGGCCAGCTCTGCCGCCGGCAGTTCGATATCCAGCCGCTGTTCACCCGGCCGCGCGTCGATGGCGACGATATCGCCGTCGCGGACGAAGGCGATGGGCCCGTCATCCGCCGCTTCCGGGCCGACATAGCCGATGCACAGGCCCCGCGTGGCGCCGGAGAAGTGGCCGTCGGTGACCAGTGCCACCTTCTCCCCATTGCCCTGGCCATACAGCAGGGCGATCAGGTCGCGGGGAGATCAGGGAGAAGCGCATGCCGGAATGCGCCACCGACAGGCCGTCGGACACCGAGACGACAGGGCATTCATGTGGCGTGCCGCCATGGGCATGGATGCCCGTCTTCGCATGCTGGGCCTGGGCCAGCAGGGTCAGGTTGCAGGGACTCATCTCCCCGCCGGTATGGATGACGCCGATATGCGGCCGGGCGATATCCTCGTCATCCTGGCCCAGGGCGTAGAGGAAGCTGCGCGTCGTCGTGCGGACGATGCCGCTGGTGATGGTGGCGGAGCGGTAGGGTGGCTTTGCCATGAGGATGCCTCTCTCAGACGATCCCGTCCAGCGGCTGGCCGGCGCGGAAGGCCTGGATGTTGGTGACGACATGGTTGAGCGTGGCCAGGCGCGCATCCTGCGTGGCCGAGCCGACATGCGGCGTCAGCAGCAGGTTGGGGGCGACCAGCAGAGCGGATAGCACTTCTGGTTCGTTGCGGAAGACATCCAGGGCCGCACCGGCCAGGCGCCCCTCGGCCAGGGCCGTCGCCAGGGCCGCCTCATCCACGATGCTGCCGCGCGCGATATTGACCAGCATCCCGCCGGGTCCCAGGGCGTTGATAACGCCCTGCCCGACAAGCCCGTCCGTCCCGGGTCCGCCGGGCAGGGCGACGACCAGCAGTTCCGCCCATCGCGCCAGATCGACGGGCGTGTCGAAGCGGGGATGGCGGCTGGCGGCGACGGCCCGGCGGGCATGGTAGGCGATGTCCATGCCGAAAGCCCCGGCCCGGGCAGCGACGGCCTGTCCGATCCGTCCGAAGCCCAGGATGCCGAGCCTTCGCCCCCGCGCGCCGCGGCCCAGCGGCAGGGGACCCTGCCGCCAGTGACCCTCCCGCACGAAAATATCGGCCCCCGCTGTGCCGCGCAACAGCGTCAGGACCTGCCACAGTGCCAGGTCGGCGACGTCATCGGCCAGGACGGCGCCGGAGGCGGTGACGACGATGCCCCGCGCCCGCGTCTGTTCCAGGTCGATAAGGTCGGTGCCCGCGCCGAAATTGGCGATCAGCCGCAGATTGGGCAAGCGGGCCAGCAGGTCGGCCGACGCGCCCCGCATCGCATGGGTGATCAGGCAGCCGACCCCGGCCCCCTCGGCCGCCAGCCAGGCGTCCGCCTCTGGCAGTTCGTCCAGGATGGGGACCGGATGGCCCAGCCGGTCGGCGGGCTGCTGCGGGACGGGCAGAAGCGCCGTTTGCAGGAGGATCTGGTCAGGCATGGCGGCGGTCGATCTCCATCCATGCATCCATGTCCATGATGTTGGTCAGGGTCTGGAAGGCGGGCAGCGGCCCCTCGTCGGCGAACTCGCCCCGGCGGAGTGCGGCCAGCGTCCGCTCGAACAGGCCCACCATGCGCAGCAGCAGGGTGGCCGGATAGAGGATGATGGAGAAGCCCAGCTCGCGATATTGCTCCGGCGTCAGCACCGGCGTGCGCCCGCCCTCCGCGGCGTTGACGATCAGCGGCACCGTGAACGAGCGGCCGATCCGCTCCAGTTCCTCC
>NZ_JAGOGJ010000111.1 GCF_017996735.1 Niveispirillum sp.
GGGGATAGCGGATTTCGCGGATGTCCAGGCCCGGATAGGCCCGCAGCCCCGTGGCGATCAGCAGATCCAGGGCCGGTCCCACCGGCTGGGCCGACGCAAGGGCCTTGGCCGGCGGCAGGGGGTGTTTCGGTGCGTTGCCCCCCAGTGATTCCACCATGTACCAGACGCCCGTGGCCGCGATCAGGGCCACGAACCACAGGCTCCACAACCCGGCCAGCCGATGCAGGTCACCGGATAATCTACGGCCATCCCCGCCGCGCGGCCACTTGAAGAAGCCGCGCCACCATTTCTTGTAGGTGACGATGCCGCTGATCAGCGACGCCAGCAGCAGGAAGGCCAGCGTGCAGACGATGGGCACCCCCACCTTCACCGGCAGCATCAGGTGGCGGTGCGTCTCGCGCAGGAAGCGCTGGATATTGTACCAGCCCACGACCCCCGTCACCCGGCCCGTATAGGGGTCCAGATGGATGCGGGTGGGCCGGGCGGTCCCCGTATCCATCCAGGCTTCCGCCGCGAAGCCGGGATGGGGCGGGGCATAGATCTGTTCCAGCCGCCCGCCGGGCACGGCCTCCTGCGCCGATGCGGCCAGCGTGCCCCAGGATGCCATTGGCGCATCCCGGGGCATGACCCGCATCGACGGCGTAATCAGCCAGTCCAGTTCGGCGGCGAACACGGCCAGCGTGCCTGTCGCCAGGATGAAGGTCATGAACAAGGAGAGTTTCAGCCCGGCCCAGGCATGGACCGACCACCAGACCGACCGCCCCTTCCGGGCTTTCGCCACCGTGCCTTTTGCCGCCGTCATGGGTCAGAAGGTCCGGCGCAGTTCGACGAACCAGGTGCGCGGCTCGCCGGGGAAATGGCCGTTATGGGTGGTGAAGCCGGAAGCCGCATAATGCTTGTCGAACAGGTTCTTTACCCGGAACATCGCCTCCGCGAACCCCAGGTCGGTGATGATGGAGGCATCGAAGATCGTGTAGGGCTTCACGGTCTGGCCGTTCAGGCTGAGCCGTTCCGACACATGTTCGCCGCCAAAGGCGAAACCGGTATCGATGGCAGGCACCTGATAACGGGTCCAGAACCCGACCTTGTGCCGCGGGGCGTTGGCGAAGCGGTTGCCCACGGCGTTGGTCAGGCTCTGCCCCGGCACGGTGTCCGTGATCTTGGTGTCGTTATAGCCATAATTGGCCGTGAACACCCAGTCGGGCGTGATGTCGGCCGACAGGTCCAGTTCCAGACCCTTCGCCGTCACCTCGCCCACAGGGCTCAACTGATTGACACCGTTGACGGGCGGCTTAGTGCTGTCGGTCTGCACCATGTTTTCGCGGATGATGCGGTAGATGGCGCCGTTGGCCTGGATGCGGCCACCCAGCAGCGCCGTCTTCACCCCGGCCTCCACCTGCCGGCCCGTCACCGGGTCGAAGGGACCGCCGGCATTGGTCGCCTGGCTGGCGATGGCCTGCGGTTCGAAGCTGTTGGCGAAGCTGGCATAGAGCGAGATTTCGTCCGTGGGCTTATAGATCAGGCCCGTCCGCCAAGTGTAATCACCGTCGGAGAAGTCCGCCCCGTTGACGCGGTTCAGGTCCTTGAAATGGTCGTAGCGGATGCCGGCGATGGCGATCCAGTGCGGGCCCAGACCCACCTGATCCTGCAAATAGACACCCTGGCGTTCGGCGCAGGTGTCGGTGCGGCTGAACGGCACGTTGGCTAGGTTGTAGGCGGCGCCGGAGGTCAGGCCATAGACACGGTTGGTCAGGCTGGTATCGGGCACGGGACCGCCGGCATTGCTGGCCGCCGCAGAGCGCTGCATCAGGATCGCGTCCTCGCGGTACCAGTCGCCGCCGAACAGGATCTGGTGATCCAGACCGGCCAGTTCGGTATCGGCGATGAAGTTGGCGGCCATGGCCAGGGCGTCGCTGTCACGCTTCTGGTCACGGAACTCGCGCCGCACCATGTCCAGGATGCCGTCGCGGTTGCTGTCATAGGTGCCACGCGGCTCGTGATATTGCTGCACCTCGTTGGATTTGAACCAGCGCACGCCGGCATCCATCCGGATGGCGTCGGTCAGCCTTGTGTCCAGCTTGGCCTGCAGCACGTCGGATTTCAGCTTTGAATAATCCGTCGGTTCATTGTGGTTCCAGGTGATGGGCGCCAGATAGACGCCGTCATTGGTGACGGGGATGCCGCGCAGGCGGTTGGCAGGCAGGTCCTGGTCATAATGGATGACCTGAAGCGTCAGGTTTGTCTCATCCGCCAGCTGCACGCGCAGGCTGGCATCGCCGATGGCCGTCTCGTTGCCGGCGCCGACGCGGAAACTGTCCATTTCCTCGTAATAGGCGCCGACGCGATAGGCGAAGCGGCCTTCCTCATCCATGGGGCCGGTCACCTCGGCGGCCCCGCCCAGCCGGTCGTAATTGCCGGCGAAGGCCCGCACCTCGCCCCGGAAGTCGTCCTTCGGCGTCTTGGTGACATAGTTCAGCGATCCGCCCGGTGCCGCCGGGCCGTACAGCATGCCCGCCGGCCCCTTCAGCACTTCCACCCGTTCGATATTGAACAGTTGCGGCACGGCGAAGCCGATGAACGGGTCGCCGCGCATCCCGTCATAATAGGCCTGTTCCTGGCGGAAGCCCCGGAAGGTGACCCCGGCATAGGTGAAGAAGGACAGGCCGGAAATGTTGCGGTACAGGTCCGTGACGTTGCGGGCCCCCAGATCCTTGATCAGTTCCGCGTTGATCACCTGCACCGCCTGGGGAATATCCAGGATGTTGGCGGGCACCTTGCCCACGGTGGTCTCTTCCACCCGGTAAAGCCGCTGCACGCGGCCGGTGACGATGATCTCCTCCGTCATCGTTGCCGCCTGCTCCGCCATGGCGGCCCCACCCATCAAGGTGGCGGCACAAACGCCCATCATCCACCGTGCCCGCATTTGTCCAACCCCACATGCAATTACGAATGATTTTCAAACTCGATAAAGGGTCGGGTCAATAGGGTCAACGTTCCTGTGCGGGATACATGCATGCGTGCTGGTGGGGGCCGCGCCATAGTGGCCGGCGGCGTCAATAGGGTTCGGTCAGCAGCCCGTACAGGGTTTTGACGCCGGTCTGATAATGGCCCAGGCGCAGGTTTTCATCGGCGGCGTGCTGGTTATTGTCGTTATTGACCAGTGGCAGCAGCACGACGGGCAGGTTCAGCCCTTGCACCAGGGCCGCCGTGGGGACGGTGCCGCCCATGACCGGGATGCGCAGCGGCTGCGTGCCGAAAGACCGTTGCATTGCCCTGGCCGCCCACAGCCCCACGGCACTGTCCAGCGGCGTCATCAAAGCCGCTGTGCCGGGGCCGACGGTGAGGGATGCCAGCTTGGGGTGGATCTGGCGTTGCGCGTCGGTCGGCACACCCTCGACAAGATGATAGCCTTGATCGACCAACCAGCCCCGGATCAGGCCGATCTGCCGGTCGAAGGGCGTGGCGGGGATGGTGCGGATGTCGAAGCTGGCTGTGGCCGTGGCCGGGATGATCGAGCGCTTGCTGTCGATATTTCCCGATTCCATGGCCGTGACATTCAGGGAGGGCATGTTGATCGCCTCCTGATAATTGTCACCGACGCTTTCCGGGGCGGCGATACCCAGGCTGCGGCGCATCGCGGCCTCGTCGTCGGGCACGGTGGAGAGCAGGCGACGACGCTCGGCGCTGTGGTCCACCCCATCGTAGAAACCGGGGATCAATACGCGCCCCTGACCATCCTTCATGGCGGCCAGCAGATGCCCCAGGGTGATGGCGGGGTTGGGGGCGTAGTTGCCGTAGTGTCCGCTGTGCAGTTCGCGCGCCGGGCCGAAAACCGTCAGGGTGAAGGTGCCGATGCCGCGATGACCGAAGACCAGGGTCGGGCGGTTGCTGGCATGCATGGGGCCGTCCAGCATGACCACGGCATCGGCGGCCAACCGGTCGCGGCTGGCATCGATGACACCCTTCAGGGTTGGCGATCCTTCTTCCTCCTGGCTGTCCAGGATGACCTTGATATTGATGGCCGGGCGCTTGCCTTGGGCCTTCAGTGTGTCGATGGCCGCCAGCAGCATCAGGATCGGCCCCTTGTCATCGGCGGCGGAACGGGCAAAGAGGCGCCATTCCGGATCGATCACGCCTTGCGTCAATTGTTCAAGCGGCAGGGTTTCCCATCCGCCATCCGCCGCCCTGCGCTTCAGCACCGGCAAGAACGGGTCCGGCTGATGCCAGTCGGCGGGAAAGACCGCCTGACCATCCATATGGGCATAGAACAGGATGGTCCGCGCCGATGGTCCGGCCGCATCCCATTGGGCCAGGACCATGGGGGCGTCGCCGTTGTCCAGCAGCCGGGCCGTCATGCCCCGGCGCTGAAACGCGGCCAGCGCCCAGTCGGCGTTGCGCTTGATCCCGCCATCCGCCACCTGGGCGACATTGGGAATACGCAGAAACTCCACAAATTCCGGCAGGGAGGAGCTGGTGGCGCGCATCAAGGCGCTGTCACCCGCCGACGCGGCATTGACGCTGGCCCAAGCGACCATGCCGCACAGGCACAAGGCGGACATAAAAAAGCGTGATGCGCACTTCATTCCACTTCCCCCCCCCCCTATGGCTCGTCGCCCGTCGTTTCAATGGCCCAGGAATGTCACGATGGCCTTTTGGAAGGCCGGCACCACCGGAATGACGGACTGTGCACGATTGCCCAGCACGGCAAAAGTCAGCTTCTGCTCCGGCAGGGTGAACAGAGCGGCCTGGAAACCGTTGATCGCGCCGAAATGCCCGACCGACCGGATGCCATCGCGATCCTTGCGGATCATCAGGCCGAGACCGTAATCCCCCAGGCCCGGCTGGGCCATCTGCGCAAGGTTACCGGGCGACAGCACCCGTCCCCCGATCAGCGCGCGGTTCCAGCAGATCAGGTCGCCCACCGTGGAACGCAGGGCACCCGCTGGTCCTGCCACACTGAGCGACATGATCATGGCGTTGACGGTCCCCGTCGGCGCATCCGCCGCCTTTTCGTAGCCATGAACAAGGCCTGGAACGATCATGCCATCCGTATCGATGGCCGTGTGCGTCAGGCCGAGCGGGTCCAGCAAAGCTGTGCGGATAAAGTCGGCATAGCCCTGGCCGGTTACCTTCTCGATCACCGCGCCCAACAGGAAGTAGCCGGAATTGCTGTAGCTGTAACGGCTGCCGGGCGGGAAGGTGAGCAGGTCGGGTTGGGCCAGGATGTAGGCCACCATCTCCGGTACGCTGCGTTCCAACCGTCCGTCCTTCAACCGGAATTCCGCATTGGTGTAGTTCCGCAGCCCCGATGTGTGCGCCAGCATATGGCGCAGGGTGATTTTCGTATCCGAGAATTTATCGATATAATTGGAAACAGGATCGTCGATCGACAATTTGCCCTGATCCGCCAGCAACAGGATTGCGGCCGCGGTGAATTCCTTGGTGACGGACCCGACGCGGAAGATATTGTCGGGGCGGACCGGGGTGGGGTTTTCCAGATCGGCCTGCCCATAGGCACGGGCGAACAGAATCCGGCCGGTGTCATCGGCCACGGCAACGGCATAGCCCGTGCCCATCCCGCTCCGCACCGCCCCGTTGAACAGCATATCGACCGCCCGTGTCATCAACGGGTCGGCGGGTGCCACACCCTGCGCCGGGACGGCGGGGCAGGCGCCATTCTCCACCCCGCCTGCGGCCGGGCCGGCCAGAAGCAGGGCGCAAAGCCCCGTGATCAGGAATTTCCGCATGGTTGTACTGCTCCTTCCTTGCCGGATATCTGTCAGGCCGCGATCGCGTCGAACCGGGCCGGTGAAAATGCACGGATCAGCATGTCCCGGTCGGCCTGTGACAGCCCACCTGCGTTTCCGGTCACGATATAACGGGTCAGAATCCCCTGTCCGGGGGCGGTTTGGATGCCGGAGCCGCCCTGTCCGGCCAGCCAGAAGAACCCTTCCACGCCGGAGTCGAAGCCGATGGAGGGCAGCCGGTCGGGCATGAAGGTACGCAGGCCGGCCCAGCTTGTGACGACGCGCCGGACGCTCAGCGTGGTGACGGTTTCCAGCCTGTCGACGGCCGTGGCCACGTCCAATTCCTCCGGATAGGCATCGTGCGGCGGACAGGGCGTCTCGTCGGCGGGCGAAACCATGACCTTGCCGCTTTCAGGCTTGAAGAACATGGTTTCTTCCAGATTGACAACCATGGGCCACCGCGTCACGTCCATGCCGGCGGGCGGTTCCACCAGCACGGCGGTACGACGCAGCGGCGACACGCCGGGGTCACGCGCGCCGAACAGCGTGGCGATCTGCCCCGCCCAGGCACCGCCGGCATTGATGACAACGGGCGCCTGATACGTCTGTCCGCCCGCCGTGACCTGCCAGCGCCCGCCGATACGGCGCGCCACCTCCACCTTGGCGGAAAGCTGTATCTGTCCGCCGCGTGTGCGCAGTTCCCGGATCAGGGCCGTCTGCAGCGCGTGGATATCGATATCGGCCGCCGGCTCTTCATAAAAGGCTTCGATGACGGCCTCGGGATTCAGCACCGGCAGCAGATCAGTCAGATCCTTGCCATCCAGTCGCGGATAGATAGCCCGCTTATCGTCGGGCGGCAGCGGCAGATTGTCCCATAACCGGATATGCAGCAGCCCGCGCGGATGCAGCAGTGGCCCGTCCACGGCGAAGGGTGGCGCCTCGAAACAGGGGCGGCTGATGCGCGACAGGCACTGGATATTCCGCTCCGCATAGCTGTCGGCGAACAAGGCGGCCGACCGGCCGGTGGCGTGGAAGGCGGGACTGCTTTCCTGTTCCAGCACGATCACGCGGCCGTCGAGGGAGAGTTGTTCGGCCGCCGCCAGGCCGGCCATTCCGGCACCGATGACGATAAAGTCGCATTCCGTCGCGGTGCTGCCTTGTGCATTCATTTTACCAAACACCCAGTTGTTGCGTTTGCGCGTATGATTGGCGGTGAATATGCCGATAAGAAAAATAATTGACAATAGGAATAATCGTGGCACGGTAACGACCAAGCGGACGGCAACGCCCGTCATAAGCTGAAATCGAAACAGGGGAATGATGAAGATGGTTGGGAGCAGGTGGACGGGGGCAAGGTCCTTGGCCCGTATCGGTGGATTGGCGACGGTGTCCGTTCTGGCGGTGCTGACCGGCCCGTCGGTGGCGGCGCAGGAGGCTGTGCAACTTGAAGAGATCATCGTTACCGGCACGCGTGTTGCCCGTTCCGGCTTTACCGCGCCGACTCCGACGACGGTCGTCGATATGGAGGAGCTGGCCCGCGCCGGGACGGGCAGCATTGCCGCGGCGCTGAACCAGCTTCCGGCCTTCCGGGCCACCTTCACCCCGGCGTCGCGCGTGCTGGGCACGGCCAATGTCGGCGGCAGCTTCATGGATCTGCGCGGTTTGGGCACCAACCGCACGCTGGTTCTGGTCAATGGCCGCCGGCATGTCGCGGCATCCGCCAGCGGCCAGGTGGACATCAACATGATCCCGCAGGCGCTGGTGAAGCGGGTGGATGTCGTGACGGGCGGCGCCTCTGCCGCCTGGGGCTCCGACGCGGTGTCGGGTGTGGTCAATATCGTGCTGGACGACACGTTCGAGGGCGCCAAGGCCAGCATCCAGACGGGTATCAGCGACGAAGGCGACAGTGAGGAGACGGTGGCCGCCGCCGCCTTCGGCACCGCCTTCGCCGACGGGCGCGGCCATGTCACCCTGTCGGGGGAGGCCTTCACCGGCAAGGGCATCACCAACCAGACCGATCGCGACTGGGCGCGTCAGGATTACCAGACCATTGCCAACCCGCTTTATGCGGCCGGCAACGGGCAGCCGCGCTACCTCATCGCCGCCAATGTCCACCAGACCAACCGCACCGAAGGCGGCCTGATCCTGGGGGCCGGTGTCTTGGGCGGACAGCAGTTCCTGCCCGGCGGCACCCTGGCCCCCTTCGTCCGCAGCGCGATTTCCGGTGCCGCCTATCAGGTGGGTGGGGACGGGATCAACCAGGGCAAATACAATTCGCTGGTCGCCCCCTATGACCGGCAGAACATCATGGGCACGCTGCGCTATGACCTGACGGACAATGTCCGGTTCCGGGCTGAAACCACCTATGCGGCCAGCCAGTCGATCAACGAGGTGACGCAATCCTTCAATGTCAGCGCGCCCTACACGATCACCGCGGAAAACGCCTTCCTGTCGGACAGCCTGCGCAACACCATGGTGAATAACCGGATTTCATCCTTCACCATGGGGCGCATCAATACCGATTTCGGCTTCATGACCAGTGATGTCGAAACCAACAGCTTTCGTCAGGTGGCGGGCCTTGACGGTGATTTCGGCGATGGCTGGGACTGGTCGGCCTATTACCAGTATGGCCGCACGCGCGCCAAGAATGTGCTGCATGGCAATGTGAACACGTCCAAGCTGGCCAAGGCCACGGATAGCGTCCTGGTCGGCGGCAAGGCCGTCTGCCGCGTCAATGCCGATGCATCCACGGCCAATGATGATGCCGCCTGCGTGCCGGTGAACCTGTTCGGCTATGGCTCGCCCTCGCAAGGCGCCATCGATTATTTCACCGGGGACCAGTTGTATGATGTGCGCGTGTTCCAGGACGTGGCGGCGGCCGACCTGAAGGGGGAGCCGTTCGCCACCTGGGCCGGGCCCGTATCGACCGCCGTAGGCTTCGAATACCGCAAGGAGCGGGTGAAGGTCCTGACCGACCCGGTATCGGAAGCCAGCGGCTTTCTGATCGGCAACCCCAAGGCGCTGAAGGGTAATTTTTCGGTGAAGGAAGGCTTTGCCGAAATGGTGGTGCCGCTGGCCAAGGACACGGCCTTCGCTGACGAACTGGATTTCAACGCCGCCATCCGCCTGACCGACTATTCGACCAGCGGCAGCGTCACCACCTGGAAGGTGGGCACCACCTACCGTATCACGGATGAGGTGCTGTTGCGCGGAACCCGGTCACGGGATATCCGTGCGCCCAACGTTACCGAACTGTTCACGGCTCAGGTCACGTCCTTCTCCACGGTCATCGATCCCCGGGACAACAGCTCCGCCTTCATCCCCGTCTACACCGGCGGCAACAGGAACCTGCAACCCGAAAAGGCCGATACCTTCACGGCGGGCATCGTGCTGGAGCCGGATTTTGTGCCGGGCCTGCGCCTGTCGCTGGATTATTACGATATCAGCATCGAGGGGGCGATCCAGACCCTGTCGGCCCAGGCCATCGTCACGCGCTGCCATAATGGCAACGCCGCGCTTTGTTCCCTGGTCCAGCGCAGCAGCGCCAATGCCATCACGTCGGTCTCGCCGCTCTATGTCAATCTCTCCTCGGTGAAGACGGAGGGCCTGGATCTGGAGGCTGCCTACACCATGCCTCTGGGTGACGGGCAACTGACCTCCCGCCTGCTGCTCAACTATGTGTCCCGCCTGTCGACCGATGACGGCGTGACCGCCGTGGATCGGGCCGGAGAGGTGGGGCCGGGCAACAATGGCGTGCCGCACTGGCGCAGCACGGCCAGCCTGACCTATGCCCTGGGCGGCGGTTCGGCCACCGTGCGCGGGCGCTATATCGGCGGCGGTTCCTACGACAACACCTATACGGCGGCCGACATCAACGATAACCATACCGGCAGTGTCTTCATGCTGGACCTGGCGGCGGACTATCGGCTGCCCGACATGGGTGATGTCGGCTTCCAGGTCTTTGCCAATATCAACAATGCGCTGGACCGCGATCCGCCGGTCCTGCCATCGACCTTCCAGAACGCCTTTGGCACCAACCCCATTCTCTATGACCTTGTGGGGCGGTACTTCCTGGCGGGATTGCGCGTGACCTACTGACCCGACCGGATTGCCGGGCCGCCATCGGGCGGCCCGGCTTATACCATGTCCCGGTGATCACAACCGATCCCCGGACCTCAATCGCCGGCGCCAACATCCGTTGGCTTGGCTACGCGGCATGTGCCGCGCGGCGGCAGTCGCCGCCGAACCAGTTCCCGATGAGTTCTGCTCACCGGGAACTGGTATTAAAGAGGAGGATATCCATGATGCGCATGTCCATGATCAGGGCTTTGCTGCTGTGTGGAACGATGATGGCGGGTCTGGGGGGGGGCGGTGCGGCGACGGCTGCCGATGCCGCCTATGACGTCATCGTCCGTAACGGCATGGTGGCTGACGGTTCCGGTGCCCCCCTGCTGCGCGCCGATGTCGGCATCAAGGGTGGCTATGTGCTGGCAGTGGGTGACCTGTCCGCCGCCACGGCCGGCCGGGTGATCGATGCCAAGGGCCTGTATGTGGCGCCCGGCTTCATCAATGCCCATGATCATTCCCTGCCGGCCGCCCTGGCCACGGCAACCAACATGTTGCAGCAGGGCGTGACGACGGAAATCATGAATGCCGACGGGGCGGGGGAGACCGACATCCGCCGGCAGCTCGACACATATGCCGCTCCCGGCCTGGCGGTGAATATCGGTGCCCAGATCGGTTTCAACGCCGTCTGGACCGAAATCGTGGGGCGGTCGGATACGCGGCCCAGCGAGGGGCAGATCAAGACCATGGGCGACATGCTGGTCGCCCAGATGCGGGCCGGCGCCTGGGGCGTCTCCTCCGGACTGGATTACAAGCCGGCCTATTTCGCCCGCCCGGCAGAGGTGACGGCCATCGTCAAGCCCGTCGCCCCCTGGCGCACCTATTTCCAGAACCACGAAAAACTGAGCCCGGAAAACAATTTCTCTTCCGTTGCCGGCATGCGGGAAACGGTGGATATCGCGACCGGGGCCGGGCTGCTGCCCGTCATCACCCACATGAAGCTGCAGGGCCATGAACAGGGCAAGGCGCCGTTCATGCTGGCCGAATTCTCCGAAGCCCGGGCCAAGGGTCAGGAACGCGGCATCGACGTCTATCCCTATCTGGCCGGTGCCAGCACCCTGACGGGGCTGACGGTGCCGGGCTGGGCCATGGATGGCGGCTATCCGAAGTTTGTGGCCCGCGTCAAGGACCCGGCGATCCGGGCCAAGGTGGCGGTGGAGATCGAACAGGCCATCAATGCGCGCTTCACCGGCCCGGAGGACATGTGGATCCTGGATGCCGAGATCAAGCTGAGCGACGCAATGCGCCAGCGGGGCGCCGGGATGGGGGAAACGGTCATCCAGTTGCTGGAGCAGGCCGACATGCGTGGCATCTTCAAATTCGGCAAGGAAGAGGATCTGGAGGCCATCCTGCGCTATCCCACGGCGTCCATCGCCTGTGATTGCGGGGCGCTGCCCGACAGCGGTCTGTCGGCCAATGGCCGTTTTCCGCATCCGCGCTTCTATGGCTCCTTCCCGCGCGTTCTGGGCCACTATGTCCGTGAACGGGGCGTGTTGAGCTGGGAGGATGCCATCCGCAAGATGACGGGCCTGCCGGCCTCCATGATCGGCATGGTCGACCGGGGTTATCTGGCGCCCGGCATGGCGGCCGATCTGGCGATCTTCAACCCCGCCACCATCATCGACAAGGCCGATTACGCCAATCCGACAGCCCCGTCGGTCGGGATCGATTATGTGCTGGTCAATGGTGTGGTGGCTGTGGAAGGCGGCAAGCCGACACGTGCCAAGGCCGGGGGCGTCCTGCTGCGCGCGCCCGACATGCCGGCGCGCATCGATCATCCGGGGGAGCGCGAGGCGGTCGGCAAGGCTGCCCTCACCGCCGTGGACGGCACCCGCAGCGGCACCCTGTCCCTGGATTACGCCGTGGCGCAGGGGGCGGATGAGCATGCGGTCAAGGGCCATCTGCGCGTGACGGGACCGGGCGGGCATGTCGTGCTGGAAGCCCGCACCCTGGGCCGACTGCAGACGGCACCGGGTTGGGCGGGTGTGACCGGGGTGGTGCAGGACCATGAAGGTCGCAAGCAGGCCTTCACCATGATCAGCGACGAAAGCAACCCGACGGCGCCGAAGGGCCAGCGGAGCTTCTCCCTCTATCTGGACGGCAAGCTGACTTACCAATCGGCGCCATAGGCGCGGCCGGCGGGGCAGCAAAAACAAAAAGGGGTGGGCGGCTTTCAAGGCCGTCCACCCCCTTTTCATTCGGGGCCGTCCTTCGTTACGGCTGTGGTTCCTTGCCGGAGCTGCACACCGTCATGAAGCGGCACGGCTCTTCCGACACGGAAATATAGGCGTGGCCCATGGAGCTGTCGAAATACATGCTCTGGCCGGCCTTCAGCCGCGTCGGCTCGTAGAATTCAGTGTAGACATCCATCTCGCCGGACAGGATGAACAGGAATTCCTGGCCGGGATGGCGCATCAGCGGCCCGAACTCGGCCAGACTGCGCGCCGTCGTCCGGCCCAGGATCGGCACCATGTCCTTGTGGGAGAAGTTGGGGCACAGGTACCAATATTCGTACCATTGCGTCTTGACGTAGGTCCCCCCCTCCACATCCGACATGTCGCGCCGGCCGGTGATGGCGGGGCGGGAGCCGCCGCCGCCACCCTGTGCGTCTTCCCCGGAGAACAGGGCCGACAGTTCCACGTCCAGCCCCTCGGCCAACTGGATCAGCTTGTCATAGGTCATCGACATCTGGCCGTTCTCCACCTTTGAAATGGTGGAGCCGCTCAGGCCCGCCCGGCCGGCGACATCGGCAATGCGCAGTTTCTTGGCGGTGCGGATCGCCTTCACGCGCTGGCCAAGCAATGTCGTATGGTTGATCGTCATCTATTCACCGGATTTTCGACTTCGGGATTTCCTATCATAAACACGAAATTCCGCAAGCCGCAGACGGATCAGCCATCCATCCGGGTGCCACGCAGCAGGCGGGCCAACCCGACTGTCACCAGCGGCAGGACAAAAACGCCCAGGAACAGCAGAGCCAGGAAACGGTATCCGTTGGCGATCAGCGTGACCAGTCCGAAACGGTCGGCGATGAACATGCATCCGACCAGCAAGCCCGCCGCGATCAGTCCACGTCCCCCCGCGCCAAGCGTGCGGCCGCGCCGGGCCTGCCAGACCCCGGCGATACGTTCATTGACGGCATGGATGGCGCCGGTACCGCTTTCCAGCAGGGCCGTGAAGATCATGAACTGGAACAGCAGATGGAAAGCCGGCATGTCCAGCTTGCGCAGCATGAAATCGGACGGCAGCGTCTCGTTCATGATGGTGGGATAGAAACCGACCATGCAGACAAAGAACAGCAGGGCAGGGGCCATGGCCAGCGGTCCCGCGACCAGGCCGGCGATGACGGCATCGCGCCGGCTGGTCATATGGCGCAGGACCGGCAGGATCATCACGGCCCCGGCCACATTATAGGCGGCATAGGTGATGCCCCCCATGGCCCAGCCGTCGGCCGGAACCTGGATCGTGAAATTCTGTGCGATCTGGTCACCGAAGGAGGACAGGGCCAGCAGCAGGAACAGGGCATAGACGCCATAGAGCAGGAACGAGACATATTTGAACAAGGCCTCGACCGCCATGTTGCCAAAGGCTGCGAAACCCGCCATGGACAGGGCCAGCAGCAGGGTGCCCGCCAGTTTCGGCCAACCGAACAGGGCCGCCCCCATCTCCCCCGCCGTGGCGCCGAAGACGGACAACAGCAACACGACCAGCAGCAGATAGGCGATTTCGAACAGCACCCAGCCCGGTCCCAGCAACCGGGCAAAGAAGCTGCGGTAATCCAGCGCGCCGACGGTACGGGCAAAGGCGAAGGTCAGGGCGGCAAGCCCGCCCCACATCACGGTCGCCAGCAGCATGCCGCCCACGCCGCCCCATGGCCCGGCCGGCATGAAGAATTCGACCAGTTCCCGCCCCGTGGCATAACCGCCGCCGATGACCACGGCCTTGAAGGCAAATCCCGGCAGCAGGAAACGCTGAAACCAACTCGGGCCTGTTCTCATATTCATTAAAACCCTCCGCCATCACGGCCGGTCATGGCTGACCAGAGCCCGCATCCCCCATTACACCTGATCGGGAATATCATCATTCCTATAGGAAATAAATATTCTTTTAATGCTCATGCTGGCGGTGCGGGCGTGGAATCCGGGGCATGTCGTACCTGTCCAGGCCCGGTTCTCGGGTGACCAGAAACCGTTTCGCAGATGCCCCCTTTTGACGAGTGCCGGGTGGTGGACGCCATCGGCATATAAATATTCCATATGGAAGATTTTTATATATAATAAAGTTCACATGGAACAATATCGCCGGCACACGACCCGGCGGTCGCATAGGGGGGACCGGATTATGGGTGTCTCGTCAGTCGACGACATTTATGGCGCTTCCAGCCGTCGCCAGACGCTGGGGGATATGCTGCGCCGCACGGCCATGCGCTTTCCCGACAAGCTGGCGATCGGGTTCCAGGATGATGACTGGACCTATGCGCGGCTGGACAGTCTGGTCGATGATCTGGCGGCCGGCCTTCTTGGCGCCGGGGTGAAGCCGGGTGATCGCGTTGCCTTGATGTCGCGCAACAATCACTGGTTCGTGGCGCTTCGCTTCGCGGTCGCCCGTGCGGGCGCCATCCTGGTTCCGATCAATTTCATGCTCACCGTGGATGATGTCGCCTATATCCTGGACCACAGCGGAAGCTCGGTATTGTTCACCGACGCATCCTGTGAAGCCACGGCATTGGCTGCCGCCGACCGTGTCG
Organism: Niveispirillum sp.; assembly: GCF_017996735.1. Lineage (GTDB taxonomy): Bacteria > Pseudomonadota > Alphaproteobacteria > Azospirillales > Azospirillaceae > Niveispirillum. Next base: position 14,620 of record NZ_JAGOGJ010000111.1, read on the forward strand.
GTCTGGCTCGTCGATATGGTCTTCCCGGCGGGGATGGGGCCGGCGGCTCGCGGCTGGCGGAGAGTTTCGACAGCCTGCTGGACACGGGCGCGCCGTTTCCGGACCCCGCCGCCGTGGATGCCCGCTCCATCGCGCAAATCATCTATACCAGCGGCACCGAATCCCGGCCCAAGGGCGCGATGCTCAGCCATGAAGCACTGATGTGGCAGTATCAGAGCTGCATCGTCGATTGCGGCTGGTCGCCCGATGCCATGACCCTGAACGTACTGCCGCTGTTCCATTGCGCCCAGTTGGATGCTTTCCTGGGGCCGTCATTGCATATGGGGGCCAGCAACATCATCGCCGCGTCGCCGGCGCCCGATATCGTGCTGCCCCTGATCGAACGGCATGCCATCACTTCCTTCTTTGCGCCGCCGACCGTGTGGATCGCGCTGTTGCGTTCCCCGCTGTTCGACCCGGCGAAGCTGTCCAGCCTGACCCACGGCTATTACGGTGCTTCGATCATGCCGGTGGAGGTGTTGCGCGAATTGCGGCGGCGGCTTCCGGGGGTGAGCCTGTGGAACTGCTATGGCCAGACGGAGATCGCGCCCCTGGCGGCGGTGTTGCAGCCCCGGGACCAGGAGCGCAAGGCCGGTGCCGCCGGCCGCCCCGTCCTGCATGTCGAAACCCGTATCGTGGACGACGCCATGCAGGATGTTCCGCGCGGACAGGTGGGAGAGATCGTACACCGGTCGCCGCAATTGATGACCGCCTATTGGCGCGACCCGCAACGCACGGCGGAGGCCTTTGCGGGCGGCTGGTTCCATAGCGGCGACCTGGGGATCATGGACGATGAAGGGTACATCACCGTCGTCGACCGCAAGAAGGACATGATCAAGACCGGTGGAGAGAATGTCGCCTCACGTGAAGTGGAGGAGGCGATCTATATTCACCCCGCCGTGTCGGAGGTGGCCGTGGTGGGCACGCCGCATCCACGCTGGATCGAGGCGGTGACGGCCTTCATCGTGCCCAAGGCAGGCATGGACTTGACCACAGCCGAGATATTGGACCATTGCGCGGCCCATCTGGCGGGCTTCAAGGCGCCCAAGCGTGTGGTCTTTGTGGAGAGTTTGCCCCGCAATGCCAGCGGCAAGATCCTGAAGCGCGACCTGCGGCAACGCGTGGCCGAAGACTGACCTCTCCCTGATCCCCCATTTCCGGAGGTAGCATGAACGCGGACGCATCGGGCGCCGCGACCGGGACGCTGCGCGCCTGGTCGATGGTGGCCATCCTGTCGATCCTCTATGTCGTTTCCTTTGTCGACCGTTTTGTGCTGGGCCTGCTGGTCGGGCCGCTGAAGACCGATCTGGGTGTCTCGGATATGCAGATCGGCTTCCTGTTCGGCACGGCCTTCGCAGTATTTTACGGGATCGTCGGTATTCCCGTCGCGCGGCTGGCAGACAGGGGGGATCGCCGCCGGCTGATCCTGGCCGGCGTTGTGCTCTGGTCCTGCTGCACGATCATGTCCGGCTTCAGTTCCACCTTCCTGGCCCTGGTGCTGCTGCGCATCGGTCTGGCGGTGGGAGAGGCGGTGCTGACGCCGGCGACATATTCGCTGATCGGCGATCTGCTGCCAAAGGAAAGGCGGGGACTGGCGGCCAGCATTTACAATGCCTGCGGCATGGTCGGCGCGTCGGGCGCCTATGTCGTGGCGGCGCTGGCCATCGGCTGGATTTATGCCGTGGAGCCGTCGGGTGAGCTGGCGGGCATGAAGCTCTGGCAGGTGGTCTTCGTCATGGTCGGGATGCCGGGACTGGTGCTGGCCATCCTGTTCGCGCTGGTGGCGCGGGAGCCGGCCCGCAAGACCACGGCGGGATCGGACGGGGTGCCCGGACTGCGCGCCGTCATGCGCTATGCCACCGGCAATGCCCGGCTCTATTTCGCCCTGTTCATGGGGGCGGGATGCCTGCAGATCATGACCAACGCCTATATGGCCTGGGGCCCGACCTTCCTGTCGCGCAGCTTCGGCATGCCGGTGGCCGAGGCCGGGCGCACCTATGGCCTGTTCAACATGCTGGCGCTGGTGGGCGGCACCATCCTGGTGCCGATGCTGACCCGCCGGCTGAAACGGCCGGACGCCCTGCCGCTGGTATCGGCGGGCTGTGGCATCGTGGGGGGCGCCTTCTGTCTGGTGGCGCCGCTGCAGACGACATCGACAGGGTTTCTGGTCATGGCCTGGGCGGGGCTGTTCCTGGCTGGTGGTGGGGGCAACAATGTGCTGGCCGCCATCCATGCCATCGTGCCGCGCCCGATGCAGGCCACGATGACGGCCCTGCTGCTGATCTGCATGAGCACGCTGGCACTGGGCGTCGGGCCGCTGGCCGCCGCCTTCTTCGCTGGCCTGGCCGATGGGGCGGGCAATCCGCTGGCGGTCGGCCTGATGCTGGTCTGCGTGATGGCGACAAGCGTCGGCGTGGGGTTGTTCGCCCTGGCCCGTAAGCCCGTCGCAGCCTATGTTGGGTCGAATTGATGGAAAAAATATCTTGCCAAATTATTCCATCTGTATAATTTGAGTTGGCAAGAAATCCAAACAATCCGGGGAGGATCGAATGACGGCATGGCCCTATGCCGCCACGATCTCTAGCGCCAGCCTGCATGAAGCGGCTGGGCGACGTGGCGCGCTGCCATCTTCCATCAAGCCGATCGACCGGCGGATGAGTGTTGAAGGGCCGGCCCTGCCGGTCCGTTGCCCGCCGGGCGACAATCTGTGGATCCACCGCGCCCTGGCCCAGGTGAAGCCGGGCGATGTGCTGGTGGTGGAATGCGGACCGGGGACAGAGTTCGGTTACTGGGGTGAGATCATGGCGACATCCGCCATCGCGCTCGGTGCCGCCGGTCTGGTCATCACCGGCGGCGTGCGTGACAGCCTGCAACTGATCGACCTGGGCCTTCCCACCTTTGCCGGGGCCATCTGCATCCAGGGTACCGGCAAGGACCCCGGGGGTGATGGCGCCGTGGGGGAGCCGGTGCGCATCGGTGCCGTCACCGTGCGGCGCGGCGATCTGGTCGTGGGGGATGCTGACGGCGTCATCATCCTGCCGGCGGCGGACGCTCCCGCCCTGGTCCAGGCGGCGCGCGACCGCGACGCCAAGGAAGCCGGGATTCTGGAGCGTGTCCGGGCCGGCGCCCTGACGCTCGATGTCTACAAACTTTGAGGAAGGGGAGGTAACTCCGTGATCATCGACGTCCATTCCCATCTCTGGGCGCCACCGGAATTTAATGCCGGGGGCATGATGCTGGTCGGCAGCGACGGCCATTATTCCGGGATGGAGCCGAAAATCTCCGATGACCGGTATCTCGACTATCTCCAGACCCTGTTCAAGGCGCTGGACATGGTGGGAACCGATTTTCAGATGGTCTCGCCCCGGCCCTTCACCATGCTTCATTCACGGGGGAGCCGGCTGGTCGATATCTGGACCCGCTGGACCAACAATGCCATCGCCCAGCAGGTACGCCTGGCCCCGACCCGGTTCGCTGGCATGGCCGGCCTGCCGCAGGTCCCCGGCGAGCCCATCGAGCGCGTGTTTCCGGAAATGGAGCGCTGCATCAAGGAACTGGGCTTCAACTCCATCCTGATCAATCCCGATCCGGCGGAGGGGACGGGGTACGTGCCGCCCATGGGCGATCCCTACTGGTATCCGCTCTATGAGAAGATGTGCGAGCATGATGTGCCCGGCCTGATCCATGCCTGTTCCTGCTGCAACGGCCGGGAAACCTATGCCAACCACTTCATCACGGAACATTCCATCGCACTGTTGTCGATGATCAAGGCCGGGGTGATGCAGCGCTTCCCCAAGCTGAAAATCATCGTGGCGCATGGTGGCGGTTCCGTCCCCTATCAGATCGGCCGCTGGCGGGCAGAGCGTGGGGCTTTCCCGGATCTGGGCAAGGACGGGGTGCAGGGTAAGCTGTCGGAAACGCCAGGCAGTTTCGACGACGCGTTGCGTGCCTTCCATTTCGACACCTGCCTGCACTCGCCCCTGTCGGTGGAACTGCTGTTGAAGGTGGTGGGCACGGACAATGTCTGCTTCGGCACTGAACGTATCGGCAGCGGCAGCCAGATCAATCCCGACACCGGTCGTTCCTATGACGACATGAAGCCGGACATCGAGGCCATGGGCTTCCTGACCGACGCCGATCGCCACAAGATTTTCGAGGGCAATGCCCGCCGCCTGTTCAACGGACTGCCAGGGTGACCTATGGCTGAAATCGTGCTGGGGCTGGCCGCCTCCCACAGCCCGCTGCTGACCATCGACTGGAGCGAATGGCAGCATCGGGCCCAGGCCGACCTTGCCAATGAACAACTGAATCTGTCCGACGGACGGTTCGTTTCCTATGCGCAACTGCGGGCGGAACGGGGTGACGCCTATGCCGCCATCGCCACGCCGCAGGCGTTCGAGGCGGCGGCTGTGCGCTGTCAGGCCGGGCTGGACCGGCTTGCCGACGCGCTGGCCGCGGCCGCCCCCGATGTCGTGATGGTGATCGGCGACGATCAGGGGGAATTGTTCCCGCTGTCCAACACGCCCGCCATCTCCGTCTATTACGGAGCGGAGATCGCCACCAACGATGTCTGGGGCCGCGATGACAAGCCGGCCTGGATGCATCAGATGGCCAAGGGTTACGCCATGGACCGGGTGCATCGTTTTCCCGGTGCGCCCGAACTGGCCCGTGACGTGATCGCCGGCCTGATCCGGCGCCATGTCGATATCGGGGCGGCGTCGAAGGTGGATGATCCCGTGAAGGCCGGGTTTGGCCATGCCTTCGGCTTCGTGGCGGAGCGGCTGTTCCGTGAACGGGCCATTCCCATGCTGCCCGTGCTGCTGAACACCTATTTCCCACCCAATGTGATGATGGCGTCGCGGGCCTTCGATATCGGCCGCCTGCTACGCGCCGCGATCGAGGAAAGCCCATCCGACGCACGGGTGGCGGTTGTCGCCTCCGGCGGCCTGTCGCATTTTGTGGTGGATGAGGAACTGGACCGGCAGGTGTTGGCGGGGCTGGAGCCGGGCCGCGACGCCCTGCTGCGGTCCATCCCGCCCGAGGCGCTGAATTCCGGGTCGTCGGAGATCCTGAACTGGGTGATGAGCGCGGGGGCCGCCGACCATCTGCCCCTGTCCTGGACCGAATATGAACCCATCCGGCGCACGCCGGCCGGCACCGGCATCGGCGTCGGCTTCGCGGCCTGGGGGGCGTGAAAAATGGAGGAGACGATGGGTACTGCACGGCGCAGCATCAATGTCGAGGGGTTCAACCATGGGGCACAGCCGATCCCGGCGGCATCCCGCGTGGGCGGGCTGGTGGCCACGGGCGGCATCTATGGGCTGGACCCGGAAACGGGCAAACTGCCCGACGACGTGGCCGAGCAGGCGCGGCTGATGTTCTGGCAATTGGAACGGGTGCTGGCGGCGGCCGGAGCCGGTCTGGGCGACATTGCCCGCATGACCATCTATGCCAAGGTGCCGGAAGCACGGGCGGCCGTGAACGCGGAATGGCTGAAAGCCTTCCCGGATGAGGCATCGCGCCCGGCCCGCCATACGCTGACCTATGAGCATCTGCCCGCCAACATGCTGGTGCAGTGCGACGCCATCGCCATGGTGACCGACCATGGCTGATCCGGAGATTGTGAAGCAGCTGATGCGGTTCGACAGTTGCACCGTGTCGGACGCGCTGGACAAGCTGGGTCTGACCGGTGCCGTCATCGGCCTGTCGCCGCTGACCCTGCCGGGGCGGCGGGTAGCGGGCCGGGCCGTGACGGTGAAGCTGGGCGCCCCCCTGCCGGACCTGCCCAAGCGCCATCTGGGCGCGGGGGCGGTGATGGCGGCAGAGGCCGGCGATATCATCGTCGTCGAACATCGCGGGCGCACCGACGTCTCGGGCTGGGGCGGCTTGCTCAGCCGTGGGGCGGTGGGCAAGGGCGTGGCGGCGGTGATCGTCGACGGCGCCTGCCGCGACGTGGATGAAAGCCGCGATCTGGGCCTGCCCGTCTTTGCCCGTGCGCCCGTACCGGTCACGGCGCGCGGCCGCGTGGCCGAACATGATTTCAATTGCCCGGTCACCATTGCCGGGCTGGCCGTTTCACCCGGCGACTGGCTGGTGGCCGATGGCAGCGGTGTGGTCTTCATCCCGGCGGCAAGGCTGGAACAGGTGATCGCCGCAGCCGAGGACATCCTGGCGCGGGAAACCCTGATGGCCCGCGACATCGATGCCGGCGTGCCCATCGGTGACGTGATGGGGGCGAATTACGAGGATATGCTGAAGAAGCCGGAGACTGCGAATGTCTGATCAACAATGGGCCGAACGGCTGAAGAAGGTCGGCGTGACGGCCCTGTCCGACGCGCTGGACAAGCTGGGTATCGCGGGCCAGGCCGTGGGCATCATGCCCGTGGCCCGCACCATGCGCTTTGCCGGTCCCGCCTTCACCATCCGGATGCTGCCCGTGGGCCTGACGGGTGGGGTGGTCGGTGACTATATCGATGACGTGGCGCCGGGTTCCGTTGTCGTCATCGACAATGACGGGCGGCCGGACCAGACGGTCTGGGGCGATATCCTGACCTTCGTCGCTCATGCCAAGGTCATTGCCGGCACCGTCATCGACGGGGTGTGCCGCGACAGCGACCGTTGTGTGGAACTGGGC
>NZ_JAGOGJ010000239.1 GCF_017996735.1 Niveispirillum sp.
CTTCCATATAGGTGCGCTTGGCCGGATCGGCCAGGTCATCCTTGTTGATGTCGGTCAGGATGGTGCCCGGCAGGACGGAGTTGCAGCGGATGCCATAGGGGCCCAGCGCGATGGCGCAGCTTTGCATCAGCGAATGCAATCCGGCCTTGGTCGGCGTGTAATGGGTCTGCATGCCACCGCCGACCAGCGCGGAAATGGAGGATATGGCGATGATCGCCCCGCCGCGCCCCTGGTCCTTCATACGGTTGGCGGCGGCCTGGGTCATGTAATAGGCGCCGTTCAGGTTCACCTTGATCGTGCGGTCCACCACATCGACGGGCATGTCCAGGAAGCTGTGGAACGGGCAGATACCGGCGTTGGAAACAAAGACATCAACGCCACCAAAGGCCGCGACGGCCGCCTTCACGAAATCCTGTGCCGCTTCCGGGTCGGCCACGTCGCCCTTCACGGCGATGCCCTTCTGGCCCAGCGCCTCGATCTGCGCCACCACATGTTCCGCCGCAGCGGGTGATGCTGCATAATTTATGGCGACATTGGCCCCGTGACGCGCACATTCAACGGCAACGGCAGCACCGATACCGCGTGACGCACCCGTGATCAGAACGGTCTTGCCTTCCAGCAAACGCATGGCGTCCTCCTCAATCTCATATTTCGGAATGATGTCTCACAAACCAAGATCCAGAGCAAGTCTGATCCCGAGAATGGGCAGGTGAGCGGTATCATGACCGCATTGACAGGCTTCATCCCATTTTATAAAACTGTGTCCCACAATTAAGAACGTGCGTTCAGCCCCTCCCGCTGCGCACGCCTTTCAGGGAGCGTGAAAACACCATGGCCTTCCCCGTTATCCGCGACGTCCGCGCCTATGTGGTGCGCGGTGGGGGTGCTGATTATCACGACCAGGGCGACGGCCACTGGATCGATGACCACATCGCCACCCCCATGAGCCGCTATCCCGAATACCGCCAGAGCCGGCAGAGCTTCGGCATCAATGTGCTGGGCACGCTGGTGGTGGAGATCGAGGCGGCGGACGGCACCATCGGCTTTGCGGTGACCACGGGCGGGGAGCCGGCCTGCTATCTGGTGGAAAGGCATTTCTCCCGCTTCCTGATCGGCCGGTCGCCGGTGGAGGTGGAGAAGATCTGGGACCAGATGTATTTCGGTTCCCAGTATTATGGACGCAAGGGTCTGGTGGTGAACGCCATTTCCGGCGTCGACCTGGCACTGTGGGATCTGCTGGGCAAGTTGCGGCAGGAGCCGGTCTATCACCTGCTGGGCGGGGCCGTCCGTGACGAGTTGACCTTCTACGCCACGGGCGCACGCCCCGATCTGGCCAAGGAAATGGGCTTCATCGGCGGCAAGATGCCCCTGCATCACGGCCCGGCCGAGGGCGAGGAAGGCCTGCGCAAGAATATCGAGGAACTGGCCACCATGCGCGAGCGGGTGGGCGAGGATTTCTGGCTGATGTTCGATTGCTGGATGTCGCTGGACCTGAACTACGCCACCAAGCTGGCCCACAAGGCGCATGAATATGGCCTGAAATGGATCGAAGAGGCCCTGTCGCCCGACGATTACTGGGGCTATGCCGACCTGAAGAAAAAGGCCCCCACGGGCATGCTGGTGACGACGGGCGAGCATGAAGCCACCCGCTGGGGCTTCCGCATGCTGATGGAAATGGATTGCTGCGACATCATCCAGCCGGATGTGGGCTGGTGCGGCGGCGTCACCGAACTGACCAAGATCGCCAACATGGCCGACAGCCGCGGCATCATGGTCATCCCGCACGGCTCGTCGGTCTATTCCTATCACTTCGTCATCACGCGCCATAACAGCCCGTTCGCGGAATTCCTGATGATGGCGCCCAAGGCCGACAAGGTGGTACCGATGTTCCATCCCCAGCTTCTGGGCGAGCCGGTACCCGTCAATGGCAAGCTGAAACTGTCGGACAAGCCCGGTTTCGGTGTGGAATTGAACCGTGAGGTCGCTCTGCACCGGCCCTATGTGGGCAACGCCAAGTAATCCGGTCCATTCTCATTACGAAAGCATAAATCATGAAGCTGCTGCGTTACGGCCCCAAGGGCCAGGAGAAGCCCGGCCTGTTGGATGCCACCGGCACCATCCGCGACCTGTCCGGCATCGTTTCCGACATTACCCCGGACGTGCTGTCGCCCGCCGGTCTGGCCAGAATCGCGGCGATCGACCCGGCCAGCCTGCCGGCGGTCGAGGGTTCGCCGCGCTATGGCGTGCCGGTCAATGGCGTGCGCAAATTCATCGCTGTCGGCCTGAACTTCGCCGATCACGCGGCGGAGAGCAACCTGCCCATCCCGGCGGAACCGGTGCTGTTCACCAAGGCCATCTCCTGCCTGACCGGTCCGAACGACCCGGTGATGATCCCCAAGGATTCGGTCAAGACCGACTGGGAAGTCGAACTGGGCATCGTCATCGGCAGCCGCGCCCGCTATGTCAGCGAGGAGAAGGCGCTGGACCATGTTGCCGGTTATGTCCTGATCAATGATGTGTCGGAACGTGCCTTTCAGATCGAACGCAGCGGCACCTGGGACAAGGGCAAGGGCTGCGACACGTTCGGCCCTGTCGGCCCCTGGGTGGTCACCTCGGACGAGGTCGGCGATCCCCAGAACCTGGATATGTGGCTGGAGGTGAATGGCCACCGCTATCAGAACGGCAACAGCCGCACCATGATCTTCACCTGCCGCCAACTGGTCGCTTATATCAGCCAGTTCATCACGCTGGAGCCGGGCGACCTTATCACCACCGGCACCCCGCCCGGCGTGGGCATGGGCCAGAAGCCGGAGCCGACATATCTGAAGGCGGGCGATACCATGCGCCTGGGCATCGAAAAGCTGGGCGAACAGCGGCAGAACGTCATTGCCTGGACCCAGGACATCATCGACTGACGTCTAATACCAGCGGCACGAAATCTTGACCTTCGGTCAATCTTTCCTGCCCCTCAAGCGCCGGGCGGCTGCATCCGCAGCCTTGGCTAACGCCGCACGTGCGGCGCGGCGGCAGTCGCCGCCGTACCATCGGTCAAGAATTTTGACCGATGGTATAAGAAGCCTTATCGTCCAGTGTGCTGTCGGAAGCCGGCAGCACATGCCGGCCCAGATCGATCATGCGCACGGCATCGGGCCGGCCCGGCTGCGGCGCGGGACAGGCGGCGGAGAGGTAACGGATGATCCGCCCGCCGCTGATCGGCCTGTCCCAGGCATAGATGGGGCAAACATCGGGCCCGGCCTGGAACTGCTCCCCCGTTTCACGGGTTTCGTAATTGCCATTCTGGCTGCCTTGGCCGCCGCCAAGATAGGTCGGCTGCGAAGGCGCTACCGGTACCGGCGCCGGCACTGTCTGAGCGCAGGCCGCAAGCAGCAGCAGGGCAAAGAGCGGCAGGAAACGCACAGGCTCACTCCTTGCTGGTCGATCAGGCCACCCGTGCACCCAAAAATCCTGGCCCGCCATCATTTACAGACGGGGCCAGGGCCACGGAACCGGCGGCAGGCAAAGAACTCAGCGCCGGCCCAGGGTTGCGCTCCATCCCATGCCCTTGCTGATCGACCGTGCCGTGTCCTTCACCGTGGTGATCAGTTCCTGCATACGCTCGTCGCTCATATACTGCGCGGCGCTGGACAGGCTGATGGCGGCGATGATCTTGCCGTTCGCCCCGCGGATCGGGGCCGCCACGCACCGGATACGATCCTCGTTCTCTTCAAGGTCGAAAGTGTAGCCGCCTTCGACATAGCCACGCATGCGCTGCTGCCAGACGGGCCAGTCGGCTTCCCCAAAGCGCTTGTCAAAGAACCGGCGCCAGCGGAACTCGCTTTCATCCAGGATGAGGGCTTTGCCCAGACCGGTGGAGGCGATCGGATGGCGTTCACCGACGCGGGACCCGATTTCAATGCGGCGGCGACCGGGGATCTTGTCCAGATACAGGGCCTCCTCCCCGTCCAGAACGCCCAGATGCACCGTATCCTCCGTGGCCGCCGCCAGATCCTCGATATAGGGGCGGGCGACGCGGGGAATGTCCATCTGCTGCTGCGCCAGATACCCCAGTTCCAGCAGCTTCGGCCCCAGTTGATATCCCTCGCGCGGGGTCAGGATCAGGAAGTCACGTTCCACCAGCGCCGCCGCCAGCCGATGCGTGGTGCTGCGCGTCAGATCCAGCCGCTGGGCCAGCTTGGCCAGGTTGATCGGCCCCTCCGCCACCGCCTCCAGTACATCCAGTCCGCGCAGCAGCGTCTGGCTGCCACTGGGCGCTGCCTTGGGGGCGGCATCATCATGATCGTCGGTGGTGCTGCTCATCGACTTCTATCACTCTCTCAATTTGCGGAACACAATCCCATATCCACCGCGTGACGGCAAGGTTGGGAACAAGACAAGGTTGTCTGAATTCTCTGAAAAACCAAGGCGCTGAGGGAGTGTTGGGCCGATGACGCCGGTCAGACCGCCAGCCGATACAGGCGCGCGGCATTGTCCGCGAAAAGCGCGCGGCGTTCCCCATCGGTGAAATCGGCGGTGATCCTGTCATAGGCGGCGTAATGAAGGCCAAACGCGCCATACAGCCTGTCGACCGGAAAATTGCTGGCAAACATCGCCCGGTCCGTGCCGAACGCGTCGATCGCCTGCAGGATGAAGGGTCGCAGGCTGTCCGGGGTCCATTGCCGGTCGATCATGGCCAGGCCGGAAATCTTGATGGCAACATTGGGCTGGGCCGCCAGCAGCGCCAGGCCCCGGCGCCATTGGGCCAGACCGTCCGCGTCGCGGTCCGTCGGCATGCCCGTATGGTTCAGGATGACCTGGATATCCGGATGCCGTGCCGCCAATGCCGCCGCCGTCGCCATCTGCGACGGATAGATCTGCAAATCCATCGAAAGCCCATATTTGGCCAGCAGCGCGTAGCCCCTTTGCCAATCGGCATCCCCGATCACATCCCGGCTGGAATAGGTCTTTGCCGGATCGCTGTGCCAGTTGATGATGTGACGGATACCGCATACCGCGCCATGGGCGGATTGGGCCGCCAGCGGCGGTTGGACATCGGGACATTCCGGCCCCGCGAAGGCAACCACCCCCCTGGCCACGGCCCCCGTTCCGCGGACCCCCTGAAGCCAGCCCGTCCCCGCC
>NZ_JAGOGJ010000112.1 GCF_017996735.1 Niveispirillum sp.
ATGACACGCTGCGCTGCGGTGACGGCAACGATCTGTTATTGGGGGGCGCGGGTGATGATCTGCTGCTCGGTGGCCCCGGTGACGATACGCTTGTGGGCGGTGCCGGCCGGGATACGCTGGACGGTGGCCCCGGCAACGACACGCTGGTGGTCGGTATTGATGATGTTGCCCATGGCGGCAGCGGCGCAGACCGTTTTGTCGTCACCGATAGCCTTGTCAGCCAGTGGGTTTCCCTGACCCAATCCGGACAGCATGTGGTTTTTGCCGACAATGTGAAGGATTTCAGCTTCACGGAGGGCGACCACCTGTCCTTCCTGCTCAAACGGTGGCAGGTGACGGTCGAACTGCTGAATACGGGTCGGCCGGTCCAGCCGCCTGCCGGTGCCGGTGACACGGAGAAATCCACGGGAGCGGTCGATAGTACCAGGGGAACCGACGAGGGTGGTGATCCAAACCGCATTGTCGAGGGTGGCGTCGGCAAAGGCGACGGTGATGACGATTTCGGCATCATGTCTGGCGCAAACGAAGCGGGAACCAGCCTGTTGCCCCCCGGCAAAGGGGTATGGCCCGGTTTCATTCAGCCCCCCGTCACCGAGGTTGAACTGGACACCGACAATGACGGGGTGATCGACACGGTCGTCACCTTGCGGCCCACGACACCGGAGGGGGAGGATTCTTCGGCCGGCACGGCAGGCGACCTCTCCGCCGATACGGGTACCGACCTTCTGGGACTGGCCGGCTTCCTGTCATCGAACAATCCGGATTACTGGGGCTGAGCGCCCCGCAACCGGTTGCGACGGACCGCCATCGCGTCCCATCCTGACCGATGGGTCGTTTCCTGCGGTCCGCCGCCCGGCCGTCAACAGCCTGTCAGACGCCATGACGGCCGGTTACTTGGCAGAAGGGGTGATATGGCCAACGGGCCATCCCCCCCTCTGATCAGATCCAGCCCGCGTTGAACCCGTCCAGCAGGACGCCGGTCAGGGTGGACGGATCGACAGCCAGACGGCCCGCATCCTCGATGGCGGGGAAGCTGATGGCCGACAGATCGGCCGGCGCCAGCGTCACAAACGACCCGTCCAGCAGGGTCAGCGTCATGCCGCCATCCCCGTTCAGGACGAAGGACTGGAAACCGAACCCCGTCGCGCTGACCAACTCGGTCGGCAGCAGGTTGTTCCAGTCGAAGGCCGGCAGGGCGATGGTGCCGATGGCCAGGGCGCTGAAATCGAAATCGAAGCTCAGCGGGCGGATCGCGAAGAAGTTCTCGTCGAAGATCGGCAGGATCGTGAACACACCATCATCACCGGGCATCGGGAACGGCAGAATGGTGAACTCACCTTCCCCGGCCGAGATCGGCTGAATGGTGATTTCGCCGTCGCCCGGCATGGGAAACGGCAGGATCGTGAACACACCGTCATCACCGGGCATCGGGAACGGCAGAATGGTGAACTCACCTTCCTCGGCCGAGATCGGCTGAATGGTGATTTCGCCATCGCCCGGCATGGGAAACGGCAGAATGGTCACTTCGCCCTCGGCCGGCACAAACGGCGAGCTGGTGATCTGGACATCGCCAACGGTCGGCGTGCCGCCATCAATCACATACATCGTGTTCTCCATGAGGAAGCTTTGTTGTGCGACCCGGCGGCATGTTGGGATTACCCCCTTTGCATCACCGTCGCATGTACAGTAATCTTGAAACTTGAATTTTCAGTCAAGCGTTTTTGAAACTATGACATATGAAATTCATTCTTGCGCATGTACCCCCCCTGTGCCAGCCTTTCAGCCGGTAAAGTGTGGAGGTGGTGATGAACACGGAACCGGAGCAGCGGGGCAGAACCCGTGGCGCGGACAACCCAAAGGCCAAGCTGACCAAGGAGTTACGCCGGCAGGCGGGCAAATGGCTGTCCGCGCGGCGCGAGGCGGCGGGCATCACCCAGGCGCAACTGGCCGAACAGGTCGGGTACCGCTACTACACATTTGTCAGCCAGGTGGAAGGCGGCCATGGCCGCGTGCCCTCGGAGCATTTCGAGCAATGGGCCGATTGCGTCGGCGTGCCGAGGCAGGATTTCGCCCGGCAGTTGCTGCGCTTCTATGAACCGGATGTCTATCGCCTGCTGTTCCCCGGCGACGCGTCCATACCCGCCTGAACCACCGGGTCGATGCGTTTTTGGGGAGGGCGCAGTTGGGCGAATTGTTGAATTTTATCCGGGCCATCCGCCAGACAGGCCAATGGACCAATCAGGAAAAGGCTGAACTGTTCCGGCTGACCGAGGCATTGTCGGCCGATAATGTCGAGATCGAGACAGCGGCGGGCATCAGCGATCAGGGCGATCCCTGGTTTGTCATCCACCATGCCGCCACCGGTGACGTGCTGGTCCATGTGGCCCGTATCGGCGGCAAATTTATCGTGCATGAGATGTCGCGCGACCTTCTGGTTGAAGGTGACAATCTGCGCCGGCTGCTGAACCGCGCGGCCGGTCATGATCTGTTCGACCAGGCACAGAATGTCGTGGTGCTGGCCGCCCTGGCCATGGTGGTCGATTTCTACCTGTCCACCGAACCGGCGGAAGCCGCGACCGCAGCGGACAGCCTGACCGATCCGGAACCGGCATTGATGATGCTGGCGGCGGCCCTTACGCTGCCGTCGGACCCGGCCGGCGGCCCGGATACGCATGCCCATCTTCGCCACCCGGATCCCGATGGCGACCGGCCGCATGGCATCGCCCTGGCCCTGCTGCCCCGGTCGGAGGAACCGTCCGACACGCTGACGATGGTTGCGCCCCTGCCGGCCCCCGATATCACGCCGGACCATGATGCCCCGCCCGCATCAACGGCCCCCATCCCGGATACTCCCCTTATACAGGCTCCGCCAGGCCTGACGCTGGTGGGGGGCGCCGGGAACGACACGCTGCATGGTGGTGACGGGCACGATCTGTTGATCGGCGGGGATGGCGACGACCTGCTGATCGGTGGCGCCGGCAATGACACATTGATTGGCGGGGATGGTCACGACACGCTGGTCGGCGGAGCAGGCGACGACGTGCTGGTCCTGGATACCCAGGACATCGCCTATGGCGGCGCCGGCGCCGATCGTTTCGTCATCACCGACAGCGTGGTCAGCCAATGGATGGTCGTGTCGGAAAATGGCGGCGCCGTAAACCTGCTGGATCAGGTCAAGGATTTTTCCCTGTCGGACGGGGATCGTCTGGTGTTCGCCACCAACGACTGGAGCGTCTCCATCCTGACGGGCGGCGCCGGCATCGAGTTGCCCCAGGATGATGGCCAGTTCACCGGAACCAGCATCGATATCGACATCGATGGTGATGGAGTGGTCGACACGACCTTGAATGTCGTCGGCAATCTCAGTCTGTCGCAACAGCCGGGGCGCCTGATGGCAATCGATCTGGCCAGCCTTCAGTCCCTGCTTTCTTCCGATACCGGCTACTGGGGTTAACAGCCCCACCCCGGAGCCGGGAAAGCAAAGGCCCCGCCGCTGACAAGCGACGGGGCCTTTGTGCCTTTGCAGGATTGCAGCCGGTTCAGCGGCAGAAGGGCGGCAGCGGCTGCGGGCCGGCGGCCTTTTCGATCACTTCCGCCACGCGCAGCAGCGTCTCCTCATCGAACGGACGCCCGATAAGCTGCAGGCCCAGCGGCAACCCGTCCGACGCAAGCCCCGCCGGCACCGACATGCCCGGCAGGCCGGCCAGCGAGGCAGGCACCGTGAACACGTCGTTCAGGTACATGGAAATCGGATCGTCCTGCTTTTCACCGATGGCGAAGGCCGTGCTGGGCGCCGTGGGCGTCAGCAGGATGTCGCAGCTCTCGAACGCCTTGGCAAAATCCTCGGCGATGCGGGCGCGCACCTTCTGGGCCTTCAGATAGTAGGCGTCGTAATAGCCGGCCGACAGCACATAGGTGCCGATCAGGATACGGCGGCGCACTTCCTTGCCGAAGCCCTCACCACGCGTATTCTCATACATCTCCGTCAGATCCTTGCCCTCGACCCGCAGGCCGAAGCGCACGCCATCATAACGTGCCAGGTTGGAGGAGCATTCGGCCGGGGCGACCACGTAATAGGTGGCCAGCGCGTACTTGGTGTGCGGCAGGCTGACCTCCACCGGCGTGGCGCCGGCCGCCTTCAGCCAGTCGATCCCCTGCTGCCACACGCGCTCTATCTCCGCCGGCATGCCATCGACACGGTATTCCTTGGGAATGCCGACGCGCAGGCCACGGATATCGCCGGTCAGCGAGGCCAGCAGGTCCGGCACCTTCATGTCGACGGACGTGCTGTCCTTCGGGTCGAAACCGGCCATGCTCTGCAGCATCAGGGCGGCATCGCGCACCGTCCGGGTCATCGGGCCCGCCTGGTCCAGCGAACTGGCAAAGGCGATGGTGCCCCAGCGGGAGCAGCGGCCATAGGTGGGCTTGAGACCCACAATGCCGGTGAAGCTGGCCGGCTGACGGATCGAACCACCCGTATCGGTGCCGGTGGCGGCAATGGCGAAACGGCCGGAGACCGACGCGGCGGAACCACCGGACGAACCACCGGGAACCAGCTTGCGCTCGGCGGCGGCCGGATCCTTGGCGGTCCAGGGGTTCAGCACCGGACCGTAATAGGACGTGATGTTGGCCGACCCCATGGCGAATTCGTCCAGGTTCAGCTTGCCCAGCATGACCGCACCGTCACGGAACAGGTTTTCCGTGATCGTGCTTTCATATTCCGGCTTGAACCCGTCCAGGATATGGCTGGCCGCGGTCGTCAGCACGCCCTTGGTGCAGAACAGGTCCTTGATGCCGAGCGGCATGCCGTCCAGCGGAAGGTTCGTCCCAGCGGCATAGCGCGCATCCGACGCCTTGGCCTGTTCCAGGGCCACGTCCGGCGTCTCCGTGATGAAGGCGTTCAGCGGACGTGCGGCCCCTACGGCGGCGATATAGGCGTTGGTCAGTTCCAGCGCCGTGAAATCCTTGTTCTTCAGCCCGGCCAGGGCATCCGACATGGAAAGATGGGTCAGGTTGGTCATTATTCGACGACCTTGGGCACGGAGAAGAAATGTTCGGCGGCGTCGGTGGCGTTGGACACGACCTTGTCGGGATAGCCCCCATCCGTCACCATGTCGGGGCGGCGGCGCAGAGTCTGGGCCGCGACGGAGGTCATCGGCTCCACCCCGTCGGTATCGACCTCGCCCAATTGCTCGACCCAGTCGAGCAGCTTGTTCAACTCACCCGCCAGGTGCTCCTGCTCCTCCGCGGGAACCTTGATGCGGGCAAGCCGGGCGATCTTCGCCACGGTCTTGGCGTCCAGGGTGGCCTTGTCCTGCGACATGGTGCTAAATCTCATCATTGCTGCGGGCACTCGCCCCAGCCGTCCGCCGAAATGGAAGACGCGGGCGCGAAAGCGGTCAGGAAGCTAGCATCCCATCATGTCCATCCGCAACCTTGTGGAACTGAAAGCGGTCATGCCGCGCCATGCACGCCTTATCGGGCTCGATATCGGCGAAAAAACCATCGGCATGGCGGTCTGCGACCCCGGTTTTTCCGTGGCCTCGCCCATCGGCACCATCCGGCGCACAAAATTCACGCAGGATGCACAGGAACTGGCCCGCGCCATGAAGGACCGCGACGTACGCGGCCTGGTCATTGGCCTGCCCGTCAACATGGATGGAACGGAAGGGCCCCGCTGTGAGTCGGTGCGCGAATTCGCCCGCAATCTGCTGATCCGGCCGGAGCTTCTTAGCAAGATTGAGCCGGAGATCGCCTTCTGGGATGAACGCCTGTCCACCAGCGCGGTCGACCGCATGATGATCGAATGGGACATGACCCGCAAACGCCGGGACGAGGTGGTGGACAAGATGGCCGCCGCCTACATCCTGCAGGGCGCGCTGGATTATCTGAAGAAGGCGGAGGAGCAGGACGAAGCAGACCTCGGCGCATAATGGACCCGTATCGCACGGGTATAATTGTGATATTGCACCTTTTATTATATATAAGCCATAATGACGCGAAGCTAAATCACACCTCACACAATGCCATGTCGAGTTCAGGAGCAAAGCGAAATGCCAGGGAACCCATACACGGGAAGACATGAGGCCGAATTTTTAAAATTTCTGCAGAACAATCACATACCGGAGATGCAAGTGACGTTTAACGGCATGCAACGGCGATTGAACGCCACGCTAGACGGATATGGACATATTATTCTGACCGATCCCCATAGCGGGAAAGGATTTGGTAGTATATCAGCCCATCGGTATGACTGCTTCCAGAACAATACAAACAGCTACGATAATTATATCGATATAAAGACACATCAATCAGTGCGCACATTACTAGGCATCTGAAGGGATCAGATCAGCCATCTCGACCGGGATGCGTTGTTCAACGGCACCGTATATTCGCAAAAAAGGCCGGAGCATCCCTGCCTCGGCCCTTCTCAACACACCTTACGGCACGCGGATCACATATGGATGGCGCGGCCATCCACGGCCAGTGCCGCTTCCTTGATGGCCTCGGTCAGGGTCGGGTGGGCGTGGCTGGTGCGGGCCACATCCTCGGCCGACGCACCAAACTCGATGGCCAGACCCAGTTCCTCGATCATCTCACCGGCCGACGCGCCGATGATGTGGGCGCCCAGGATGCGGTCCGTCTTGGCATCGGCCAGGATCTTCACGAAGCCATCGGTGGCGTTCATGGACCGGGCGCGGCCATTGGCGGTGAAGGGGAACTTGCCGGCCTTGTAGGCGACACCCTCGGCCTTCAACTGCTCTTCCGTCTTGCCGACCGACGCCACTTCCGGCCAGGTGTAGACGACGCCGGGAATAGCGTCATAGTTCACATGACCCGTCTGACCGGCCAGGATTTCGGCGAAGACCACGCCCTCTTCCTCGGCCTTGTGCGCCAGCATGGCGCCGGCCACCACGTCGCCGATGGCATAGATGCCGGGCACATTGGTCTGGAAATGATGATCGATCTTCACGCGGCGGCGTTCATCCAGCGCCACGCCCACGGCTTCCAGGCCCAGGCCGCCCGTGAAGGGACGGCGGCCGATGGCGACCAGGACGATATCGGCTTCCAGCGTTTCGGCATTGCCGCCGGCCGCCGCCTCGATCGACAGCTTCACCGTGCCACCCTCGGTCACGGCGGAGGTGACCTTGGTGGAGGTCTTGAAGGACATGCCCTGCTTGCCCAGGATGCGCTGCATCTGCTTGGACACTTCGCCATCCATGGTGGGCAGGATACGGTCGAAGAATTCGACCACGGTCACCTGTGCGCCCAGGCGCTGCCACACCGAGCCCAGTTCCAGGCCGATGACGCCGCCGCCGATGACGACCAGACGACCGGGCACCTTGTCCAGCGCGATGGCGCCGTCGGACGACACGATGGTCTTCTCGTCGATGGTGACGCCGGGCAACGGCGCAACGTCGGAACCGGTGGCGATCAGGATGTTCTTGGTCGCCACATCTTCCGTGCTGCCATCATCCTTGGTAACGGTGACGACACCGGCGGCCTTGATGGAACCCAGGCCCGTGAAGCGGGTGATCTTGTTCTTCTTGAACAGGAAATCCACGCCCGTGACGTTGGACTTCACCACTTCGTCCTTGTGCTTCATCAGGCCGGGCAGATCCAGCTCCACGCCGCTGACCTTCACGCCGAAGGCACCCAGATGATGCTTGGCCTCGCTGTACTTTTCAGAGGCGACCAGCAACGCCTTGGACGGGATGCAGCCGACATTCAGGCAGGTGCCGCCCAGCGTCTTGCGCTTTTCCACGACGGCCACGCGCATGCCCAACTGGGAAGCGCGAATGGCGGCAACATAGCCACCGGGACCGGCACCGATGACGACGAGGTCGAACTGCGTATCAGCCATTGGAATGACCATCCGTTATTGGGCAACCCCGTCCAGGGTCACGGGTTCTTGTCGGCGGATTTATGGCAATCCTGGGCGCCCATGTCCATCGCGCGCCCTTGGGGACAGATGCCGGTCATGCACATGGCTGGACATATCCAGCACCATGGACTGAAAAAAACGGAAAAATTACCGTCATGATCCGGAAATAATCGACCAAAGACCATATACCTTCGGACAGGAAAGGGTGAGATGATCCTCCATTGAACCAGAAGGCCGGGTTCCACCAAAAAGGGGAACGACAATGGCGCAGAAGTTGGGAGGAAACATGGATCACGCCGCTTCCTGGCGGGAGACCGCCACATCCACGCAGCGCACCCGCAACGCCATTGCCGAACTGGCACAGGAGGTCGGGACACTGGGCGTCGCCATCGCCGACGTCACCGGCCATGTGGGGGATGTGTCCACCCGCATCGCCCGACAGGCCGCCATTTTTGAGGAGTTGCGCCGTCAGGCGCACGAGATGGCGGACGGCAATACCCGTGTCACGAGCGCCGCATCCGCCGCCCGCGAGGTCACCATCCGTGCCCGGCGCGAAGTGGCCGAAAGCCGGTCACAGGTGGACCATGCCCTGGCCGACATCCGCGCCCTGGCGGAGGATGTGAACGGCATCGAAAGACAGCTTTCCGGCCTGACCGACGCGCTGAACCGTGTGGGCCGCGTCGCGGCGGAGATCAACACCATCGCCAAGCAGACCAACCTGCTGGCCCTGAACGCCACCATCGAGGCGGCGCGGGCGGGGGAGGCCGGGCGCGGCTTTGCCGTGGTCGCGACGGAGGTGAAGGCCCTGGCCAACAAGACGGCGGAGGCGACGCAGGAGATCGACGCCACCATGCGCGACCTGGGTGAACAGGTGAAGTCCCTGTCCGCCAGGGGGGCCGCCGGTGCCGCCAAGGCCACTGCCGTGCGTAACGACACGACCCGCATCGGCGATGTGATGAACACGCTGGACAAGGCTATGGCGGAGGTGGACGGCCAGCAGGACCAGATCGACCGCGCGGCCCGCGCCATCGCCGGCAGCATCGCCACTGTGGAAGGCCGTATCGACGGTCTGGCTGGCGACGTGAAGGACAGCGCCAGCAGCCTGACCGTGGCCGGCGACCGGCTGAACAAGCTGTTGACCACCTCGGAACGGCTGATCGGGCATTCGGCTGAACTGGACGTCGAAACGGTCGATACGCCCTATATCCGCACCGTGCGGGAGATCGCGTCCCGCATCGCCGCCGCCTTCGAACGCGCCGTGGCCGAGGGAACGCTGAGCGTCAGCGACCTGTTCGACGACAAGTACCAGCCCATCCCCGGCACCGACCCGGTACAGCATCGCACCCGCTTCACCGACCTGACCGACCGGTTGCTGCCCGATATCCAGGAACCGGCGCTGTCCCTGTCGGACAAGGTGGTGTTCTGCGCCGCCGTGGACCGCAATGGCTACCTGCCCACCCATAACCGCAAGTTCAGCCAAGCGCCGCGGCCGGGCGACGTGGCCTGGAACACCGCCAATTGCCGCAACCGCCGCATCTTCGATGACCGCGTGGGCATCGCCGCCGGGCGTAACACAGCGCCTTTCCTGCTGCAGGCCTATCGCCGCGACATGGGCAACGGCACCTTCACCCTGATGAAGGACTGCTCCGCCCCCATCATCGTGGCGGGCAAACATTGGGGTGCCGTGCGGCTGGCGTATCGGGTGTGAGGATGAGGACAGGCGTTTTAGAGACCAACCATCTGTCATTGCCCGAAGTGATGGCATGGTGCCTTGGCAAGGAAAAATTGCTGAAGAGTACAGGATTTGTCTGTGAAGTGAGGAAAAACTCTGATTGCGACAACACGTCCATCACAATTACTATGGATGGGAAGGGTTTGATGGCCGAATTGGTGATTTGGAGCGCTGGCAGCATTCATGCGGAAGCATTGCAATCCTCTACCGGCACCCGCTGGTATTTGAAAGATGCTGAAATCGAGGGTATGGCTTCGCTTGACGCCGAAACAGCTGCCTTTCTAAGCCTTCTCCTCTAGCGAGTCGGACTGTCACCGGCCCTACCGCCGCAACCGCCGCTCCAGGTCCGCCACCGCCTCCGCCTTGCCGAAGGCGCGGCACATCTCGATGATGGGGGCGATGTTGGCGGCGGTGGCGTGGCGGGCCTGCGGGGCCATCTCATGGCTGCGCAGATAACGGTCGATATCATCCACCGCCTTGTCGCCTAGGCGCATGCGCAGCTTGTGTGCGCGGTTGCCGCGTTCGCCGTTGTCGATCAGCAGCAGCAGTGCCGGATAGATGCCGGCCAGCGGCCCCAGCACCATAGTCGCCCGCATGCGCCTGTCCGCCGGCCCCATCAACACGTCGTGGAGCCAGTCCATCAGCGCCTCGCCCAGACGTTCGACACTGTCGAAACCCAGACGCCCGCGCAGCAGCGCCGTCAACCCATCCGCCCCCGCCCCTTCTGGGCCGAACAGCCGAATGCGGCGCAGACGCGTGACCAGACGGTTCAGCAGGAACACGCGGTCGGTCAGGTCCAGCAACACCTCCGCCGGCTGGATACGCGGGGGTCGCGCCAGCAAGGTGGCGACATCCGCCGCGATACTGTCCAACCGCTTGTGCAGCCATTGCAGCGCCAGACCCGACGGCTCCGTCATCGTGTCGAAATAGAAGGGAAAGGCATCGATGACATCCAAGGGGTTGAGCGTCATCTCGAACAGGTACAGGACGTAGAGATCGAACTGCGTATCCAGCAATTCGAAGACGCTGTACCAGTTGCTGTACAGCCGCAACGCGTGTACCTGATCGGACTGCCGGGCCTGCGCCTGCTGGAAATACCGTACATTGGGCATGACCAGCCGGTGCCATTTCAGCACCCGCGCCATGAACCGCACCACCGCCGTTTCCGCCGCCGACAGTTTCAGCCGGGTCGGGATATTGACGGCATTGTTCAGAATGAAGGCCGCCAGGTCCATCACCTGATGCGCAACCTGATCCAGCGCCATCTGGTCCCCGTCGAAACAGGCAGTCAGATGGTGACGACGCAACTGATCCACCAGATCGGCATTGGCCGCCTCCACCAGTTCCCATAAGGAACGCAGCAGACGGCGCGGCACGATCCAGGGTGCCCCCGGCACCACCTCCGTCTGATCGGTCAGGAACCGTTCCAGCGGGCGCCAGCACATGCGCTCCACCGACCCCACCCGTTCCGGCCGCAGGGTCCGAAGCCGTGGGCGCAGTGCCGACAGAAGGTCCGGCATCTCCCCTTCCAGCACGCCCTGGAATTCCAGCGACCGGGCCAGATGCATGACATCGGCATCCGACAGGGCCGTCAGGCCCCGGCGCAAAGCCTCGGCCCCGCCCGCAGTGCGGACAAGATGCAGACGGTTGAAGGAAAGCGGCGTGTTGGGATCGGCAGGCATGGATAGCGGGACGGTAAAAGGGCCGGCACTATACAAAGGCACCCGTCAGTGTCCAACAGGCAAAATAAAGATAAACAGGGTTAATGATTGGTTTAAGCCAAGAGATAGATCCCCCTATCTCTTGACACCGGAAGACAGGATTAAATCCGAATGCTGATGCGGCATTCGGACAGCGTCAGTAGACACCACCCGTGCCCGTGCCGACCGTGGGCTGCGGCTGTCCCTGGTTCGCCGTCCCGCCCGGCTGACCCTGGACAAACCCCGCCCCCGTATCCCCGCCATCCAACACGCCCTGTTGCCCCTTTGGCTCGGTGCCGGGGATGAAACCTTCCCAGATGGCGTTGCGCTGACCGGGGCTGGCCGGCCGCCCCGTTTCCGGATCGACGCGGACCAGTTGCAGGCCCGGCGGCACGCGGAACGGCGTGGCCGGCGCATCCTTCAACGCGGCCGACATGAAATCCTTCACGATCGGCACGGCAATGGTCGATCCGCTTTCGTGATCACCCATGGAACGCGGCTGGTCATAGCCCACGAACACCCCAACGGCCAGATCGGGGGAGAAGCCCACGAACCAGGCGTCCATGGCGTCATTGGTGGTGCCCGTCTTGCCGGCCAGCGGCTTGCCGATCTCCCGCAGCTTGGCCCCCGTCCCCCGCTGCACCACGCCTTCCAGCATGGACACGATCTGGTAGACCGTGCGCGGATCGGCGATCTGTTCGCGCGTGTCGGGGATCAGGGGCAGATTGGCGGGATCGGCCGCAAGGACCGGCTCGTCCGGCGTCGGGGCCGGAGCCGGCACGGGCACCGCACCGGTCGGAAGCGGGGCCGGCAACGCCGTCTGGCACCCCGCACAATCCCGCATGTCGTGGCGATAGACAGTCTTGCCGGCCTTGTCCTGCACCCGGTCGATGAAGCTGGGTTCGATCTTGCGCCCGCCATTGACCAGCATGGAATAGGCGGCCGTGAGGCGCAGGACCGTGGTTTCACCGGCCCCCAGCGCCATGGACAGGGTCGGCTGCAGGTCATTCTTGATGCCGAAGCGGCGGGCCACGTCGACGATGGGTTCCATGCCGATATACTGGGCCAGGCGCACCGTCATGACGTTGCGCGACTTCTCGATACCGACGCGCAGGGGCGTGGGGCCGTAATATTTTTCGGTATAGTTGGACGGCTTCCACTTGCCCAGGCCCGCCCCCTGGTCCAGCGCGAACGGCGCATCCAGGACCAGCGTGCTGGGGGTAAAACCCTGGTCCAGGGCCGCCAGATAGACAAACGGCTTGAAGGCCGAACCCGGCTGGCGATAGGCCTGGGTGGCGCGGTTGAACACGCTGATCCGGGCACTGAACCCGCCCGACATGGCCAGAACGCGGCCCGTATGCGGGTCCATGGCGACCAGCGCGCCCTGCACCTCGGGGATCTGGCGCAGCGCCAGCGTGCGCGCCTTGTCGTCCAGCGGTTCCACCAGCACGACCTCACCCGGCGCCAGCGCGTCGGACGCCTTCTGGATGCTGGGGCCGACAAATTTGCCGTCCTTGACCTTGCGCGCCCATTTCAGTTCCGACAGGGGGATCTGCCCCGTCGACCCGTCGGCCAGCCCGACCTCCACCGCGTCGGCCCCGGTCGACAGCACGACGGCCAGATCCCATTCCTCCCCACCGGGCGGGGTGCGCACATCCTCCAACTGCTCCTGCCAGCCCTCCAGGCTGTCGAAGCGGGTGATGGCGCCACGCCAGCCATCGCGGCGATCATAGGCCAGCAAACCATTGCGCAGGGCCGTTGACGCGGCCGCCTGGATATCGGGGTCCAGCGTGGTGCGCACCGACAGGCCTCCGGCATAGAGCGTCTGCTCGCCGTAAAGCTTGGCCAGCTCGCGCCGCACCTCCTCGACGAAATATTCGGCGCGGACATTGCTGTCGCTGGAGCGGTCGGCAAAATTCAACGGCTCGGCCCGTGCGGCCTCCGCCTCCTCCCGGCTGATATAGCCATCCTCCTGCATGCGGCCGATGACATAGTTGCGGCGCGCAATGGCGGCGTCGCGATGGCGTTCGCGGTAATACCGGTCCGGCGCCTTGGGCAGGCTGGCCAGGAACGCGGCCTCGGCCACCGTCAGTTCATCCAGCGACTTGTTGAAATAGTTGAGCGCCGCGGCCCCCACGCCATAGGCCCGATTCCCTAAGAAAATCTCGTTCATATAGATTTCGATGATCTTGTCCTTGCCCATCGCATCCTCGATGCGGCCGGACAGGATGGCCTCCTTGATCTTGCGGACGTAGGAGACCTCGTTCGACAAGAGGAAGATGCGCGTCACCTGCTGGGTGATAGTGCTGGCGCCGATGGGGCGGCGGCCCTGGCCGATATTCTTCACATTCTGAAGCTGCGCGCGCAGCACCGCGAACCAGTCCACCCCGTGGTGGGTGTAGAAATTCTGGTCCTCGGCGGAGATGAAGGCGTTGGTGACGCGCTTCGGAATGGCGGCGAAGGGCACGAAGACACGCCGTTCGCTGGCGAATTCCGCCACCAGACGGCCGTCGCCGGCATGCACACGGGTGGCGACGGAGGGATTGTAATTGGCCAGCGTCGTATGGTCGGGCAGGTCCTTGCTGAAATAGACCCAGGCACCCCCGGCGGCGGCCATGCCCAGCACACCGAGCGAGACACCGGCGATAGCTAAGCCCTTCACGACGCGATTCATAATTCCAACCCCTGATGGCCCCGGACGGGACCGCATAGAACCATGCCGACACCCGCGACGGGGCGGGCGCCGTTAAGCCATTATATCATCGGTCAAAATGTCTGACCGATGATATCCGTGCCGACTGGCCCGGCGGCGGCCCGTGCCGCCGGCCGCTGATATTAGTACAAGATGGCGCTGATTATGTCGCGGTCATGACCGCGGCGGCACCGCGTTGCCGGTAAAGTAGCCATCCACGGCACGCAGCAGTGACCCGGCCATGCGTTTGCGATGCGCGTCGCTGCCCAGCAGCTTGGCATCCTGACTGTGCGACAGATACCCCATCTCCACCAGGACCGCCGGCACGTCGGGGGCGGTCAGCACGGCAAAGCCGGCAGAGCGCATCGGGCCGGGCAGCACCGCGATCTTGGGGTCCAGGTTCTTCAGCAGCAGCGAGGCGAAGCGCCGCGACCGGTTCAGGGCGTCGCGTTGCGACATGCCGATCAGGATGCTGGCGATATCGGCCGACTGCACCGACAGGTCCAGGCCGACGATGGCGTCGGACTGATTCTCCCGCTGGGCCAGCATTTCCGCTTCTCGGTCCGACGCCTTGTCCGACAGGGTATAGACGGACAGGCCCCGCACCTGCTTGGACGTAATGCTGTCGGCATGCAGGGAGATGAACAGGTCCGCCCCCTTGGCCCGCGCGATGCCGGGACGGTCGCGCAGGGGGATGTAGGTGTCACTGTCGCGGGTCAGGGCAACACGATAGCGGCCGGTGGCCAGCAATTGCCGGCGCAGTTCCTTCGCCATGGCCAGGGTGATGTCCTTTTCATAGCCGCCCCCCACCGCGATGGCACCGGGATCCTGCCCCCCATGGCCGGGGTCGATGACGATCATGGGCAGGGTCGGCTTGGGCTTTTCCGCCGGCACGGGCGGGTTCATGGTGCTGACGCTGGCCGGCGTCAACACGGCGCCCCGCCCCGCCCGGCCAGCGGCCAGATCCATGACGAAGCGCGGCGGCATGCCGTCACGCGGCGGGATCACCTCCGCCAGAAGCACACGGACCGGGCCGGTGGTGGACAGCACCAGACGCAGATGCCCCGCCTTCATCCCCGGCCGGACGGCGACGGCGCGCACCAGCCCCTTGGCCGCCGGCAGGGCGGCATCCAATGCCGCCTCCATCTCCACCACAACGCCATTGGCGTCGGGCAGGATGCTGAACGGGGCATCACGGCTCAGTTCCAGGACAAAGCGGGTCTTGTCACCATGGTCACCCAGGCGGGCCGCACCGATACGGGCAGGTTCCGGCATGACACGGGCCGACGCGACGGAGGCGGTCTGCACCGGGGTCTGCGCCATCGCCGCAGAAGCCATGGCAAGGCACAGCCACGCCGCCGCCAAAAGCGCACAGGCCCTTGACGCCAACCCAGTGACCCGGCCCCGGATTGCCTCCTTCTGCGGCACGTTTGCCCTTCCCCCTTCGGGCGAATCGATGAACAAGAAACGGACGAAAATACTATATGCCGGGAAAATCAGTGACTTCAACGGCCATCATCATCCATGACCTGAATTGTGGCCGAACCCCAACCCCGGCCGGGCGGGAATCGGCCAGAACAATCGCTTCGGTCGCGATTCTATCGTTGTGGAATGGGGTGCGGAATGTTTATGGTGACAATCGCGACAGACCGCGCTTCGCCAGGGCCCTGAAACGGGCATCGGCGTCGCCCTTGGGGACCCGCCGCCGGCCATATTGCCGGCTTGGTCATGCCCCCTGGATGTGACGCCCCACGGGTTCGACCCCAACGGGGCGCGGTGTAGTGGAAACCTTGGGGCTGGCCTGTTCGGTTCATCCGATGCAGGCCCGGCACCGGCGATGGTCCATCCTGGCTGCTTCCGCCTTATCCCCATCGGGGCCTTGGCGGCAGGCGCTGTTCGATGACCCTCCCCGCCGGTGACGACAAGTCCCTCACCGCAATGGTGGCAGGGCCCGCTCTCCGTCCCGTCGCGCGGAAGGGCGGTCGTTCTGACCACGGGGAAGACATATATGGCCAAGCGTATGCTTGTCGATGCCACGCATCCGGAGGAAACCCGGGTCGTTGTGGTCAATGGTAACCGCCTGGAAGAGCTTGATTTCGAGATCGCCTCCAGGAAGCAGCTCAAGGGCAACATCTTTCTGGCCCGCGTGATCCGGGTCGAGCCCTCGCTCCAGGCGGCGTTTGTGGAGTATGGCGGCAACCGCCACGGCTTCCTCGCCTTTTCCGAAATCCACCCCGATTATTACCGCATTCCGGTCGCCGACCGCGAGGCGCTGCTGCGTGAGCAGCAGGAGCTGGCGGAGGAGCGCGAGGCCCGCGCCGAACAGGGCGAGGACCTGGACGATAACGGCCATGTCGAGGATGCCCCGCCCGCACCGCCGCCCGAAGAGATCGGCGGCGCCGCCCCCGCCCCCATCGAGGCCGAGGATGCCGGCGAGCCGGCGACGGCCGATGCAGCTACCGACATTGTGGAGACCGGGGACGCCGACGGCGTGCCGGCCGAGGATCTGCATGCCGGCGGCGACGCCGATGGCGAAACGGCCGATGTCGGCGAAGCCGGCTCCCCCTTCGTTCATTCGTCGGGCCGTGAGCGGCCGCGCCGTTATCGTCCCCAGCCCGCGCAGGTCGAAGGCAGTGAGGACAGCGTCGAGGAAGAGGTTGAGGAACGGCCCTACCAGCCGCAGCAGCAGCGCCGCCGTCCCCTGAAATCCTACAAGATCCAGGAAGTCATCAAGCGCCGCCAGATTTTGCTGGTTCAGGTGACCAAGGAAGAGCGTGGCAACAAGGGTGCGGCGCTGACGACCTATCTGTCGTTGCCCGGCCGCTATGCCGTGCTGATGCCCAACACGCCGCGCGGCGGCGGTATCAGCCGCAAGATCACCAACCCGGCCGATCGCAAGCGCCTGAAGGAGATGCTGGAGGATTTCGACATTCCGCCCGGCATGTCGGTCATCCTGCGCACGGCCGGCATCGAACGGTCGAAGCCGGAAATCCGCCGCGACCTTGAATATCTGATGCGTCTGTGGGACAGCATCCGCGAGACGACGCTGCAATCCGTCGCCCCGGCGCTGATCTATGAGGAAGCGAACCTCATCAAGCGCACCATCCGCGACCTTTATTCCAGCGACATCGACGAAGTGCATGTCGAGGGTGAGGCCGGGTACCGCGTGGCCAAGGACTTCATGCGGATGCTGATGCCCAGCCACGCCAAGAAGATCCAGCTTTATAACGACCCGTCGATCCCGCTGTACCACCGGTTCCAGGTGGAAGGCGCCATCGAGACGATGTTTAACCCCATCGTGCAGTTGCGGTCGGGCGGCTATATCGTCATCAACCAGACGGAAGCGCTGGTCGCCATCGACGTCAATTCGGGCCGTTCCACCAAGGAACGCAACATCGAAGAGACGGCGCTGCGCACCAATCTGGAGGCGGCCGAGGAAGTGGCCCGCCAATTGCGCCTGCGCGATCTGGCCGGTCTGGTCGTTGTCGACTTCATCGACATGGAAGACCCGCGCAACAATGCGGCCGTTGAAAAGC
Source organism: Niveispirillum sp. (assembly GCF_017996735.1). Taxonomy (GTDB): domain Bacteria; phylum Pseudomonadota; class Alphaproteobacteria; order Azospirillales; family Azospirillaceae; genus Niveispirillum. The sequence goes on from NZ_JAGOGJ010000112.1 coordinate 17,546, forward strand.
GTCTGAAGGACGCCATGAAGGCGGACCGTGCGCGCATCCAGTTGGGCCGCATTTCCGCCTTCGGCCTGCTGGAATTGTCGCGTCAGCGGCTGCGCCCGTCGCTGCAGGAAATCAACTTCGAACGCTGCCCGCATTGCCAGGGCACCGGCATGGTCCGCAGCCTGGAGAGCGCCGCTCTCGCGGTTCTGCGCGCCGTCGAGGAAGAAGGCATCCGCAAGCGGTCGGCCGAGATCACGGTCACCTGCGCCAGCCATGTCACGCTCTATATCCTGAATCACAAGCGCGAGGCGCTGGCGGATATCGAACGGCGCCATGGGCTGCGGGTCTACCTGCAGGCCGATGACAAGATGATCGGCCCCAGCCACCATATCGAGCGCATCCGCGCCCGCACCGCCGCCGACGAGGTGGTGGCAGCGGCACCGGTCAATGCCGAGCGGGTGATGGCACAAACCGAGCGCGCCATCGAAATCGAGGAAGCCGAGGCCGAGCCGCCGGTGGTGGAGATTGAGGTCGCGGAGGAGGAAGAGGAAGCCAAGCCCGCTGCGCGCTTCGAAGCCCGTGGCGACCGGGATGGCGACCGTGGCCGTCGTCGCCGCCGTCGCCGCCGTCGCGGGGAACGCGGCGAGAATGGCACCACGACCGAGGCTGGCGAGGCCGAGGCCGAGGATGAGGGTGAAGGCGAGGAAGCCGACGCCCCCGTCGAAGGCACCACCGAAGAGGTGGCCGAGGCCGCCGCACCCGAAGCTCCCGCCGCTGCTGCTGTCGGTGGCGAGGATGACGAGTCCGCCCGCGCCCGCAAGCGCCGTCGCGGCAAGCGGGGCGGTCGTCGGCGGCTTCGCCGTGGTGAAGAGGGCGCTGGCACGGATGAGGCCGGTGACGAGGGTGAGGATGAAGGCGACGATGAGGGTGAGGGCGAAGACACCCAAGCCACCGTCGCGGCCGACGCCGTCGCCGAAACCGTGCCTGAGCCTGTGGTGGAAGCCGCAGCCGAGCCGGCACCCGTCGTGACCGAGGAAGCCCCCGCCGCACCGGCGGAGGAAGCCCCGGCCCCGAAGAAGCGCGCGACCCGCAGCCGCAAGAAGGTCGCGGAAGCCGAAGCCGCACCGGCCGAAGCTGCCGCCCCCGTCGAACCGGCACCCGTCGTGATCGAGATCGAGGAAGCCCCCGCCGCGCCGGCGGAGGAAGCCCCGGCCCCGAAGAAGCGTGCAACCCGCAGCCGCAAGAAGGTCGCGGAAGCCGAAGCCGCACCGGCCGAAGCAGCCGCCCCCGTCGAACCGGCACCCGTCGTGATCGAGATCGAGGAAGCCCCCGCCGCGCCGGCGGAGGAAGCCCCGGCCCCGAAGAAGCGCGCCACCCGCAGCCGCAAGAAGGTCGCGGAAGCCGAGGTCGCCCCCACCGAGACCGTGACAGAGGCCGTGGCTGAAACCCCGGCCCCGGTGGCGGAAGCGCCGGTGGTGGAAACGACGGCCCAGCCTGCCGCTGAAGCCGTACCGACCCCGGCCACCGCCGCAACCGAGGTGAACCCGCCGACGGAAAAGCCCAAGCGCGGCTGGTGGAGCCGCAAGCCGTAAGGTTTGTTGCGTACCCGTGATGAAATGGGGAGGTGTTTAGGCACCTCCCCATTTTCATTTCGGCTCCACAATGACATGACTCGCAGCCGACGAGGGGGCATCCGGCGACTGACGCGCATGATATAATGCGCCTCTGCCTGCCGCGACCTACGGCCGCTGCCACTTTCCCCCGACGCCCGAATGCGCTAAGCAACCGCGCGTTCCAGATCACAGAGACCCGCCATGACCGGTTCCCCTTCCCTTTCCTCCCCGCGCCTGTCCGGCCGTGTCGCCCTTGTTACCGGCGCGTCGCGCGGGATCGGTGCTGCCGTGGCCGAGCAACTGGCGCGTGAAGGCGCGCATGTCGTGCTGCTGGCCCGCACGCTGGGTGCGCTGGAGGAACTGGACGACCGCGTGAAGGCATTGGGCGGGGCCGCCACCATCATCCCCCAGGACCTGATGGATAGTGCGAAGCTGGATAGTCTGGGGCCGGCTCTCTATGAACGGTTCGGCCGTCTGGACATCCTGGTCCATGCCGCCGGCCAGTTGGGCACGCTGGGTCCCATCGCCCATTCCGATCCCAAGGACTGGGACCGCGTGATGGGCGTATCGATCGCGGCCGCCATGCGGCTGATCCGGACCACTGACCCGCTGCTGCGCCTGTCGGATGCCGGCCGCGCCCTGTTCCTGACCGACCGCGTCGGGCGCGAGCCCACGGCCTACTGGTCGGCCTATGCGGCATCCAAGGCGGCGCTGGACATGATGGCCCGCACCTGGGCGGCGGAAACGCTGAACACCAACCTGCGCATCAATCTGGTCGATCCCGGCCCCGTGGCGACATCGCTGCGTGCTAAGGCCTTCCCCGGCGAAGATCCCGCCAGCCTGCCGACCCCGGCCGACATTGCCCGGTCGATCGTGGAGTTCGCGGTACCCGCCTGCGCCCTGCATGGCGAACTGATCGATCTGCGCACGGCGTGACCATGGTCACAGCGGCGAGGGGAAGACGGGCGTAGGGTCTGATCACTGACCGTTCCCCGTTCAGTGGTCGGATGGGTTCCATCCCTTTTCCCATCCCGCCGACGACCCCGCCTTGAACCCGCCGCCCCGCCCCGGGCTGGCGGGTTTTCTTTTTGGTCGGTCAAGCCGGCGATGCCGGCCATCCAACAATTCCTTCCGCCCTGGCACGGCTTCGGCGTATAGTTTTCGACCGGCTTTGGCCGTCACGGGGGTCGGTGCCGTCACAGATGATCGAAAAACTTACCGAAGCCGCGATCGCTTTCTTCGTGATCTCGGGTCTCGCCTATTTGCTGGGGATGGGCATCGCGGCCGCGGCGGAAAACGCCGTGCGCAAGCGCCAGGAAGGTGTCGGCCTGGACAACCGTCTGCAAAAGCTGATGATCCTGGCGCAGCGCCTGGAACAGCGCAAAGACAAGATGCTGCCCCTTCTGGTCAAGCTTGACGCCCAGGTGAAATCGGCCCGGCGCCGCCATTACATGGTCAACAAGAAGATCATGGACATGAAAATCGCGCGCTCGCAATTGATGCGTGTCCTGGGGGAAGAGGACGGGTTTCTGCGGGCGGAGCGTCCGGCCCGCAAATTCATCGCCCATGTGGTGAACCGGCATGTCCAGCGGGCACAGATGGAACAGAAGGAACATCCGTTCCTGTCCCGGGCCTGGGCACGCACACAGCAGGTGGTGATCTGGGCCCCCACGATCGGTGACGCCAAACTTCTGGCGGAGAAGTCCTTTCCCCCGGCCACCGGCTTCTTCATCGCCGAAATCAGCGAACCGCAGAGCGAGGCGGATGAATTGACGGCGCTGGAGAATGCCGAAATGGCCGCGCTGGCCGAGGAAGGGGCGCAACCGCGATGATCCTGGACCGGCTGTTCGACCTGCTGCCCCTGATGTTCGGCATCCTGGGCGGCGGGGTGGTCGCCTTGCAGATGGTGGCCCACACGCGCCAGCGCCTGCGCCGTGCCCGCAAGCTGCATGAAGGACAGCAAGTGCGCGTCGGCACGGCCAGCCGCGGGATGCGTGAGCGGGCGTCCGGTACCCTGGCCCTGCGC
>NZ_JAGOGJ010000240.1 GCF_017996735.1 Niveispirillum sp.
TCGGCCACGATGGTGGTCAGGCCGGTCATGATGCCCTGGCCCTTGTCCAGATGCTTGACCAGGACGGTTACGGTATTGTCCTTGGCCACCCGCACGAACAGGTTCGGGCGCGGGTCGGCGGGGCCGACAATGCCGGGGGCGGCAGGCTCGGCCGCGAATGATCCCAGCGGGACCACGGCGCCGATGATCAGGGCGCCGCCGGTGCCCTTCAGGAAGGTGCGGCGGCTGGGGGCGGGTTCGGCCACGCTGGACGCGGCCTGGCGCAGCAATTGACGCAGCATCATGGCTCAGGTCCTCGCCAGCTTGGCAGCCACTTTCACGGCTGCCTTGATCCGCACATAGGTGGCGCAACGGCAGACATTGCCGTCCATCGCCGCCTCGATATCGGCATCGGTGGGGTTCGGGTTCTCGGCGATCAGGGCCGTGGCCGCCATCACCTGACCCGACTGACAGTAGCCGCACTGCACCACGTCCAGATCGGCCCAGGCCTTCTGGACCGCGGCGGCGGCCTTGCCGGAAATCCCTTCGATCGTGGTGATCTTGGACCCCACGGCGGCGGATGCCGGCAATTGGCAGGACCGGGTCGGCTGACCGTCCACATGCACCGTACAGGCGCCGCACTGCGCGACACCGCAGCCGAACTTGGTGCCCGTCATATTCAATTCGTCACGCAGGACCCACAGAAGCGGCATGTCCTCCGGCACGTCCACTTCGCGGACCTTGCCGTTGATATCGAGGCTAATCATCGTCGACCCCAATTAAGAATGAAATACGGCAGGCCCTCGCCAAGCCTGCGTTCAAAGCGAAGAATGGCCCGCCCCCTGTTGGCAGTCTTCCAGATTTCGACCATTTCAACAGGTCCGTGAAATAGGCCGATACTGCCATGATTGCGTTATATCTGTGTGAATACATCGTTTATGACTTGGCGGCGCCTGCAACGGTGAAAGGCATGCTCACGGCCCTTTCCGCCTGCAAGTCTAATCATCTATACTCACCGGAAGATGAAGTCGGGGCGGGGGCAGGGGTGGCGGCGCGCGTTTGCACGGTGGCCTTTCAAGGCATAGATGTGTTGGACATCGACGTACAGGTGCAGATGACGGGCGGGCCCATCGCCTTCACCGTTGTCGGCCTTCCCGACAAGGCGGTGGGCGAAAGCCGGGAGCGGGTGCGCGGCGCCCTGCATGCCCTGGGCATCGCCCTGCCGGCGCAGCGCCTGATGGTCAATCTGGCCCCCGCCGATGTGTTGAAAGAGGGAAGTCATTTCGATTTGCCCATCGCGCTGGCCCTGCTGGTGATGATGGGCATCCTGCCGGATGAAATGCTGGCGGGGTATCAATCGCTGGGGGAATTGGGGCTGGACGGGTCCATCTCCCCGGTGGCCGGTGTGCTGCCCGCCGCCATCAATGCCCTGGCCGGTGGCAAGGGGCTGATCTGCCCCGCCGCCAGCGGGGGGGAGGCGGCCTGGGCCGGCAATGGGCTGGACATCCTGGCCCCGCCGTCGCTTCTGGCCCTGATCAACCATTTCAAGGGCACGCAGGTTCTGTCCCGGCCTGAACCCAAGATGCAAACCGATATCACCGGCAGCATCAAGGATCTGCGCGACGTCAAGGGGCAGGAGACGGCCAAGCGTGTGCTGGAGGTGGCGGCCAGCGGCGGCCACAACATGCTGATGCTGGGGCCGCCGGGGTCAGGCAAGTCCATGCTGGCGTCGCGTCTGCCGGGGCTGCTGCCCCCGCTGGACCCGGCGGAGGCGCTGGAGGTCTCCATGGTCCATTCCATCGCCGGCGGGCTGGAGGGCGGGCGTCTGATCCGCACAAGGCCCTTCCGGGAGGTGCATCATTCCGCCACCCTGGCGGCCATGGTGGGCGGCGGCACCCGCGCCCGGCCGGGGGAAATCAGCCTGGCCCATCAGGGCGTGCTGTTCCTGGACGAATTGCCGGAATTTGCACGCGGCACGCTGGAGGCATTGCGCCAGCCGCTGGAGACCGGCCGCGCCACCGTCAGCCGTGCCAACCACCATGTCACCTATCCGGCGCGGTTTCAGCTTGTGGCGGCCATGAATCCCTGCCGCTGCGGTCACCTGGATGATGCCGCGCTGGCCTGCGGACGGGCGCCGAAATGCGCCATCGATTACCAGTCGAAGATCAGCGGCCCGCTGTTCGACCGTATCGACCTGCATGTCGATGTACCGGCCGTCAGCGCCGCCGACCTGTCCCTGCCACCCCCGCGTGAGGGGACGGCGGAGGTGGCGGCCCGCGTGGCCAGGGCGCGGGAGACACAGCGTGCCCGCTATCACGGGCTGCTGCCCCAAGGCCATCCGCCGATCCGCAGCAATGCGGAGGCCGATGGCGAGGTGCTGGAGAAGGTGGCCGGTCCCGACATGCAGGGACGGCAATTGCTGACCGACGCCGCGGAGCGGCTGAAACTGTCGGCCCGTGGCTATCACCGTGTCCTGCGTGTGGCCCGCACCCTGGCCGATATGGACGGGGCCGACGGTGTACGCCGCATCCATGTGGCCGAGGCGCTGTCCTATCGCCGGGTGGCGCCGGGACGCTAGGGGCGGCCCCTCTTTCCACCGGGTGCCGGATGGGTTATGACAACATTGTCATAATGAGGAAATGGCCGGGCGGCCAACGTCCGGCAGACATCCGTTCGGGAGGAACGAATATGACGACGCCCCTGTCCCGGCGTGCGTCCCTGGCCGTGCTGGCCGGGGCGGCAGCACTTCCCCTGGCGCCGGCGGCGCGGGCCTTGAGCCCGGCACCCTGGCAGTCACTGATCCCGGCGGTGGCCGCACCCGACGGGTCCATTCCCGGATGGAAACGGTTGGGCGGGCATGCGCCCTATCGGCTGGATGGCAGGGAGATAGTCGGCACATCGGTGGAGAAATCCCCCAACAGCTTCCTGGTCAGCGAGGAACTGTTTGACGATTTCATCCTGGAATGCCGGGTGCGGACCGATCCGCGCCTGAATACCGGCATCATGATCCGGTCGGAAGCAAAGCCCGATTACCGTGACGGGGTCGTTCATGGCTATCAGGTGGAAATCGACCCGTCGGCCCGGCGCTGGACGGGTGGGATTTATGACGAGCAGCGGCGCCTGTGGTTGGACCCGCCCAGCGACCGGCCCGCAACCCTGGCCGCCTTCCGGTCCGGCGACTGGAACCATTTAAGGGTGGAGGCGGTGGGCAACCGCATCCGCACCTGGCTGAACGGGCTGCCCGCCGCCAATCTGGTGGACGAGATGACGCCGCGCGGATTTTTCGGGCTGCAGGTCCATGATGTCGGCTCCGATCCGGCCAATGCGGGACTTGAGGTCCGCTTCCGCGACCTGCTTGTCATCACCGATGATCCCGGACGTTATGCCCGGCCCCTGAGCCCGGCGGACGAGCGGGATTTCATCGCCAACCACCTGACAGCGGAGCGGGCGGCCATTGGCTGGCGCCTGCTGTGGGATGGCCGGGGAGGAGGTGGCTGGTCCGGCCTGTCGGGGGCGGGCTGGTCTATCCGCGACGGGGCCATCCGCTGTGATGGGGCGCAGACCCCGCTGGTCAGCGCGGACCGCGTCGCCGATTTCGAACTGGAACTGGACGTGCTGGCTGGCGAGGGGGCCGACGGCGCCGTGGGCTATCTGGGCAGCGCGCTCTACCATCTGGCCCAGGGGCCGCAGGGGCAGGGTGAGGCGGCCAGCGGCAGCCTGTCCCTTGGGGGGAATGCGATCAAGGTCCCGGCCCGTAACCTGTCCGACCCCAACCCGGACAAGCCCAGCATGAAACCTGCCGGCCAGTGGAACCGGGTCTATATCCGGGTCCAGGGCGACCGGGTCGAACATTGGCTGAACGGGTCGAAGCTGCTGGAGGGCAGCCGGGCGGCGCTGGGCCTGCCGGCATCGGGGCCGGTCCTGCTGCGGCCCGGCAGCGGGACGCTTTCCTTCCGGTCCATCCGTCTGCGTCCACTCTAAGCCGTGAGGGTGCCCATGATGAACCGGCGTGAGGCCATGCTGGCCGCCATTGCTCTGGTTGGGGGGGCGGCAACGGCGCCGCTGCCGGCCTGGGCCTATGCGGGGACGACGGGGCCCGTCGGCCGCTTCTTCACCGAGGCTGAGATGGCGCTGCTGGCCGAGGTGGCGGAGATCATGATCCCCGCCACCGAAACGCCGGGCGCCAGGGACGCCAATGTGCAGGGCGTGGTGGACGGGCTTATGCTGGATTGGGCGTTGCCGGCCACGCGGGCGCAATTCCGGGCCACGCTGGCCACCATCGATCAGCGGGGGTCCCGCCCCTTTCTGCGCCTGCCGGCGGCGGAGCAGGCGGGTCTGCTGGCCGCCATCGATGCCGCCGCCTTCATGAACGAAACGGCAGGCCAGGGCTGGCGCCGGCTCAAGCAATTGATCTGGTACGCTTATTTTACCAGCCAGGGGGCCGATCCGGATTATGTGGCCGTCCCTGGCGATTACCGGGGCGATCTGTCGAAGGCCGAGTATCGGCGTCTGGTGGAGGAGCGGCGCTGATGGAATGGGATGCGATCATTGTCGGGTCCGGCATCACCGGCGGCTGGGCGGCCAAGGAACTGTGTGAGCGGGGGCTGAAGACCCTGGTCATCGAACGCGGCCGCATGGTCGAGCATGCCGGGCCGGAATATACCGATTTCCAGGCCCCATGGGAGATCGAGTTCCGCAATCTGGTGCCGGAAAGCTATCCCGCCAATGGCTGGCAATATCTGAAGGACAAGGGTGACTGGATCTACAAGATGCAGCACCTGCATTTCTTTGCCGATACCAAAACCTATCCTTTCTCCCATCCCGAGGATCGGCCCTTCATCTGGACGCGCGGTTATCAGTTGGGCGGACGGTCGCTGACCTGGTACCGCCAGTCCTATCGCTGGAGCGAGGCGGATTTCACCGCCAACCGGCGTGACGGGCACGGGGTCGACTGGCCCATCCGCTATGCCGATCTGGCCCCCTGGTACGACCATGTCGAACGGTTTGCCGGCATTTCCGGGGCGCTGGACGGGCTGGAGGAACTGCCCGACGGTATTTTCCAGCCGCCATTCGAGATGAACTGCGCCGAACAGAAGGTGGCGCGCACCCTGAAACAGACCATGCCTGCTGTGCGCATG
>NZ_JAGOGJ010000113.1 GCF_017996735.1 Niveispirillum sp.
GCCCATGAGAGAGGCAAAAGATGAAGATCCAGACCCGGGACAGGGAGATGCCCCCTGCCCCACTGTCGTGAGACTTCCCCTTGCGCTTGACGAGTTGCCTCAACGCTCCAGGCGCTCGCGATCCTCGAGACCGATCTGATCAGCCAGATTCTGGCGCAGTGCTTGCAGTCCGTCGGCCCTGAGATCGTCGTTGAAATCCCCGAGCCTTGGTTCAAGCACCCGAACGGCAATCCCGGCCTCGGTGGCTCTGATGGTCAATCTCTCCGCCGCGCGTCGCCCCGCCGGATCGCGGTCGATGGCAATGTAGAGGCGCTGCAGACCAAAAGGCGCGTCACATGGACAAGCGAAAGCTGACGGAGATTCGCCCCTGCTTGCTGGCCAAATAATGTCATGTCCGCGGCCCCTCCGGGCATTGCCGCAAAGAAGGCAGTTTTGCGGTTATGCTGAGTTCTGCATAATCAAAATTATGCGCACCATGTGATTATGCGCAGCCCGCCGAGCGAAGCACCTGCAAGGCTGACTCGCCAGCGATTTTCGGCACGACGAACTGCGCATAATCCTGATCTCCTCTTGGGTTCGTTCTGCCCGACAGGAGGTCAACATGTCCAAGGTGATCGTCGTCCATTCGCAGCCCCGCATGTGGCTGGAGGACAGCGTTATTCAGCCGTACGTTTCGCGATTTGGCGCGCACCTGCGCCGTGGGCGGTATGCCCCGAGCACCCAGCGTGTCTATTTGTGCTGCGTTGCGCACTTCGCCCATTGGCTGACCGGGGAACGATGCGGCCTGAGCGCGATCGGCGAGGCCTTGGTCGCGCGCTTCCTGGCAGAGCATATGCCAGCGTGCAGTTGTCCCTATCCGGTCCGGCGCTTGCGCCACGAGCTGCGAGCCGCACTCGCCCAGTTGCTGGAAGTGTTACGGGCCGATGGCGTGGGAGCACTGGATCCCGCCTCGGAAACGGCCGTTGCGCAAGAGTTGGCGCGCTTTGACGCCCACATGCGTGATGACTGGGGCCTGGCGGACAATACCCGCTGTCAGCGCAGTCGGATCGCCGGCGCGTTTCTGCTTGCCCATTTCGGCGACCAACCAATCACGATTTCGAAGATCAGCACCGCCTCTGTGCGGCGCTTCGTTCTCGGCCAGGATGGGCGTAGCGCTGGCTCCATCGGTGTGATCGGCGGCGCCATCGGCTGCTATTTTCGGTTCCGCACCCTGTCCGGCGACCGGGTCAGCGAACTGGCGGCCGGCATTCCACGGGCGGCTCACTGGCGATTGGCATCCCTGCCGGAGGTTCTCACCGACACTGAGATCGACGAACTGCTCCGATCATTCGATCAGCCCTTTCCGTCGCGCCGGCGAGCCTATGCGATGACCCGGTGTCTGATCGATCTCGGCCTGCGATGCAGCGAGGTCGTCGGCCTGCGCCTCGAAGACATCGACTGGGCCGACGGGACGATCAGCCTGACCGGAACCAAGGGGAGGCGCGCCGATGTCCTGCCCTTGCCTGCGGCGACCGGTAGCACGATCGCCGGCTATCTGCGCGAGGAGCGGCCCCAGACCTCGAACCGAGCCATATTTGTCCGCCACGTCGCCCCGTACGACGAGCCGATCGAGAAGGGCGTCGTCAAGCGCGCGGTTCTGGCGGGCTATCGAAGATGCGGATGGACCCGCACAGGAGTCCATATTCTGCGGCACAGCGTGGCCAGCCGGCTTCTACGCACCGGCGCGCCGATGAAGGATATTGCCGACGTCCTGCGGCACCGCAGCCTCGACACGTCGGCAATCTATGCCAAGGTCGATCTGACCAAGCTCGCGGCGGTGGCCTTGCCCTGGCCGGAGAGCGCGTCATGACCGAGGCCCGCGCTATGCTCTCGCTGGCCGAGGATTACCTGACCGAGCGCCGTGCCTTGGGGTTCGACCTGCGCATTCCCGGCACCCAGATCACCGCTTTCGCCCGCTTCGTCGACGCGGTGGGCCATACCGGCCCGCTGACGACCCGCATCACCCTGGATTGGGTGCAGGGTCATGCCAGGCACGCCAAGCCGTTTTCCTGGGCGCGCCGCCTGGACGTCCTTCGTCCATTCGCACGGTATTTGGCCCGGCTTGATCCGGCGACCGAGTTCCCGCAGACCGCAATCTTTGGCCGCTCGCATCGCCGCCTGGCGCCGCACATCTACTCGGAGCAGGAGATCCGCGATCTCCTCGCTGCCGCCCGGCGCCTTGCCCCGCACGGTGGATTGCGACCAGCGACCTACGAGATGATCTTCGGGTTGATCGCCGCCGCCGGCCTGCGGCTTTCGGAAGCGCTCCACCTGCGATGCGGCGATGTCGATCTCGAACAGGGCGTCCTTACGGTCCGGAACACCAAGTTTCGCAAATCCAGACACGTGCCAGTGCATCCGACCGTGGCGGCGGCGTTGAACCGCTATCTGGCGGTGCGGTCACGTCACGGCACTACCGACCGGAATGCGCTGCTGTTCCTGTCGTCATCGGGAGGGTTGTTGTCGAAGCGAACCATTCATGGGGTGTTCCAGCGGCTGCGAGGCGACCTCGGCTGGACGGCGCGTGGCGCCCATGCCCAGGCGCGCATTCACGATCTGCGCCACACCTTCATCTGCCGTCGCGTCCAGCTTTGGCATGAGCGCGGCGCCGATATCGGCAATGCCATGGCCGCGCTTTCAACCTATGTTGGCCACGCCAAGGTGTCAGACACTTACTGGTATCTGACCGGCGTTCCAGATCTGATGGCGATCGCCGGCGCGCGCTTCGAGCACTTCGCGGCCATCACCGGAGAGGGTCACCATGGCTGATCCGATCACGACGCCGACTTTTCCCACCTTGCTTCAGCGCTTCTTCGTTGAGCACCTGGGCCATCAGCGAGCCGTCAGCCCGCGCACCATCGCCGCCTACCGCGACACGTTCCGACTGCTGCTCAGCTTCGCTGAGGCCAGTATCGGCAAGGCCCCGACCGCATTGGCGTTGGTCGATCTTGACGCCCGATTGATCCTCGACTTCCTCGATCATCTGGAGAAGGAACGCAACAACGGCGCCCGCAGCCGAAACGCCCGTTTGGCGGCGCTCCGATCCTTCCTGAAGTATGCCGCCCATTACGACCTGACAGCACTCCCTGTGATCGAGCAGGCGCTGGCCATCCCGATGAAGCGGTTTGACCGGCCGGTACTTGGGTTTCTGTCGCGCCAGGAGATGCAGGCGATCCTCGAAGCGCCGGATCCTCGAACCTGGGCGGGACAGCGCGATCGAGCGCTTTTCAGTCTAATGTACAACACCGGCGCACGCGTGTCGGAGGCCATCGGCCTGCGCGTCGGCGACGTCATCATCGATGGCACGACGACCGCGCATCTGCACGGCAAGGGGCGCAAGGAACGAAGCATGCCGCTCTGGCGATCAACCGCGTCGCTGATCCGGGGCTGGAAGCGCCAGCTGGAAAACGCCGGGGATGACAATTTCCTGTTCCCAAGCCGGGGCGGAGAAAGGATGGCGCGATCGAACGTCACCCAACGCCTCGACCTGGCTGTCTCGGTCGCCGCGGAGCGTCATCCCCAACTCGCACGACGCTCGATATCGCCGCATACAATCCGCCACACTACGGCGATGCATCTGCTGCAGTCCGGCGTCGACATCACCGTGATCGCCCTATGGCTGGGCCACGAGAGCCCCGCCACAACGCATATGTACCTCGAGGCCGATCTCTCAATGAAGAAGCGCACTCTCAACCGGCTGCAACCGGTCGGAGCGAGCCCCGGCCGGTATCGGCCCCCGGACCAGCTGATGCGGTTTCTTCAGAACCTTTGAATTATGCGCAGTTCGTCGTGCCGAAAATCGCTGGCGCGTCAGCCTTGCAGGCGCTTCCCTCGGCGGGCTGCGCATAATCACATGGTGCGCATAATTGCGGTTATGCTGAGTTCTGCATAATCGCAAAAACGCACTGTTCGCCGGTCATGACGAGGGCGGACGCACCTGGGCCCGCATGGCCTCATTGATCGAAACCTGCAAACTGAACGCCGTCGACCCATACGCTTACCTGCGCGAAACCCTGACTGCCATCGCCAAAGGCCACCCCGCATCGCGCATCGCGCATCGCGCATCGACGACCTTATGCCTTGGGCTTTCCAGAAGCTGTCAAGCTGAAAGCCTGACGGGGTTCTCGCACCGCTTACAACCAAATGCCTGACCGTGCTGTTGCAAGATGTGCCGCTTGATGGCGAACTTTTTCGCCCCGACGATCGTAAGCCGCCGCAGGGATCGCGCACTCATCCTTTTCGTGGCGCCGGGGCACTCCATACCTCCAGCAGAACGCGGGCGCGGCACCTCGTCTTCCCGATGCACCGTATCGCGGCAGAAACCTCTTTACCCAGAATTGTTTTTCTGGTAACTGTAAATACAACAAAGGGAGAACCGCTATGGACACCAATGTGAGCAATTCTTGGGAACAGAGAGACATGCAGGCCGTTTTCCACGGCTTCACTGACTTGGGTACGCTGAATGCCGAAGGTCCGGTGATCTTGACGCATGGGGACGGCATCCGGGTCTTCGATGTGCACGGCAAGAGCTACATCGATGCCAACTCGGGCCTCTGGAACAACGTGGCCGGGTTCAACCATCAAGGCATCATCGACGCTCTCTGCGCCCAGGCGCGGAAGTTCCCCGGCTACCACGCCTTCTTCGGTCGCGTCGCCGACACCACCGTCGCCCTGTCCGAGAAGCTGATCGAGCTGTCGCCTTTCGACGCAGGCAAGGTCTACTACACCAACTCGGGCTCGGAGGCGAATGATACCGTCGTCAAGATGCTGTGGATGCTGCATCGCCGGAATGGCCAGCCGCAGCGCCGCAAGATCATCACCCGCGTGAACGCCTATCACGGCGTCACCGTCGCGACGGCCTCGATGACCGGCAAGGCCTACAACGCCGAATTCGGGCTGCCGCTGCCGGGCTTTCTGCATGCCGACTGCCCGCATTACTGGCGCTTCGGGCTTGAAGGCGAAACCGAGCTGGAGTTTTCGGCCCGCCTGGCGCGCAATCTTGAAGAGCTTATCCTCAAGGAAGGCCCCGACACGATCGCCGGCATGTTCGCCGAACCGGTGCAGGGCGCCGGTGGCGTGATCGTGCCTGCCGAAGGCTATTTCGAGGCGATCCGCCCGATCCTGCGCAAATACAACATCCCCTTCATCGCCGACGAGGTGATCTGCGGGTTCGGCCGCACCGGCGAGATGTGGGGCAGCGTGAAGTATGACATGCAGCCGGACATCATCGTCGCGTCGAAATGCATCACGGCCGGCTACTTCCCGATGGGCGCGGTCATCCTGGGCAAGGCCTTCTGCGACGCGCTGATGAAAGTGTCCGAAGAAGCCGAGGAGTTCCCGCACGGCTTCACCGCCGGCGGCAATCCGCTTGGCAGCGCGGTTGCCCTGAAATCGCTGGCGGTGATCGAAGACGAGGGCCTGCTTGGCAATGTCAACAAGGTCAGCGGACGCTTCATGGCGCGGCTGAAGAAGCTGGGCGAGCACAAATATGCCGGCGAAGCCCGCGGTGTCGGCCTGATGGGCGCGGTGGAAATCGTCGCGGACAAGAAGACCAAGCAACCGCTGCCGGGCCATCTGCAAATCTCGGAACGGATCGCCAACAAGGCACTTAAGAAAGGCCTGATCTGCCGGCCGCTCGGGCAGGCAATCGTCCTGGGCCCGCCCTTCATCATCACCGAGGCAGAGATCGACCAGATCTTCGACATTCTTGAGGAAACCGTTGACGAAGTCTTTGCCGATGTCGGCCTCTAAACCCGCAGTTTCGGACCGTGCAGCGAATCGTGCCTTGCGCACGACCGCCGTTCTCGCCGCAGACGAGCCGCAGGCCGTTGAATGGTTGAACCCAAAGGGGACCGGACCCTTCGTCTTCGGCTGCGAACACGCCAGCAACCGAATTCCAACGCGGCTGGGGACCATGGGCCTTGATGCAACCGAACTGGCGCGCCACATCGCCTGGGATATCGGGGCACGCCGCCTGACCGAGCTGCTGGCACTTCGGACGGACAGCCCCGCGATCCTGCAGCGCTATTCCAGATTGGTTAATGACTGCAACCGAACGGTCGGCCACCCCGGCGCGTTTGTCACCGACGCCGATGGCAGCTGCGTGACGGGCAACCTTGGCCTGACCGACGCTGATAGAGCCGCAAGAGAGCGCGAGATCTATCGCCCCTTCCACGATGCGTTGACCGGCACCATCGAGCGACGCCAGCAGAGCGCCGAACGCTTCGCCTTCATCGCGGTTCACAGCTTTAACAAGAGTGTCCGCAGCATCGCGCGTCCGTGGCACATTGGGTTCATTTACAACCAGCAACCAGCCTTGTCGAAACGACTGATCAGCTGGTTTAGGGAAAGGACCGACTTTGTTGTCGGTGACAACGAACCCTACTCTCCCCTGCACGCGGTGGATCACACAATTCGGGTCCAAGCCGAGGTCCGCAGCATACCCTACAGCATGATTGAGGTGCGAAACGATTTGCTGCGCAGCGAATCCGAAATTGCTGGCTGGGCGGACCTGATTGCCGCGGCCTTGCTTGACGCCCACACGTCGTAACCCCAAACAAAGCACGAGATGAAAGCATGACAGGTCAGAAGCTGAACCTGACGTCGGCGGAGGACGCCCACGCCTTTATTACCGAGCGCGCGCCCTCGCATGTGAAGGTTGGATTCTTCGATATCGACGGGGTCTTCCGCGGCAAGTTCATCGGTCGGGAAAAGTTCCTCTCGGCGCTTCGCAGTGGCTACGGCTTCTGTAACGCCGTGCTGGGATGGGATGTCGCCGACAACCTTTACAACAACGCTGCCTACACTGGCTGGCATTCGGGCTTTCCTGACGCCAACCTGCGGATCCTCCCCGAAAGCGGGATGATCCTGCCCTTCGACAACGAGACGGTCTTCTTCCTGAGTGAATTTGCCGGCTCTGCCGAAGCGATCTGTCCGCGCGGCGTACTGCGCCGGGTCCTGGCCCGCGCCTCGGACATGGGCTTTGCCGTCAAGGCGGCCATGGAATTCGAGTTCTTCATGTTCGAGGAGACGTCGAACGGTCTTCACGAGAAAAACTTCCAGAACCTTCGTACCTTATCGCAGGGCAGCTTCAGCTATTCGGCGCTGCGATCGCTGGTGCATGAGGATCTGTATCAGGACATCCTGGACACCTTCGGGTCGATCGGAATCAAGCTTGAAGGCCTGCATGCCGAAACCGGACCTGGCGTTCTCGAGACGGCAATTGCCGTGGATGACGCGCTGGCGATGGCCGACAATTCGTCAGTCTTCAAGGCCTTCATGAAGATTTTGGCTCAGAAGCGCGGCTTGATGGCGACGTTCATGGCCAAGTGGAACGCCGCCCTCTCCGGGCAAAGCGGGCACACTCATCTGTCACTGTGGACGCTGAACGGCAAGCCCTGCTTCTACGATCCAAGCGCCACCTATTCGATGAGCAAGACCATGCGCCATTTCATTGGCGGCCAGCTTGCCTATCTGCGCGAATTCGCCGCCCTGATTGCGCCGAACGTCAACAGCTTTGCCAGGCTGACCCCGGGTTTCTGGGCGCCAACTGCGGCGACGTGGGGGGTCGACAACCGCACTGTCGCTGTCCGGGTGATCCCCGGCTCCGAGAACTCCCACCGGCTCGAATATCGCGTGCCGGGCTCCGACGTGAACCCCTATCTTTCGATGGCCGCGGCGATTGGCTCCGGTCTCTTGGGGATCGAGCAGGAAATCGAGCCCGACGAGATTTCGACGGGAAATGCTTATGAGCGGCAGATCCCGATCGCGCGGCAACTGCCGCCGAACCTTGAAGCGGCAGCGGAGATCTTTGGCGGTTCAAAGGCCGCGGCTGACCTTTTCGGCCCGGCCTTTACCCAGCACTTTGCCGGATCCCGCCTGTTTGAGGCCCGTCAATTCACGCGTGCGGTGACGGATTGGGAACTGAAGCGTTACTTCGAAATTCTCTGACCGGGGGGAACTGGATCGCCATGAAGATTACCTGCGTTTCCCCGGTTGACGGGAAAATCTATGCCGAGCGCGCCGCGATCTCGCTGGCCGAGGCGCGCGCGATCTTTGCGCGCGCGAAGGGGGCGCGCGGCGCTTGGGCCGCGACGCCGCTTGCCGAGCGCCGCGCGCTTTTGGAGAAGGCTGTCGACCATCTGGTCGCGGCAAAGTCCCAGATTGCCACAGAAATCGCCTGGCAGATGGGGCGGCCTGTGTCGCAATGCGGCGGAGAGGTTCGTGGCCTTGAAGAGCGCGCGCGACATATGCTGGCGATCGCGCCTCAGGCTCTGGAAGAGGATATCCTGCCGCAAAACGGTTTGTTCCTGCGCACGATCCGCAAGGAGCCGCTGGGCACGGTCTTTGTCATCGCACCATGGAACTACCCCTATTTGACGGCGACCAACGCAATTTTTCCGGCGCTCGTGGCTGGCAACGTGGTCGTCCTCAAGCACTCGGCACAGACGCTGGTCTGCGGCGAGCGTTTTGCCGAGGCCTTCGCGGCTGCGGGATTGCCGGACGGGGTATTTCAGCTTTGCATGACCACCAATGATGACACGACCGCCCTGATTGGCGAGGGGCTGCACGATCATATCGTTTTCACCGGTTCTGTTTCGGTCGGCCGCCACCTGCAAACGATCAATGCGGCACATTTCACCGGCATCGACCTAGAGCTTGGCGGGAAGGACCCCGCTTACGTCCGGGCCGATGCGAATGTCGACTGGGCCGCCGAAAACCTGGTCGACGGCGCGTTCTTCAACTCTGGCCAGTCATGCTGCGGGATCGAACGGATCTATGTTCACAAGGACATCTACCCGCAGTTCGTCGAAAAGTTCGTCACGCTGACCGAGGCCTATGTGCTTGGAAATCCGACGGCGGCGGACGTCACGCTTGGACCGGTCGCCAGCACCCGGGCCGCGGAATTCGTGCGCGCACAGATTGCCGAAGCCTGCGAACAGGGGGCGCGCGCGCTGATCGACCCGGGCCTCTTCCCGGCCGACAGGGCGGGCACGCCCTATCTCGCGCCGCAGGTTCTTGTCGACGTCACCCATGACATGCGGGTGATGACCGAGGAAAGTTTTGGTCCCGTCGTTGGCATCATGGCAGTTGACGGTGACGACGAGGCAATCGCCATGATGAATGACAGCGACTATGGGCTGACGGCCTCGATCTGGACAGCCGACCTTCCCGCCGCCGAAGCCATCGCCTTGCGTCTGGAAACGGGCACCTGCTTTGCCAATCGCTGCGACTATCTTGACCCGGGCCTGGCCTGGACGGGGGTCAAGGACACGGGCCGCGGGTGTTCCCTGTCGGCCCATGCCTTTGACCATCTGACGCGGCTCAAGTCCTACCACTTCCGGGCGCAGCCGGCCTGATCAGCCGATCGGCTGATCGCATTTGCCGGCGGCGCGCAACAAATCGACCAGTCGGGCGGTGTCAATCGCCCGGCAAACCCGCCCTTTCGGCTTGAACGTCGGCGTATCCTCGGCGGCGATCATGGCATTGATCACGGCCTCATCGGTTGCATCGACCGTGGCCAGATAGGCCGTGTCCAGCAGATCGTCGTTGATATGCGTCATCTGCGAAAAGTCCGGTCCAAGCCCCGGCGTCGGCAGTTCGTTCGCGGTGCTGAAGGCCAGAAAGATGTCGCCGGAATTGTTGCCGCCAGGCGTTCCGGCGCGACCGATGCCAAGCCCGGCCCGCCGCGCCAGCCGCGACAACAGGTCAGGACGCATCGGAAGGTCGGTGGCGATGATCACGATGATCGAGCCGGTCTCGTGCTCGATCAGCCGGTCCTCCTGCATCTACAGGCCAACCGCCTCGCCGCAAATGGTCAGCCAGTCGCGCAGGCCGTGATTGGCCTGAACCAGGACGCCGATGGTAAAGGTCTTGTCACTGATCCTGATGCGGCGCGACGAGGTGCCGGTTCCGCCCTTGAATTCGTAGCAGATAATGCCGGTTCCGCCGCCCGTGTTGCCTTCTTCGGCCCAGTCGGAGGTCGCGCCGAGTATGGCCGAGAGGACATGTTCCTCAGTCACCTGCTGGCCGTTGATGTCTCGTTCAGGACACCGTAATAGGTTTCCGCCACCACCGGCATGGCCCAGACATGTTCGGCCTCGAAGACGCCGGCATAGTGCGAGATCATCCACCTGACCGCGGTATGGTGGGCGATGCCCACGCTATGGCTGTTGGTCAGGCAGATCGGGCCAAGGAACCTGCCCGAGTCGCGGATCCAGTGGCTGCCGGTCATCTCGCCGTTGCCGTTCAGCGAGAAATAGCCGGCCAGAACCGGGCTTGGGGTTCGGTCAAAGCCACGCGGCAGGATCGCCGTGACCCCGGTGCGAATTTGCGCCCCGGCTGATTCGTTTTCGCTAAGGACCTGGGACTGCCCCACGCGCAGTCCAGGCACATCGACCAGCGAATTCCGGGGGCCGGGCGTTCCGCGAAAGCGAAGTCCCAGGGCGCGTGCGCGTTTCTTGGTCATTGTTTCAGTCCTTTCGTCGCCTTTGGCGGCATGTCTCACCAAAGTTGTTGATTATGTATTTTGAGTACTGTTAAATACACAAAGCAAGATGAAAACGACCTGGAGGACTCGCCTGTGGACGGTTTTCTGCAGATCAGATCTGCAACAAAGATGTACCGGACGCCCGAGGGCGGAAGTATTCGTGCGCTCGACGATGTCACCCTGCATATCCGCAGCAACGAGTTCATCAGCCTGCTCGGGCCTTCGGGCTGCGGAAAGACCACGCTGCTCAAGTGTATTGCGGGCTTTGAAGACCTTGATCACGGAGACATAACCCTCACTGGGCAAAGTCTCACCCGGATCCCCGCGCACAGGCGCCCATTCAACACGGTGTTTCAGAATTACGCGCTTTTTCCGCACCTCACCGTTGAGCGCAACGTCGCATACGGGCTTGACGTTGCACATGTCGAACGCAAGGAACGTACTCGCCGTGTCGGAGAAGCGCTGGAGCAGGTTGGCCTGGCAGGCTTTGGTGCCCGGATGCCTAACCAGCTCTCGGGTGGCCAGCAGCAGCGCGTCGCGGTGGCGCGGTCTCTGGTCCTGAAGCCGAAGGTCCTTTTGCTGGACGAGCCGCTCTCCGCGCTTGACCGCAAGATGCGCGAGTCCATGCAGATCGAGTTGAAGTCGTTGCAACATAGCGTCGGCATCACCTTCATCTTCGTCACGCACGATCAGGAAGAGGCGCTTTCGATGTCGGATCGCGTCGCAGTCTTGGCCTCAGGAAAGGTGCAGCAGCTCGCCTCGCCCAAAGAGATCTATGACGAGCCGCAAAACGAGTTTGTCGCGAACTTTGTCGGAACCAGCAACATCTTCAAGGGAAAGGTGATCGCCAAGGAGGGGCGGACCCTGACGCTGAAGACCGCGAACGGGCGCGAGCTGGCCGTGGCCTCCGATCGCTTCGGCGTCGGCGATGACGCCTGCGCCGTCCTGCGGCCCGAACACCTGAAGCTGAGCGGCGAGGCGCGCGACAGGGCCATCAAGGGGACGGTCACGCAATCGGTCTTTGTCGGCTCGGAGATGCATCTGCACGTCGACGTGGGCCTTGGCCGGACCGCCGTCGTGCGGCACCGCCATAACAAGGGGTCAACGGAAGCCGCCTATGGGCCGGGCGCCGATGTCACGCTCTATTACACGCCCGAAGCCGCGCATGTCATCGAATGCAAGGGTGCCTGAGATGGCAGAAACGGGCGCGACCGCAAGCCGCAACCGAAGGACGCTGATCCTTCTTCTTGCCCCGCTGACCATCCTGCTGGGCGTGTTCTTCCTGATCCCCCTGGGCATCATGGTCGTCTACAGCTTCCTTGAACCCGGCCTTTACGGTGGGGTCGAATGGAACTGGTATCCCTACAACTACGGCCGCCTGATCGGCTGGCCGTTGAACGACTACGAGGTCTTCGACCCCATCTATCTGAAGATCTTCCTGAATTCGCTTCAGATTGCGCTCATGACGGTCGCGGGCACATTGCTACTGTCCTATCCGGCGGCCTTCTGGGTTGCCAGCATGAAAGGGCCAAGAAAGAGCTTGGTCCTTTTTCTGGTCGCGCTGCCGTTCTTTGCAAACATGCTGGTGCGCATCTATGCTTGGTTGCTGCTGCTGCGGCCAACCGGGTTTCTGAGCACCCTGCTAGAATCGACCGGCCTGATCATCGAGCCGCTTGACCTGCTGTTCACGAATTTCTCGGTGATCGTCGGCATGGTCTATGTTCTGACGCCGTTCATGTTCCTGCCGATCTACGCAAACGTGGAAAAGCTGGACTATTCACTCGTCAGGGCCTCGCGCGATCTTGGCGCGACCAATGTGCAGACGTTATGGCGGATCATATTGCCGCTGACGGCACCGGGAATCATCGGCGGCTCGGTGATCGTCTTCATTCCGGCGCTTGGAAACTTCATCGTGCCTTCGCTCCTGGGCGGCTCCAAGGTGCAGATGACGGGGAACCTCATCGAACGCTCGTTCCTGCAGTCGCGCGACTGGCCGTTCGGAGCGGCGCTGGCGCTGCTGATCATGGCCTTCGTCGTGGTTCTCTTTTCCCTCCAGTTTAGCCGTCAGTCAAAGTCAGAAGGACAGGGGACCCGTTGATGTTCGAAAGGATCATGTCATCAAAGGGCTGGTGGAGGCTGTTTCAGGCCTATGGCCTTGTCTTCCTGATCTTTCTCTACCTGCCGCTTGCGCTCATCTTTGTCTATTCCTTCAATGCGAACCCCATCAACATGGCGGTTTGGACCGAGTTCACCTTTGACTGGTACAAGACCATCTTCTTCGGGGCCGGCACGGCGGGCAGCTTCGACGCGGCCTTTACCGAGTCGCCCGACCGGATCTTCGAGGTGGTCCGCAACAGCGCCATCGTCGCCCTTTCCGCCAGCACCATCTCGACCGTCATCGGGACGGCGACGGCAATCGCGATCCGGCGCTATGACTTCGTCGGCAAGAAGGTCTATCAGGCGCTGCTTGTCCTGCCGATGATCGTTCCGGACATCGTCCTTGGGATCGCGCTGCTGATCTTCTTTGTCGGCGCCGGCTTTGAGTTGAGCCTGCTGACCGTCATCATCGGCCACACGACCTTCCTTTCAAGCTATGTCTTCGTCGTGGTCAGCGCCCGCCTTGCCGGGATGGACATGAGCCTCGAGCGGGCCTCGGCCGATCTTGGCGCCGGGCCGTTGACCACCTTCCGCAGGGTGACCTTGCCACAGATCATGCCGGGCGTTGTTGGCGGGTTCCTGCTGGCATTCATCATCTCGCTCGACGACGTGGTCATCACCTACTTCATCGCCGGCGTCGGCTCGCAAACGCTGCCCCTCTTCATCCTGGCAATGATGCGCCGCGGGTTGCGGCCGCAGATCAATGCGCTGGCGATCCTGCTTTTGTCCTTCACCTTCACCGTGGCCGCAATCGGCCTCTACCTGCGAAGCCGAAAATCCTGACGTCAAACCAAAACCAACAGCGGAGTGCAAAATGAAGAATGTGCAGAACGTTAGCCCCTGTCTGATGGCAATCGCCGTTTCCGCAGGTCTGGCGACCCCGGCGGCGGCCGAAGGATCGCTGAGCCTTTACAACTGGGGTGACTACATCAGCCCCGATGTCATCGACAAATTCGGCAAGGAGTTCAACGTCGCCGTGACGCTCGACACCTATTCGACCAACGAGGAAATGCTGGCGCGCATCCAGGCCGGGGCAACGGGCTATGACCTGATCTGGCCGTCGGTTCACATGCATGACACAATGCAAAAGCTGGGCCTGCTGCAGGAAACCGGGGTCAACAAGATGCCCGGCTTCGAGAACATCGACCCCGGCGCCCTGCGCTCGAAGGAAGACCCGGCGGCCGACTATTGCTTGCCCTATGCCTGGGGTGCGGTCGGCATCCTCTACAACAAGACCGCGATTCCCGAGCTGACCTCTTGGCAGCAGTTCTTCGACTACGGGGCGGCCAATCCGGGCAAGATCGCCATGCTTGACGATCTGCGGGAAACCCTTGGCGTCGGCCTGATCATGACGGGGGCATCGGTCAATTCCGCGAACCCCGACGAGATTGCCAAGGCCGAAGAGTTCATCCTGGCGCAAAAGCCGAATATCGGGGCCTTTGCCTATGACGTGATCCCGCTCGTCACCTCGGGCGATATGGCGGCCGCGCATTACTATGTCGGCGCCGTCCTCAACGTGAACCAGAACCCCGACCTGCTGGGCTTCGTCGTCCCGCAAGAGGGCGCCACGATGTACCAGGAGGACATCTGCCTGCTTGCCAGCGCGCCCAACCGGGACAACGCCCTGAAGTTCCTTGAATTCATGATGCGTCCCGACGTTTCGGCCATGAACACCGAGCGCCTGACGAATGGTTCGGTGAACCTGAAGGCCATCGAACTGCTTCCGGTTGAGCTGAAGAACAACCCCTCGATCAACCCGCCGCCCGAAACGCGCGCCAAGCTTCAGATCTTCGAAGACCTCGGAAAGGCGCTCAGGGTCTATACGCGGGCTTGGGACCGCGTCAAGACGAACTGATCCGCTGCTCCCTGCCTGGCGGGATATCGCGCCGATATCCCGCCATTTTCTCCGAGGATACGATGGCCCGCTATCAGATCACCGAAGCCGATCTTCCCTATGCCCGCGAGTTTCTGGCGGCCCCGATCGGATACCACAGCCCCTGCCTGCAGAGGGTCCTGAACCGCATGCGCGGGCCGGACTGGACCTTCAAATACGTGCTGATCGTCGTCGAGCGCTATTCCCGCTGGCAACTTGGGCGGTTGCCCGCCGCCCGGGGCGGCAGGGTCGAAGCCGTCGCGGGGGTCTACTACGACAACCTTCTGGATGCCGAGCGCGACATCTTCAAAAGGCGCTGGCGAGACCTAACCGGGCAGGACCTCGACCATCAACTGTCCACCCTTTCGTGATGAGACGACCATGCTTCCGATCGTAGCTTATACCGACAAACTGACCGTCGCCCCCGGTGAGGCGCTGACGGTCATGGCCTCGTCCTTCGGCGCCAGGACCTATCACGCCGACCTGCGCCGGATCATCCAGGGCGATACCAATCCCGAAGGCCCCGGCTACAAGGACGAAGCCATCGCCCTTGATCTGGGGGGCGAACGTCACGCCGTCGCCAAGGCGTTCAAGCCCGGCTCGGCGGTGATCATTCCGGGCCATGAGGCGCTGAAAGGCCTTGGCAGTTTCACGCTGGCGGCGGTGATTCAGCCGACGCTGACAACCGGCAAGGAGCGCCTTGTGATCGCCCTGCCCGGCTTTGCCAGCTTGGGCATTGACGCCGGGGGGCATCTGGTCGGCCGCCTTGGTCAGGCCGAAGTGCGAAGCGCTGCCCCGCTGACGGTCTGGCAGTGGCAGATCGTGAGCCTTGCCTATGATGCGGCCTCGCGGGAGCTTGTCCTGTCCAGTCTGGCCGCGCCCGGCACCGCGGCGCCCGCGGCCAGGCCAAGGATCGTCACGGCACAGGCGGTTCAGGCCGGGCCCGCCGCCGAAGAATGCATCATCGCCGCGACCCGCGACACCGAGGGCGAGCTGACCGGCTTTTTCGACGGCAAGATCGACCGGCCTGCGATCTTTCTTCAGCCGATCGCCGTCGAGCGCCTTGTGACGATCCTTGCGGATGTCCAGGCGCTGCGCCGGCGCAGTGACCTTTTGGCCGCCTGGGATTTCTCGGAACGGATGATGACGCAAAGCATCCGTGATGTCGGCCCCTTCCGGTTGGACGGCAAGACGCGGAACGCACCCAAGCGGGCGATGACGGGATGGCTGTGGCAGGGCCAGGAGCTGGACTGGAAGAAGCGACCCGAACTTTATTCGGCGATCCACTTCCATAGCACCGACCTGCATGATGCCGGCTGGAGCGCCGATTTCACGCTGACCGTGCCCGACGACCTGAAGAGCGGCGTCTATGCGGTGCGCCTTGTGCCCGACGGCGACGAGGATGCCGCCTATTACTGCGTCTTCGTGGTCCGCCCGCCGCGGGATCGCGCCTCGGCCAACACCGTCGCCTTTCTTTTCCCGACCTGCAGCTACCTCGCCTATGGCAACCACCGCCTTGGGCTGGACGTTCCTGGCACCGAGATCGGCATGGGCCGCGCGGTCGAGCTTGATCGCCACCACATGTTCCTGCAGGCGCATCCCGAGATCGGCTTTTCGCATTACGAAGTGCACAATGATGGCACGGGCGTCTTCCACACCTCGCGCCTGCGGCCCCTGGTCGATCTGCAGCCCAAGGTGAAATCCTACCTCGGGGGCTATGGCTCGAACATCTGGCAGTTCAACGCCGACACCCACATCCTGGGCTGGCTTGACCATATCGGGCAGGACTTCGACGTGATCACCGACGAAGACATCCATGCCGACGGGCTGCGCCTGCTCAGTCGCTACAACGTCATCCTGACCGGCACCCATCCGGAATACTACACCCGCAACATGATCGAAGCGGTCCAGGCCTTTACCGACCGCGGCGGGCGGCTGATGTATCTGGGCGGGAACGGCTTTTACTGGGTCGTCAGCTTCAACGAAGACATGCCGGGCCTCATGGAATGCCGCCGCTCCGAGGCGGGTGTGCGGCCCTGGGAACCCGGTCACGGCCAGTTCTTCCACGGTTTCACCGGCGAATACGGCGGGTTGTGGCGCCGCAACGGCCATCCGCCGAACCACCTCTGCGGCGTCGGGATGACCTCGCAGGGCTTCGACATCTCCGAGCCCTACGTCATCAATCCCGACAGCCGGACAGCCCGCACCGCCTTCATCTTCGACGGGATCGACGGAACCGTCATCGGCGACTATGGCCTTGCCGGCGGGGGCGCGGCAGGGCTTGAGGTCGACCGGGCGGATGCCGGTCAGGGAACGCCGGATCATGCCGTCGTCCTTGGCTCCTCGGTCCGCCACACCGACATCTATCTGATGGTGCCCGAAGACCTTCTTGACCCGACGCCGGACTGGACGGGCACGCAGGCCGAAATCATCCGGTCGGACCTTACCTTCTTCGAGACCGCGGGCGGCGGTGCGGTCTTTTCGACCGGTTCGATCGCCTGGGCCGGCGCCGTTGCCTGGAACCGCTATGACAACGATATCGCCCGCATGACCGAAAACGTGCTGCGCCGTTTCAACGACCCACAGCCTTTCGAAATGCCTTGACGGTGCGGCAAGGGTCCGGCGAGATGCGACAGGCTGCCAGATGACCGATACGATGAAGCATTCTGCAAGTGACCTCCAGCTGCAACTGGCCCGCCAGATCGCCGAGAATATCATCAGCGGCGGGCTCCAGTCCGGCCAGCACCTGCGCGAGACGGAATTGTCGGCGACGCTCAATGTTTCCCGGTCTCCGGTGCGGGCTGCGCTTGGCCTTCTTTTCAGTGAGGGGCTCGTCGACAAGGAGGCCAACCGCGGCTTCTTTGTGAGGGCGGCCCATGACGACTTTCTGGCCTTTCTCGATCGGCTGCCCAAGACCGATGACGAGATCATCAAGGAGGCAATCGCCCGCGACTGGTTCGAGGGCGCCGTGCCCAAGGAAATGTCGGAAGGCGAAATACGCAAACGCTATTCGCTGGGCCGCCTGACGGCGCAGCGGATTCTCAATTCTCTGTCCGATGAGGGAATCATTTCACGATTGCCGGGTTATGGTTGGCAGTTTGAACCAACCCTCAACTCGCAAGATGCTCATGACGAAAGTTATGATTTTCGAATGATCATAGAGCCATCGGGAATGATTAGCCAATCATTTGAGCTCGATGGCCCCGGCGCCGAATTTCAGGAATACAGGCACCGCAGTATCCTCAGCGCCGAACCGGAAAACTGGAATTCAGCCGAACTATTCCGACTGGATGCCGATTTTCATCTCTTCCTTGCGAACTGCAGTCAGAATCGCTACGTGATTCAAGCAATGCAGCAGCAAAATAAACTCCGACGCCTGCTTGAATACAATTCCCTCTTGCATGCTGGCCGGCTCAGGGACTCGTGCATGGAGCATTTGGAAATACTAGAAAGCCTGGTAAAGGGCGACCGAACGCGTGCGGCTAATTCTATGATTATCCATCTACAAAAAGCAAAAGACGCTGGACCTTGGGGTCATGATGCGTCCTTGCGACAAAGCCAGAGCACACCGATAGGTCCAAAATAGACACTATGAAACGGCATTGTTGCAGAACTTGTGGGTGGGACGAGCTTCCACCTTTCCCCGTTAACTTAGGCCGTATTGGCAAAAGGGGATTGACATGGTGGGCTGATCATAGCTATCGCTTTTCTAAGGTTAGCAAAGCCATTGAGGCGCGCAACGTCGTGCCGGTTATCCCAATGCGCAGGTCCCGCAAGCTGCGCGTGGCGGTGGACCGCACCCTCTACCGGCTGCGGACTCTTATCGAGCGCTGCCTCAACAAGCTGAAGAGCGCCCGCCGCGTGGCTACCCGTTACGACAAGACAGCCGAGAGCTTCTTGTGCTTCTTCGACACAACGTCGATCCGCCTCTGGCTTGGCCATTTGTCTGCATGACCTAGGTACGGAATTGTCGCTTAACGTGAAGAGCGCCTGACCTTAGAAAGAGGTTTGGATGGACCAGCTACTGATAGCGCCAGATCTCGTATATCAGACATGTGAGTTTTCGAAACATTCCCGGCTCGAAGAATGGCAAAGCTCGATGTCGGCTGCCTACTATTCCATTGATATTATAGAAGATTCAGGCGTTGAACTGGATGCTAAGATCGAAGTCGTTAAACTTTCGGACGTCAACATTTCCAAATTTCGTAGCACCACCGCACGCGGTTTTCGCACACGGCCCAACATCGCCCGCGACAGTACCGAGTATTTCGTCTTCGTCTTTGTCACAGACGGCGAGATGTTTTTTAATCAGCTGGCGCGCTGTGGAACCCTAAAGGCCGGACATTATGTTATGCTGCGCTCTGGCGAGCCTTACGAATTGTCGTGTTTGAGTCCGAGCCGTGCTTTTACTGTGCATCTGCCGATTAGCGATATCCTGGAGCGGTACCGGTTAGCGCATTTACATTGTGCGAAGGCTTTTGAAAGTGCCGCGGCACTCTTTCCCATGGCGGCTGCTGTAATCAGCTCGATCGGCGCTGTCCCGTCCGCCGCCAGGGAAGTTCTTTGCCAGGATCTTCGCCGCCAAGTGATCGATACCATCCTGCTGCTGCTGCGAGCCGAACGGATCCACATCAGGGCTCCTGGGTCGACGGGCAGTGAAGGTCTTTTGCTGCGGCTCATCGGCCATATCGAGCGGCATTACATGAACACGGAACTTTCGGCGCGCAGCGCGGCGGAAGACATCGGGGTGTCGGTGTCGCATCTGCACAGGGTCTTCAATGGCTACAACCTGACCTTTGGCTCAACGCTTCGGGACATGCGCCTGGCGCATTCCTATGAATTGCTCAGCTCTTCGGAAGGATCGGCCTGTAGCATCAGCGAAGTCGCCTATCGCGTCGGTTTCCCCGACCATGTGCATTTCTCGAAATCCTTCAGAGCTGCCTTTGGCGTCAGCCCGACTGAGGTTAAAAACGGGATCGGCCGACGAAGCTGACCCGTCGGGCCGCGAATTGAGACGCCCGCACCAAGGTTGCGAGACTCTGATCATAACGACCGGCCACCAATTCCATTACACTCCTTCCTCAGCAAGAATGACATGGGCATCAAAATGGCGACCGGTCTGGTCTATCACGAGCTTTGTATGTGGCACGACGCCGGGAATGTAAGTTCCTTCGTTCCGACCGGGCTTCAGGTCCAGCCCGACCGGCATGCCGAAGAGCCGGAAACCAAGCGCCGCATTCGCAACTTGCTGGAGGTCAGCGGGCTGCTGGGCAAGCTTGAGCTTATCCAGCCCGAGCCTGCCGAAATTGCGCAGATCGCGCGGGTGCATCCGCAAAGTTACATCGACAGGATCAAGGAAAAGAGCCGAAGCGGCGGCGGCGAGGTCGGACTGAACACATTCATCGGTAACGAGGGTTTCGATATCGCGCGGATCTCGACCGGTGGCGCCATTTCCGTCATGGACAGGGTTCTCGACGGCCGGGTCAGGAACGGTTATGCGCTGGTCCGCCCGCCGGGCCACCATGCCCGCCCGGACGAGGCGATGGGGTTTTGCGTTTTCGCCAACGCGCCGATCGCCATTCGCGAGATGCAGAAAAAGTACCAGCTCGATCGTATCGCAATCGTCGACTGGGATGCGCATCATGGCAACGGATCGGAAGAGATTTTTTATGAAGACCCTGCAGTCCTGACCATCTCGCTGCATCAGAACAACCTGTTCCCGATTGGGTCCGGTGCGATGTCGGCCAATGGCGCGGGGCGGGGCGAAGGCTACAACATC
Organism: Niveispirillum sp.; assembly: GCF_017996735.1. Lineage (GTDB taxonomy): Bacteria > Pseudomonadota > Alphaproteobacteria > Azospirillales > Azospirillaceae > Niveispirillum. Next base: position 20,338 of record NZ_JAGOGJ010000113.1, read on the forward strand.
AATGTGCCACTGCCTCCGGGGTCGGGTCGAGGCGCCTATGAAGCCGCCTTTGAACGTGTCGTCATTCCGGCGCTGCGCGCCTACCGGCCGCAACTTATCGTTGTCTGTTCCGGCTTCGATGCCTGCGGTCTTGATCCACTGGCGCGGCTCATGCTGCACAGCAGTGCTTATGCGACCCTCACCAGGCAGCTGATGCACTGTGCCGATGATGTCTGTCAGGGGCGCATCGCCATGGTGCATGAAGGCGGCTATTCGCGTGCCCTGGCACCCTATTGCGGCCTGGCGGTGATGGAAACCTTGTCCGGCATCCGCACAAAGGTCACCGATCCCTTAGACGAATATGTCTCCGGCTTCGGCGGGCAAGATCTGCAACCGCATCAGGAAACCATTATCGAAGAGGCGCGGGGCCTGTTGAAAAAAAAATTCGCGTAACAAAGTTTCTAAAATAAT
>NZ_JAGOGJ010000114.1 GCF_017996735.1 Niveispirillum sp.
GTTGGGCACCACCCCCGTCGGCAGCTTCGCCGCCAGTTGGACACCGGACAGCCCCGACCGCTGGACCGTGAGCGGCATCTTCGTGCCGGACTTCATCAGCGTAGGATGGCAGATCGATGCTATCGCCCCCGGCACAGGCCTGATCTCCACCATTCCCTCACGCTATGGTCAGGACACTCCCTACGCGGATATGAGCGGCACGTCGCTGGCCGCCCCGCTGACCACGGGTGTCCTGGCCTCCCTGCTCAGCCGCGACCCGTGGTATGGCGCCTTGCCGCGCGGCGCCGCCCGCGCCGACCATGCGCGTCAGGTTCTGGCCCGGCATCTGGTCAATCTCGGCCTCGCCCCCTGGTACCAGGGCTGCGGCGCCGCCCATGCGCAACCGGTGTTATGAGGGAGCGGCGCGCCACCTTTCCGCTGTGGCGGGCGCTGGCCGCCCTGCTGCTGTTCCTGGGCTGTACCGGGCCGGGCATGGCACAGGATGCCCAGTCCCGCCGCCTGCTGGAGGAAAAGCGGGTGGTGCTGGCCGTCGACAATATCTACCCGGTAACCCACAGCAGCCTGATCCTCACACAGCAGCAGGCGACCTTGTTCCGCCTGACCCAGGGTGTGATCGGCCGCATGCATGGCGAACTGATCGCCTGCTCGCTCTGTTCACAGGTGCCCAACGCGCTGGACGGGTCCCTGACCAGTTTCGAGGATGAGAAGGGCCGCCTCGTCACCCGCGCCGTCTTCCCGCTTCTGCCCAACCTGCGCTGGGGCGACGGCACGCCGCTGGATATCGGCGATATCGAATTCGGGCTGAAGGTCGCCAAACGTTATCCGCCGCAGGTACTCGACACGACCGGCATCACGTCACGCATCCTGTCGATCCGCATGGTGGAGGATCGGCGGCTGGAAGTGCTGTATGACGGTGTCCTGTGCAAGGAACAGCTTTTTGTACCCCCGCCCCTACCCAGGCGGCTGGAAGAACCGCTGTTCGATTCCGATCCCGCGACCTACCTGGATCGCAGCCTGTATTTCCGCGGGCGCACCAATCCCGGCCTCTATCTGGGCCCCTACATCATCGAATCGGAGACGGCGCCCACCAAAATCCGGCTGCGGCGCAACCGCTTCTACGCCGGCACCGCCCCTTATTTCGAGCATGTCGACCTGCTGTTCGGCAATGCCGCCGATGCCGAACAGGGGCTTATGGACGGCAGCATTGACGTGCTTCTGCCCAAAAGCGTGCGCGAAGAGGCGCTGATCCGTTTTACCCGCGAACGGCGCGACCGGTTCAAGGTGATCTGGTCGCCCTCCTCCACCCTGACCTGGCTGACCCCCAATTTCAGCCACCCGGCGCTGGCCGACCGGCCGGTGCGCGAGGCGCTGTATCTGGCGCTGGACCGGGATGCCATGGTGCGCGACCTGACGCTGGGCACGTCGCTGGTGGCGCCCGGTTACCTGCATCCGGGTCTGCCGGCCTATACGGCCGGGTTCCCGCGTTATGGCTACGACCCTGTCCGCGCCGGAGCCTTGCTGGATCAGGCGGGCTGGCGCCGGGACAAGGTGGGTCAGCGGCGCAATGCCGCAGGGCAGCCGCTGGAAATGACCGTGTCATACCGCGCGGGCGACCGCAGCGTCGGCCAGTCCCTGGCGAATGCTTGGCGATCCATCGGTGTCGGCATCACCCTAAAGGAGGAAACCGACATCGTAGGCATCTTCCGCGCCCGCGCCTTCGACATGGTGCTGAGTTCGGTGACCTATGTCGCGAATTCGCCCAGCATGCCGCAATATTTCCTGTCAAATGCCGTTCCCGGCAAGGAGAACGGCATGCGCGGGCTGAATTTCACCGGCTATCGCAGCGCCGCTCTCGACCGGTCGCTGGAACGGATCGACAAGGCAGGCTGTACCAGGGAAGATCTGCGCAGCGCCTGGCTGGGGTTTCAGCAGGAATTGATGGCGGACCTGCCGCGCATGCCGCTCTGGTTCAACTCCCTGGGCACCGTTTTCACCAGCCGTCTGGACGGCGTCGGCAACCCGCCCTTCGGCGATCCGGTGCTGACCATCACCCGCTGGCGTCCAAAACCGGCGTCCCCCTTATGAGCGAGTAGCCGGCGGAGATACGCATGCGATTGAATATCCGCGACGTTTGGGCGATCCTGGAAAGTGACAACGCTTCCCTGTTGCAAGACAGGGGGTTGAATGAAAGCAGCCGGCAAGGATGGGTAAAGGGATGCAAGTCCCGATGGTGGATACGATACTGGCTATGATCGAAGCCCGATCCACCGGCAGGGCAACCCGTTCGGACGGCCGCCGGCTGGGACCGGTTTTGCGTGCGCTGGTGCCGACGCTTGTCGCCGTCATCCTGATGGCGGGCCTGTTCAGCCGTGGCGGACAGACCGTCATGGATCTGTCGGCCGACAATGCCCTGATCCTGCGCAACATGGAAGCCAGCGTAAAACTGGCCGATATCGGCAACCGCATGCAGGGGCTGAGCGCGCGGTTCAACTGGATCCTGGTGCTGAAGGCGGCGGAGCGGGAAGGCGTTGATGTCCGCGCCGAGTTGGAGAAGGCGACCGCGTCGCTGGACACCGTCATCGCCGACATGGACGCCTATCGCCGGACGGAGGCGGCACCGGAGCAGATCGCCGCCATCAACGACATGCTGAACGAGGTGTCGGATTATCGCAGCGCCATGACCTGGGTTGGATCAATGGTCGATCTCGACTATCCCAGCGCGGTGGCCTATCTGGAAACCTTCGGCCAGATGTTCGACCGCGTGCAGGTGCAGCTTGACCGGATGGTCAGCGACCACGGCAAGCAGGCACGCGAACTGGCCGCCGCCGCCGCCCGGCGGGCCGACACCACGATCCAGACCTTCCTTTATTTCGCCATCACCATGTCGGCCGGCGTGGCGCTGCTGTCCTGGCTGATCGGCCGGTATCAGCAGCGGCTGCGCATCGATACGGAGCTTCTGCAGGAACAGGTTGATGTCCGCACATCCGACCTGCGCCGCGCCAATGCGGAACTGGAGGCGTCGGCCGCGACGCTGAGTCGCCTGGGCCATGTCGGCCGCGACCTGACGGCCACGCTGGACCTGGCAACGGTCTATGCGGCGCTGGCCCAGAGTGCCGGGGACCTGCTGCCCACCGATGCCTTCGGTATCGCCCTGCTGAACGAGACGGGGAACGAGGTCGGCTATGTGCTGTTCACGCTGGATGGCGTGCCGCAATCCGGGCTGCCGCACTATCCCTTGACCCACCCGACGTCACTGACGGTCCGCGCATTGACCACGCCGGGCACGGATGTTTTGGTCCTGGATAGTGCCGCAGCCACCGCCGCCCCCACCATGCAAGAAAGCGGCGACGCGCGCATGGCCTCCCTGGCGTTCTGCACGCTGGCCTTTTCGGACAGGGTGTTGGGCGTCCTGACGGTACAGACCCGCCGCGCCGGTGCCTATGGCCCGCGTGAACTGGACATCTTGCGCACCCTGGCCGCCAGCGCCGCCATTGCCATCGCCAACGCCCAGGCCTATCGCCGCCTGGACACCACACTGACCGAGCTGCGCGCGGCGCAGGCGCGACTGGTGCAACAGGAAAAACTGGCTTCTCTGGGCGGTCTTGTCGCCGGTGTCGCGCATGAGATCAACACGCCGCTGGGCGTGGCGCTGACCGGTGCCAGCTTCATCGACAGCCAGTTCCAGGAACTGAGGGAACGGGTGAACCAGCGCCTGTTGAAGCGCAGCGACCTGGATGAATTCATCCAGACGTCCAGCGAAGGGCTGCACAGCGTGCTGTCCAATCTGTCCCGCGCCGCCGATCTGGTGCAGAGCTTCAAACGTGTCGCCGCCGACCAGTCGAGCGAGGAGGCGCAACGGATCGACCTGGGCGATTATTTGCGGGAAACCATGCGCAGCCTGGAACCGCTGTTGCGCCACAGCCGCATCGCCGTCAGCCTGGATCTGGCACCGGACGTCACCTTGCTGGTGGCACCGGGACCCGTCGCGCAACTTGTCACAAATCTGGTGCAGAATGCCGCCGTACACGCCTTCACCGGCGTTGCCGACCCGACGATCACCATCCGGCTGCAATCCCCCGCGACGCGGGAGGAAACGGTCCGCTTCACCGTCGCCGACAATGGCATCGGCATGACGGCGGACGTGGCGTCGCGCGCCTTCGACCCGTTCTTCACCACCAAGCGGGGCAGCGGTGGCACCGGCCTCGGCCTGCATATCGTCCATAATCTGGCGCAGGCGGCGCTGGGTGGTGATATCGAGCTGATGACCGCACCGGGGGCGGGCACCAGCTTTGCCATCACCCTGCCTCGCCATCCGCCGGCACGGCCCGTTACCGCCGCCTAGAACGTATTTTCCGATGACCGGAAAACAGGCCGCGCAGCATCCGCAGCCTGGGCATGCCGCACATGCGGTGCGGCGGCCGGCCCGTCAGGCGACGCGGGCCAGCGCCTCTCTCAGCACCGAAACCATTGTCGTGACCTGTTCCGGCTCCACGATCAGCGGGGGCGACAACGCCACCGTATCGCCCGTTACCCGGATCAGCAGACCGCGCTGGAAACAATCCACAAACAGCTCATAGGCACGCGCACCGACGGCGCCGTCGCGGGATTTCAGTTCGATACCAGCGACAAGGCCGATTGTGCGGATATCGATGACATGGCGGGCGTCGCGAAGCGACAGCATGGCCTGACGCCACGCCGGCTCCATCATTGCCCCCCGTGTCAGCAGACCTTCCCGCGCATAGATGTCCATGGTCGCCAGACCCGCGGCGCAGGCGGCGGGGTGACCGGAATAGGTGTAGCCATGGAACAGCTCGATCAATCCCTCCGGCCCCTGCATCAGCGCGTCATGGACATGCCGGCCGCAGAACACCGCCCCCATGGGCAGCGCCCCGTTCGTCAGGCCCTTGGCCGTCGTCATCAGATCCGGCATCACCCCGAAATAATCCGCCGCAAAGGGCGTGCCCAGGCGGCCGAAGCCGGTGATGACCTCGTCGAAGATCAACAGGATACCGTGGCGCGTTGCGATCTCGCGCAGGCGCTCCAGATATCCCTTGGGCGGCAGCAGCACACCGGTGGAGCCGGCCACCGGTTCCACGATGACGGCGGCGATGGTTTCCGCGCCATGCAACTGCACCAGCCGCTCCAGATCATCGGCCAATTCCGCCCCATGCTCGGGCAACCCCTCGCAGAAGCGGTTGCGCACGGGATCATGGGTATGGCGGAGGTGATCGGCACCGGGCAGGCCGATAAAGGCACGGCGGTTGTTGACCAGACCACCAACGGAGATGCCGCCGAAACCGACCCCGTGATACCCCCGCTCCCGCCCGATCAGTCGGGTGCGCGTGCCCTGGCCGATGGCACGCTGATAGGCCAGGGCGATTTTCAGCGCCGTGTCCACCGACTCCGACCCGGACCCTGTGAAGAAGATACGATCCAGCCCCTTTGGTGCCACCCCCGCCAGCCGTTCGGCAAACCGAAACGCCAGCGGATGTCCCATCTGAAAGGACGGGGCATAATCCAGTTCCCGCAGTTGGTCGCCGACGGCCGATGCGATCTCCCGCCTTCCATGGCCGGCATTGACGCACCATAGCCCGGCGGTGCCATCCAGCACCGGACGGCCATCTTCGCTGGTGTAGTACATGCCGTCGGCCCGGGACAGCAGGCGGGGAGCCGCCTTGAATTGCCGGTTGGCCGTGAAGGGCATCCAATATTCATCAAGGGAAAGCGTGTTGCGGGGGGCGCTCATGAACCGGGCCTTTCGTGCGAATTCCCCCCAGTAGACGGCGCCCCACGCGTCGCGGCAAGACGTTTACTTGCCCGCCCGCATGACGTGGCGAAAGGCCGTGCCCATGGCCGGGTGTTGCGTATAATGAACACCCTCAACAGGGAAAGGGAGGGCGGGTTGGAGGATACGCTGGATATCGGGGGCCGTCTGCGCCACCTGCGTGAAGCGGCTGGCCTGTCACAAAGGATGCTGGCCAAGCGGGCGGGCATCACAAATTCTACCATTTCCCTGGTCGAATCCGGTCGATCCAACCCGTCTGTCGGTCAGTTGAAGCGCATCCTGGACGCCATTCCGATCGGCCTTGCCGAATTCTTCGCCATGGAGTGGGTGCGTGATGAAAGCCCCTTCCACGCGGCGGCGGACCTGATCGAGATTGGCAGGGGGCCCATTTCTTACCGCCAGGTAGGGCGGACGATGATCGGCCGCCAGCTTCAGATCCTGTCGGAATGTTACCAGCCGGGCGCCGATACCGGCCGGATTCCGCTGCGCCATGACGGCGAGGAAGGGGGCGTCGTGATCTCCGGCCACCTGGAAGTGACGGTTGACGGGCAAAAGCGCGTGCTGGGCCCCGGCGATGCCTACAGCTTCGGCAGCAATCGTCCGCATCGGTTCCGTTGCATCGGCGACGAACCGGCACGGGTGGTCAGTGCCTGCACGCCCCCGACATTCTAAACCCTGGCCCGCGTGCCGCGGGTATGGTCCAGTTGCACCCTGCGCTCGGTGGCGAAGCGCACCACCATACCCATGCGCTGAGGGGGGCAGCATCCGCGTCGGCGACCGTCTCGGCCGGACCACAACTGATGAAACCCGACACCATGGCAAGGATACCAGTACGGGACTGCCGCGATGCCCCCGTGTAAAAGCGATCAACCCGGAAGCCCATCCAGCACAGTCACAGCACCCAATACGTCGTCCCACGCCGCACGGCTGCCATAGCAGATATGGGCCGTGGGTTTGATATCGATGGGCCCGTCCAGGCTGCCTGCCGGAACGACGAGCAGGGCGCCGTTCATCTGCTGTGCGGGCAATGCCGACCCGCATATGCCGCAGAAGCAGCGCTCATGACGGGTGTCGGGGAGACGATATCCTCTGACCTGGTCCAGACCCGACAGCCAGGTGATCTTGGCGGTGGTGGAAAACAGGTTGGCGGCATGGGCCGACCCGGTGTCCTTCCGGCACCGTGAGCAATGACACAGGAAGAAGCTCTGGAAGTCGCCGGAAATCTGGAAGCGCACGCCGCCGCACAGGCAACTGCCGGAATTGACCTTTTCCATCTGGCTTATGCTTCCTTCTTCTTTTTACCGATCTTCGGCTCCGCGCCTTTCAGCAGACGGGCGATATTGTCCTTGTGGCGGATATAGACCAGGACCGCGATGAACAGGCACAGGCCGGCGATCTCCGGTCCCGCCAGGAACCAGGCCACCACCGGGCTGGCCCCCACGGCGATCAGCGCTGACAAGGACGAGATGCGGAAAATCGCCGCCGCCAGCAGCCAAGTGCCGCATGCCGCCAGGCCCACAGGCCAGGAAATGGCCAGCAGCACGCCCAGCGACGTGGCCACCCCCTTGCCACCCTTGAAGCCCAGCCAGACCGGGAAGCTATGGCCCAGCATGGACCCCGCCGCCGCCGCGATCCCGGCCTCTGTTCCCGCCAGATAAAGCGCGACCAGGGTGGCGATGGCGCCCTTGCCGCTGTCCAGCAGCAAGGTGGCCAGCGCCAGCGGCTTGTTGCCGGTGCGCAGCACATTGGTGGCGCCGATATTGCCGCTGCCGATCTTGCGAATATCGCCATAGCCGCCCAGGCGGGTCAGGACCAGCCCGAACGGGATCGAGCCCAGGAGGTACCCGCCGACCAGCGACAGGATCAGCGTCAGGGGGGAAAGATCGGCCATGGTCTTTTCTTCTTGGTTATGCGGTGTCGGTCGGTCTTCGCTCAGGCGCGGTTGAACACCGTGCGCCCATCGACGATGGTGCGCAAGACCATGCCCTGCACCGGGCGGCGGTCAAAGCAGGTGTTCTTTGACTTCGACGCCAGTTTCTCGGCCTCTACCTGCCATGGCCGGTCGGCATCGAACAGCACCAGATCGGCCTTTCCCCCCACTGCGAGCCGGCCCAGACCCTTCAGCCCCAGGATGGATGCGGGAATCGAGGTCAGCGCCGCGAGCGCGCGGGTCAAGGGCAGCGCGCCCTTGTGCACCAGTTCCAGCGTCAGCGGCAGCAATGTCTCCAGCCCCACGGCGCCGAACGCCGCCTGGGCGAAGGGCACGCGCTTGCTGTCCTGGTCATGCGGCTGGTGATCGGATGCGATGGCATCGATGGTGCCGTCGGCCAGCCCCTCAATGATGGCGCGGCGGTCCATCTCTCCCCGCAGCGGCGGGCGCAGCTTGAAGAAGGTGCGGTAATCGCCGACATCCATTTCGGTCAGCGCAAAATAGGGCGGGGCCGTGTCGCAGGTGATTTTCAGCCCGCGCTGCTTGGCCCGGCGGATGACGGCCACGGACTCGGCCGTGGAGATATTGGCGGCGTGGTAACGCCCACCCGTCATCTCCACCAGACGCAGATCGCGTTCCAGCATGATGACTTCCGCCATGCCCGGAATGCCGGCCAGACCCAGACGGGTGGCCAGTTCGCCGGCATTCATCACCCCGCCGGCCAGACGCGGCTCGCTGGGATGCTGGAAAATCGTCTGGCCGAATCCGCCGGCATAGGCCAGCGCACGGCGCAGCAGGGCGGGGTCGGCGATGGGGCCGCCATCGGTGAAGCCCACGGCCCCGGCCTCGGCCAGCAACCCGATCTCCGCGATCTCCTTGCCTGCCGTCTCCCGCGTGACGCTGCCATAGGCGAAGATCTTGACCAGCTTCACTTCCCGCGCCCGGCGCGCGATGAATTCCAGGCCGGCCTCGTCATCGATCACCGGGTCGGTGTTGGGCAATGCGGCGAGGGCCGTGATGCCGCCGGCGGCGGCACTGCGGCTGGCCGTCTGGATCGTCTCATTATGCTCCAGCCCCGGCTCGCCCACCTGGGCACGCAGATCGACCAGACCGGGGGCCAGCACCAGATCGGTGGCGTCCACGATCTCCGCCCCCTCGGGCACGTCCTGGGCCGCGATACCGGGCCCCATGGCGGCGATCTCCTCCCCCACCGTCAGCAGGTCACCGACCTGATCCAGCCCGCTGGCCGGGTCGATCAGACGGGCATTGCGGTAAAGCACGGGTCGGGTCATGGCGCGATCATCTCCCTGGCGGCACTGGGGGCTGTTTACCAGAGGCAGCGCCCCGGCGGCTTGCTGATTTCGCGGGCGTTGGTTGAAAAACGGTGCGGACCATCCCAACGCACCGCTGTCGCGGCTCCGCCGGCTTCTGCTACGATCGCCGCAAAGGGCGTTCAATCACAGCGTGGGGCATCATGTGCGTTCTGTGCGGCCGGCTAGACGACACCCATGCCATCACGGCGGCCGAACTGGCGACCAATGCCGCCAGCGTGGCCGGAACCAAGCCCATCCTGTCCGATACCGATTTTATCGAACGCCTGCAGGATGCCGATGGCGGAGCCTGGGCGCCGTTGCAGACCATCGCGTTCAGCTTTCCGACCAGCCGGCCCGCCAACAGCAGCGGCGCTGATTATACCGGCTTCAACCCCTTTACCGAGGTGCAGAAGGAAAGCGTGCGGCTGGCGCTGGGCCTCTGGTCCGACGTTGCGGGGCTGCGCTTCTCGGAAAATGCCGCCAGCACGGCCCGGCAGGGACAGATCACCTTTGCCAATTCCAGCAGCATCGCCGAAGGCGTCTGGGGCTTCGCCTTCACATCGGGGGCCACGCGGCCGGTGTGGGTGAATTTCGACGGAGCCAAGGACAGTTGGTCTGGGCGCACAGCCGGCAGTTATGATCTGTCGGCCCTGTTGCACGAGATCGGGCACGCGCTGGGTCTGGTGCATCCCGGCGACTACAATGCGTCGGACACCGGCGCCCCCGCAACCTATGCCGACAATGCCGACTTCATGCAGGACAGTCGGCAATATACGATCATGTCCTATTTCTCCGCGACGGAGACGGGGGCCAACCATGGCCGCAAATATGCGGCCACCCCCCTGCTGTATGACATCCTGGCGGTCCAGGACTGGTACGGCCGCAACTATGCCACCCGGTCCGGCGACACGGTGTATGGCTTCAACAGCACGGCCGGGCGCAGCGTCTTTGATTTCAGCCAGAACACACAGCCTGTGCTGACCATCTGGGACGGTGGCGGGCGGAACACCCTGGACATTTCCGGTTTCAACAGCAATTCCAACGTCGATCTGCGGCCCGGTTCCTTTTCCGACGTGGCCGGCCTGACCCGCAACATGTCCATCGCCTTTGCCACCTATATCGCCGAGGTGAGGACGGGCGGGGGCATCGACACGGTGCAGGATAATGGTTTGGCCAACCGCATCGCCACCGGAGATGGCAACGACATCATCATCCTCAGCGGCGGCGGCAATGATACGGTGGATGGCGGCAACGGTACCGACATGGTCCGTCTGTTGGGTGGCAGCGACGTCTACCGCGCCATCACCCATCCCGACGGCACCCTGACGCTGAAAGGACCCACGGGCAGCCTCCTGGTCAGCAACGTCGAAAGTTTCGTGTTCGTCGGCGGCGCCGGCCAGACCCTGACAAGGGAACAGGTGGCGTCGCTGGACTTCAACGGACTGCTCTATATCGCCTCCAATCCGGACCTGATCACTGCGTTTGGCGCCGATACGGTGGCGGCCAAGGCGCATTGGCTGAGCTTCGGCCAGAATGAGGGGCGCAGCCTGGACAATTTCAACCCGCTGGAATACCTGGCCGGGAACAAGGATCTGATCAGCGCCTTCGGCCTGGATTTTGGGGCCGCCACCCGCCACTACATCACCTATGGCTATAAGGAAGGACGGCCGCTGGCCGGGTTCGACGGGCTGGCCTATATCGCCAGCGACACGGGCCGGATCGACACGATCGGTATTTCCGCCGTGGGCGGGCTGCTGGACTATGTTCAGAACGGGGCGGCCAAGGGGGCGGGCATCACCTTCAACGGGCTGGCCTATATCGCCTCCTACGCCGACTTGCGCGCCGCGTTCGGCATGAATGCCGATGCGGGGCTGACGCATTATCTGTATTACGGGGGGAAGGAATATCGGGAGGTGCGGTTCGACGCCGCCGGTTATCTGGCTTCCAATCCCGACCTGATCCGGGCATTCGGGGCCGACCTGAACGCCGCCTACAGCCATTATTTCACCAATGGCGCCGCAGAGGGACGAAGCTGGACACGGTTCAACGCCTATGATTATGCGGGGTCGAACCCGGACATTGCCAATTCGATCGGATACGATACTACCGCCCTGACCCGTCATTACCTGACCAGCGGCTTTGCGCAGGGCCGCAGCGCCACGGGCTTCGACGTCACCGCCTATGCCATGGACAAAAACATCACCGGTGATGACTGGCAGGTGCAGGCCACCAAGGCCTGGCTGGCCGGCACGGAAACCGACGGCAATCTCTTCGGCCGCGACCAGATCGACCACGGCTTGACCGTCGGTGCGGCGACCATGGGCAGCTTCACCGACGCCGGTGACAGCGACTGGTTCACCTTCCGGGGAGAGGCTTTCACCAACTATCAGGTCACGGTCGAAATCCTGAACCAGACCAGCCTGAACACAACGCTGGCGGAACTGAACCTGCGGGGTCACGACAATGTCGTGGTGAGTTTCGATTATGTCCGCTATCCGTCCCTATCCATGGAGTTCTTCACCCAGGAGGCGGAGGACGTCTATCTTGAATTGGCGGCGTTCGGGAACGAGGCCCGCGACTATCGCATCACCGTCTCGGTGCGGACGACCAACATCACAGCAGCATCGGCAAGCCCGGTGGAAGCCGCCGCGACGATCGTGGATATGCCCTCGTCGCCGTCCGCCAGCGACTGGCTGCTGTGACGGCACGCCTGCGACGGCGACCGCAGCAGAAAAAAAAGGCCGGGTCCTGTCGCGGAACCCGGCCATCTCCATTGCCCCCCTGTGGAGGCGGGAAAACCGTCAATTCGACCGTTCGGCCACCTGCATCTCGGCGCGGGCGGCACGCACCGCCCCGGCATAACGCTGACGGGCGGCGGACAGGTCATAGGTGCTGCGGCTCAACCGGCCAGCGATCACCGCCTGTTCGCTTTGCGTCAGGCCGGCCCGGCGGCTGCGCAGTTCGGTGTAGAGACATTCCTGATAGGCGGCGACGCCCGCCGCATAGGCATCCACGGCCTTGCCCTGACCAGCCAGCGACGTATCCGCCACGGGGGCGGGCGCGGCGGGGCAGACACGATCCAGATGGGCGGCCAGATCATCCCCCGGCGCACCCTGGGCCGGCAGGGAAAGGACGGTGGCCAGCGTCAGCAGGCCGACAGACAGGACCATTTTCATGGCTTGGCTCTTCGCATGTTCGGGAACGGGCAACGACGCCCTTATCTGACACCAGATATACCGCATTGCAGCAGAACCGGGTGTGATGCGGACCACAGATGCCAGAAACACGCGGCGGGGCAGTCATGCGGCACAGTCATCGCAGTGCAACACCGCGCCCGATTAAGCCACGGCCGCCTGGGACACGGGCCGACGCGCGGCAACCATTGCCGCCACATCCGTGCCGCGCAGCAACGGATACCGGGTGCGGATCAGACGGGTCAGTTCCGCCATGTCCCAATCCGCCAGGGCGTGGGGATCAAAATGCAGGGACAGATATTCATCCGCCGGTAGCGCACCCTCCACAGCCAGGAAACGGATGCGGCGCACCTGTTCGGCGGCGGGCGTGGCGTCCTCCCCCCCCAGCAACGGCAGGCAGCGCCGTTCCAGTTCCAGCAGGGTTTCGCGGCGGCGGTCCGTCTGCCATAGCCGCAGCAGCGCCAGGATACCCGCCAGTTGCGCCGTATCGACAAGACCGGCGCATTGCCGGACCAGCAAGTCCAGCAGGTTGGCGGCACGGATCAGCCCGTCATCCAGGTCGAAGATCACCGGCGTGTGGCGGCGGGCATCCAGTTCATGACGCACCAGCGGCAGGATGGCCGACCGGTCGGAAAGGTTGAACCAGACCTGTTCCAGCCAGGCCAGCGTGCGTTCCAGGCGGGCATCCCCCCGCGGCGCCCGGATGACCTGGCCGATCAACACCTGATCATCCAGCAACTCATCGGCCGTCGGCACCTCGGCCGGCAGAAAACCGGCCAGAACCGGGTCGAGATCATGGGTCAGATTGACCGCCAGCAACAGGGTCGCGTGGCTGACAAAGGCCGAAGCCAGTTGTGACGCCGTCAGGATATTGGCCATCTCAAGATTCCCCAGCCGCCCGACCTTCACAATTTTTTAACATCATGGCCCCGCCACCCGATCCGCGCAATGGCTCATCCGCCGTCGCCCCCCTCGCCCAGGGGGCGAAATGGGGTTATGTTGAAAGTGTTGCGTGGTGGCATCGGGGGGCGGGCATGCTGATCGAGATCTATTCGGACCTGATCTGTCCCTGGTGTTTCCTGGGCAAGGTCAGGCTGGACCGGGCCTTGGGCGAAAGGCCGCGGGTGCGGGTCGATATCCGCTGGATGCCGTTCCAGCTCAACCCCGAACTGCCGGCCGACGGCATGGACCGCGACCTGTATTTCACCGCCAAATTCGGCGGCCCCGAACGCGCAAGGCAAATGAATGCGGTCGTGGAACAGGCGGCCGCGCGGGAGGGATTGCTGCTGCGCATGGACCTGATCCGCCGCATCCCCAGCACGTTGCAGGCGCACCGGATGGTCCGTTTCGCGGAGCGGTTCGGAAAGGCCACCGACATGGCCATGGCCCTGTTCGCCGCCTATTTCCAACAGGGGCGCGATATCGGCAACCTGACCACCCTGGTACGGATCGCGGCCGAGTTGGGGCTGGATGCGGTCGAAGCCACGGATTACCTGATCGGCGACGCCGATATGGCGGCGGTACGCGGCAGCGACACGCAGGCGCGGCAATTGGGCGTTCAGGCCGTGCCCTGCTATATCTTCGACCGGCGTTATGCGCTGGCCGGGGCGCAGGAACACACGGCCTTCCTGCCGATGCTGGATCTGGCACGCACCGAACTGGTCGGGTAACCGGGGGCCATTGCCTCACACGCCAGGCGCCGGCCTCCAGGGCTCATGACCCAGTGACCCTTGTTGTCACCCCTTCAGCGCCTGAGCGATCGTGTCCGCAAAGGGTGTTGTGGGACGGCCCAACAGTTTGGACAGCGCCCGCCCCCCATCGAACAGCGCGCCCCCGGCCGCCGCTGCGTCGGAATCGGCCAGCAATTCGGCAAGCGGTGCCGGCAGCCCGGCCCCGATCAGCACCCCGCGATAATCAGCCGGCGGCAGATCGACATAGGGGATCTGCCGCTCCGTTTGCCGCGACAGTTCGGCCGCGAAATCCGTCAGCGTGTAAGCCGCGTCACCAGCCAGCTCATAAACCACCCTTTCGCCTGCCTGCTCGTCCAGCAGGGCGATGGCCGCCGCTTCGGCATAATCGGCACGGGCCGCGCTGCTGATAGGGCCCTGCGCGGCGCTGCCGATGAAGGCGCCATGCTGCAGGGCCGGCGGAATGGAGGCCGTATAGTTTTCGGTGTACCAGCCATTGCGCAACAATGTATGCGGCAGGCCGCTATCAGCGATCAGAGCTTCGGTCTGCCGATGCTCCTCCGCCAGACCCAGGGGGGACGTGTCAGCGTGCAGCACACTGGTATAGGCCAGCCGCTCCACACCGGCCCGTTTTGCCGCATCAATCACGTTTTGATGCTGCGCCACCCGGGCGCCCAGCGCGTTGGAGGAGATCAGCAGCACCCGTTCCGCCCCCTCCAGGGCGGCGGCCAGCGTCTGCGGCTGATCATAATCTCCCGCCCGCACCGCCACGCCTGCGGGGAACAGGCCGGCGGCACGGGCAGGGTCGCGCACGATGGCGGTCACGCTCAGCGGACCCACACGCCGGGCCAGTTCGGCCACAACCAACCGGCCCAGTTGACCGGTGGCGCCGGTGATGAAAAATCGGGAAGACGTGGACATGGATTTTCTCCGGTCTCAGTATGAAAGCAGGTATAGAGTAGAGACCAGGAGATTGGTCTGTAAGACGGCACTTTTCCGTCACCAGGTAACAGGAAGGATACCGCCATGGACGAAGCCTGCGCCGCTATGGGCGCCAAGGTGGAGGAATGGAAGGCGATGGGCCTGGACCCCGCCCGCTGTCCCGTGCGTGACCTGCTGGACCGGATCGGCGACCGCTGGTCGATCCTGCTGCTGACCATGCTTTCGTCGGGACCGATGCGGTTCAACGCCCTGGCCCGCGCCGTGCCCGACATTTCCAAGCGCATGCTCTCGCAGACGCTGCGCACGCTGGAAACGGACGGGCTGATCGACCGCAAGGTTGAACCGACCGTGCCACCGCGCGTCACCTATTCCCTGACCGACTTGGGCAAAGGCCTGATGCCGCCCCTGCTCGGTCTCATCACCTGGGCAGAGCAAAACCATGCGGCCGTGCAGTCGGCGCGGCAGCGCATGGCAGAGACGATGGCCGCCGCCGATGCGGTTGGCTGGTGATCCCCCCCCTCGCCTGCGCCCCCTGCCCTGCCCATATGCAGGGAAAGACCGATTTACCGGAGAATGAAGTTGGTTGAACGTTCGATCCTGGAACTGGGCCGCGTGCGTGAGGGCGGCACCCGCCGCGATGCGCTGGACGCGGCACGAACCCTGGCCCAGCATGCCGAGGAATGGGGGTATAAACGCCTGTGGGTGGCCGAACACCACAACATGCCGACGGTGACCACGGCGGCCACCTCGCTGGTCATCCAGCATATCGCGGCGGGAACGAAGCATATCCGGGTGGGTGCCGGCGGCATCATGCTGCCCAACCATTCGCCCTATGTCATCGCTGAACAGTTCGGCACCCTGGAAACCCTGTTCCCCGGCCGCATCGATCTGGGCCTGGGGCGGGCACCGGGCACGGATCAACTGACCCTGCGCGCATTGCGCCGCGATCCCGCCAATGCGGAGAATTTTCCGCAGGATGTGATGGAACTCCAGGCCTTCCTGGCCCCGGCCCAGCCCGGCCAGCGGATCGAGGCGGTACCCGGTTCGGGCACCAAAATCCCGCTCTGGATCCTGGGGTCCAGCCTGTTCGGGGCACAGTTGGCGGCGGAACTGGGCCTGCCCTTCGGCTTCGCCTCCCATTTCGCGCCGGGATCGCTGGATCAGGCGCTCGCCATCTACCGCAGCCGCTTCACCCCGTCGGACCAGTTGGACAAGCCCTATGCCCTGATCGGCGCGAACATCATCGCGGCCGAAACAGATGCGGAGGCGCGCTATCTCGCCACCTCGCAGCAAATGTCCTTTGCCAATCTGGTGCGCGGGGCACGCAAGCTGACCCAGCCGCCCATCGACGATATCGACAGCTATTGGTCCCCCCAGGAAAAGGCCCATGCCGGCCAGATGCTCGCCTGCTCCATCATCGGCAGCCGCGACACCGTCCGGCGTGGCATTGACGCCCTGCTGGAGCGTACCCGGGCCGATGAGTTGATGATCGTTTCCGACATGTATGATCCGGTCAAGCGCCTGCGCTCCTTCCAGATCATTGCCGATATCATGGGCTGATCCCGCCGTCGCCCCAGACCGGCCGGCCGCTGCACCCTTGAAGAGCGGCGGCCGGTGCCATACTGTTACCGCTCACTTACGCACCCGACAGGCAAGATCGGGGAACGGGGGGAACGGGAATGGCGGGGTGGACACGCCGCAAGGCGTTGAAATTCATGGGTGCGGCCGGAATGGCTGCGCCGGCTATGGCGTCGGGTGCGGGTGCAGCGGCCACCTTGGATGCACCCTCTCCCCTGACCCTCTGGTACCGGCAGCCGGCAACGGTGTGGACCGAAGCGCTGGCCGTCGGCAATGGCCGCCTGGGCGGCATGGTCTTCGGCGGGGTGGCGAAGGAACAGGTCCAACTGAACGAGGATACGCTCTGGTCAGGCGGTCCCTATTCCCCCATCAATCCAGAGGCGTGGGATGCGCTGGCGGAGGTGCGCGCCCTGATTGCCGCCGGCAGATATGCCGAGGCAGAGGCGATGGCCAATGCCCGGATGATGGGAAAACCCGTCCGGCAAATGTCCTTTCAGACGCTGGGCGACCTTTGGCTGGAATTTCCGGGCCTGGGCGCCGTGCATGATTATCGCCGCGCGCTGGATCTCGACAGCGCCGTGGCGACCACCCGTTTTCAGGTGGGCGACAGCCTGCATACCCGTGAAATCTTCGTTTCCCCTGTTGATCAGGTACTGGTGGTGCGCCTGTCCGCCACAGGCACCGGCCGCATCGATGTGGATGTGGGCCTGACCACACCGCACGCGGCGGAGGTGCGGGCCGATGCCGCCGACCTGCTGGCGATGCGGGGAAGTAATGGCGCTGAACATGGCGTGGATGGTGCGCTGCGCTTCACCTGCCTGGTCCGCGCCTTGCCGACAGGGGGCACGGTTGAGGGACAGGGCGACCGGTTGAAGATACGCGGAGCGGAAAGCGTGCTGCTGCTGCTGGCCGCCGCGACCTCCTTTCGTCGGTATGACGATGTATCGGGCGATCCCGACGCCATCACGGCAGGGCACATCCTGGCCGCCGCACCGAAACCTTTTGGTCGCTTGCTGGATAGACATCTGGCATCCCATCGCGCCCTGTTCCGGCGGGTCACCATCGATCTGGGAACGTCGGCCACCGCCAGCCTGCCCACCGACGAGCGTGTGCGCGACAGCGGGGCGCTGAACGACCCGTCCCTGGCCGCGCTCTATCATCAGTTCGGGCGGTATCTGCTGATCTGTTCCTCCCGGCCTGGCACACAGCCGGCCAACCTGCAGGGCATCTGGAACGACAGTCTGAAGCCGGGTTGGGGAAGCAAATACACGATCAACATCAACACGGAGATGAATTACTGGCCGGCGGAGCCGACCGCCCTGCCCGAACTGGTGGACCCCCTGGTCGCCCTGATCCGCGACCTGTCCGAAACCGGCGCCAGAGCGGCACGGGAGATGTACAGGGCCCGTGGCTGGATGGCACATCACAATACCGACCTGTGGCGGGCCACGGCCCCCATTGATGGTGCGCAATATGGGTTATGGCCGGTGGGCGGGGCCTGGCTGTGCCTGCATCTCTGGGACCATTATGATTACGGACGCGACATCGATTTCCTGGCCTCCGTCTATCCCTTGATGAAGGGCGCGGCGGTGTTTTTCCTGGACACGCTGGTGGAAGATGCCAAAGGCGGCTTCCTGATGACCAGCCCGTCGCTTTCCCCGGAAAACCCCCATCCCCATGGCGCCTCCCTGGTTGCCGGCCCCGCCATGGATCAGCAGATCCTGCGCGATCTTTTCGATAATTGTGTGAAAGCGGCGGAAATCCTGGGCCTGGACCCGGAATTCCGCGGGCAGTGCACGGCGACGCGCGCCCGGCTGGCCCCTGACCGGATCGGCAGGCAGGGACAGTTGCAGGAATGGATGGAGGATTGGGACATGCAGGCCCCGGAAATCCATCACCGGCATGTCTCACACCTCTATGCAGTCTATCCCAGCGGCCAGATCGATGTCTTCGACACGCCGGAGCTTGCCGCCGCCGCCCGCCGGTCACTGGAGATCCGGGGAGACGAGGCAACAGGGTGGGGCATCGGCTGGCGCCTGAACCTGTGGGCCAGGCTGGGCGATGCGGAGCGGGCGCATCATGTGCTGCGCATGCTGCTGCGGCCCGAGCGCACCTATCCCAACCTGTTCGACAGCCATCCGCCCTTCCAGATCGATGGCAATTTCGGGGGCACCTCCGGGATCACGGAAATGCTGCTGCGCAGCCGTGGGAACGAGATCCACCTGCTGCCCGCCCTGCCCGCTGCCTGGCCCAAAGGGTCCGTCACGGGCCTGCGCTCCCGGGGCACGGTGCGTGTGGACCTGTCCTGGTCGGCCGGCCGTCTTGACCACGCGCTGCTGGAAGCGCGGGTGGCAGGCCGGCACCGTATCCGGCTGGGCCAACAGGTGACGGAGATCGACCTGAAGCCGCGCAAGCCCGTCCGTGTGACCCGCAGCGGCGGCAAACTCGCCGTTGCCGCTCTTTGATCAACGATCACCCATCAGGATCGCTCCCGAAATGACAGATATCTCCCGCCGCAACGCGATCGGTCTGGCCATCATGGGCGGTGCGGGCATTGCGGCCGGTGGCCCCGCCGGCGCGGCCACCGCCACATCACCCGCCCCCACCTGCATCCCTCCCGGCAAGAAAGGCGGGCCGCAATGGGCGCGCGGGCTGGATAATCAGCGCAAGGCCGACCTGGGTGACGGGCGGTTCCTGAACCCGCTGTTTGCGGGTGACCATCCCGACCCGACCATCCTGAAGGACGGGGAGGACTATTATATCACCTTCTCCACCTTCGACAGCTATCCCGGCCTGATCATCTGGCATTCGCGCGACCTGTTGAACTGGACACCGGTCACGGCGGCCCTGACCCGGAACCTGGGGTCGGTCTGGGCCCCGGAACTGACCAGGCACGATGGCCGCTATTTCCTTTATATTCCCGTGAAGGGCAACCCCACCGGCACCTATGTCATCTGGGCAGACCGGATCGAGGGTCCGTGGAGCGAGCCGAAATATCTTGGCCTGTCCGGCTTCATCGATCCCGGCCACGCCGTGGGGGAGGACGGGTCGCGCTGGCTGTTCCTGTCGGGCGGCAACCGCATCCGCCTGACCGATGACGGCCTCTCGACCGTGGGGGAACCGGAGAAGGTCTATAATCCCTGGCGGTACCCGTCCGACTGGATCGTGGAGGGCTTCTCGCCCGAAGGACCGAAGATCACGCGCCATGGCGATTATTTCTACATGATCACCGCCGTCGGCGGCACGGCCGGCCCGCCGACGGGGCACATGGTGATCGCGGCCCGCGCCCGGTCCATCCACGGCCCGTGGGAGGACTGCCCCCACAACCCCATCGTCCGCACCGTCGATAATGACGAATATTGGTGGTCGCGTGGGCACGCCACCCTGGTTCAGGGGCCAGCCGGTGACTGGTGGTCGGTCTATCACGGGTTCGAAAACGGGTTCTGGACCCTGGGCCGGCAGACCCTGCTGGACCCCGTGGAATGGACGGGGGATGGCTGGTTCCGCATGACGGGCGGCGACCTGTCGCAACCGCTGCCGGCGCCGAAGGGGGGCAAACCCGGTCCCCATGGTCTGGCCCTGTCTGACGATTTCAGGACCCTTGATATCGGCGCCCGGTGGAACTTCTTCAAACCCGGCCCGGACGAGGCCAAGCGTGCCCGCGTGGCGAACGGCACCCTGCATCTGACGGCCAGCGGAACGGCGCCGAAGGACAGTTCCCCCCTGCTGCTGGTGGCGGGCGACACCGCCTATCGCTTCGAATGCGACATCACGATCGAGGCCGGCGGCGTGGCTGGTCTGGTGTTGTTTTATGACGAGAAACTCTATTGCGGTGTGGGTTTCGATGAGAAACGGTTCGTGACGCACCAATATGGCCTCGAACGCGGCCGCCCCGCCAACCCGCATGGGCGCGCACTGCGCCTGCGCGTCACCAACGACCGTCACATCGTCTATTTCGATACGTCCGGTGACGGCGGCAAGAGCTGGGTACGCTTTGACCGGGGCATGGAAGTCTCCGGCTACCATCATAATGTGCGGGGTGGATTCCTGATGCTGCGGCCCGGCCTCTATTCGGCCGGCACCGGTACAGCGACATTCGCCAACTTCACCTTCCGGGCGCTGTGATCATGATGATCACAGCGCCAATGCCAGATCCCGCAGCTGGACATCAGAAATATCCTTCATCGATGATAAAAATTGCAAATGAAGCACGGAATAATATTATCGGATTATATTTGAAGCGAACTGATATGGTTAACGGGTGAATATAAACGATACGGTCTTCATCATCCTGACGGGTGGCAAGCACCATCCGTGCGGATAGCGGG
>NZ_JAGOGJ010000115.1 GCF_017996735.1 Niveispirillum sp.
GAAATATCCACCGCCAGCCGGGCAAGGACAACGACGGGTACAGGGTCCGGCATGTTGCGACGGAACCGTCCCGTTGCCGCCAATGTCGCCACGCCGCCAGATGCTAGGGCGTAGTATCCTGCGATACGATCCCCGTCACAGGCAATGAACGTGCGGGTGGCGCCCGATACCTGATTGGCACGGGCGCGACGGATCAGCCATGGGTCGAGTGCCGCCTCACCAGAGGAAAAGCCTTCCAGCACATGAGCGGCCAGCGGCTGCGGCGCCGACAGGCTCACGCCTGCTTATCCCAGATAGGACGCTGCCCCAGACTGCGCTGCAGCCGTTCATTGGGTTCAGGCGGTGCGTCCAGACGTTCAAGGAAGGCCGCATAAGCCGCCTCATCCACCTGGAAAAGGGTGCGATCCAGCAATGCGTCGGTCGCCGCCTGCCGGGCCGCATCCAGCACGAAATCTGTGCGGGTCTTGCCCAGCAGGCGCGCAGCCTGATCGATCAGGCTGCGATCATCGGCCTGGATGCGGATATTCAAGCTTTCGCGACGGGTGGGATTGTCGATGGCCGTCATGATGGTCTCCAGGATCGCAAACCATCATGACGTAATGTCATCGTCTGTACAAGCGCCGTGCGTTCACCCCTGCGCCTTCAGCGCCCGGCGATGCTTGTGCAGCAGCGGCTCCGTGTAGCCGCTGGGCTGTTCCACGCCCTTGAACACCAGGTCGCAGGCGGCCTGGAAGGCGATGGAGCCGTCGAAATCCGGCGCCATGGGGCGGTAGAGCGGGTCGCCGGCGTTCTGGCTGTCCACGACGGCAGCCATGCGCTTCATGACGGCCAGCACCTGCGCCTGGGTGCAGACCCCGTGCAGCAGCCAGTTGGCGATATGCTGGCTGGAGATGCGCAGGGTGGCGCGGTCTTCCATCAGGCCGACATTGTGGATGTCCGGCACCTTGGAACAGCCGATGCCCTGATCGACCCAGCGCACCACATAACCCAGGATGCCCTGGGCATTGTTCTCCAACTCCTCGTTCACCTCCGCTTCCGACCAGTTGATGCCACGGGCCAGCGGGATGGTCAGGATGTCGCGCAGGCTTGCGCGCGGCCGGGTGGAAAGTTCGGCCTGACGGGCCGCCACATCGACCTGATGATAATGCAGCGCATGCAGGGTGGCCGCAGTGGGCGAGGGGACCCAGGCCGTATTGGCGCCGGCCATCGGGTGGCCCACCTTGACCTTCAGCATTTCCGCCATCCGGTCGGGCATGGCCCACATGCCCTTGCCGATCTGCGCATGGCTCCGGAAGCCGGCGGCCAGACCGTTATCGACGTTCCAGTTCTCATAGGCGCCGATCCAGGCGGATGATTTCATGTCCGCCTTGCGGATCATGGGGCCGGCCTGCATGGAGGTGTGCATCTCGTCGCCGGTGCGGTCCAGGAAGCCGGTATTGATGAAACAGACGCGATCCTTGGCGGCGCGGATACATTCCTTCAGGTTGACGGTGGTCCGCCGCTCCTCGTCCATGATGCCGATCTTCAGGGTGTTGCGGGTCAGGCCCAGCACATCCTCGATCCGATCGAACAGATGGTTGGCGAAGGCCACTTCCTCCGGCCCGTGCATCTTCGGCTTGACGATATAGACCGAACCGGCGCGGCTGTTGGACAGGCCGCCTGTGCGGCGCAGGTCGTGCAAGGCGATCAGCGACGTGACGATACCGTCCAGGATGCCTTCCGGGACCCAGGACCCATCTTCAAACGTCACGGCATCAATGGTCATCAGATGCCCGACATTGCGGATGAATAGCAGGGAACGGCCGTGCAGGGTGACGGTACCCGTGCCATCAGCGCTGTTGTAGGTACGGTCGGGATTGAGGGCGCGGTCCAGGGTATGGCCACCCTTTTCAAACGTCGCCGTCAGGTCGCCCTTCATCAGGCCCAGCCAGTTGCGATAGACAATGGTCTTGTCGGCGGCATCGACGGCGGCGATGCTATCCTCACAATCCATGATGGCCGTCAGGGCCGATTCCAGCACGATATCGGCGACACCGGCCGCATCGCCTTTGCCGATCGCATGCGACCGGTCGATGACGACATCCAGATGCAGGCCATGGTGGACCAGCAGGATGTTGGTCGGGGCGGCGGCCTCTCCGTTATAGCCCTTGAACTGTGCCGCATCGGCCAGGCCGGTGACGGACCCGTTGTTCAGCGTCACGGACAGGGCGCCATTGGCGATGCTGTATCCCGTCGCGTCCTTGTGGCTGCCGGTGGCCAGCGGCGCGGCGCGGTCCAGAACCTCCCGTCCCTTGGCGATCACGGCGGCACCGCGCACGGGATCATAGCCCTTGGCACCCGGTGTTCCCACATCGCCCAGGGCGTCGGTGCCGTAAAGCGCGTCATACAGGCTGCCCCAGCGGGCATTGGCGGCGTTCAGGGCGAAGCGGGTGTTCATCACCGGCACCACCAACTGCGGCCCGGCCACCTGGCTGACTTCCGGATCGGTGTTGGCCGTGGTGATGGCGAAATCCGGTCCCTCCGGCACCAGATAGCCGATGTCGCGCAGAAACGCCTCATAGGCACCGGGGTCGATATCCTGCCCCCGCCGGGCGACATGCCAGCCGTCGATCTTGGCCTGCAGCGCGTCACGCCGATCCAGCAGGCGCCTGTTCACCGGGGCGAGGTCACGGAACAGGGCGGCAAAACCGGACCAGAAGGCGGCGGGTTCCACGCCTGTGCCGGGAAGAGCTTCCGTTTCCAGGAAACGGTGCAGTTCGGCATCGACCTTCAGGCCGTGGACATCGACGGTGGCAGACATTGGACGGGCCTTCCGTGGGAAATGTAAGGGGGCTGGTCAAACCCGTATCAGCGCCCGCGTCTGCATGCAATACACAATGGAAGTCTTTCCACGATACGGAAATTGATGATAGGGTCTGACCGAAGCCGGGGAAATGCCTATGACGAAAGTTTCAGCCGATAGTGTGGAGCGCAGCGGCAATGTCCAGGTGCTTGGCCGTGCCGTTGCCATTCTGAACCATCTGGCCCAGGCCGATGGGGGCGCCAGCCTGACGGAGGTCGGCAATGCAGTCGGGCTTGCCGCGTCGACCACGCATCGATTGCTGACCTCGCTGGAGTCCGAGCGGTATGTTCGCTTCGATTCGGAGACAAAGCTCTGGTCGGTAGGGGTGCAGGCCTTCATCATGGGCAACGGGTTCCTGCGTACCCGCGATCTGGTCCGTCTGGCCCGTCCCCATATGCGTGCCCTGATGGAAGCCAGCGGTGAGACGGTCAATCTGGCGATCGAGGATCAGGGGGCGGCCGTCTATCTTTCCCAGGTGGAATGCCGGGAGATGATGCGCACCTTCGCCCGGTTGGGCGCGCGGGTTCCGATGCATTGCTCCGGCGTGGGAAAGGCGCTGCTGTCGGCGATGGATGCGGGCATGCTGGTCCGCCATATCGATCGCCATGGATTACCGCGGATGACCGCGCGCACAATCACGAACGACGCGGATTTGAAGGCAGATCTGGCCGAGGCACGGCGGCGCGGCTATGCGATTGATGACGAGGAACATGCCGTGGGCCTGCGCTGCGTTGCCGCCCCAATCTTCAACGAACATGGCGATCCGGTGGGTGCCGTGTCGCTCAGCGGTCCCATGGCGCGCATCACAGATGCGCGTATTGCGACGCTTGGCGCCCTGGCCGGGCGCACAGCCAGCCGCATCATGTCTGAAATCGGCGGAAATCCGCCAGCAGATTAGGTTAATCTGCCGGCCTATACCCAACCTTAGGCCGTTCGAAATAAGGCTCAACGCTTAGCGCCATTTGCCTGCGAACAGCGTTAAGCTATCAAGATTGCTTTGCCGGGTTACAGGGTTTGCCGTCAATGGGGAGTCAAAAACAGATATTGGTCGTCGAGGACGAGTTCCTGATCGCCATCCATGTCGCCGATATCATGGCGGACCTGGGTTTTGGCGTGATCGGGCCCGTGGGCGATATCAATCAGGCCCTGATCCTGGCGGGGGATGAAGCGCTTGATGGCGCCATCCTGGATGTGAACCTGTCCGGTCAGTTGGTCTTCCCTGTGGCGGCCGCCCTGGCGGCGCGTGGTGTCCCTTTCATCCTGACCAGCGGTTATGACGCCAGTGGCCTTCCTGCCGAATGGCAGGGACGCCCTATTTTGCGCAAGCCGGTGGTGGAGCGTGATCTGTCCCGCCTGGCACAGTCGGTATTTTCGCCGTCCGGACCGGTCGAAACCTTGAAGGTGGTTGGTGTCCATCAGGACTGAGGCGCCGAGCCGGCGTATTCTTCTGGTTGAGGATAGTCCCACCCAGGCCCTGCGCCTGCGGCTGCTGCTGGAGGATGAGGGCTATCAGGTCGAACAGGTGGACAGCGCCGAGGCGGCGTTGCCTGTCCTCAATCGTTTGCTGCCGCATCTGCTGATCGTCGATCATCATCTGCCGGGTATGCAGGGGGGGGATCTCTGCCGGCTGATCCGGTTGCATCTGGCGACCTTGTCAATGCCCATCCTGATGCTGACCGCCGATGAGACGCCGGCCCGTCAGCGCGAGGGGTTGGACAGCGGCGCCGATGATTTCCTGGCCAAATCCGCTGACCCCGCCACGCTGCTGCTGCGGGTGGGGCAATTGCTGCGTCACGCCCGGCGCGACGATGACATGGACGTGCTCCCGCAACTTCAATTCCGGCAGACCCGTGTGCTGGTGGCCGGCTTCGGCGCCGATATCCGGCACCGGTTGCGGGAAATGCTGGTGGAGGAAGGCTGTCTGGTGACGGAGGTCGGGTACGCGACCGACGCCCTGGCCCGGCTGGCGCATGAACCGCAGGATGTGATGCTGGTCAATGACCAGTTGCCGGATGTCGGGGGGGTGGAACTGTGCCGTCAGTGCCGCGCCAGCATGGGGACGGGAACCGCCGTGATACTGGGCATCGGCGGCGGACATGGGCAGGAGCAGTTGCACCGGTTGCTGGCAGCCGGCATCGACGATCTTTTCGATCCCAACACCTCACTCTCCTCCCTGCGGGCGCGGTTGCGCGCCATATTGCGACGGCGTTTCCTGGAAGACCAGAACCGCCGGCTGCTGGCCGATTTCCGGGAGCGGGAGGGGCGGGCGCTGCGGCTGGAGGCTGAACGCAACGCCGCGCGGACCCGCGCCATGCTGGCGGACCAGTTGGCGGCCGTGAACCGGCGGCTGGCGGATCAGGCGCTGATCACCGCCACCATCACCCGCAATGTGCCGGCGGCGCTGATCCTTACCGACCGTGCGGGTATGGCGACATATCTCAATCCGCCCGCCATGGCGCTGCTGGGGGGCGAGTTTGAGGGGGCATCGGTATTCGAACGGTTGGGGGCAAGCATGGCGGCGGGGTCAAGCCCCGTGCCGGCGGTTACCGAACAGGCAGCCATCCTGACCCGGTCGGATGGGCACGGGGTGCCGGTTCTGTTCTCGATCACGCCCTTGGACGGCGACGAGGGGCCGTCCGGGGCCGTCGTTCAGATCATCGACGTGACGGAAAGGCGGCAGGCGGAGGAACGGCAGGAACTGCTGATGGCGGAACTGTCACACCGGGTCAAGAACACCCTGGCCACCGTCCTGTCGATCGGCCAGCAGACCCGTCGTCGGCATGCCGACACGGACAGTTTCTGGCGGTCCTTCGAGGGCCGGTTGCGGGCTCTGTCGGCCACGCACAATCTTCTGGCCGACCATTACTGGGAATGGGTGCAGTTGTCGGAGGTGATCCAGCACGAGGTCACCCCCTATGCCCAGGAACCGCAGGATGTCACCATCGACGGACCGGCCATCGATCTGCGGCCCAAGGCGGCCCTGGCGCTTGCCCTGGTCTTTCATGAACTGGCGACCAATGCCGCCAAATATGGCGCCTTTTGCCAGGGCGGCGGTCATCTGGATGTGCGCTGGAGCCTCAGCGACGGAGACGCGCCCCGTATCCGTCTGACCTGGAAGGAAAGGGGCGGGCCGAAGACCAGCGTACCGGAGTCGCATGGCTTTGGTACCACATTGATCAAACGGTCGCTCGCCTATGAAATCCAGGGGGAGACCAGACTGTATTTCGAGCCGGACGGTCTGCGTTGCGGCATGGAGTTCCCGCTGAGTGAAGGGATCAGGCGGGGTATCGGCGCCTGAGGTTTCATCCGGTCGATCCCGGTAAAACCCCGCAGGCCCGATTGACGGTGTCCGCTTGGAACGGACGGCGTCAGAGCGTCGCGAGAATGACCCGGTTGCGCCCGCCCTGCTTGGCCGCATAAAGCGCGGAGTCCGCGCGGGCATAAAGCGTATCCAGGTCGTCGTCGGGCCGCAGTTCCGCCACGCCAATGCTGGCCGTCACCTGAATGGTGGCATTGTCGCCGGAGACCTGGCCGGCCGCCAATGTCACGCATAGCCGCTCGGCCAGCATGGTCGCGCCTTCGGCATCGGTGTTCGGCATCAGCAGGGCGAATTCCTCGCCCCCCACACGGCCGACCAGATCGGTTTCACGCAGATGGCCGGTCAGAAACTGGCCCGCCATCACCAGGACCGCATCCCCCGCCGGATGCCCGTGGGTGTCGTTGATACGCTTGAAATCATCCAGGTCCAGCACAGCCAGACTGAGCGGCGCTCCATCGCGGATGGCCTGTGCCACGGCTTCCGTCGCGCACTGCATGAAATGCCGGCGGTTGGCACATCCGGTCAGCGGGTCGGTCATGGCCAGCCGTTTCAGCCGCTCATTGGCGGCGCGCAGGTCCGATGTGCGATCCGCGACCTGTCGCTCCAGATCGGATTGCCGTCGGCGCAGGAGGGAGGTGCGCCAGCGGACCAGCCCCAGAATGCCGAGCAGCGCCAGCAGCCCCGCCAGCGTCTGGGCCCAGCGATGCTGATACCAGGCCGGAAGAACCTGCACGGGCAAAACCAGATCGTCCGCCGCCGTCAACCCTTCACGGTTAGTGCCCCGCAGCCGCAACTGATACTGACCGGGCGCCAGATTGGTATAGACGGCCAGCCGCCGATTGACGTCGGTTTGCACCCAGTCGGGATCGAATCCCTCCAGCTTGTAGGCATAGTGATTGCGTTCCGGCGCCGTATAGTCGAGTGCCGCGAATTCCACGGCCAGACTGTTGGAGTCGGGGGTGAGAACCAAGGGGGGCGGATTGTGCTGGCCGTTATACCGTCCCACCGGGACATGTTTGCCGCCGACGCGCAGGTCCGTCACCACCATGGGCGGGCGGAAACGCCAAGGGGGCAGGGCGCCCGGCCGCGCCACGGTCAGGCCGCCCAGCGCGCCGAACATTACGGCGCCCGTCGCGTCGGTGGCGCCCGCACCCGCAACATAGTCCAGCAACGGTGCGCCATCGGCGCGGCGTACGGCACGGGCGGTCAGGCGTTCGGCATCGATCATGGCCAGCCCGTCATCGGTGCCGGCCCAGATGGTTCCGGCACTGTCCATCTGCATGCTGCCGACATTGACATGGGGAAGACCACGGTCCAGGCCAAGCCGCTGGAAGCGTAGCCGGTTTTGCGCGTCGCGGCCTGTCAATACCCCGATGCCGCCACCAAAGGTGCCCACCCATAGTCGTTCCTGACGATCCATCAGAAGGCTGACCACGTATCGGCCTGGCAATGCTTGCGGATCGGCGGGGTCCGCGACGATATGTTCGACCGCATGGGTCATCACATCGATGCGATGCAAGCCGTCGCGCGTTCCGACCCAGAGGTCGTTGCCCGCCCCACGGCGGATGATGTTTACGCAAGGGTCGGCCAGCGCGACCGCGCCCCCGGCCAGGACGATCTCCGGTTGGCCGCCGGGGCGGAAACCCCACAACCCGTCATCCTCTCCCCCCAGCCAAAGGACATCGTGATCAAATGTCAGGGAAGCAACGGCGGCGTGAGGGTCCCGTCCGGGAACCGGCACCAGCCGCAGCATCTTTGTGGCCGGATTGCGGGCATAGAGCCCGTGGCGGGTGCCAAACCAGACCGTCCCGTCGGCACCTTCGACCAGGGCGGAAACCTGGGAAGGGGGCAAGGCGCCGTCCGATATGGCCGGATCGGGTTGCAGGGTCACCAGACGCCCGCCCGCCGGGTCGATCAACTCCGCGCCATTATTGAGATAACCAAGCCATATCAGGCCATTGCGCAAGGGCAGGATCGAGAGGACATCCGTGCCCGTCAGCCCGCCCGGCTGCTGGGTGCCGCCGTAAATGGTCGAAATGATGCCCGGGTCATGGGGATGGTAGCTGAGGCCGCCGCTGGTGCCGATCCAGATGGAACCGGCATCGTCCCGCAAGGAGGCCCAGATGTCGTCATGCGACAGGCTGGCTTGAAGGGTTCGGTCATGCCGCATCGGGCGGACCCGGCGGCTGTGGATGTCGACCGCCCACATGCCGCCGCCGCGCAGGCCCGCCCAGATTTCGGTCGGGCTGGCCACCACCATGGTGGCGACGCCGCTTTTCTCCATGCCCGTTCCCACACCGATGGGAACAGGCATGTCCGATCCCGGTTCAAGAACGAACAGGCCACGCCGCCTTGTGCCGATCCAGATCCTTCCCTCCGGATCCTGCGCCAGGGCGGATACGCCCAAGGCGTCCCGCACCGTGGGAATGGTCGTGAACGCGACCTCTCCCGCGCGGCGTCGGACCAGGCCGAAGGCTCCACCCACCCAGAATGTTCCGTCGTCGGAACGCAACAGCGCGCGTACCGCGCCGGATGGCAATCCATCCGCCGTGATCAGGCTGGGGACATCCTGTGCGGACAGATTGTACAGCCCATCATCCGTCCCCACCCAAAGGCCGCCACGCCCATCATCGGCGATGGCGCCGATATGCATGCGGCCGGGGACGGTGCTCAGCGTCACGGGGTGGAACAGGTCGGTGGTCTTGTCGTAGCGGGCCAGTCCTGCGGCACCGCTGCCAACCCATAACCTTCCATCGGCGCCGACATGCAGGATGGAGATCCAATCGTCGGGCAGGCTGCCTTTCACCAACGGATCGGCACGATAGGTGCGGAAACGATAGCCGTCCCAGCGTGCCAGCCCCCCTTGCAGACCGACCCACAGAAAACCGTCGCGGTCCTGGGCAAGCGCGGTGGGTACCGGATGCGGCAGGCCCTGGTCACGACCGTAATTGATGAAAACCGTCGTCGACAGTTCTTCCCATCGGTCGGCCGCCTGTGCCGGAAAGGTCCAGGCGTGCAGCAGCAAGGTGGCAGCAAAACAACCCGCTGCTGATCGAACCTTCCAGCGCTGTCCCCAGATGCTCAAGATGCCGCCGCCGGTTTATCAAGGATTTCGGCTCTATAGCAGAGTCGCCCCAAGAAAGCAGCAATAGGTTGATGGTAGCGGGGCAGGAAGTCATGTGATCCATACAAGGATTGCGGCAGCTTGATTGCGGCCAATGCAACCGATCTTACCCTTTTCACGACGTTTCTTCCGCAATCCGACCTCCATTCTGGTCCGAACCCCGGCTCTGACTGCCATATTGTCGCGGGGTCATCGTCGTTGATGTGCGGCCCATTGTTCCGCGGTTCAGGGAATTTGGCCAGTGGCGCTTTGGGAGCGGTAACAAAACCATTGACGTCACAATCTCAATAGATAATAATGCATTCCAAAATATGGGATACATGCTGGCGGCCAGGGATTTTGCCTGAACACGCCGGTATGTCTGCAGTTTTTAAAGAAGCCAAGAGGGAGGTCCCTGTGCGCAAGTGTGAGATCAGTCGTCGCGGACGGCTGCTGACGGGTACGGCTGTCGCCGCCTTTGCAGGTCTTGTTATGCCAGCGTTGGCACAGGACGCCGCGACCGGCCAGCAGGTCGAAACATTGGAAGAAGTGGTGGTCACCGGGTCGCGCATTCCGCGCGCCTTCGCGGCGCCCACCCCCGTCAGCGTTGTTGGCGCCGAGGATGTGAAGCTGTCCGGCAACGTCAATATCGAAAAGGTGCTGGCCCAGTTGCCGCAGTCGGTCGGCTCGCAGTTCGGCAGCGCCACGTCCAACACGGTTCCCGGCGGTTTCGCCGACGTCAACCTTCGTGGTTTCGGTGCGACCCGCAATCTGGTGCTGGTCAACGGGCGTCGTTTCGCGATCTATGGACCGGAGCAGGTTACCGACCTGAACACGATCCCGTCGACCCTGGTGTCCCGTACCGAGGTTGTGACGGGCGGCTCTTCGGCCGTCTATGGCTCGGACGCCATCACCGGCGTCGTCAACTTCATCATGCGCGACGATTTCGAGGGCGTCGAGGCCCGCGCCCAGATCAATATGGATCAGCCCACGGGTACGCCGGTTTATAACGTGGATATCACGGCGGGCGGCAATTTTGCCGACGGCCGGGGCAATATCGTGGTGGCGGGCAACTTCCTGGACCGTGGTGCCATCACCCGCGGCGACCGTGGCAGCTTCGCCTATGACAGCCTGTCCGATGGTTGCGTGGTCAAGGGGACCAGCAGCCCGAACGGTGCGGGCACGCCCTTCACCCCGCCGGCCGGCCAGGGCTGTGTCGCGGGCGGCGGCGAACTGGGCTTTATCCGGGGCGGGTCGGGCGATATCCCCAATGGCCGCTTCTCCGGCATTCCGTCATTCGGCGGGTCGAATGCGGCATTGAATGCCGCCTACACGGCCGCCGGTCTGGGCACGCTGGGTTCGCGCGGTTTTACCTTCAACGATGCCGGCACGACGGCCCGTCCGGCGGTGACGCCGCAGGATGATTTCAATCTGGGGCCGGACAATTACCTGATCCAGCCGCAGCGCCGCGTCATGCTGAACAGCTTCGGTCACTATGATTTCACGGACAAGATCCGTGGCTTCATGGAACTGCACTATTCGAACAATGTGGTTGATGCCCGTCTGGCGCCGACCAATGTCGGCGCACCGACCCTGTTCAATGTGAACAACCCCTATCTGTCGTCATCCATGCGGGAAGTGTTCCGTCAGTTGGATCTGGCGGAAACGGGCACGACCACCGTGACCAGTGGCACCGCCACCCGCACCACGACGGCGGGCGACGGTCTGGCCGTCGTTACGGCGGGCCGTCGTTATGTGGAAGTCGGCCCCCGCCGCGCCACGGAACGCCGCAACACCTATCGGGGCGCCTGGGGCTTCGACTGGGATCTGGGCAGCGCGTCGGAAGACTTCCTGTCCGACCTCAGCCTGAACACCTATTACACCTTCGCCCGCACCGAGAACACGCTGCTGCTGCAGAACGCCATTTCCCGGTCGCGGCTGCAGGCCTCGCTGCTGTCCAACGGCACGGCGGCCCCTGTCTGCAACATCTTCGGTGCCAACATCTCCGAGGCGTGCCGGACGGCCATCGCCATCAACGCCACCAATTCCACGGTGGCCACGCAGCAGACGGCCCAGGCCAGCATCACGGGCAAGCTGTTCCCGATGCCGGCCGGTGATGTCGGCTTCTCCACGGGCGTGGAATGGCGCGACACCAGTGCCACCTTCACCCCCGACAGCTTCCTGGCGTCCGGCGACGTGGCCGGCTTCAATCCCGGTCTGCCGACCAAGGGCAGCACCAGCGTCAAGGAAGTGTTCGGCGAGTTGAACGTGCCGCTGCTGCGCGACCTGGATTTTGTCGACGCGCTGGAAGCCAATGGTGCCTTCCGTTATTCCGACTATTCGCTGTCGGGTATCGGTTCGGTCTGGACCTATTCCGGTGGTCTGGATTACCGCGCCAACCGCGACATCGCGTTCCGTGGCCAGTATCAGCGCGCCATCCGCGCCCCGAACGTGAACGAGCTGTTCGGCGGCATCAACCGCGTTGTCGGCGTGGCGACCGACCCCTGTTCGTCGCGGTCCCCGGCGGCGCAGCAGACGGCCGCCGTGCGGGCGATCTGTCAGGCGACCGGCGTGCCGGCGGCCAATGTGTTCACGGCCGCGGTGCAGCCCAACACCATCTTCGGTGCTGATTTCGGCGGCAACCCGAACCTTCAGGAGGAACGGTCCGATACCTACACGTTCGGCACGATCCTGACGCCGGACTTCGTCCCCGGCCTGAATATCAGCGTCGATTATTTCAAGATCAAGCTGGACGGCGCAATCTCCGCCCTGGGTGGCGGTCTGCAGAACACCTTGAACCTTTGCTATAACGTCATCCAGGACGCCAATAGCGAGTTCTGCCGCGCCATCAACCGTAACCCGACGACGGGCGAAATCAACGACCCCTATGTGGCCAAGATCCTGAACGCAAATACGGGCCGGCTGCAGACCTCGGGCATCGATTTCGCGGCCCGGTATTCCTTCGCCGCCGATTTCGGTTTCCCCGGCCTGTCCGATGTTTCCTCCTTCGACATTTCCTCCAACTTCACCTTCCTGGATGATTTCACCTCCACGCCCGTGGCGGCCTTCCCCAACATCCAGAACCATTGCGAGGGTTCCTTCGGCCCGACCTGCGGTCAGCCGCTGCCGGTCTGGCGAGGCAGCACACGCGTGAGCTGGAATGTTGATGCGCTGCAATTGTCGGTCCGCCATCGCTATATCGGCAAGGTCACGACCGACCGTTACATCGTGCCGAAGCGCCAGGGTTCGGCTTCCACGCCGGCCTTGGAGAGCATCGCCTATCCGACCCTGTCGGCGCAGAACTACTTCGACTTCTCCTTCAACTATGACGTCAATCAAAGCCTGCAGGTCTTCGGCGGCGTGAACAACGCGTTCAACAACCGTCCGCCGATCACGACGCAGGGGCCGAATTCCAATACCTGGTCGGCAACCTATGACGTGCTGGGGCCTGAGTTCTTCCTGGGCGCCACGGTGAAGTTCTAAGCACAGCTCCCGCTTCCCGGTGGAGTGTGAAGGGGCCGCTCCTTGTCGGCCCCTTCCTTGTCCCAAATACGGGAAGGGGCGGTGATTTTGGGAGGGTGAAGATGTTCGACCGTCGTTCGCTTGTTCTGGGTGCCGGTGCGGTGGCCGGGGCCGGCATGGTTGTGGGGGCTGCCGCCGCCAAGCCTCAACCGGCCCAAGGAGGGCCGTTCCAGGTCTTCCAGGCCGACATCCGGCAATTCGGGGCCAAGGGCGATGGATCGACCATCGATACGCCGTCCATCAACAAGGCCATCGATTATGTGGCCGAGCGGGGGGGCGGTACCGTCTATTTCCCGCCCGGCACCTATGCCTGCTACACGATCCGCCTGAAAAGCCGCATCACCCTGTACCTGGAACAGGGGGCCACCATCCTGGCGGCGGCACCAACGGACAGCCAGGGTTACGACCATCCCGAGCCGATCCCGGAATGGAACAAATATCAGGATTTCGGCCACAGCCACTGGCGTAACAGCCTGATCTGGGGCGAAGGTCTGCACGACATCGCCATCATCGGCCCCGGTTTGATCTGGGGAAAGGGGTTGGGACGCGGCGACGGCAAGGACAATTGGCTGAAGGATCCGTCCGGGCCCGGCACGGGCAACAAGGCCATTGCCCTGAAATGGTGCCGCAATGTCCTGCTGCGTGATTTCAAGGTGCTGGAGGGCGGCTGGTTCGCGCTGCTGGCCACCGGCGTCGACAATATGACCATCGACAATCTGCTGGTCGACACGAACCGCGACGGGTTCGACATCGATTGCTGCAAGAATGTGCGGGTCACCAATTGCACCGTCAATTCCCCCTATGACGATGCCATCTGTCCGAAATCCAGCTTTGGCCTGGGGGAAGCGCGGGTGACGGAGAACCTGACCATTTCGGATTGCCTGGTCACGGGCAATTATCAGGTCGGCTCCGTCCTGGACGGCACCTGGAAAAAGATGCCGGCCGATTTTGCGCCCCTGATCCACGGGCGCATCAAGTTCGGCACCGAGACCAATGGCGGCTTCCGCAACATCACCATCACCAACTGCCTGTTCGAGGACAGCCGTGGCCTGGCCTTCGAAACGGTGGATGGCGGCGTGCTTGAGGATGTGACCGTCAGCAATATCGCCATGCGCGGCATCGTCGATGCACCGATCTTCCTGCGGCTGGGCAAGCGTATGCGCGGACCGGCCGGGGTGCCGGTCGGATCGCTGAAACGCATCCTTATCCAGAACGTCGTCAGTTCCGGCGCCACGATCCTGCCGTCGGTCGTTGCGGGCTTGACGGAAAAGCCGATCGAGGATCTGCGCATCGCCGATTGTTATTTCCACCATGTCGGCGGCGCGCCGGCGGCGATGGCCGCAATTGATCCGCCTGAGGCGGAAATGGCCTATCCCGAAGCCACGATGTTCGGCGACCTGCCGGCAACCGGCTTCTTCATCCGTCATGCACGGCGGGTCGAGATGACCAATGTCGAGATCGCGGTGGACGCACCCGATCCACGTCCGGCCATCCGGTTGGAAGATGTGCAGGACGCCGATTTTTTCCGCCTGCGCGTTCCCCGGGGCGCGCCGGCCTTTGCCTTGGAAAAGGTTGTTGATTTCCGCAGCACGGGGGCTCGCTGGCTTCCCGACCGGATCACCGACGGCCCGATCAGCGGCAGGTTCTAACTTCGAGGTTTGAAACATGAGTGTTTTTACCGGGCGCTTTTCCGGGCGCAACGCGATCATCACGGGAGCGGCTTCCGGCCTGGGGCTGGAAGTCGCCCGTCGCATTCTGGCCGAAGGCGGGCAGGTGGCCCTCTGGGACCTGAACGCGGATGCGCTGTCCGTCGCGGCGAAGGAACTGGGGGCGGCCCATTTCTGCGCCGTCGATGTGTCGGACGCCGATCAGGTGGCCGCGGCCACGGCATCCAGCGTGGAGGCGCTGGGGCATCTGGACATCCTTGTCTGCTCGGCCGGCATCACGGGTGCCACGGTCGCGGTACAGGATTTCCCGCTGGATAGCTGGTATCGCACCGTCGCCATCAACCTGCACGGCGTCTTCCATTGCTGCCGTTCCGTGGTTCCGCACATGCTGACGCGCGGCTATGGCCGTATCGTCAATGTCGCATCCGTGGCGGGCAAGGAGGGCAACCCCAACGCGTCCGCCTATTCCGCGTCGAAGGCGGGCGTCATCGGCTTTACCAAGTCGCTGGGCAAGGAACTGGCCATGAAGGGTGTTATCGCCAACAGCCTGACGCCCGCGACGTTCGAAAGCCCCATACTGGATCAGTTGCCGGCGAGCCAGATCGACTATATGCGTTCCCGCATCCCCATGGGGCGGCTGGGTTTTGTCAATGAAAGCGCCGCCATGGTCTGTTTCATGGCATCAGAGGAATGCAGCTTCACGACCGCCTCGACCTTCGACACCTCGGGCGGCCGCACGACATACTGAACACCAACGAAAACAGAGTGCAGGGAGGATCTTGAGGCATGGTGGGCAACCCGTTGCTGGGCGTACTCTTCCACTGGCTGGGGGGCCTCGCGTCCGCCAGCTTCTATGTTCCCTACCGCGCCGTGCGGCGATGGTCGTGGGAGATTTACTGGCTGACGGGGGGGATTGTCTCCTGGCTGCTGGCACCCTGGTTCTTCGCCTCGGTGCAGACGAACGACCTGCTGGGCGTTCTGTCGCGGGCCGATACCCCGGTGCTGGTCTGGCCCGTCATCTTCGGCATGCTCTGGGGTTTCGGCGGCCTCACCTATGGCCTCACCATGCGTTATCTGGGTCTGTCGCTGGGCATGGCCGTCGTGCTGGGCCTCTGCACCGTTTTCGGTACCCTGATCCCGCCTTTGTTCCAGGGTGATTTCCAGGCAAAGCTGATCGACAGCGCCGGGGGCAATGTCATCCTGCTGGGCTTGGCCGTCACCTTCGCCGGTATCGTCGTCGTCGCCCTGGCGGGTGCGCGCAAGGATGCCGCCCTGTCGGATGAACAGAAGAAAGCGGCGGTGGCGGAGTTCGACTTCGTCAAGGGCATCGCCGTCGCCACCTTCTCCGGCATCATGTCCTCCTGCTTCGCGTTCGGGCTGGCGGCGGGGGAGCCGGTGAAGGCCCTGTCGGCGGCGGCAGGCACCGGTCCGCTATGGACCGGACTGCCGATCCTTTGCCTTGTCATGTTCGGCGGCCTGATCACCAATGCCGTCTGGTGCGGCTTCCTGATCAACCGCAACAAGAGTGCGGGCGAATGGGTCGGCCTTACGAAGCAGTCGGGGGAACGCCCGCCGCTGGCCGCCAACTTCGTGCTTTGCGCCATTGCCGGCGCCGCCTGGTACTTCCAGTTCTTCTTCTACACGATGGGCGAAAGCCAGATGGGGACCTATGGTTTCTCCTCCTGGACCCTGCACATGGCCTCCATCATCATTTTCGGCACGCTCTGGGGCTTTGCCTTCAAGGAATGGAAGGATGCGCGGCCCGGTGTGCGGTTGATGGTCTGGTCGGGTGTCGGCCTGCTGGTGCTGGCCACCATCATCATCGGTTACGGCAATCAGATGGCCGGGTGATGACGATGCGCCGGTTCCTGTTCTCCACCGCCCTTTCCTTCGTGCTGTTCTCTTCGCTGTCCGTGCGGGC
This sequence comes from Niveispirillum sp., assembly GCF_017996735.1. GTDB lineage: Bacteria > Pseudomonadota > Alphaproteobacteria > Azospirillales > Azospirillaceae > Niveispirillum. The sequence continues at coordinate 16,375 of NZ_JAGOGJ010000115.1, forward strand.
AGCGGAGCCGGCGACCTACACCAACCCGATCCTTTATGCCGATTATTCCGATCCGGACCTGATCAGGGTTGGCGGTGACTATTACATGGTCGCCTCCAGCTTCCATTTCTCGCCGGGCATTCCGGTGCTGAAATCACGGGATCTGGTGCATTGGGCCATCGTGGGGCATGTCCTGCCCAAACTGCCCTTCGCGCCGGAATATGACATGCCCGGCCCGTTCCAACTGGATGACACAAAGTCCAAGCCGGTGGACGGCACCCGATACGCCAGCGGCGTCTGGGCCCCCTCCATCCGTCACCATGATGGTCTGTTTTACGTCTATTGGGCGACGCCCGATGAAGGCGTGTTCATGTCCACGGCGAAAAAGGCGGAAGGTCCCTGGAACTCGCCGGTACAGGTGATCGCCAAGCCGAAGCTGGAGGACCCGTGCCCCTTCTGGGACGATGACGGCACCGCCTGGCTGGTCCATTCCGTGGTCGGTGCCGGCCCCATCATCCTGCACCGCATGAGCCCGGATGGCAAAAGCGTGCTGGATGAAGGCAAGATCATCATCCAGGACAAGGAGAATCTCCCCATCCTGGAGGGGCCGAAACTCTATAAGCGCAATGGCTTCTACTATATCTTCGCCCCGATCGGCGGGGTGGAGAAGGGGGTGCAGGTGGCCCTGCGCGCCCGCTCCATCCAAGGTCCCTATGAATGGCAGGTCGTGTTGAGCCAGGGGTCAACGGCCCTGGAAGGTCCGCATCAGGGCGGCTGGGTTGAAACCCCGTCGGGCCAGGGCTGGTTCGCGCATTTCAACAGCACGGGTGCGTTTGGCCGCATCGTCCATCTGCAACCGGTCGAATGGGTCGATGACTGGCCGGTGATGGGCATACGGCTGGCCGGCACCTATGGCGGCGAACCAGTTGCCACCCATCCCATGCCGGATACGGGCGTCGCCCCGACCAATGACCGGTTGCAGGACAGTGACGAATTTGCGGCCAAATCCCTGGGCCTGCAATGGTCCTGGAACCATAACCCGAACGACAAGGCGTGGAGCCTGTCGGCGCGTCCCGGCTTCCTGCGCCTGACAGCGGGCAAGGCCGAACAGATCACGACGGCGCGCAACACCCTGACCCAGATCCTGCAAGGACCCGACCGGCGCATCACGGCACGGCTGGATATCTCCCGCCTGACGGACGGGCAGCGGGCGGGCCTGTCGCTGTTCGGGGTGCGGCCCAGTTGGATCGGCGTGTCACAGGAGGGCGGGAGACGGTACCTGACCCTGTCATCGGCCGGCGTTGAAACGCGAGGGGATGCCCTGAACGGCAAAACCGTGCAATTGCGCGCCGAGGTGACGGAGGATCAGAAGGTCCGCTACGCCTACAGCCTGGATGAGGGCAAAAGTTTCCGGCCGTTTGGCGACGCCATCCAACTGGCCCGTTTCTCCTGGTGGAAGGGCTCCCGCCCGGCGCTGTTCACCTTTACCAGGGGGGAGCCGGGCGGCGTGGTGGATGTGGATTGGATGCGGCTGGAACCGCTGTCCAAGGGGGATGCACGATGAACCATACATTCTCCCGCCGCGCCCTGCTGGCCGCTGGTGTTGCCGGTCTGGCCTCCCTGTCGCTGCCGCGCGGCGTGCGGGCCAGCGACGCGCAACGGGCCGATGCCCCGCGCTTCACGACCGCCGATACGGGCTGGCAGACCGCCTATGACAAGGCGCTGGAAGTGCTGGCCGGCAATGTGCAGGTCATGCCCTATGTCACCAGGCCCGTTCTGATCGAAGGCTCGGTCTATCGCGGCATCTGGCAGGAATGCGGCCCGCATGAGGCGCTGGTCTATCGCAAGTTCCGCCCCGATGTGGCGCGCAACAGCCACCTGACCTTTTTTGAACTGCAACGGGCCGATGGGCAGTTGCCGGCCAACAACAAGGTGGTGGAAACCGGATTTGGCCAGATCCAGATGGTGGTGCCTATCGCGGCCACGGCCTGGGAACTGGCGCGCGATACCGGCGATGGGGAACTGCTGGAGGTGGCCTACCGTGCCTGTGGCGCCTGGGACGGTTGGCTGATGCGCTACCGCAATACGCGGGGCACGGGGCTGGTGGAGGGGTTCTGCACCTATGATACCGGCCATGACAACAGCCCGCGCTGGGCCGGCATGCCCAACCAGTGTCCCAACAAGGATGCGCGGCGGCATCATGACCTGCCCTCTCTCCCGCGCCTGTGCCCCGATCTGTCGGCCACCATCTTCGGCGCCCGCCGCGCCCTGGCGGAGATGGCCCGCGCCCTGGGTCGGAACGCCGATGCCGATCGTTGGGCCGAGCAGGCAGAGGTGATCCGCAACCTGATCCTGTCAAAGCTGTATGTGGCGGAAGATGCCGCCTTCTATGATCTGGACGCGGAAGACAAGTTCATCCGCGTGCGATCCGATGTGATCAGCCGGGTCTGTGGTGAGCATGTGGTGGATCAGGCGCTGTTCGACACGCTGTGGACGCGGCAGTTGCACAACCCCAATGCCTTCTGGGGCAAGTATCCCTTGTCCTCCATCGCCATGGACGATCCCAGCTTCGTACGGCCCATCCCGGCCAACAGTTGGGGCGGGGCCAGCCAGGGGCTGACGGCGCTGCGGGCCCCCCGCTGGATGGACCATTACGGCCGTGCGGCGGAGTTCACGGAAATGATGGATCGCTGGTGCGAGGCGATCCAGACTGACCTGACCTTCCGGCAGCAGATGGACCCCGAAACGGGTGTGTTCACCCATGGGGAGGATCATCCCAACTACTCCCCCACGGCCCTGGTCATGGTGGATTACACCTGGCGCCTGATTGGCGTGGTGGAGGAGCCGGGGGAACTGTCCTGGAACATCCGGCCGGGCCATAAGGCGGCGCGGGGTGCCCGTTTGTCCATGCCGCTGGATGGTGGCGGGTCGGCGTCGGTCGCTTATGACGGCAAGGGGGCGGATCTGGCCCTGTCCGGCAAGCCGGTGGCGCGGGTCGAGGGTGGGGCCGCCCGCCTCATCACCCGCAAGGATGGCACGCCGACATTCCTTCTGGGCATCTCGCCCCAGGCACAACGTGTGACGCTGCGGCAGGCCGGTCGGGCGCCCCGGCATTTCAACCTGAAGCCGAACCAGCGCCTCGTGCTTTGAACGACCGGGAACAAGGGAGGTCCCTATGCTGATCGGATATGCCCGCCTTTCGGCTGGGGATCAACAGGACGGGCTGCGTCAGACGCGGATGCTGCGGGAGGCGGGTTGCGATCGTGTCGTGACCGAAAGGGCGTCCAGTGGCCGGTGGGACAGACCGGAACTTCAACATTTGCTGGAGAGTTTGCAGCCCGGCGACATCCTTATGGTTCCGGAACTGGGACGTCTTTCGCGGTCCCTGAAGGAAGTGCTGCATCTCCTGGATCGTATCGCGCAGGCGGGGGCAGGCTTCCGCAGCCTGTCGGAAGGGATCGAGACCACGGGACCGGCCGGCCATATGCTGATGCGGATGATCGGGTCCTTCGCGGCGTTCGAACGCCTGATGCTGCTGGAACGGACGGGCGCCGGTCTTGCCAACGCCCGCGCCGCCGGCCGGATCGGCGGGCGGCGCCGCAAGCTGGACGCCACCCAGCGCCGTGAAATCGCTGAAAAAATTCTCTCCGGCACCCATTCCGGGGCAGAGATGGCCCGCCGGCACGGGATCAGCCAACCCACCGTATCGCGCATCGTCGCCGAATATCGGGTTTTCAGCCAATCCGGCTCCTCCATCGCGCCGTGATGCGGAAAGCGGCGTAAACATGAATGTTTGCGCAGCCTCTGAGAACTATACTTAAGTTTATAAAAGCCCGTCTTTTTAACGAAGGTTAATAAATAAATCGTATTTTCAGTAATTGCCGAAGAATCGACATTTATAACCTTCTGATATGCTGATCATTCCACTGTTCCGGCATATTCTTCCCCCAACATGATACGGCGGTTGGACGGGACAAGGGGGCGACCATGTTTTTCGGCAATAATCATGATGCGGATTCGATTCTTACAGCCATTGGCCGGGCCCAGGCAATGATCGAATTCAGTCCCGATGGTGTCATTCTGAACGCGAATGACATTTTCCTGACCGTGATGGGATACTCCCTGAACGAGATCAAAGGAAAACACCACAGTATCTTTGTTGACGGCGCCACGCGTGAAAGCCGTGATTATGCTGAGTTCTGGAGTATCCTGCGTAGTGGCAAGGCCGGAACGGTGCAGATGATCCGGCGTCTGGCGAAGGGCGGACGGGAAGTCTGGATACAGGGCAGCTACAACCCCGTCCTGGACAAGCGGGGGCATGTTGTCAAAGTTGTAAAGATCGCGACAAATGTGACGGC
>NZ_JAGOGJ010000116.1 GCF_017996735.1 Niveispirillum sp.
CCCCATATTCTGGGGCGCGCCTGAACTGGTGGAAGGGGCTGGATTCGAACCAGCGTACGCTATGCGGGCAGATTTACAGTCTGCTGCCTTTAACCACTCGGCCACCCTTCCGCGGTGCCGTTCTCGGCCAGCGGCCTGAACGGAGTGCGGGTTATAAGGATTAAATCGGGTCTGTCAACGCCAATCTGACATGCGTCTTCATTCTTTCTATCCGCTGGCGGAAATCCTGGGTTTGAACGAAAGTGCGTGGATGAGAAACCGACCCCCCTCCCCTAAATCCGGTCGCCCCGGTGGCAAAGGCGGCGCCAGCGGTAGCGGCGCCGGACGCCCCGGCGGCCGTTCCCCGTCCCGCGATGCCCGTCGCGATGACGATAATCCCCGCGCGGCCCGCGGCCCCAAGGCCGGCGGCAAGCCCGGCTTTGCCAAGCCCGCCCGCGATGGCGACGCGCGGCCCCCGCGCGGCCCCCGCCGTGAAGAGGATACGCGCGGTGCGCGCACGGGCGGCGACAGCCGGCCGGCGCGTGGCCCGCGTCCCGAACGGCGCGATGATCGCCGCGACGAGCGGCGGGACGACCGGCGCCCGGCGCCCGGCCAGGACAGGGGTGCGACCGAACGCCGCCGCCCGATGAGTGCGGCAGAGGAGTTGGGCCTGGAATCCACACCCCTGCGCGCCACCACCGGCCCGGCACTGAACAAGCACAATCTGCTGTATGGCGTGCATGCGGTATCGGCCGCCTGGACCAATCCACGGCGGCGCATCCGCGACCTGTTCGTCACCGAATCGGGCCTGGAAGCGCTGGAAGAATCCTTCCAGAAGGCCTCCGACGCCGAACTGGACCGGCCCGAGCCGCGTCTGGTGGAGAAGGAGGAGATCGACAAGCTGCTGCCGCCCGGCGCCGTGCACCAGGGCGTGGCGCTCTCCTGCGCGCCGCTGGCAGAGGTGGAGATTGAGGATATTGTCGATGCCGCCGCCGACGATCCGCTGGCCCTGGTGGTCGTACTGGATCAGGTGACCGACCCGCATAATGTCGGCGCCGTGCTGCGCTCGGCCGCCGCCTTTGGCGCCAAGGCCGTGATCGTGCAGGACCGCCACGCCCCGCCCGTCACCGGCACCCTGGCCAAGACGGCCTCGGGCGCGGTAGAGGCGGTGCCGCTGGTGCGCGTCACCAATCTGGCCCGCGCCATCGATCAGTTGAAGGCTGCCAGCTTCTGGACCGTCGCATTGGCCGAATCGGGTGCCCGCCACCTGCATGAGGTCGATCTGTCCGGCCGCACCGCCCTGATTCTGGGCTCCGAAGGCGATGGCATCCGCCGCCTGACGGGGGAGCGCAGCGACGAAATCGCCAAATTACCCACGGGTGGCCCTGTCGGCAGCCTGAATGTTTCCACGGCAGCCGCCGTGGCCCTTTACGAAGTTGCGCGGCGGCGCTAATGTCGCCGCCCGTTCGCCGGAGGGTGCCCCCCTCCGGCAACCCTGCCTGGATCGCCGGCTTAGCTCAGTGGTAGAGCAACCGCCTTGTAAGCGGTAGGTCGTCAGTTCAATCCTGACAGCCGGCACCAGTTGCTCCCCCATGTTGCTGCGGCAACCGGGATGGCTTGATCACGCAATCGCGCACCCGACATCAACGCTGCCGTCTCATCTGTTGACAGCACCCCCTGTCTCCTGCCATTGATATAGGAATAAATTCCAAAACACCGCCCGGCCGCATCCTGCGCGCCGGGCTTTTTTTGTTCTCGCATTCCGCGACCGGCCTTGGCGTGGAAGCGGGAATGGCAGTGAAGGAGCGATGTCCATGCCCAATCCATTTGACCGACCGTAATATGGGCTATGACAGTTTCCGGGATCAGGAAAACTGGGCGCGGCAGGTTCGCATCATGCCATCCGGCGAAGCCCCCCTTCTGACCCCTTATGATCTTATCGGCATGACGCCAGTCATTGGGGATGGGTTGTCGGTCATTGAAACAGGAAAGGCGCTTTATGATGGGGACTATGGCGCCGCCGCGGCGAATGCGATCGGTATTCTGCCGTTTGTTCCAAGTGCCGCCGGAAAACTCGCCAAACGTGCAGATGTCACCGATCTTGCTCAGAAGAAGGTATTCATCTATGATGCACCCACGGTTCGGCAACGGCCTTTCACAGAGGATTACCCTCATGGAAACCAAAATTTACCGGACCACGATGAAGGCCGCACGCTCCATGCAGATCGTGAAGGAAGACCCCTCACTGCACCCGTCGTGGCTGGACGACGGATCGTGGGACCGGATGAAAGAATCGATACGGAAACAATGGCAACAGTTGCGGAAGGACTCACAGGACGCCCAATAGAACTGACAGCGGACCGAAATCGTATTGGATCAGATGCTGGACGCTACGTACGCTACGGTGAAGAAAAGGCCATCCGTATTGACCCCAATCTCGGCGACAAAGTTGGACCGCGTGTTGTCGCGCACGAAGTAGGTCACGCTATAGACGATATTGCCGGAACCATCCCAACCGACGGGTTGGTCAAAAAACTTGAAGCCGTGTACAATACCCTCAACAACCCACAAAAGCACGGCCCTCCGGTGAAGCCTCAGCATATGGGATACAAGGGCGACGACATCAAACGCGAGTTGATGACGGAAGCGATCCGGGCCTATCTGACCAACCCGAATTACCTGAAAACGGTCGCCCCCAAGACAGCCGCTCGCATCCGTGAATATGCGAATACCAACCCCAAGATCAGCAAGTTTGTTCAGTTCAACACCTTGACACCGCTGGGCCTGGGCGTTGCCACCTCACCACCGACCGAAAGTTGATCGGTTCGCTGCGTCTACCCCTGCACTGTACTGTCCCAAGGAGCTGAAACAAGAGAAGTTGCAGGGTAGCTCAGCCCGTCGGCCAGCCCTGGTCAGCGGGCAGACACCCCAGCCCTTGCGCGCCTGCGCCCGCCGCACTAGCGTGGCGGCACCAATAAAGCTCGCGGGAGCCAGAAAGTGTCTGTCAGCAATTCCACTGCCCTTTACCAGGGCGACGCCACCCTGGCCGATCTGTTGCGCGCCGACGGGATTGACCGGTCGGTTTCGTCCATCCGGGACCTGATTGCCGGAGTCAATGCCGCACCCGATGGGGAACTGCCCGATGCCTGGCTGGACCTTGTTTCGGCCCGCCGATCGGACGCGACGTCGGAACAGTTGACGGCCCTGCGCGCCACCATCGACCGCCCCGCTGATCCGGCCACGGGCGACCATGCCGCCCGGCTGACGGCCCTTCGCGCCGAGTTGAAGCGCCGGGGACTGGACGGGTTCGTGGTGCCGCGCGCCGATGAATATCAGGGCGAATATGTGCCCCTGCGCGGCAGCCGTCTGGCCTGGATCAGCGGTTTCACCGGGTCGGCCGGGGCGGTCGTCGTGCTGCTGGACAAGGCCGGCCTCTTCATCGATGGCCGCTACACGATCCAGGCGCGCCAGGAGGTCTCCCCCAGCCTGTTCAGCTATCATCACCTGATCGAGGAATTCCACGGCGACTGGGCGGCGGCCAACCTGCCGGCCGGATCCCGCCTGGGCTTTGACCCCTGGATGCATACGGGCGCCTGGGCCGACAAGATGCGCGCCAGCCTGACACCGGCGGGTGTGGAACTGGTGGCGACCGAGGGCAGTCCGGTGGACGCCGTCTGGACCGATCAGCCGCCGGCGCCGCTGGGCGTCGTCACTATCCAGCCCTTGTCGGCCGCCGGCCGGTCGGCCAGCGACAAGCGGGCCGACATTGCCGAGGCGCTGGCCAAACTGAAGGCCGATGCCGCCGTGCTGACCCAGCCGGACAGCATCGCCTGGCTGTTGAATGTGCGCGGGGCCGATGTGCCCTGCACGCCGCTGCCCCTGTCCTTTGCCACCATCCGCGCCGACGGCAATGTCGACTGGTTCGTGGATCGCCGCAAGCTGGCGCCAGGTCTGGAGGAACATCTGGGCAATCAGGTCGCCATCCGTGCCCCCGACGAACTGGCCGCCGCCCTGGATGCCCTGGGGGCCGAAGGCGCCAAGGTGCGGCTGGATGGGGGTACCGCCGCCCTGTGGGTCGTGGACCGTCTGGCCGGGGCCGGGGCCCGGCTGGACCAGGGCGGTGATCCCTGCGTTCTGCCCAAGGCCGTGAAGAACCAGACGGAGATCGAAGGCGCCCGGGCCGCGCATCGCCGCGACGGTGCCGCGCTGGTGCGGTTCCTGCGCTGGTTCGATGTCGAAGCGCCGAAGGGTGGGCTGGACGAACTGACCGTGGTGGCGACGCTGCACAAGGCCCGCCAGGGGGCCGCCGATTTCCGCGGCCCCAGTTTCGAGACGATCAGCGGGGCCGGCCCCAACGGCGCCATCGTGCATTACCGCGCCACGGAGGCCACCAACCGCCGCATCGAGAATAACAGCGTCTTCCTGCTGGATAGCGGCGGGCAATATCTGGACGGCACCACCGACATTACCCGCACGCTGGCCGTCGGCGATGTGGGGCCGCAGGCCCGCCGGCATTTCACCCTGGTGCTGAAGGGCCATATCGCGCTGAACCGCGCCCGCTTCCCCGCCGGGACCGCCGGCAGCCAGCTTGATACCCTGGCGCGGCAGTTCCTGTGGCAGCAGGGCCTGGATTACGACCATGGCACGGGCCACGGCATCGGTTCCTATCTGTCGGTGCATGAGGGGCCGCAGCGCATCGGCAAACAACTGAACAGCGTCACCCTGCTGCCCGGCATGATCCTGTCGAACGAGCCGGGTTATTATCTGGCCGGTTCCTACGGCCTGCGGATGGAGAACCTGGAACTGGTGGTGCCGGTGGCCATTCCGGGGGCAGAACGGCCCATGCTGGGCTTTGAGACGCTGACCCTCTGCCCCATCGACCGCCGCATGGTGGATCGCGACCTGCTGACCGCAGACGAGCGTGACTGGCTGAACGCCTATCACGCCCGCGTCAGGGCCGAACTGACCCCGCTGGTCTCAGGCGGGGATCTCGCCTGGCTGGAGCAGGCAACGGCGCCGTTGCTGTAATCGGTGGCGTCGCCTGCGCACTGGTCCTGGCGCAGGCGACGCCCGTCAGCCCTTGGCTGTATAGGGCGCTTCCAGCCCTGCCGTGACATAATCGATGACGCGATTGGCCACGGCATCCAGATCGTCAAGCTGACACAGGCCACCCGACAGCGTTTCCAGACGCTTCATGTCGGTATAGAGCGAATGCTGCACGCCCATGGCGAAATGCAGCCGCCAATAGACTTCATGCTGCGGCAAATGCGGCAGGGCGCGGGCCAGCGACAGGGCGAAGCGCTGCAAATGCCCCACTTCCTTGTCCAGCATCTCCCGCGCTTCCGCCGGTCCATCCCCCCGGGCGAAGGCCACGAACTGATTGTAAAGGGCCAGACGGGTGGAGGTGAAGGAATAGCGGATGGCCGGTAGGACCAGGGCCGCCACGATGTCGCGCACGGGCGGCGTAGCACCGCCGGCCTTCTCCTCCGCCTCCCGCAGCAGACGGGCGCGGGCGCGGTTCAACTCGATGGCGCCGCGCCGGAACAGGGCGATCAGCAGCGCATCCTTGGACCCGAAATGGTAATTCACGGCGGCCAGATTGACGCCCGCCGCCTGCGTCAGTTCGCGTAGCGACACCGCCGAATAGCTTTTTTCCGCAAACAGCTTCTCGGCAGCGTCCAGGATCACCTCCTTGGTATCCTGGCGCCCGCCCGATGCTTCCGCCTCGGCGGCGTTGTCAGCCCCTGACTTCATCCCGTTTGTCCCCAGTGCAACCCTGAACGGCCCCCGTTTACGGGGCATTGCATGGCCGTATCAAACGGCTGTTCACAGCTTATCGGGCCTGTAAGCCCGCGCCAACCATCCTGTAACACCATATTCCAACATAGCTGACGTTACGGAAGGTCCGTGACCTGCATGCATTGACTAAAACACTTGTTTGAATTTAGCATGGTGTCAAGACAATCACGGCACCATCGCCGGTGCCGGCACAGGGGGAAGGCCAAATGACCCAATTGCCCGTCCGTTACGACCGCCAAGGCGCGGTCGGCGTTGTCACCGTGGACAGCCCGCCCGTCAACGCCCTGTCCCAGGCTGTGCGCCAGGGTATCGTGGACCGGGTGACCGAAGGGTTCAACGATCCGGCCGTGACCGCGCTGGTCATCGTCGGTGCTGGCCGCACCTTCATCGCGGGTGCCGATATCGCGGAATTCCTGAGCGGCGGGATGGGCGAGCCGGATCTGAACGATCTGAACGCCCTGATCGAATCGGGGCCGAAGCCGGTGATCGCCGCCCTGCACGGCACCGCGCTGGGCGGTGGGCTGGAAGTGGCCTTGTCCTGCCATTACCGCGTCGCCGTGGCCAAGGCGCAGGTGGGGCTACCGGAAGTGAAGCTGGGCATCCTGCCCGGCGGCGGCGGCACACAGCGCCTGTCGCGGCTGGTCGGCGCAAAAACCGCCATCGAGATGATCACCACCGGCACTTTCCTGCCGGCGTCCAAGGCCCTGGCGCTGGGCATCATCGATCATGTCGGCGACGGGGCGGACCCGCTGGCCGTGGCGCTGGCCTTCGCCGCCACCCTGCCCGCCGGCCCGCACAAGCGCACCCGCGACCGGGAGGACGGTCTGGCTGCCGACCGGGGCAGCGCGGTGTTCGATGAGGCGCGGGCCGCCCTGGCCAAGTCCGCCCGCAACCAGTTCGCGCCCCAGCGCTGCGTCGATGCGGTGGAAGCTGCCTTCACCCTGCCCTTCGACGAGGGGCTGAAGCGCGAACGGGAATTGTTCATGGAATGCATGGCGCATGATCAGGCCAAGGCCTTGATCCATGTGTTCTTCGCCGAACGCGCCATTTCAAAGATCCCCGACGTGCCGCCCAGCGTGCCCGTGCGCAAGATCGCGCAGGTGGCCGTGCTGGGCAGCGGCACCATGGGCGGCGGCATCGCCATGAACTTCGCCAATGCCGGCATCCCCGTCCGGCTGCTGGACCTGGATCAGGCGGCCCTGGACCGGGGCATCGGCGTCATCACCAAGAATTACGCGGGCACCGTCGCCAAGGGCAAGCTGGCCCAGGCGGAGATGGACAAGCGCCTGTCCCTGATCCGGCCCACCACCGATTATGCTGACCTGGCCGACGCCGACCTGATCGTTGAGGCGGTGTTCGAGGATGCAGACGTCAAGGCCAAGGTCTTCCGCCGCCTGGATGAGGTGGCGAAGCCGGGCGCCATCCTGGCGTCGAACACCTCCACGCTCGACCTGGACGCCATCGCCGCCCACACGAAGCGCCCGGCCGACGTGATCGGCATGCATTTCTTCAGCCCGGCCAATGTGATGAAGCTGCTGGAGGTGGTGCGCGGCAAGCACACGGCCCCCGACGTCATCGCCACCGCCATGGCCGTGGGCAAGCAGATCGGCAAGGTCAGCGTGCTGGTCGGGAATTGCGACGGCTTCGTCGGCAACCGCATGGTGCAATATTACGCGACCGAGGCGCAGCGCCTGGTGATCGAGGGGGCGTCCATCGAACAGGTGGACAAGGCCGCCCTTGATTTCGGGCTGGCCATGGGCCCCTTCGCCATGGGCGATCTGGCCGGGCTGGACGTCATGGGCTTCATCCGCGCCCGCCGCGTGGCTGCCGGCCTGATCTATGGCACGCCCCTGTCCGACCGGATCGACCCAGCCCGCAAGGGGCAGAAGAACGGCCGTGGCTGGTACCGGTATGAGCCCGGCAACCGCACCCCCCTGCCCGACCCGGAAGTGACGGCCGTGGTCGACGCCTATCGCGCCGAACGCGGCATCACACCCCGCGCCATCTCCAGCGAAGAGATCGGCAAGCGCCTGATCTATTCGCTGGTGAATGAAGGGGCCAAGATCCTTGAGGAGGGGATGGCGCTGCGGGCCGGCGATATCGACATCGTCTATATCTATGGCTACGGCTTCCCCGCCTGGCGCGGCGGCCCCATGAAGTTCGCGGAACTGTCGGGGCTGGACAATGTCCTGGCCGACATCACCCGCTATCACGCCGACGCCGTGGCGGCCGGCGATGCCGATGGCGCCTATTGGGAACCGGCCCCGCTGCTGCGGCGGCTGGTGGCGGAGGGGAAGAAAGGCTTCGCGTAAGCATCACTTTGCCGAAGCCCTCACCCCTCTCCTGAATGAAAGCCCCCATCATGACCGCCATCTTTGAAATGTCCCCCCGCGCCCGTGACCTGCATGAGCGGGTGACCGCGTTCATGGACGCCCATGTCTACCCCAACGAAAAGGCGCTCTCCGCCCAGGTGGCCGAGGGGCCAACCCGGTGGAAGCCGCTGCCCCTGCTGGAGGAACTGAAGGAGAAGGCACGTCAGGCCGGTCTCTGGAACCTGTTCCTGCCGGAGTCGGACCTGGGCGCCGGCCTGACCAACCTGGAATATGCGCCCCTGTGCGAGATCATGGGCCGCAGCCATTGGGCGCCGGAAGTGTTCAACTGCTCCGCGCCCGATACCGGCAACATGGAGGTGCTGGTCCGCTATGGCACGCAGGAGCATAAGGAACGCTGGCTGAAGCCGCTGCTGGCCGGTGAAATCCGCTCCGCCTTTGCCATGACTGAGCCGGCGGTGGCCTCTTCCGACGCCACCAACATCGCCACGAGCATCGTCCGCGACGGCGATGATTATGTGATCAATGGCCGCAAATGGTGGATCAGTGGGGCCAGCGACACACGCTGCAAGATCATGATCGTCATGGGCAAGACGGACCCGGACAATGCCGACCGGCATCACCAGCAATCCATGATCCTGGTCCCCACCGACACACCCGGCGTCACGGTCAAGCGGCCCCTGCCCGTCTTCGGCTATGACGACGCGCCCCACGGCCATTCGGAAGTGCTGTTCGAGAATGTGCGCGTGCCGGCGACAAACATCCTGCTGGGCGAGGGACGCGGGTTCGAGATCGCGCAGGGCCGCCTGGGGCCGGGCCGCATCCATCACTGCATGCGCCTGATCGGCGCGTCGGAGCGCGCGCTGGAACTGATGTGCCGGCGGTTGACCAGCCGCGTGGCCTTTGGCAAGCCCATCGCGGCCCAGAGCATCTGGCTGGAACGTGTCGCCGACGCCCGCATCTCCATCGATCAGGCCCGGCTGCTGACGCTACAGGCCGCGCATATGATGGACACGGTCGGCAACAAGGTGGCCAAGGCCCAGATCGCCATGATCAAGGTCGTGGCCCCCAATGTCGCCTGCAAGGTGATCGACATGGCCATCCAGGCCCACGGCGGCGGCGGTGTCTGTGACGATTTCCCGCTGGCCTGGGCTTATGCCAATGCCCGCACCCTGCGTCTGGCCGATGGCCCGGACGAGGTCCATCGCAACCAGATCGGCAAGATGGAACTGGGCAAGTACCGGGGTTAACACCAGGAGCCATGGAGCATGGCGCTTGGTATGTGCACTCGCCCTCCAGCGCCGGGCGCCGCCATCTGGCGGCGCTGGCGATTGAAGCCCAGTGATCGGTGGCGATCACTGGGACGCGGTATAGGCAATCCCGAACCATCCGGCATCGCGGGCGGCATCCAGCCGTCCCGCGATGTGGTTCCACAGCGCCGGGCAGCCCGCCGCGATGGGCGGGCCGACACGGGCCACCACCTGTTCGTAGCGGACCCCGTTCTCCCGCCAGCTTTGCCCGTCACTGGCGAGGTTCAGCAGCACAGGCGCGGCACGGTCCATGGCCTGGGCGAACCGGGCCTCCCGGCTTGTCCCCGCTTCGAATTCCCGCCACAGGTCCAGCAGCGGCGCACCCTGCCCATCGGGCAGCAGGCCCAGGATGCGGGCCACCGCCTGTTCCTCCGCCACCTTGCGGTCCTGGCGCCCCGCTTCGATGAAGAACAGCGTGTCGCCGGTATCAATCTCCCCGATATCATGAACCAGCAGCATGCGGATCACCCGGTCCATGTCCGTGCCGGGCTCGGCATGGGGCGCCAGGGACAGGGCCAGCATGGCCAGGTGCCAGCTATGTTCGGCTGAATTCTCATATCTGTCCTGGCCCAGCGGCTTCACCTTGCGTGTCACCGCCTTCAGCCGGTCCAGTTCCAGTACGAACGCCACCACCTGTTCCATCACACCCGTCCAAACAACCCGAAAGACCGGCAGGATAGGGGGGCGCATGCCTGTCCGAAACCGGCTATGGTTCGGGACTGTGCGGACATTTTTGTCCGTAATGGAAGGTGATCATGGATCGGTTCGGGGGCATCCACCTGTTCATGCAGGCGGCGGACACGCGCAGCTTCGTGGAAGCGGGGCGCCTGTCGGGCGTATCGGCCTCTGCCGTGGGCAAGGCCGTGGCCCGGCTGGAGGAACGGTTGGGCGTGCGCCTGTTCCACCGATCCACCCGCAGCATCACCCTGACACCGGAAGGGCGGCAGTTCCTGGACCATTGCCAGCGTATCCAGGCGGAAATGGCGGCGGCCGAAGAAGCCTTGTCCGGTAGCCGCCACACGCCGCGCGGCCCCCTGCGCATCGGGATTCCGGCGGTGGCGGAGGCCTTGCTGCTGCCAGCCCTGGCCGGCTTCATGCACACCCATCCCGAGATCAGGATGGAGATCGACGCCAGCGACCGTCTGGTCGATATCATCGAGGAAGGGTACGACGCCGTCATCCGCACCGGCGCGCCGGCCGATTCGCGTCTGATGGCCAGGGGCCTGGGCCAATTCCGCCATTGCGTGGTCGCCAGCCCCGGCTATCTGTCGCAACGGGGCCGGCCCTTGGTGCCGGAAGATCTGCACGGGCATGCCTGTCTGCACCACCGCCATCCCGTCACCGGCAAGCCGGAACCCTGGCCCTTCCATCGCGGGGAAAGCGGTCTGGTCATCGACCTGCCCGTCACCGCCCTGGCCGCCACGGCCACGGCCCGCGCCTTTCTGGCGGCGGACGGGCTGGGTATCGCCTGTGTGCCGGATTTTGTGGCCCGGCCCTGGCTGGGGGATGGAAGGCTGGTGGAAATTCTGGCCGATCACATGCGGCCCGCCGGACGCATTCATCTGCTTTGGCCCGCCGGGCGCAACCTGTCGCCCCGTATCCGCGCCTTCATCGACCATATGGCCCGGCACGTCGATCTGGCCGGGGCATGAAAGGCGAAGCGTTTTCAGCTTGTCATGGCCCCGAAATATATGTGTGCTGAAGGCATATTTTTCATAAAGGCGCCGGCAAACGGCGTGGGGGAGGAGGGTGCATGCGGTGGCTGACCATGCTGCTGCTGTCACTGGCGATGCTGGCACCGGCCATGGTCCGGGCGGAGGATCAGCGTGTCCGCACCTATCGCGTCGAGCATAACGCGTCGCCTGCCGGGCATAATGTCCGCTCCTTCTATCTGGACCTGATCGAGAAGGTCCTGATGGAAACCTCGGCCGAATTCGGCCCCGCGCGGTTGCAGAATGTGCCGGAGGATGTGCCCCAGGCGCGGTTGCTGGCGCAGTTGGCGCATAACCGGCTGGACCTGTTATGGACCACGACCAACCGTCTACGCGAAGGATTGGTGACGCCCATCCATATCCCGCTGGACATGGGGCTGACCGGGCAGCGCGCCCTGGTGATCCGGGCCGACCGCAAGGCCGAATTCGACAAGATCACCAAGCTGGAACAATTGTCGCAAATGAAGGCCTGCCAGGGCGCCTATTGGCCCGACACGGTCGTGCTGCGCGCCGCCGGCCTGCGCGTGGTGGAATTCGACTGGATCGATATGGCCTATCCCGGCCTGTATGACGGGCGCTGCGACTATCTTCCCCGCGCCCTGAACGAGATCGACGGGGAAGTGGCATCCATCGGGGATAAGGGCGTCATCGTCTATGACCGGCTTTTGCTGTCCTATGCCCTGCCCATGTATCTGTTCGTGGCCCCCGCGCAGACCGAGCTTGCCCGCCGCATGCAGACGGGCCTGGAAAAGATGGTGGCCAGCGGTGAGTTGCGCCGTTTCATGGAAAGCCATCCATCGACATCGATGATCTTTCCCCTGACCCGGTTTCAGGGTGCCCGCATCTTCCACCTGGCCAACCCGGACCTGCCGGAAGAGACGCCTCTGGATGACAAGCGCCTGTGGCTGGATGTGGAGACGGAGGCCAACCCACGACCAAAGTCGTGAGGGCCAGCCCCCCGGTTGCGGGTCGGCCTGTGCCGGGTTACTGTCGATCATGGCGGAAAGCCCACCACCCGGAACCTGGGAAATCCCCGGCAAAACCGGGGGTAACATCAGGGGAGGGATGGACGGATGCGGCGACGCACGGCCAGTTTCAACCACAGCGCTGGGGAGGGCCGCCATGCGCGTGCGTAGCCCCCAGGACATGGTGGGCGGCATCGCCCTCATTCTTCTTTCTATCCTGGCCTTCAGCCAGATC
Organism: Niveispirillum sp.; assembly: GCF_017996735.1. GTDB lineage: Bacteria > Pseudomonadota > Alphaproteobacteria > Azospirillales > Azospirillaceae > Niveispirillum. The sequence goes on from NZ_JAGOGJ010000116.1 coordinate 12,331, forward strand.
GGCGATCTGAAATTCGGGACCGCATCGCGCATGGGGCCGGGATATTTCCCCACCGTGCTGGCGGGCCTGACCGGCCTGATGGGCCTGATCATCGCCGGCCGGTCCCTGGCCCTGGACGGGCCGCCGCTGGACCGGCTGCACTGGCGTCAGGCGCTGCCCATCCTGGGGGCCATCCTGGCCTTCGGTCTGGCCATCCGGCCGCTGGGCCTCGTCATTGCCTCGGCCTTGCTGTTCGGTATCGCGGCCTTCGGGTCCAGCGACACGAAATGGCGGGAACTGCTGGTGGTCAGCACAGCCCTGATCCTGTTTGCGGTCGGGCTGTTCGTGCTGGCCCTTGGTCTGCCCTTCCCCCTCTGGCCGAGGTTCTGATCCATGGAGAATGTCTTTTCCAACCTCGCCATGGGGTTCGGGGCGGCGGCCACCCCCATCAATCTGGGCCTCTGCTTTATCGGTGCGCTGGTCGGCACGCTGATCGGCGTGCTGCCGGGGCTGGGTCCCATTGCCACCATCGCCATCCTGCTGCCCATCACCTTCTATCTGGACCCGCTGGGCGCGCTGATCATGCTGGCCGGCATCTATTACGGGGCCCAGTATGGCGGCAGTACCACGGCCATCCTGGTCAACATGCCGGGTGAGACCTCATCCGTCGTCACCACGCTGGACGGGCACCAGATGGCGCGCAAGGGGCGGGCCGGGCCGGCGCTGGCCATCGCGGCGCTGGGCTCCTTCTTCGCGGGCTGCGTCGCCACCTTCGTGGTCGCCCTGTTCGGCCCGCTGCTGGCCGCCTTTGCCCAGAATTTCGGGCCGCCGGAATATTTCGCGCTGATGCTGGTCGGGCTGATCGGCGCCACCGTGCTGGCCAGCGGATCGGTGGTCAAGGCGGTGGCCATGATCATTGTCGGGCTGCTGCTGGGTTGTGTCGGGTCCGATATCGAATCGGGCGAACAGCGCCTGACCTTCGGCATCGCCCAGATCGCGGAGGGCATCAATTTCACCACGCTGGCCGTGGGTCTGTTCGGCGTGGCCGAAATCCTGCGCAATCTGGAAAAGACGGCAGACCGCACCGTGCTGGGCGCCAAGATCACGGGCCTGATGCCGACCTGGGCCGATATCAAACAAAGCGCCATGCCCATCCTGCGCGGCACGGGCATCGGGTCCATCCTGGGCATCCTGCCCGGCAACGGCGCCGTGCTGGCGCCCTATGCCAGCTATACCCTGGAAAAGAAGATCTCCAAGACGCCGTCGCGATTCGGCAAGGGCGCCATCGAAGGGGTGGCCGGGCCGGAAAGCGCCAATAATGCCGGCGCGCAGACCAGCTTCATCCCGCTGCTGACGCTGGGCATTCCGCCCAATGCCGTGATGGCCATGATGGTCGGCGCCATGACGATCCAGGGCATCGTTCCCGGCCCCCAGGTGATGAATGAGAACCCGACCCTGTTCTGGGGCATGATTGCCAGCATGTGGATCGGCAATGCCATGCTGGTCATCATCAACCTGCCGCTGGTCGGCGTCTGGGTACGGCTGCTGCGCGTGCCCTACCGTATCCTGTTCCCGGCCATCCTGATGTTCTGCTGCATCGGCGTCTATTCCATCAATTCTTCGGGGGTGGAGGTGATGCTGGTCGCCCTGTTCGGGGGTGTGGGTTACTTTCTGCTGAAACACGGGTTCGAACCCGCCCCCCTGCTGCTAGCCTTCGTGCTGGGTCCGCTGATGGAGGAGAATCTGCGGCGGTCCTTCCTGATCGCCCGTGGTGACCCCGCCATCTTCGTGACGCGGCCCTTGTCGGCCACGCTGCTGGTCATTGCCGTGATCCTGATCGCCATCGTGCTGCTGCCCTCTGTCCGCAAGCGGCGCGAGGAAGTGTTCCACGAGGAGGATTGACCATCCTCTCTCCATCTCTGCCCGCCCCCCATAAAGACAAAACAGGAGGATCCATGCGCTTCGCACCCATCGCCCTTGCGGCCGCTTTACTGATCGGGGCCGGCACGGCCCAGGCCCAGGATTACCCGACCCGGCCCGTCACCATGGTGGTGCCGTTCGCCGCCGGCGGCCCGACCGACACGGTCGCCCGCCTTGTCGCCCAATCGATGAGCAAGACGCTGGGCCAGCAGGTGGTGGTGGAGAATGTCGGCGGGGCCGGCGGCACCATCGGTGCGGCCCGCGTGGCCAAGGCCGATCCCGACGGCTACACCATCCTGCTGCACCATATCGGGCAGGCCACGGCCGCCACCCTGTACCGCAAGCTGCCCTATGACCCGCGGACCGATTTTGCGCCCGTGGGCCTGGTCACCGATGTGCCCATGACCATCGTGGCCAAGAAGGATTTCCCGGCCAAGGACCTGAAGGAACTGGTCGCCTATGTGAAGGCCAACCCGGACAAGGTGACGCTGGCCAATGCCGGCGTGGGCGCCGCGTCGCACCTGTGCGGCATGCTGTTCATGCAGGCGCTGGGCACGTCCCTGACCACCGTCCCCTACAAGGGCACCGGGCCGGCCATGAATGATCTGGTGGGCGGTCAGGTCGATCTGATGTGCGACCAGACCACCAACACTACGGGCCAGATCAAGGGCGGGGCCATCAAGGCCTATGCCGTGACCACGCCCACCCGCGTGCCCTCGCTGCCCGACCTGCCCACCACCAAGGAAGCGGGCCTGCCCACGGTGCAGGTCGCCGTCTGGCACGGCATCTATGCGCCTAAGGGCACGTCCGACACGGTGACGAAGAAGCTGTCCGAGGCGCTGAAAGTGGCGCTGAAGGACGATATCGTGAAGCAGCGCTTCAACGAACTGGGGACCGAGCCGGTGGCCCAGGACCGCGCGACGCCCAAGGTGCTGGGCGATTTCGTGGTGACGGAGATCGACCGCTGGAAGCCCATCATCACGGCGGCCGGCGTCTACGCGGATTGACCGTTGTAAAAAAGGGGCGGGCCACAGCGATCGCGGCCCGCCCCTTTTCCTTATTGATCCCCGTATCCATCCATGATGATCGGGTCGCCACCCAGGGCGCGCAGCATGTCGGCCACAACCGCCGTCGCCGTGTCCAGCACGGCCGGATCGGTGCAGCGCAGGACCAGGGCGGTGGAGACCTGTCCCTTGCGGAAGGCCGGGTAGGAGCCGATATCGACCGTGGGATAATCGGCCGCGATGGCGCGCAGGGTGTCGGCGAAGGTTCCCTCCGGCACAGCGGACGCGACGGACTTGGTCTTCACCACCGGCCCGCCCACCAGTCGGTCGCCGATGCCGGTCAGCATGGCCTGCATGATCACCGGCACGCCGGCCATGACAAAGACATTGCCGATCTGGAAGCCCGGCGCCGTCGATACCGGATTGTCGATCAGGATGGCGCCTTCCGGCGTATTGGCCATGCGCAGCCGCGCCTCGTTCAGCATGCCCGTGCCGGCATAATGAGCTTCCAGCCGCCGTACCGCCTCTGGATGGCGGATCAGGGGAAGGCCGAACGCCTTGGCGATACATTCCGCCGTGATGTCGTCATGAGTCGGGCCGATGCCGCCCGTGGTGAAGACATAGGTGTAGCGGGCACGCAACGCGTTCACCGCCGCCACGATCTCCGCCTCCTCGTCCGGGACGACGCGGGTTTCCCGGAACCGGATGCCCAGCGCCCCCAGATGCTTGGCGATGAAGGCCAGATTGGCATCCTGTGTGCGGCCGGACAGAATCTCGTTGCCGATGATCAGCAGGGCGGCCGTGGGGGCGGTATCGGTCATGGGCGGCTCCGGTTTCTGGGCGCGGGGATCATAGCGCCGGTGGCCCTGGTTGGCGATGGGAATGGCGGGGGGATGGATCGGTCGCCCCCTCACCCTCCCATTGGTTGGCACCAATGGGCCCCTCCCTCTCCCACTTTCGTGGGCGAGGGGCGTAATAGCTGACAATGCTCGTTTTCGCCCCTCGCCCGCTTGCGGGAGAGGGGGGCCCGCGCGCATCAGCGCGTGGGAGGGTGAGGGAGCCGCCTTATCCCAGCACCAGATCGTCGCGATGCACCATCTCGTCCCGGCCGCGGCCGATGATCAGCAAGGCGGCCGTGGGGGCGGTGTCGGTCATGGGCGGCTCCGGTTTCTGGGAGCGGGGATCATAGCGCCGGTGGCCCTGGTTGGCGATGGGAATGGCGGGGGGATGGATCGGTCGCACCCTCACCCTCCCATTGGTTGGCACCAATGGGCCCCTCCCTCTCCCACTTTCGTGGGCGAGGGGCGTAAACTATGCGTCACGATGTACCGCCCCTCGCCCGCTTGCGGGAGAGGGAGGGGCCCGCCTGCGTCAGCGGGTGGGAGGGTGAGGGAGCCGCCTTATCCCAGCACCAGATCGTCGCGATGCACCATCTCGTCCCGGCCGCGATAGCCCAGGACGGCCTCGATCTCCGCGCTGCGCCGGCCGGCAATGGCGCGGGCGTCGGTCGCGCCATAGGCCGACAGGCCGCGCCCCACAGTGCGCCCGTCTGGTCCCTGGATCAGGACCAGATCACCGCGCTCGAACTCCCCCTCCACCCCGCGCACCCCAGCAGGCAACAGGGAGCCGCCCTTCAGCAGCGCCTTCACGGCCCCGTCATCCAGGGTCAGCGTGCCCAGCGGTTTCAGGCTGCCGGCAATCCAGCGCTTGCGCGCCGTGCGCGGCTCCGCCCCCGGCACGAACCATGTGGCCAGGGCGCCCCCCTGATCCACCGGCGTCAGCAGGGCCGACAGCGGGTTGGGCCGCTTGCCCATGGCGATGGCCATGCGGCAACCGGCGGCCAGCGCGATGCGCCCGGCCACGATCTTGGTCACCATGCCGCCGCTGCTATATCCCGGCGGCGGTTCACCGGCCATGCCCACGATCTCCGGCGTGATTTCCCGGACGATGGGGATGTGCTTCGCGTCGGGGTCCTTGCGTGGATCGGCCGTGTACAGCCCGTCAATGTCGGACAGCAGGATCAGCGTATCGGCGCTGATCATCTGCGCCACGCGGGCCGCCAGACGGTCATTGTCGCCAAAGCGGATTTCGGCGGTGGCGACGGTGTCATTCTCATTGATGACGGGCACCGCCCCCAGCTTCAGCAGGGTTTCGATGGTGGCGCGGCCGTTCAGGTGGCGGCGGCGATCCTCCGTATCATCCAGGGTCAGCAGCACCTGCGCCACCGTGATCCCGTGCCGGGCCAGCGTCTCCTGATAGGCATGGGCAAGGCGGATCTGACCCGTGGCAGCGGCGGCCTGCTTTTCCTCCAGCCGCAGGGGGCGGCCCACAAGGCCCAGATGTTCACGCCCGCAGGCGACAGCGCCGGAGGTGACGATCACCACCTCCACGCCGCGCGCGCGCAGGGCGGCCACATCGTCGGCGACCGTGTCCAGCCATTCGGTCCGGATCTTGTGGGTGGCGGCATCGACCATCAGCGCCGACCCGATCTTGACGATCAGGCGCCGCGCCGAACCCAGATCCTGCGAACCCGCCAATACCGCACCCATGGCACCCATCCTGCGATCAATCCGCTCCGCTTATGCTTTTCGGCAAGCGTCGGGGTCAATGCACGAAGGAATATTGCCGCCATGCTTGATACGCGCCCTCAGGCGCCGTGCGCCATGGCATCAGCGCGCCGACAGCTTCTCCACCGCCGCCCGCAGCAGGGCGATTTCTTCCTGCTGCCGGCGCAGCAATGCCTCGACCTCGTCCGTGCGCAGCCGGTCCAGCTTTTCGTGCAGGGCCATGATCTCCAGCTCGGCCTTCAGATTGATCTCGTAATCCATGTTGGCCTGGATGCGGTCCTTCGCGGCCTGCCGGTTCTGCGACATCATGATGATGGGCGCCTGCAAGGCGGCCAGGGTGGACAGCATCAGGTTCAGCAGGATGAACGGATACGGGTCCCAGGCGAAGCCCCAGATGGCGGCGTTCAGCGCCATCCAGACAGCCATGACCAGGCCGAAACCGATGACGAAGCTCCACGACCCGCCCACCGATGCCACCCGGTCGGCCAGCCGGTCGCCGAAACTCATCGAGGCTTCGAAATCGGAATGGCTGTTGCGGGAAATGGCGCGGCGGTGGGCGATGCGGGACAGCACGCGGCGCTCCCGCTCGCTCAACACCGTCTCCCCCTGGGTCAGAAGCTGTTCGGCCAGCAGGCGGATTTCGTCGTTCATCCCTTACCCCTCCGCTTCGCCCCCACCGCCGGCCGACCATTCCTTGATCCGCGCCAGGTGGGCATAATCGGTGTATTTCGGCGCCCAGGCGGGGCGGGGCTGGCTGTGATAGGCGGTGTCCGGATCGTCGAACTGCCGGATCAGATATTCCAGACCTTCCCGCGCCTCCGCCGCCAGGGCGGCCGGGTCCTCCTTCAACACCTGGATCGTGCCGGCCGGATCACCGCCCGACAGGCGCCAATATTCAAGGCCATCGACGGGGGCCGGTTTCACATGCTCGAACCCGCCACCGGCCGCGATCAGCGCTTCCAGCGGCAATTGCGGGGCCTTGCCCAGGCGCACCTCCTTACCGGTGGGTGGTGTGCCTGTTTTATAGTCAATCAGGATCAACCCACCCGTGGGCGTGCGGTCGATGCGGTCGGCCTTGGCCGTCAGGATGAAGGGACCGCCGGGGCCTTGCAGGGTGATGCGGCCCGTCACCTCCGTGGCCAGGGGCTTCACCGTGCGCCGCCGCTCCGCCTCCTGCGTCACGAACCATTCGGCCACCTTCTCGAAACGCGGCCACCAGAAAGCGGCCACACCCGGCTGATCCAACAGATCGCCAAAGGCACCGCGCCCGATGGACAGCAATTCGCCCAGCGGATCGGGCGGCAGCGTGTCGGGATAGCGCTGCACGAACAGGTCCAGCGCCTTGTGGATGATCTCCCCCCGCTCCGCCGCCCCCGGATCGGCATCGATCGGGTCCAGGGCCGAGAGTTTCAGCACCTCTCCGGCATAAATGGCATAGGGGTCACGCATCCAGGTTTCGATCCGGGTGACCGACAGGCGCCGGGGCCGGGCGGAAACCGGCGGCTTCGGCGCGGGCGCGGCACAGGGCCTGACCCGTGCCGGCCGGTCCAGCGCCTGCCACAGGCCGCGCCAGTAATCGCCATCGGCCCCGATCCGCCCGCGCAGACCGGCCTTATCCAACACCGTGTCCAGGCGCAGCAGCCAGCGTGACGGCACGGTCGGCGTGCCCTCCACCCGTTCAGACCGTGTCAGGTACAGGGTCCTGGCCCCGCAGGCGGTGGCGAAATCATGCGCCGCCTGCCCCACCATACGCTCGGGCGCCGGCAGGCCGAAATCGCGGCGCATGGGGCGTGACATCCACGGGTCGGGCGGCGGCGCGGGGGGCCAGGTGCCCTCGTTCAATCCAGCCAGAACCATCACGTCAAACTGCTGCAACCGGGCCTCCATCAGGCCCAGCACATGCAGGCGCGGGTGCAGGCCGAAGGCGGAACGCACGGCCTTGCCGGCGATCAGCACCTCCATCAGACCGGCGTAATCCTTGCCGCCCAGCGGGGGATAGCCATCGGCCGCATCCCGCAATTCATCGATGAACCGGGCGGCAGCCTCTCCATCCTTGTCGCGCCAGAGACGGTCGGCACCCGCCTCGCCCTCCAGTGCCGCCAGGGCCTCCGCCGCGCCGATATGCAGGCGCAGCCAGTCCGACAGGGACCGCGCCTCCCCATCCGCGACAGCAGCGGCCAGTTCGCCCATGGCGTCGTCCAGCCGGTCCACCAGCCGCAGCAGGTCGTCTGCCATGGCGGGATTGCCGATGCGGCTATGCCGGTCGGCGGCATCGGAAGCGGCGAACCGGATCGCCCGGCGCAGCCCGTCCAGGCCGGCCGGCGGGCGGGGGCCGCGCAGGATGGCGGTTTCCAGCAGACGCGCCTGCCGCCGCAGCTTGCCCGCTTCCCAGCCGGCGCCGGCCATCGGATGCTTCAGCAACGACAGCAACGGGATGGGCGCACCCTGTACCGCCGTATCCATGATCAGGCGCAGATAGGACCCGACCGGCGTCTGGGCCAGAGGGCGCCCGGCACTGTCATCGACGAGGATGTCCCAGCGGCGCAGTTCGGTGGCGACCCGGCGGGCCAGATTCCGGTCGGGCGTGACCAGCGCCGCCGTCTGTCCCGGCATTTCCAGGGCCTGACGCAGGATCAGGGCGATGATGCCCGCCTCCTCCTGCGGGGTGGTGGCATCAATGCGGGTCAGGCCGGACAGGGCCGACGGGTCCAGGTCGCCCAGATCGCGCCAGGCCTCGGTCGTGCCGGCGGGACGCAGCGCATCGGCGATAAGCGCGGTGCGGGCCGGCGGACAGGACGGGGTGACATCGGCGGCCAGGGGCCAGTCGGCCACTTGGTCGCGC
>NZ_JAGOGJ010000241.1 GCF_017996735.1 Niveispirillum sp.
AATTCGCGATGGAGCGGATCTTGGGATCGCTGTTGCTGCCGCTGACCAGCACCGGCTGCGGCAGGTAACCGATGGCGCGGTCGTTCAGATACTTGAAATAAACGCGGGCATAGCCGTTTTCGAACTTGCGGGTCAGGTTGGCCTTGATCTGGCCGCCGCTTTCGGCGTTGTAGTTGGCGTTGCGGACACCTTCGCCCTCGCGATAGAAGCCGCCGATATGGGCCGTCCAATTGTCGCCGATGGCGCCGCCAAATTCGAAATCGCCGCGCGTGGTGTCGTAATCGATACCGCGCGTCAGGGCGAAGCTGCCGCCTTCGGTGTCGCCGGTCTTGGAAATGAAGTTGATGACGCCACCCGGTGAGTTGCTGGCCAGCGTGCTGGCCGAACCGCCACGGATCGCTTCCACCCGGGCCACATTGCTGTCGGCGCGCAGGAAGATGTCGGCGTTACCAAAGGCAATATCGCCGAATTCCATGACGGGCAGGCCGTCTTCATGCAGTTGCAGGAACTTCGCACCACCGGCCGCCACCGGCAGGCCACGTACCGCGATATTGGCGTTGCCCTCGCCACCCGTCGATTCAGAGCGGACACCGGGAATGTTGCGGAAAATTTCCGCCGTGCTGCGCGGGGCGGACTGCATCAGGTCATCCGCCGACAGGGCGGAGACGGAGACGGAACTGCGCATCTTGGAGGTCTGGCTGACCACGGCGGTCACCACGATCTCTTCAAGCTGCAGATCGTCGCTGACGGCGGGCGGCTCTGCCGAAGCCTGGGCGACCTGGGTTTCCTGGGCATGGGCCATCGACAGGCCGCACGCGGCCAACGCCGCGCCCATCGCGGACGCGCGCAGAAGAATGCACTTCATTTGGGTTCTCTCCCTCAAAGACCGGTTTGGTCAATCATTGGACAGCCGTTTCCCGGCGCCCCTTTGCTTCGAGGATGAGAATAAACAATCTGCAATCGTTTGCAACAGCGATTTTGATGATATCAAGCGTTCTTGACATCAATTTATGTCAGGATATGTCTTAAATGCTCGCCTTGGTTCAGTGGACGGGGCCTGAATTGCCCGGCACGAACCAAACGTTTACAAACGTTTGTATCCGCCACCCATAGGCACATGGCCTACAGAAGCGCCGGGGCGCAGGTCTCCACACGTATCCGGGTCTAGTTACGGTTGGTGCCGCCGGCCCCGCCGAGGCCCGTTGAAAGGCGGGCTTCGGCGGGGCGTGACCGGGCGTCAGCCCGGCCGCTTTACCGCATTGATGCCCTTTGCCCCGGCCCGGGCCACAACATCGGCCAGCGGCTCCGCCACGACCTGCATGTGGAAGGCATTGGCATGCAGCAGAGTGGCGGCATCGGTCATGATGCCGACATGGCCGGGGAAGAACACCAGATCGCCCCTTTTATACTGCACATCCGCGCCGTCGGCGGAAATCAGGGTGCCGATGGCAGCCGCTTGTTGATCACTGTCGCGCGGACAATGCACACCGGCAGACAACAGCGCCAGTTGCACCAGACCCGAACAATCGATGCCGATACTGGTGCGCCCACCCCAGAGATAAGGTGTGCCAACGAACCGTTCTGCCACGGCCACAAAATCCGGCGCATCCTCCGCAATGGGGGCCATATGCCGGGCATGGACCCAGCCGCCGCCATCGATCTGGCGCCAGTCGCCCTGTTCCCCCGTCACCACCACCCGCGCGCCCATGGACAACACGTCCAGGAAGGGCAGCTTCAGGTCGGGTTCCGGCTGCACAAAGGTGCGCAGGGCCGATACCTTGTGCGTGGGAACCGTCATATCGGCATTCAGCGCTTCCACGCGCAGCCAGCCGACATAGCCATCGGTGCCGTTCTGGCCCCAGGCCCAGCCATCCCGTTCATCCAGGACGGTGAAGGTTTCGCCAAACAGGAGTTCGGTGGATTGACGCGCCTCGAAGGAGGGTTCCTCCTTCACGGCGGCAAAACCACTGCCGATCTGACAGGGAACGCCATCGATGAAGCGGGCGGCATTGACGCGGCCACGCAGATAGGTGGCGGCAAGGTCATCCCGATAGGGATGGACGCGGGGGTCTAGCTTTTCAGTGTCGGTCATGCCGATGGGGCCAAGGCTTCCGTTCGGGCGCCGTCCACCATAACCGGGGGCACGACGCCACTGACATCAAGGGCGGGCTCTGCAACAGGAGCACCTTCGTCGCCGACCGGGGGTGCCTTTTCCGCATCGATCACCATCTGGCCGAATTCGGCCAGGAAGACGGACCCTTTAACGGTCCGCTGGACCAGCACGTTACGGCGATCCTCCTGATCGCGCTTACGCTTGATGTAGCCCAGCCGGCCCAGTCGGTCCAGAGCGCGCGTGATCGCGGGTTTCGATACATTCAAGGTGGCTGCAAGCCCGCGCACCGTATGCGGTGGCGGCGTCAGGAAGACGGTGAGCAGTAGCGCCAGTTGCCGCGCGGACAGGTCGGGCCCATCCTTGCGCACACTGGCCACCAGGGCCCGTCGCCAAAGTTGCAACGCCTCTAGGTTACGTGACATGCCCCGCCCCCCGAACCCGCGTCCATGCCCGGCAACACGCGATATAAGCGGCCGGGCAGGAAACGGAGTGTGCCGAAGAACAGCCGCGTCGGCAAGGCGGGACAGCAAGGATTGTTACTGTTTCGAACCAAAACGTTTGGCGATGACGTCGAACATGGCGCGCAGCGTCATGGCCTCGCCCCCTTCCGGACGGCCCGGCCGGTTGGACGGGTTCCAGGCGAACAGGTCGACATGCGCCCAGACCGTATCCTTCGACACGAACTGTTCCAGATAAAGCGCCGCCGTGATGGCACCCGCCATGCCGCCCGAAGGTGCGTTGTTCAGGTCGGCGATCTTGCTGTCCAACTGTGCACGGTAGCCCTGCCACAAAGGCAGGCGCCACAGCGGGTCATCCTTGGCCGCGCCCGCCGCCAGGATGTCAGCGGCCAGTTCATCATTGTTGGAGAACAGGGCCGGCAGGTCCGGACCCAGCGCCACACGCGCCGCCCCCGTCAGCGTGGCGAAATCCAGCAGCAGGGCCGGCTTTTCGCTGTCCGCCTCGGCCAGCGCATCACACAGGATCAGGCGGCCTTCGGCATCGGTATTGCCGATCTCCACCGTCAGGCCCTTGCGGGTGGGGATGATGTCCATGGGGCGGAAGGCATTGCCGGCAATGGAATTCTCCACCGCCGGGACCAGCACGCGCAGCCGCACCGGCAGCTTCGCCTCCATGATCAGCCGGGCCAGACCCAGCGCATGCGCCCCGCCGCCCATATCCTTCTTCATCAGCAGCATGCCGGACGACGGCTTGATGTCCAGGCCGCCGGTGTCAAAACAGACCCCCTTGCCCACCAGCGTCACCAGCGGGTGGGACGCATCGCCCCAGCGCAGATCGATCAGGCGCGGGGCACGGGCGGCGGCCCGCCCCACCGCGTGGATCATGGGATAATTCTGGGCCAGCAGATCGTCACCGACGATGGCGTTGAACGTCGCCCCGAATTCCCCCGCCAGCTTCTGCGCCGCCTCGGCAAGCTGCGGCGGCCCCATATCCTCGCACGGGGTGTTCACCAGATCGCGCACCAGGAAGGCGGCCTTGGCGAAACGTTCCACGGCGGCGCCATCGGCCTTGGCCGGCAGGACCAGACTGGCAAATTCCTTGGTCGACTTCTTGTAGCGGGTGAACTGATAGGTGGCCAGAACCCAGCCCGTGGCAACAGCCGTGGCCGTGTCGGCATCCAGGTCCCCCTCAATGGCATAGGAGCCGGCGGGCAATGTCCCCGGCAGGCCGGCCAGCGACCAGATGTCGATCCGCTCGCCCACCCCGGCCAGCACGCGGGCGATCTGCCCATCGGGACCGGGCAGCAGCGCCGTGGCACCGGGCGCCGCCTTGAAGCCCAGGCGCTTCACCCAGGCGGCATCGGCCGGGGACGCGGCGGCCAGCCAGGCATCCAGCCCGGTCTTGGTCAGCAGCGTCAGCGCAACAGTATCGGCGGCGGGGGCGGTCAGGAGATGGGCGGTCACGAAATCTCGTCCTTGCTGGTGGCGATCGCGCGTGGGTGCCGCAATTGTCCCCGCACAAAGTTGGGGCTTTGCGGTTATTCGCCAACAGCCCTACTCTCCCGTCATCCTCTCCGCAACGGTGAAGCAGAGCCGCTCCATGTCCGACACCAACGCTGCCTTGACCCTGGTCATGGGTAACAAGGCCTATTCGTCCTGGTCCCTGCGCCCCTGGCTGGCGCTGCGCCATGCCGGCGCCGATTTCGCGGAAATCGTGGTGCCGCTGCGCCAGCCGGACACCAAGACCACCCTTCTGTCCCATGCGCCCAGCGGCAAGGCCCCGTCGCTGCGCCATGGGGATCTGGTTATCTGGGACAGTCTGGCCATCTGCGAATATCTGAACGAACTGTTCCCGACCGCACAGCTCTGGCCGGCCGATGCCGCCAAGCGGGCCGTTGCCCGGTCGGTGTCGGCCGAAATGCATTCTGGCTTCCCCGACCTGCGCAAGAACCTGTTCATGGATGTTCGCAACAGCCATGACCGCCCCGATCGTGTAGCCGCCGCACAGGCCGATATCGACCGTGTGCTGGCCATCTGGACCGATTGTCGGGCCCGATTCGGGGCGGGCGGTCCGTTCCTGTTCGGCGCTTTCTCCATCGCCGATGCCATGTTCGCGCCCGTCGCGACGCGCCTGCGCACCTGGAACGTGGCGCTGGACCCGGTTTCTGCCGCCTATATCGATGCCATCTATGCCCTGTCCGCCATGCAGGACTGGTTGACGGCGGCGGCCGCCGAACCCTGGGTGATACAGTTCGAGGGGATGTGAATTCCCCCCGGCCACGCCCCGCTGGCCGGACCAATGTAAACGGCGCGAAGCGGCACCATGACGGCGTTGACCGGCCCCTTGGCTTGGGCGCATGGTGCCGGCCCTGTTCCCGCGCGCAGGCACGGGAGCACAACAGCATCCATGCAAACGCGAAATCAGGCGCCAAGAAACAAGGA
>NZ_JAGOGJ010000011.1 GCF_017996735.1 Niveispirillum sp.
GCCCTGTCCCCTGCGGCGGGCGGCATTGCGGCAGGGGCATTGCGCATGAACGTGTGTTTGTAGCATCAAGGATTCCAACAACCCGACGCTGAGGTCCCGAACCGCCATGCCCCCCCGTTCCCGGCCCCCCGGCAACAAAGCCCCCCGTCCTGGTGCCGCCCGGCCCCAGCCTCCGCGCGGGCGCGTCCGGGTCGATGCGGGTGCGGCCAAAAGGGGGCGCGACCGTCTGGTTCGGGCGCGGCGGGCAACCCTGATCTGGCTGTCGCGGCTGGGTAATGGCGGACGCATCGCCCTGGGCCTGCTGGCGCTGCTGCTGGTGGCGGGTGGCATGACGGCGCTGCTGGGTCAGGAGCGTTATCACCCCGTACCCGCCGGTCCCGCCCTGACCCCCATGGAGGAAGAGGCCGACGCCACCGCCCCCGACGAACCGGAAGATGCCGGTGACGAGGACGCGGCGGAAACGGCCGATCTGCCCAGCCGCCCCGGCCCCGCCCCAACGGTGCCGGAGCAGCCCGCAGCGCCGGCACCGGCGCCGGTAGAAGAACCGGTAAAGCCCGCCGTGCCGCCGCAGGTCGCTGCCTTGCCGGCAGCCCCGCCCCGCCCCCTGCCCCCGCTGGTCGCACCACCCGCCGGCACCCCGGCCTGGAAACATTTCGCTCTGCCGACCCCCGCCGCCACGGGCCAGCCGCGCATCGTGATCGTCATCGACGACATGGGCGTGGACCGGCACCGGTCGGACAAGGTGGCATCCCTGCCCGGCCCCCTGACCCTGGCCTGGCTGCCCTATGCCCGCGATCTTCCACAACAGACGGAGAAGGCCCGCACCCATGGGCACGAGTTGATCGTGCATATGCCCATGGAACCAACGGGCAAGGAAGATCCGGGCCCTGGCGCCCTGCTGACCAGGCTGGACGAGGTGGCGCTGCGCCAGCGCCTGACAGCCAATCTGTCGGCCTTTCAGGGCTTTGTGGGCATCAACAACCATATGGGCAGCCGCTTCACCGCCGACCGTGCCGGCATGGCGGTGGTCATGGCGGAACTGGGGGCGCGCGGCCTGATGTTCCTGGACAGCCGCACCACCGCCACCACAGCCGCCGGCCCCCTGTCGGCGCATTACCATGTGCCCATGTTGTCGCGCGACGTGTTCCTGGACCATGTGATGACGGCGCAGGGCGTGGCCGCGTCCCTGGCCAAGGTGGAACAGATCGCGCGCAAGAACGGCCTGGCCATCGCCATCGGCCACCCCCACGATGTGACCATCGCCGCCCTGTCCCAATGGCTGCCGACCCTGCAGGCCAAGGGGTTTCAGTTGGTGCCGCTGACGGCGGCGGTGAAGTAAAAAACGCCCCGGCCTGTGGCAGGTGCGTTTTTCATTGCAGTGGGTTTCACTTCCCCAAATGCGTCTTCAGGAACTTTTCCCAGGCCTGCATGACGATCTTCATATGCTCGGTGACCAGGGGCGCATGGTCCATGCCCTTGATCTCCACATACTCGACCTGCTTTCCGGCCCGCTCCAGGGCGCGGCGCATATCGCGACCATGGGCGACGGAGGCTTGGTAATCCAGATCGCCATGGACCAGCAGGACCGGCACCTTGATCTTGTCCGCCTGATGATAGGGGGAGATGGGCTTCAGCGCGTCGGAATTGTCCCCGAAATAAAGGCCGCGCGTGATGTTGCCGAAACCGGACGATTTCACTTCGTCATAGAGCCGTTCCAGGTTGGCCACGGGGGCCGTGGCGACGGCACATTTGAATAGGTCTGGTGTCTTGACTGCCGCCATCAGTGCCGCGTAACCGCCATAGGACCAGCCCAGGATGCACATGCGGTTGGGATCGGCATAGCCCTGGGCCACGGCCCATTTCGCGGCGTCGGTCACATCATCCTGCATCAACCCGCCCCACTGCCTCTCACCCGCCTGATTGAAGGCGTAACCATAGCCGGTGGAACCGCGGAAATTGGGCTGCAGCACGCCGTAACCGCGATTGGCCAGGAACTGTGCCATCACGTCGAAGGTGCCGTCATCGCGCGAGAACGGCCCGCCATGCGGCATGATGATGAAGGGCAGGTTCTTCCCCTCCACCCCCACGGGAAGGACCAGATATCCCGGAATGTCGGTGCCGTCGGTGGCCTTGTAGGTCACGGGTTTACGGGGACTGACACTTTCCTGGGGGATACCGGGATAGGTGTCCCCGAATATCGAGAATTCCTTGGTCCGCCGGTTGAACAGGCGATAGGTGGTGGGCGCCGACAGGGAATAGCTGGCGACCAGCACCAGATTGCCCCCGTCCGCGACATCCATCACGATCTCCCGACTGTCGGGCACGGCCTTGTCCAAGGCGTCCTGTAGCTTTTGGACGGCGGGGTCCACCCATTGCCGGCGGGGCAGATCATCCAGCCAGGCAAAGGCGACCACGGCACCGCGCTGCACGACCGCGCTGCTGACATCAAAGCGCGGATCGCTGGCCACCTTTTCCCCCATCTGGTCGCTGGCCAGATCGTATCGATAGATGGCGGAAAGGTCTCCCTCATGCCGGGAAACGACGAAGAGATTCTGGCCGGAGGCATCAAAACCCAGGATGCCGAAGCCACCATCATCCTCCATCACCTTGTTCTTCATCATCAGTTCGAAATCGCCGCCGGCCACGCGACGCAGGTAGCGGCTTTCCAGCGCGCGGTCGTTATAGGTTTCGGCGATACGGATTTCCCCGGTGGGATCGGGGATGAAGGCGATGACGTTTCGAACAGGCCGGCGCACACGCGTAAAACTGCCGGAGATCACGTTCAACTTCACAACACCCGGCCAGGGCCCGTCCTCGGTGGGATAGGCGGCCAGCACGTTTTCATCATCGATGAATTGCAGAATCGGCGTGTGTTGCAAAAAATAGCCATTGTCGGGTGCCCGCGACAACAGCACCTTCATGTCCTTCAGATCGCGCGACATGGAGACCGTCCGCGTGAAACGCAGAGGCTTCCGCCCATCCGACGTATTCATCTTTTCCGTGGTCAGGATGCGGACCAGCAAGCGTTCATTGCTGATCCAGTCGAAACCCACGATCTCGGCATCGGACGGGCCGATAACGGCCGGCTTCTCCCCCGGCGTCAGTGGCAGCTTGCGCACCACCAGATGCTGACGACCATTGACGGGGGCCAGAAAGGCAACATGGCTGCCATCGGGCGACATATCCACATCCGCCATCACCGGCAGATGCGCGAAATTTTCCACCGGCAATTCCGGTGCCGCCTCTGCCAACGCGGAGCCCGCACACAAGCCAGCCAGCAACGCCCCGGCAATCCAGGACGCCCTCCACCCCTTACGCATTCCGGCTCCCCATCATCATGGCGTTCCCCCGCCCCTCTGATTGTAGCCTAGAAGATTGCCACCCGTCCGGCAAAGGATAACCCACACGTACTAGAGGAAGCTATAGGGGTCGATATCAACCTGAATACGCACGGATGACGGCACCTGAACCCGCATCAGCCATTCATGCAGTACAGGTTGCAATGCCACGGTTTTCGGCCCCTTCAGCAGCAACCTGCGGCGGTAACGGCCGCGCAGGACCGCCAGAGGCGCGGGCGCAGGCCCCAGAATCGTCAGGTCTTCACGCTCACGCGGGGCGGTCCGGCCCAGGGCGGCGGCGGCGGCATCCACGGCCGCCTCATCCTCCCCGGACACGATCAGCGCCGCCATGCGGCCAAAGGGCGGCATTTCCAGGGGCCGGCGCTGTTCGGCCTCGATCGCCAGGAACGTATCCCGGTCATGGGTAAGCAGGGCCTGCATCACCGGATTCTCCGGCATATAGGTTTGCAGCATGACGCGGCCCGGCCGTTCCTCCCGCCCCGCGCGGCCCGCCACCTGATGCAGAAGCTGGAACGTCCGCTCCGACGCACGCGGATCGCCGCCGGCCAGGCCCAGATCGGCATCCACCACGCCCACCAGGGTCAGCATAGGGAAATGGTGGCCCTTGGCCATGACCTGCGTACCGATCAGCAGATCGACGGCCCCGTCCTTCACCTGTTCGATCACGGTGCGCAGCGCCTGCGGCCCGGTCAGGGTGTCGGATGTCATCATGGCCACCCGCGCATCGGGGAACAGGGTCGCCACCTCCTCCGCCACGCGCTCCACACCGGGGCCGCAGGCGACGAAGCTGCCCTCCGCCTCGCATTCCGGACAGGCATCGGGGCTTTTCGCCTGATACCCGCAATGATGACATTGCAGCCGCCGCGTCAGCCGGTGTTCCACCAGCCAGGCGGTGCAGTTGGGGCATTGCAGCCGGTGGCCGCAACCGCGGCAGAGCGTCAGCGGGGCATAGCCGCGCCGGTTCAGGAACAGCATGCCTTGTTCGCCGGCCAGCATGGTCTGGGACAGCGCCTCACGCAGCACGGGCGACAGCCATTGCCGGGCAGGCGGGGCCTGATCCTTGCGCCGCATGTCAATCAGGGTGACATCGGGCATGCTGGCGCCACCATGGCGCGACGGCAGGTCGATGCGGCTGTACCGCCCCGTCTCGGCATTCACCAGCGTTTCCAGCGACGGGGTGGCGGATGCCAGCACGATGGGGAACCGGCCCAGATGGGCGCGCGCAACCGCCATGTCGCGGGCATGGTAGATGACGCCATCTTCCTGCTTGAAGGCGGCCTCATGCTCCTCATCCACCACGATCAGGCCCAGGTCGGGATAGGGCAGGAACAGGGCCGAGCGCGCGCCCACCACCACCCGCGCCTCTCCCCTGGCCACCGCCCGCCAGGTGTGGCGGCGCAGCGGCGGGGCCATTTCGGAATGCCATTCGGCGGGCCTGACCCCGAAACGCTGTGCGAACCGGTCCAGCCATTGCGCCGACAGGGCGATCTCCGGCAGCAGGACCAGTGCCTGTTTGCCGGCGCGCAGGGCCGCGGCCACCGCCTCGAAATAGACCTCCGTCTTGCCCGATCCGGTAACCCCGTCCAGCAGCGTCACGGAATAGGTGGCGGCCGCCACCTTCGCCGCCAGATCATCCGCCGCCAGACGCTGCGCGCCCGACAAGGTCTTGGGGCTGGCATCCGGGTCGGGCCGGGGAAAGCGCGGCAGGGCCAGCATGGGCACCGTGGTCAGCACACCCGCCTCCGCCAGCCCGCGCACCACGCCCGTACCGCACCCGGCCTCTGCCGCGATGTCGGCGGCCAGGCGCGGCGGCCCGTCGGACAGGATTTCCAGGATGCGCTTGCGAGCTGGCGTCAGGCGCAGGTCTTCCGGCACCTCCCCCTCGGCCCGCATATAGGCGGTCAGGGCGCGCGGATCCTCCAGCGCGGCGGATACGGAAACGGCCATGCGCAGAACGGCGCCCACTGGCGACATCGTATAGGCGGCGACCCATTCGACGAAGCGGCGGGTGATATCGGGCATGGGCGGCAGATCAATGGCGCGGATGACGGGACGCAGCTTGCGCTCCTCCACCCGCTCCACCTGCCCTTCCCCGTCGCCCCAGACCACACCGAACAGCCGGCGCGGACCCAGCGGCACCTCCACATAGGAACCGGGCAGCAGCACCATGTCGCCGGGGACACGATAATCATAGGGTTCCGGCAGCGGCAGCGGCAGTTGCACGCGCACACGGGCCGGGGGCGCCGTCACGCCGGAAAGCAGATCACCGGTCAATTGTCGTTATCCATATGACGGCGCGGGTCCATGCGGTCATGCAGGATGCGGAGGATATCGATCATACCCGGACCGGCAACGCGGTAGAACAGGGCATGCCGCGGCCGCTGCACCCGCCCTTCCGCGACCACGCCCCTGGGGCAATGGCGTAGATGGAATTCCATATAGCCCTCTCCAAGATCGGGGCACGCCATGGCGCCTTGCCGGCCCGGCTGCTCGGCCACCAACCTGAAAACCGCCTCCAGCAATGCACGGTAGCGTCGCCGGGCCAGGGTGCCGAAGGTGACTTCGCTATGAATCAGAATCTCCGCCGCATCGGCGCGGGCGGCGGGTGCAAGACGGTAACGGCCCATCGGCTTTACCGCGCCGGTTCGGCCACGCGGCGTTCAACTTCCTCTTCGATCTCATCGAACAGGGTGGAGAGCCCCTCGTCGTCAATCTCCAGGAAATGGCCATTGTCGATCTGCGACGCCCCCAGGTTCACCGCCGCACGCAGCGCCTCCAGCCTCGCCTTCTCCGCCGTCTCGCGCTTTTCGATCAGACGGATGCCCTCGCGCAGCACCTCGCTGGCATTCTGGTAGCGGCCGGAACGCACCAGTTCCTCGATCACCTTCTCGTGATGGTCGGTCAGGACGACGTTGCGCGTGGGCATGGGGCACCTCTGGTTGGGTCCCCATGTTCCCACAATTGGCAGATCATGCCAATGACGCTCATCCCCGCCGCATCAGCAGCCGGTCGGATGCCAGCCCCGCCAGGGCGCAGCCGCACAGGACGGCGCACATGGGCAACGGCGAACCGCCCTGCGACAGGGCACCGACAATGCCGCCGGCCACGGCCCCGATGCAGAGCTGCAGCGCGCCTGACAGGGACGATGCCGTGCCCGCCATATGCGGAAAGGCGGCCAGCGATCCGGCCATGCCGTTGGCCCCCACCAGACCCAGCGCGCCCAGATACAGGAACAGCGGCACGGCCACGCCGACGATGCCGCCAATGCCCAGCCCGCCCGTGACGATCAGGACCGCGCCGATCCCCGCCGTAGCCAGGATGCCCCAGCCCATCATCCGATCCACGCCGAAACGCAGGACCAGCCGGCTGTTGATGATGTTGGAGATCATCAGGGCAATGACATTCACCCCGAACAGAAAACCGAAATGGTCCGGCGACACGCCGAAATGTTCGATATAGACAAACGGCGTGCCGGAAATATAGGCAAACATGCCGGCAAACACGAAACCGGAGGACAGGGCATATCCCATGAAACGCCGGTCCAGCAGCAGAAGCGCATAGTTGGACAGCAGCCCGCCCGCATGGTTGGCCGCCACCCGCCCCGTTTCCTTCACGGTCAGCAGGCCCAGCCCGGCCAGCAGGCCAAAACCGCACAGGCACCAGAAGATGCCGCGCCAGCCCAGATGGATCAGGACCTGCCCGCCCGCCAGCGGGGCCAGCATGGGGGCCACGCCCATGACCAGCATCATCAGCGACATGACCGATGCGCCCCGGTCGCGGTCGAACGCGTCGCGCACCATGGCGCGCGCAATGACGGGGGCTGCGCAGGCCCCCACCCCGTTCAGGAACCGCCACGCCGTCAGCGACCAGATGTCGGGCGCCAGCGCGCAACCGACCGATGACGTTACGAACAGGACGATGCCAAGCGCGATCGGCCGCTTGCGCCCATACCGGTCGCCCAGCGGCCCCCACAGCAATTGCCCGGCGCCGTAGCCGATCAGGAAAACCGACAGGGTCATCTGCACCTGCGCCTGATCGGCGCCCAGGTCGGCGGCGATGGCAGGCAGGGCCGGCAGATACATGTCGATGGCCATGGGCCCGAACATGGTCAGGAAACCCATGACAATGACGAACCATGCGAAGCTGGTGCCGGGCGGCAGGCCACCGGGTCCGGCGACGGACTGGCCGCCCGCCGTCTGTTCCGTGAGAATGTTCCCGATATCAACACTGCGCATGTCGGATTGCCTTGCACCTGAACCCGGCTGGTACCGGGTAGTGCATTAATTAAAGCACCAGCCATGCCGCAGCGCACCCAGCCTGTCCCGATGGCAGAGGTCCGCTCACCGCATGGCCTCAGCCGGCAAGCATACGATCATAATCAGCCTCCAGCGCCGTATGCCGGGTCCAGAAGCCGGGGGCCGGCGTGCCCGACAGGTCGGCCGCCAATATGTCGAGATGCGTGTGCCAGCCGCCGGCCACGCTGATCATCATGTCATGGCCATCCAGGCGCCTATGGGTCAGCACCAGACGGACCTTATCCGACACCGGGGTCAGTTCGATGGTGACCAGCGACGGCGCGCCCGTTTCCTCCGCCCAGGTGAAGGACAGAAGCCGGCCCGGTTCCCAGGCCTGGATCACGCCGCTGGTCGCCACGCCATCCTGGCAATTGTCGCGATATTTGGCGGGAATATCCGTATCGCCGGGCCCCAGTTTCGTATTGTGGAATTCCAGGCGGAAGGACGTGCCCACCCGTCCCTGCATGGCGCCGAAGGCCAGCCAGCGGCCACGCTTGTCGCTGTCGGTCAGGAAGGACCAGACCCGCTCCACCGGTCCCGGCAACAACCGGTCGAACCGCACGGCACCCGCTTCCGTCACCACGCCGAAATCACTCATCATCCTCCCCCTCCAGCAGGGCCTGTTCCAGCGCATCCAGCCGCGAGGCCCAGAAACCGCGCACCCGCGCGATCCAGGCGTCCATGGCATCCAGACCGGCAGGGTCCAGGCTGTAGATGCGGCGTTGTCCATCCACCTTCACCCGCACCAGACCGGCTTCACGCAGCACCTTCAGATGCTGGGAAACGGCGGGCGCGCTGATGGCGCCCGCCTGCTGCAGGCGGGTAACGATGTCCCCGGCGCCATGGGGCTGCTGCCCCAGCATTTCCAGGATCGAACGCCGCGTCGGGTCGGCAAGGGCGGTGAAGCTGTCCATAGGAAGATATTTCAGTATTTACTTAATTAAGTCAATACCGAAATATCTTCCTATGAAGAAGCCTCACGCCGCCTGACGCTGGCTGTCGGCCAGGATGACGGCCAGCCGTTCACGCAGGGCCCGCATTTCAGCGGTTACCTGCGTGGCGCGATGGCCCAGATCCTGGGACAGGGTCCTGGTCTCGCTGGCGTCGGCCGCGACAGAGCGGATGCGGTCGGACACCTCCATCGTGCCGTCGGCGGCACCGGAAGCGCTGGCGCTGATGCTTTCCGTGGCGCTGCCCTGCTGGGTGACGGCGGCGCTGATCGATCCGGCGATCTCATCAATGCGGGCGATGACGTCATGTAACTGGTGGATATCGGCGATCACCCGTTCGGTGGCGCGCTGCACGGCGGTGATCTGCGATGTGATCTCCTCCGTCGCCATGCCCGTCTGGTTGGACAGGGTCTTCACTTCGGCCGCAACCACGGCGAAGCCCCGCCCGGCCTCTCCCGCCCGCGCCGCCTCGATCGTGGCGTTCAGGGCCAGCAGGTTGGTCTGGCCGGAGATGTCGCCGATCAACTGTGCCGCGCGGCCGATATTCTGTGCGGCATCGGCCAGTTGGTTGACCATGGCGCGGGTCTGCGCGCCCCGTTGCACGGCGTCATGCACCATGTCGGCCACGGCCGTCACCTGCCGCCCGATCTCCCGCGAGGATGTAGCCAGTTCTTCCGTCGCCGCCGCCACCGCCTGGACATTGCTGGTGGCATCATGGGCGGCACCCGCGACCCCGTCCGACTGTTCACCGGTGCGGGTGGCGGCGCCGGTCATGCGCTGCGCCATGGCCGCGATGCCTGCCGCCTCGGTCAGCACAGCCTCCACCCGGCGGGTCATTTCCTGTTCCAGCGCCTGGGCCAGACTGCCCAGCCGGTCGGCCATCTCCTGCTTATGCTCGCGCTCGCGCTCCTGCTCTTCCACCTTCAGCCGGTCCATCTCCTCGGCATTGACCCGGAAGACATCAATGGCGCGGGCCATGTCGCCGATCTCGTCCCGGCGCCCGGTACCGGGGATGAAGCTGAGCCGTTCACCCCGGGCCAACCCCTCCATCGCTCCCTCGATCTGGGCCAGTGGCGCCGTGATGGACCGGACCAGCAGCAGCGACAGCCCGCAGAACAAGGCCACCAACACCCCGCCGATAGCCATGGTCAGACGTTGCGTCTGGGTACGAATGCTGCTTTCCGCCTCCTTGGCCTCCGCCAGCCCGGATCTGGTATAGGTGAACAGCCGGTCGAGTAGCGGCGCGGTTTCGGCGAAGGCCGCATTGAACTCCTTCACCGCCTCTCCCTGGGCGGTCACCGCCGATGACAGCGCCACCATATCCTGGCGGTACTGCCGGGACAGGGTATCCAGGGTTTCTTTGGTCTGCGGGTCAAGTTGGCTTTCCGGAATGAAAAACGAGAATTCGTTAAAGGCCTTTCGATGCTGGCCGATATAGCTTTCTTCGCCCGTCATCATGAATGACTTCTCGGCGTTCCGCATTTCGGCCATGCCGATGAACAATTGCGCGTCCATGGTGGCGGGCCACTTCTTCAGCTCCGCCTCCGTCGCGGCCACGGACCGCGCCATCTGGCCCCGAAGACCGTCCTCATCTGTGAAGCCCACGGCCCGCGTCGCTTGGTCCACCTTGTCGAACGCAGCGGTCAGGCGCGACAGTTTCTCCGCCAATGCCGTGACCGTCGCCGTTTCTTCCCTTGCGGCGGGATGATCGGCCAGCGCGGCGGCAGCCTTTTCCGCCTCGGCCAGAGTCGATTTGAAGGCATCGCCGGCGGCAGGATCACGTTCACGCAGGAACCGCGTCACATGCAGTTGCAGCGCCGTCATGCCCCGGTTCAGGTCCGCCGCCGTCTCTGCCAGGGATGACAAGCCCGTCATCCGGTCGGACGCGCTTTCTCGCCGCGCGTCACCCAACAGGAACAGGCCTGCCGTCAGCAGCACCGTCAACAGGGCCGCCCCCACCAGAAAACCGATGCGGGTGGAGATGGAGAGGCGCGCCAGCCAGCCGCCCTCTCCCGCGTCCCCGGTGGATATCAGTCCGGCCGGCATCCGGGCCATCAACTGGTCGGCCAGTGCCGACAGGCGGTTCAGCCAGACATGTCGAGTGCCCTCTGCGGGCACGGGGGCCGGCAAATCCTGCGAACGGGAGGTTTCCTCACTGGGCAAGGTCAGTTCGGTCATGCCGCGCATCCCATAGATGGGGTTTTGCTAAAATCCCAGCAAATCCCGTTTCCACTCCCCCACGCGGGGCAACGGAATGTGCCGCCGCGCGGGGGCCTTCGGTCCCATCACATAGGGACGGTCTCGTAAAGGATTGGCGGCAGTTCCGTGAATTTTCAGTGACGGAACCCAGCGACGCAGCGTTGCAGCGAGGGAGCCTGCGGTTTACCATGATCGGCATCCCCCTCATGCGGCGTTGGTATGCTGATGACGCCGCTTTATCCTGGTGCCGACATCTTGATGACCACCCCAACTGCTGCGCCGTCCCTGACACTGACTGGATTGGGGCGGCGGTTCGGCACGGTCCGGGCTGTTCATGATGTGAACTGGACCTTGGGGCCAGGGATTCACGGGCTGCTGGGGCCCAACGGTGCGGGCAAGTCCACCTTGCTGTCGATGCTGGCCGGCACCCTTATGCCCAGCGAGGGGCGGGTGGAAAGCGGCGGTCAGGACATTGCCCGGGCCATGCGGTCCCATCATGCGCGCCTTGGCTATGCCCCGCAATCGGTAGACCTGCCGCCCCATGCCACACCACGCCAGTTGCTGGCCTACATGGCCGCCCTGAAGGGCCTGCCGGCGCGGGAGGCAGCCCGACAGGCGGCGGGCTTGGCGGACGCCCTGCATATCGCCGCAAAACTGGATACGCCGGTAGGCGATCTGTCCGGGGGGATGCGCCGCCGGCTGGTCGTGGCGCAGTCGCTGCTTGGACAGCCGGAAATCCTGCTGCTGGACGAACCGACGGCGGAACTGGACGGGTTCGAGAAGCTGGCCTTGCAATCCATCCTGACGGAGATGGCACCACGCTGCGTGATTGTCTTCTCCAGCCATATCGTTTCCGATCTGGAGGCCATTGCGGAGGATCTGCTGATCCTCTCACGGGGGCAGGCGATTACCGTCGGACAGCCAGAGATGCTGGCCGCCGCCCTGGAGGGACGGGTTGTCAGCCTGACGGTACCCGCAACGGCGATCGATCATGCCCTGCAATTCGGCACTGTCACGGGGCGCAAGCGTATGGCGGACGGCGTCCGCCTGCGGCTTGTGCTGAATGCCGGAAAGGCGGCGCCGCACGGCGCCATGCCAGAGGCCCCCAGCCTGGAAGATGCCTATCTGGCCGCCGTGGCGGAGCACCGGGCATGAATATCGGCGTGATCCTGGCGGTCGCCCGGTTCCAGTTGGCTGGCTTCACGCGGCGCCGCAGTCTGTGGGTCTGGCTGGCGCTGGCCTGTATGCTGGCCAGTCTTGCCCTGCCGCCGGCCGATGCCGGCTATGTCACGGTGTCCGTGGGCACGTTACGCCCGATCTACACGGCGGAAACCGTCGGGCTTGTCGTCGGTGCACTGGGTGTGACCCTTTTGCTGCCGGCCCATTTCATCGCCTTGCGGATCGCATTCCCTCCCGGGCGGCATCCGCTGCTGCTGACGGGGGCCACGCCGGTCAGCGATACCGCTTTCGCCCTGGGCCGCTGGCTGGCCGACACAATCTTTCTGGTGGCATTTTTGCTGTGTTTTGGCCTCGGCGGTTTGTTCATCCAGGCTGTCCGCGGCGAGGCCCCGGTGGAACAGCCCTTGGCGTTGCTGGGTCCGCTACTGCTGGTCGGTGTGCCCAGCGCTTCGTTGCTGGCGGGGTTCCGGGGGCTGGTGGAGGCACGGCGCTGGACACGCGGCCCGGTGGCGGCGGGCATCCTGATGATGGTTGCCTGGCTGGTCGTGCTGCCCCTGACCACCACCGTGTCGCGGGGCATGCTGGGGCCCGTCGCCGACCCGCTTGGCGCCGGCCAGCCCATGCATGATATGGGCGGGATGATTCCGGGAAACCATGGCACCACCTTTGGCATCCACATCACAAGGTCCATCGACGGCAGCTTCACCTGGGACGGATTTGACTGGTTCGACCCCTCCTACCTGGCGTCCCGGGGCATCTGGTTCCTGGCGGGAGCAGGCCTGGCCGTGGCTGCCGGCCTGCTGGGCGACCGATTCCAGCGCGCGGTTCACGCCAGCAGAGCCGGTGAGGCAGGCAAGGGCGCTGGCGCCGCACCCATGGCGGAGACCGCCCCAACCCCCGTGCGCCCGAATAAGGGAACCGGCCTCATCGTCCTTCTGCTGGCGGAGCTCCGCCTGTCGCGGCCGGGATCGAAGCTGCTGGCCGTCTGGCTGGTGGGTGCTGTCGCGCTGGCCCTGCTGACCGACGGGCCGGATGCAATGCGGCGCGCGGTGGCGCTGCTGCTGCTGCCCGCCCTGTTTCCGCTCGGAGACCTCGGTGTCAGAGCTTCGGGCAGGTCTCTGCTGCCCCTGGCCATGGCCGTGCCGGCCTCCACCGCCGTGAGGCGGCTGGCCGGGTATCTGGCGGGGCTGGTACTGGTCGTGACGCCGCTTCTGCTGCTTCTGACGGGGACGCTGTTGCGCGGCGGAAACTGGCCTGGGCCATGGCTGGGTCTGGTCGCCGTACTGTTGCCGGCGGTCGCCCTGCTGCTGGGTCGGCTGACGGGGTCGGGGCAGGCCTTCTCCATGCTGGGACTGATTGCCTGTTATCTGCTGTTCTCGGCCTGAAGGTTTGTAAGCGGACGCACAGCTTGCTATGGTTGTATCCGGCCCTTGCCACCACGCGCCGGGGAATGATGGGTATACTGACGCCCGAGCTTTTGATCCGCGCCTATGCCGGTGGGGTTTTCCCCATGGCGGAAAGTGCGGACGCCAATGATCTTCTGTGGTTCGACCCGCCCTTCCGGGGGGTGCTGCCGCTGGACGGCTTTCATGTGCCGCGCCGGCTGCGCAAGACCCTGCGCCATTTTCCGTTCGATGTGCGGGTCGACAGCGATTTCCGCGCCACCATGATGCATTGCGCCGAACCGGCCCCCGACCGGCCGCAAACCTGGATTAATGCCGAGATCATGGAGGCCTATTGCCAGTTGCACGCCATGGGCAAGGCCCATTCGGTGGAATGCTGGCAGGATGGGCAGATGGTGGGCGGGCTTTACGGCGTATCGCTGGGGGCTGCCTTCTTCGGAGAAAGCATGTTTTCCCGCGCGACCGACGCCAGCAAGATTGCCCTGGTGCATCTGGTGGCGCGGCTGAAGGCCGGTGGTTATCTGCTGCTGGATACGCAATTCCTGACAGAACATCTGTCACAGTTCGGGGCGTCGGAAATCCCCCGCCACCGTTATCGTGCGCTTTTGTCCAAGGCGATCCACGCCCAGGCTGATTTTTACGGCCTGGAGGATGAGCGGACCTTGCTGTCCGACTTCCTGCAATCCTTGACCCAGACATCATAGACCGGGTGTTCCATGGCTGACAGGGCCGGGCTGGAGGCAAACATCCAGCCCTGGAACACAGGCGCCATGGTGCCGTCGGCGCGCTTTTCCTGCGCGTCCAGGAAGGCGGCGGATTCCGGCGGATCAATGGGGGATGCCTTCTGACAGGCCTTCACCAGGATGGTCAACTGACCAAAGCTCACCGGCTCGCCCACCTTCGCCTCGAACGTGCTGGTCCGGGCGGTGACCTTGTCCAACCCCTGCAACAGGGCCACGGGCATGGGGTCGAACTTACGGGCGGGCGGCGGCGGCGGGGCCGGTCGCTGCACCGCACCCACCGGGGCCTGCACCTCCGGTCCGGCCGGGGGCACAGCGGCCGGATCGGCCGGCAGGACCTCCTGCGCGGTGGCCGGCAGGGCCAAAGCGAAGGCAAGACCGATCAGGGCAAGGCGGGTGGTCATCGGCGCACCGCGGGCAACAGGAAAATCTCTGACAGGGAAAGCAAAGCTTTGCGGCGGCTTCGTGGCCCCCATCATCACGGCGTGGCCGGGGCTTCCGTCTTCTTGTCACCGCTGGCGGAATTGAAGATGAAGCGGCCCAGCAACTCCTCCAGGTTAACGGCGGACTGGGTATATTCGATCGTGTCGCCGGGCTTCAGCTTGTCTTCTTCCCCACCGGGGTCCAACTGGAGATAGCGGCCACCCAGCAGGCTTTCGCTGGCGATGCTGGCCGTCGTGTCGCGGGGCAATTGGACATTGCTGTCTATATCCATGAGGACCACGGCCTGGAAGGTCTGCTTGTCCAGATGCTGGCTGGTGACGGTCCCCACCTTCACGCCGGAAATGCGCACATCGGCACCGGAGGAAAGGCCGCCCGTGCTGCTGAACCGCGCTTCCAGCGGATATCCCGACACGGCCTTCACGCTGCTGGTCGTATAAGCGAAGAACAGGAAAAAGCCGGCAACCAGAAGGACGACGGCACCCAGGACGGTCTCGATCACGTTCTTGCGCATGGCACAGATCTACTCCTGCCGGATCAGGGGAAAGGTCCCCAGGATCCCTTAAATGATCATGGCGGCGCTTTTGCGGCGCCGCCATGCGACATCCCAAAGATAGGGATGATCAGTTCGGCGTCCAGGCCTCATAATCGCCCGTTGCCTTGTCACGCTTGCCACCGGCGAACAGATGGCCCGGCGGACGGTAGGCCTGGCTGGTGCCGGTCGCGTTCGGCAGATAGGGCTTCTGCCAGGGCTTGTGGAAGGCGCTGTCGGCCGGCAGGGGGGCCGCCATGTTGTAATGCATCCAGCCATGCCATTCCGGCGGCACCTTGGTCGCCTCCGGCTCGCCCTTGTACAGGACCCAGCGGCGGGCCTTCATGCCCGGACGGGCCTTCTTTTCCTCGAAATAGCGGTTCCCGGCCGCGTCGGTGCCGACCTGACGGCCGGCGCGCCAGACAAGCAGCCTGATCTGGATGTTGGCCATCCAGGTGGCCAGGGAAATACGGTCGCTCATGGCTTTTCCGTGATGCGGAACGAAGATCGGCGGGGACTATGCACCGGCAGCGCAACAAAATCCACCCCCACGGTGGGGGACGGGCCTGCGCCTTCCGCAGGGCAAGTTCAGGACCTCGGCGTGGCGCGCTGCTGTTTCAGGAAGCTGCCGTTCAGCGCCGTCAGCATCTTGTCAACCGACATCCAGGCCGCCGGCTCCCGGCTGACCGGTGCCGCACCGGCCGGCGGGCCACCCAGCCCGACCAGAAGGGTCACGTCGTTGCGCATCACATAGGAGCCGGCATACGCGCCATAGCCGGTGAATTGGCGGGCGACCAACTGAGCCGATCGGTCCTCCAGCAGCACGAATCGGGTCTGTCCCGCCGCCGCCGCAAGTTCTGCGGCGCGGAACAAGGCCAGTTCACGCGCCCAGGCCACAGGTGCCTTGTCGACCTGATAGGTGATCAATTCGCCGGCAGCACTGCTTTCAGACACATAGCCATCGCTGCTGAAGGTACCCTTGGCGCTGTAAAGGTCCACACGATTGGCATAGGAAGCGACGACGAGCTGGTCGTGCAACAGGGGGATCAGCGTATCGCGCAACATCTCCCGGCTGGGCAGGAACGGAGCACTTTGGGCAGCGCGCAGTCCCATTGCCACCAGCACGCGTTCCTGCTCATGCGAAGCGGCGTGCCACCATAAGCGACGGCGCGTCTCCATATCGATTCCCTGCGACAGCGATGCCTCCGCCGTCAGCGCCGCCAGTTCATAACTACCCGGACGCCGGTCGATGACGCTGCTTAAAAGGGCAGCCGCTTTTGGGTCCCGCCGCTCTGCAGCGCCGACGGCAAGGACCAGATCGAACAGGGGCTCGATCATCCAGCGCACGGCGGGCGTGACACCGCTGCTGTCCTTGTCCGCCAGCCACGCGGCCTTCGCGGCGGGCAAGGCGGAAAGATCCGCCCCGCCCTGCAGCCCCGCATCCAGCAAATGCACGGCCATTGCCAGATGTTGCATGGTGCGCCGGTCGGGCCATTCGCGGGACCTGGGGTCGGACATGGCCGCACGGCAAGCCTCGATGCCGACAACTCCGAACGCCAACCCCTCAGGTCGCGGAAGAACCGGCGGGCGATCTGGCGCCAGCAGCAGCAGCGGGAGCAGCGCCACCTTGACGCCCGTGACCGCCGCAGCGGATGAGGGTCGTCCCTGCCCGTCACAGGCGCGCCAGGTTCCCTCGTCATCCGGGGCCAGCGCAGCATGTGATGGCGCGATCACTGACGCCGCCAGCAGCAGGCACAGCATTGCACCCCGCACCAGAACCGACCGCATCCATATCTCCCGCGTCGGGTTACAACCTGACAGATGATTGACATAATAGACTAGATATACAACCCTCAACCTGCAACTTGTTGAACGGGATGGATTTGGGCGCAGCATGTCTACAAAGACCACGCGGGTTCTGACAGGTTTGCTCAGTGGTATCGCCCTGTTCGCCATGGCCGGCTGCGCCACGCAGCCACCGCCGCCCCTGATCGTCAGCGGTGATACGATCACCCGCACCCGCGTGCCGGAGGATATTTCCAAACCCATCCTGGCCAAGGCCGGGGCCGTGTTCTACAGCGACACAATCAGCGCCGTGTCGGAAGGGGCCGTCCTGAAAGGCACAGGCAGCCGCGAGTCGAGCTTGGGGATATGGCACAAGGTGCCGGAACGCACCCGCCTGATGATGGTCAGCTTCGATGGTGTTCCCTTTTTCTGCACCATGGAGCCCACGGCCGGAAGCTTCCCCATCGAAGAACCGCAGCATTATAGCTGTTATCGGGATGAGGAGAATGACGGCTGGTTCGATGTCGTGCATCCGGTCATGGGCAATCCGGCAACAGGACGATCATCACGCCCGCTTGAACGGCAGAAGCTGCCCGTCCCCGTGCCCTATCAGCGGGAACAGATCGACACGCTCGCCGGCACCATGACGTGGCAGTTGGTCTATGCTGGCCTGCGCGATGGATATGCTCAGGTGGATCATGTCATCCGCGACGGTGCCGGACCCGACGGGGAAGAGCGTTACCGCCGGTCCTATTACATCGCGTTGTCCGATATGGGGCAGCCTTTCGGCTTCCTGACGATCCCCTATGCCCCGCAATCCGGCTCCTGGGTCCGCGCCGTCCGCAACGCCACCGTGTCACTGGCCCTGGTCGCCGTGAAGGCTGATGCAAGGGAGATGACTGTCGTCATCGACACGCCCTGGCCACAAGCCAAGCTCCTGAAGAAGCTGGAGACGCGGGGCCGGTTCCAGACCCTGCCAACGCGGGCGGAATATCCGCCCGGCCCTTAGCGCCTGACGGGTGGGGCCAGACGCTCCGGACATTGGTCCGGTCATGCGAGAGGCATGATTTGCTGCCCCCTTGTAAGCCAGGGAACGCCTACTCCCCCCGCCCGCGCAGCCGGTCGGCCGCCCGGCCGATACGGCCTGTATGATGGCGGATTTCCCAGGTGGCGATGGACAAGCCGGCCACGGCCAGCGGCAGCACATAATAGATGAAGCGATAGGCCAGCAGCGCCCCCAGGATGGAACTGGCGGCGTCATGGTCGGCCATGCCCAGCAGGATGATGCTTTCAAACACGCCCAGACCGCCCGGCACATGGCTGAAGATCGCCACGATCAGAGCGGCACAGAACAGGGCCACGAAAGACGTGAAAGGCACCTGCACATCCACCGGCAGCAGCATCCACAGGATACCCGCCGTCACCACCAGTTCGGCCGAAGAGATGGTGATCTGCGACACCACACCGCCCCAACTGGGCAACTGGATCGACCAGCGCCAGATCTTCACCGGCTTGTGCGTGACGGCCGTAACGACGCAGATCGCGAACAGGCCCAGCAGCATGGCGGCACCCATACCCTGTACCGCCAGTTCGGGGATTTTCAGCAGCACCGACACGGGATGCGGCCCGACGATCATGCCGACCGCCCCGGTGAAGGTGAGGCCCAGGGTGAAGGTGGTGGTGGAGAAGACCACCACCTTGGCCACGTCACCGGCCGACAATCCCGCCGCGCCATAGGCGCGCAGGCGCACGCCGGCACCGCTGATCACCGCCCAGCCCACATTGTTGGAAATGGCGTAGCCGCAGGCCGCCGCAAAGGCCGTGGTGCGATAAGGCACCTTCTTCTTCAGGTAGATCAGCGCCGACAGGTCGTAGAGGGTCAGCAGCCAGAAGGCCAGGGCCGTCAGGCCGATGGCCTTGATCACCTTGGACAGCGGCAGTGCCTCCAGATAGGCCAGCACTTCACCGAAATTCACCTCCGCCATCACATGTTTGACGGCGACGGCCAGCAGAAAGCCCAGGAACAGAACGGTGCCGATGCCCAACAACGCCTTCTGCCGCCTGCTCATGCCTTCGGCAAGCGGCGCGGCGGGAGGGGGCGGAGACTCGGGATCTGGCGTCAGGGACATTCAGGGCACGACTTGTACGATGATACCGGCCACATTCGGCGGGCGCACCCTGCCACCGTTGGGGCCGGAATGAAACCCCCTGTCCGGTGTGGATATGCCCAGTGGCGGGGCACCTGACCTTATGCGTATGGGGCAGATGGGGGCGCAAACGACTCACACAAGACCCGTTGACGGGGAACCAAGATTTTCCGCCGCATTTTCTCCCCATGCACACGGACTCCGGCGACCGGGAGCGTCAACCACAATAAGCGGTATATGCCTCTGTTTTTCACAACAAAATCTCGTTGCCCCACCCGCCCCTGTGGCCTAGCCTCTGGTCCGTCACCATATATTGCGGTGTGGGGTTACCTGTCCGGTTGGACGGGGACGACCGGGACCGCCGCCTTGTCTGGGAAAAGGGGCCTTAAGCGCATGCGTATCGAACGCCGTTTCACCGTCGAAGGTCAGGATGCCTATGCCGACATCCCGTTCCGAACGGCGACCAGCGAGATTCGCAATCCCGATGGCTCCACCGTTTTCCAGGCCAAGGATATCGAGGTTCCGGCGGAGTGGAGCCAAGTGGCCTGTGACATCCTGGCCCAGAAATATTTCCGCAGGGCCGGCGTGCCCAAGGCCCTGAAAGCGGTCGAAGAGAACAGCGTCCCCAGCTTCCTGTGGCGCCATGTCGCGGACAAAAAGGCCCTGGCCACGCTGCCCGCCGACCAGCGTACAGGCGGCGAGACGTCGGCACGCCAGGTATTCGACCGTCTGGCCGGCACCTGGACCTATTGGGGCTGGAAGGGCGGCTATTTCGATTCGGATTCCGATGCGGCCGCCTTCTTTGACGAGATGCGGTTCATGCTGGCCCGTCAGATGGCAGCCCCCAACAGCCCGCAATGGTTCAATACCGGCCTGCACTGGGCCTATGGCATCGACGGCCCGGCCCAGGGCCACTTCTATGTCGATCCCAGCACGGGTGCGGTTGTCGCCTCCCCCTCCGCCTATGAACGGCCGCAGCCGCATGCCTGCTTCATCCAGTCGGTGGCCGATGATCTGGTCAATGAAGGCGGGATCATGGACCTGTGGGTCCGCGAGGCCCGGCTGTTCAAATATGGTTCCGGTAGCGGAACGAACTTCTCCCGCCTGCGCGGCGAAGATGAGAAACTGTCGGGCGGCGGCAAATCGTCGGGCCTGATGAGTTTCCTGAAGATCGGCGACCGGGCGGCGGGCGCCATCAAGTCCGGCGGCACCACGCGCCGGGCCGCCAAGATGGTGACGGTCGACCTCGATCACCCCGATATCGAGGCCTATATCGACTGGAAAGTCGTGGAGGAACAGAAGGTCGCCGCCCTGGTGACCGGGTCCAAGCAGGTATCGCGCCACCTGAACATGGTGATGGCGGCGGCCAATGAAGGCATCGGACCCGATGCCGACCGGCTTGATCCGGCCCGGAACCGTGCGCTGAAGCGAGCGATCATCGCGGCCCGCCGCGATCTGGTGCCCGAGAACTATATTCAGCGCGCCATCCAGTTGGCCGGCCAGGGCTATGCCGGGATCGATATCCGCACCTTCGATACTGATTGGGACTCCGAAGCTTATCTGACCGTCAGCGGACAGAATTCCAACAATTCGGTGCGCGTGCCCAACGCCTTTCTGGAGGCGGTGGAGAGTGATGGTCCCTGGAACCTGATCCGGCGCACCGACGGCAAGGTATCGAAAAGGCTGCGCGCCCGCGACCTGTGGGACAAGATCGGCTATGCCGCCTGGCAGTCGGCCGATCCCGGCGTGCAGTTCGACACCACCATCAACGAATGGCACACCTGCCCGGCGTCCGGCCGCATCAACGCGTCGAACCCGTGCAGCGAATATATGTTTCTGGACGACACGGCCTGTAACCTTGCCTCCATCAATTTGATGGAATTCCGCCGTCCCGATGGTCGTTTCGATATCGAATCCTTTACCCATGCCTGCCGGCTCTGGACTGTCGTCCTGGAAATCTCCGTCGCCATGGCGCAGTTCCCCTCGCGGGAGATTGCGCGCCTGTCCTTTGATTTCCGCACCCTGGGCCTGGGCTTCGCTAATATCGGCGGGCTGCTGATGGCTGCCGGCCTGCCCTATGACAGTGTCGCGGGCCGGTCGCTGACCGGGGCCATCACGGCGCTGATGACGGGCGTGGCCTATGCCACTTCGGCGGAAATGGCTAGGGAGCTGGGGCCCTTCCCCGGCTTCGCCGCCAATGCCGAACCGATGCTGCGCGTCATCGCCAACCACCGCCGCGCCGCGCATGGCGCCCGCACAGGCTATGAGGGCCTGTCGGTGGCGCCGGTGCCGCTGCTGGCCGATGAATGCCCCGATGCCGACCTGATCCTGGCCGCGCGCCAGGCGTGGGACCACGCCCTGGAACAGGGCCGCGCCCATGGGTTCCGCAATGCCCAGACCACCGTGATCGCGCCCACCGGCACCATAGGGCTGGTCATGGATTGCGATACGACGGGGATCGAGCCGGACTTCGCCCTGGTGAAGTTCAAGAAGCTGGCCGGCGGCGGCTATTTCAAGATCATCAACCGCGTCGTGCCGGAGGCGCTGTCGCGCCTTGGCTATGACGATGCGACTATCGCGAAGATCGAACGTTATGCCGTGGGGCATGGCACGCTGACCGGCGCGCCCGGCATCACCCATGACCGGCTGCGCAAGCTGGGCTTCGGTGACGGCGAGATCGAGAAGGTGGAGAGCGCGCTGGCGTCCGCCTTTGATATCAAGTTCGTGTTCAACAAATGGACGCTGGGGGCGGAGTTCTGCACCGGCACGCTGGGCATTCCGGCCGATCTGCTGGACAGCGCCGGTTTCGACCTTCTCTCCCATCTGGGCTTCACCCGGAAAGAGATCGAGGCCGCCAATGTCTACGTCGCGGGCGCCATGACGCTGGAGGGTGCGCCCGCTCTTCGGGACGAGCATCTGCCCGTGTTCGACTGCGCCAGCCCCTGCGGCAAGATCGGCAAGCGCTACCTGTCGGCCGAAGCTCATATCCGCATGATGGCGGCGGCCCAGCCTTTCATCTCCGGCGCCATTTCCAAGACCATCAACATGCCCAACAGCGCCTCGGTCACCGCCTGCACCGACGCCTATATGCTGTCCTGGCAACTGGGCCTGAAGGCCAATGCGCTGTACCGCGACGGATCGAAACTGTCGCAGCCGCTGAACGCCCAGGTCCTGGAAGAGGATGAGGAGGATCTGTCCGGCGAGGAGCCGACCCTGATGGAGCGCGTGGTGGAGGCCCCGGCCGCCGCCCGAATCCCCCTGGTCGCCGAACGGGTGGTGGAGCGCGTCGTCGAACGTATGGTGGAAAAGGTCCTGCGGTCGGGCGAGCGGGAAAAGCTGCCGCAGCGGCGCAAGGGCTATACCCAGAAGGCCAATGTCGGCGGGCACAAGGTCTATCTGCGCACCGGCGAGTATCAGGACGGCCGCCTGGGCGAGATTTTTATCGACATGCACAAGGAGGGTGCCGCCTTCCGGTCGATGATGAACAATTTCGCCATCGCGGTGTCGCTGGGCCTGCAATATGGCGTGCCGCTGGAGGAATATGTCGAGGCCTTCACCTTCACCCGGTTCGAACCGTCGGGCATGGTGCAGGGCAACGACGCCATCAAGATGGCGACCAGCATCCTGGATTATGTTTTCCGGGAACTGGCCATCTCCTACCTCGGTCGCAACGATCTGGCGCATGCCACGCCGGAGGATCTGTTGCCCGACACGATGGGCCGTGGCGATGCCCAGGCCAATCTGGCCGGCATGCCGGAAGCCGCCAACACGGCCCCCGAACTGCCGGACAATGCCGCGTACATGACGCAGGAAACGCTGGCTGCCGTGGCCCGCATCGCATCGACCGGTTATGTCCGGTCCAACCTGCGCGTGGTGCCGGGCGGACAGCAGGGGCGCGTCATCGCGGGGTTCCAGCAGGCAACCACCGCCTATGCCGCCACGGGCACGGACGTGACCAATTACGCCGGCGGCTCATCGGTGCATTCCGACAGCCTGTCCAGCACGGCCCTGCGCGGGGGCACGGTGGGGCGACATGACGCGCGGTTCGAACGCATGAAGGAGGCCCGCGCCCGCGGCTATGAGGGTGACCCCTGCCCCGAATGCGGCAACATGACCCTGGTGCGCAACGGCACCTGCCTGAAATGCGACACGTGCGGCGGCACCACGGGCTGTAGCTGAGCCCACCGCCCACTGTAGCCTTGCAGGCACACAATGCCGCATCTGCGCAACAGACACGCATGTTTCTGTTGCGCAACGGTGCGCCGGGGTCCAAACATGGTCCGTTGACGAAGGGCCAGAACGTTCCGGGCCCGATTGGTGGTCGCGTCGATGAATCGCAGGGATTTACTCCGTTTTGCTCTGGGTGTCCCGGTCGCTGTGCCGATGGCATCGGTCACGCTGCTGCACGTCCCCCCGTCGCATGCCCAGGCGCAGGAGGGGGGCAAGCCAAAGCCGCCCGCGCGCAAGCCACGCCCATCCCGGCTGGTCATGCTGGACCCTGGCCATGGCGGTCACGATCCGGGCTGTATCGGCGCCCGCGGCACCTATGAAAAGAATGTCGTGCTGGACATCGCCAAGGAGGTCGCCCGCCAGGTGGGCAAGACCAAGGGCTGGCAGGTGGAGTTGACGCGCGACGATGACAAATTCATCGATCTGAAGGAACGCGTGCGCATCGCCCAGGGGGCGAAGGCCGACCTGTTCATCTCCATCCATGCCGACAGCGCGCCCAACAAGGCGGCCCGTGGCATGTCCGCCTATACCCTGTCGGAGAAGGCCAGCGACGATTTCGCCGCCGCCATCGCCCAGCAGGAGAATATAGCCGGCGGTCTGGGCCTGGATGTGTCGGGCCTGGATGAGCGGGTGGCCGGCATCCTGATGGATCTGGCCGCGCGCCATACGGTGACGGCGGCGCTTCATGCCAAACAATCGATCATCCAGGGGGCGGGCAAGGATGTCCGCCTGCTGGAAAACCCCATGCGGTCGGCGAATTTTGCGGTGTTGAAGGCACCGGACATCCCATCGCTGCTGATCGAAACCGGTTTTCTTTCCAATCCCCAGGACGAAACGCTGCTGCGCGATGCCAAGGCCCGCCGCAACATCGCCGGCATCCTGGCCCGTGAACTCACCGCGGTTTTGACAGCCGCCCCCTTCGCCTGAGGCCCCCCTGACCCACCCCGCCGGGGCGGAAACCGCATCCCCCGGCCCGGTTCTCACCACATTTCACCGTTAAAGTCCGGCCGTGCCACGGGAAAATCACGGCCGCAGGAGGCATGAACGATGGGGAACATGCGCCTTTGGGCGCCCAGGGGTCTGGGGATGGCGATGCTGTTGGCGACGGGGCTGGCCCTGACCGCCCCGGCCATTGCACAGACCGATGCGGGGAATAATCCGGCCACTGTCGCGTTGGATGATAGTGGGCTGCGCCGTGAAGTCGAAAAACGCTGGAAGGAAGCCGGCGGCTTGGACAGTCGGTTGCGGGTGGAGGTGCGCGACGCCCGCGCGCTGTTGACCGGCCGCGCGGCCAATGCGGACGAGCGGGTGACCGCCGTGCGCCTGGCCTGGCAGGTCGACGGGTTGAAGGAAGTGATCAACGAGATCGGGATCGGCGACGAAAGCGGCCTGTCCGACAAGGCCGCCGATATGTGGATCACGGCACAATTGCGCAAGGATCTGATGACCGACCCGGAGATCACGTCCAGCAATTACACGATCGAGACCGTCAATCAGGTGATCTATCTGATGGGCCGGGCCCGGTCGCCGCAGGAACTGGAACGGGTACGAAACCATGCGCGGGAAATCGCGCGGGTACGCCGGGTGGTGAGCCATGTCCAAGTACCGAATTGACGCCGCCCGCCTCTGGGGTCAGGCGCTGTTCGCCCCCGCCCTGCTGGCCTTTGTCCTGCTGATGGCACCGTCCGCCGCCTGGGCCCAGGCCGGCGACCAGAATGCGCAGGCCAACCGCCAGTTCGTGCAAGCCATGCAGGCCATCCGTCAGGCCGACCAATCGTATGACGAAACGGAGCAGACAAAGCTGCTGCAGCAGGCCGATGCGCTGCTGGCCGATATCATTGTCCGGCTGCCGGAAAGCACGCTGGCCGTGCAACTGATGACCAACCAGTTCATCGGCGATTTCGACTATGTCGAGTTCAAGAACCGGCTGCGCGGGCTGGTCTGTGCCGACCCGAAGTCGAATGCCTGCCTGCTGCACCGGATCGAGGCGCTGGTGACGCCCATTGAATATCCCATCGCCGCCCCGCGCTGGGACTGGCTGTCGCTGGCCGTCGCGCATTACCAGATCGGGGACAAGGTGCGGGTACGGCCCATCGTCGCCCCTTTCGTACAGGCCCTGCGGACGGGGGGGGCGAAGGGCGACGTGAGCCCCGACCTGTTCGTCAGCCGTACCCTGGCCCTGACGGGCGAGGTCGACCGGGCCCTGGTCATCACGCGTGAGTTCCATGATTGCGCCACCCGCGTCTACAACCTGTCCGACATTGTCGAGGCACTGGTCTGGCGCGGCGACATGACCAAGGCGACGGAGATCACCGAGGAACTGACGGAGTTCGCCCGTACCCAGGGCTGCGCCTGGGAACTGGGTCT
The DNA here is from genome assembly GCF_017996735.1 of Niveispirillum sp. Taxonomy (GTDB): domain Bacteria; phylum Pseudomonadota; class Alphaproteobacteria; order Azospirillales; family Azospirillaceae; genus Niveispirillum. The sequence continues at coordinate 25,628 of NZ_JAGOGJ010000011.1, forward strand.
GGTGGCACAATCGCTGCTGAATGTCGGGCTGGAGGCGCGGGCGCGCACCCTGTTCCTGAACACCGTGGAGGAGCAGTTCAGCCGGTTCAAGGACCGTCGCGGCAATTGCTGTCCGCCGGAACTGGCGGTCGCGGCCGGCGATCTGGGCGATACCAATCTGGCGCTGGGCCTGTTGCGGACCGTGCAGGAGGAAAGCCCCTGGACCATCCCACAGGTTCTGGGGCGGCTGGAAGCGCGCGGCGAAAAGGTGCTGACCCTGACCTATGCCGACCAGTTGCAGGACAATGACCTGAAGGCCGAAACCTATGTCGAGCTGATCGACGGCGCGTTGAAGGCCAAGGACCGGGGTCAGGCCGACACGCTGTCGGCGCGGCTGGACAAGACGGTGACGGACAGCCGCACACCCATCACGCTGGTCCAGCGGGCACGCGCCGACAAGCTGCTTTTCAGTGACAATCGCTGGCGCGGCACGTTCCAGGCCGCCATATCAGAGGCCGAGCGCGGGTCCGGCCAGCGCCGCGATATCGCGGTACCCCTGCTGGCCGCGCTGGTGGAGATCGAAACCGGCAAACCGATGCTGGAATGAAGGGGCGGGGGCCATCGCCGTGATGTCGTTGCGGCGGGTGCCCCCCCTACTCCGCAATCCGGAATCCCGGATCCTCCACCCGGTGCAGCCGCGCCATGGCCACCTGTGCCACACGCAGGGTCAGCGCCTTGCGGCGGGCACCGGCCAGTTTTGCAAGCGGCGACGAACGGATGATTTCCGCCCCGAAGGCATCGGCGATGATCAGGCCACAGTCAGCGGGGATCAGTTCAACCGGGAAGTCAGTATCGACGGCGAAGAAGAAACGGTCGCAAAAATCGAGATATTCCGGCCATTTCTGATCGGTCTTGTAATCGATCGGACTGCTTTTCACCTCGACGATGGTGACTTCCCCGTCATCGGCCAGGGCCAGTATGTCGGCCCGCCGTCCATTGGCCAGGGGAAATTCCACCAGTCCGCGCAAACCGCGTTCCGCCAGCATCCGGCGCACGCCGCGCGTGATGGCGGCGGCGGCATCGGATTGCGGACGCGGCAGCATCACCGTCACCACGGACGGCGGATCGGCCACGGGCAAGATATCGGGTGCAGCGGACATGGTCATGAGTACGGATCATGAACATGTCCGCCGATCAAGGCAAGCCCGATATAACGTCCGGATCAGGTCAGCAGCGGACCGACAGGACCGAGACGCCACCCGTGCTGGAGGCCCGGACCACCGGCGTCAGCCCCGCCATCAGCAGGCGGTTGCGGACCCCTTCCACCGTATCGGTGGGGCGGGTCAGGGTGATGCGGGTGTCACGGTGTCCAAGCGCCCGGCTGCGCGCCACGGCCGACAGGATCTGCTCTGCCAGCACCTCGACCCCGTCGAACACGGGATCATTGGCGGGGGGCGGCGTGTGCGCCGCGGTCGTTCCGAAAGCGGGTGTGGACAGAGCGGCAGCCACGATGCCATTGGCCGGATTGAGGGCTCCGGTCGCCACTGCGGGAAACATGCAAGGTCCCTGGGTTCGAGCAGCTCACGACTTCGCCGTCAGCAGGCCCTTTATTACAGCAGGGTTTGTTAAAAAATAGGCAAGAGATGGTGCGTAGAATGCGCAACGAGCCTGCAAAATATGCATGCATGACGACCTCGACACGCATCCTCGCCCTAAGGCCGGAACTCCGCTATCCTGCGCCGGTACCGTCCGGCGGAATGATTGGAGTCTGGCCCCTGTTCACCTTTCTGCGCGACCCTCCACCCCATATACGACGGCTTTTCGGCGCCGTGATGCTGGGGCTGGCCATGCTGGTTCTACCCTGGATGGGGGCGGAGCCGAGCCTTGCCCCGCCCGGTGATGGCTATACCGACAAGATTCTCCATGTCCTCTGCTTCATGGGTCTGGGAATCCTTGGCTTCTGGGCCTATCGCAGCCGGCGGGGGCGGGTTCTGGTGGTGGTGTTGCTGCTGATCCTGGGGATCGGGATCGAACTGGTCCAGGGCATGGTCCCGGAACGCCAGGCCAGCGTGGAGGATGTGGTGGCCGATGTCGCGGGTCTGGTCGTTGCGATCATCCTTTTGCGACAATGGCCCCTGGCACGGGATATGCTATTTGATCGTATATGGAAGGCGGGCCGACAGGGGGATTGACCTGTCGGGGTAGCCCGGTGGAAGGATGGTGGCGCGTGGGTGCATTGGGTTTCCGGTCGCCGGTGGCGACCCTGTCGACGGTCTTGCTGACCCTGGCCCTGACGGGAATGGCGTCAGCCCAGCAATCACCCCCACCCACCCCCACCAACAGCAGCGCCATCGCACGCTATCTTATGGGTCGCATCGCCCAGAATGCCGGCGCCTGGGATGTCGCCAGCGAAAATCTGGGCGCGGTGCTGAAACAGGACCCCGGCAACACCGCGCTGCTGCGCCGGACCTTCCTGCTGTCACTGGGTGAAGGCAAGGAGGAGGAGGCGCTGATCCTGGCCCGCCGTCAGGTGTCGGGCGATCCGGGCAGCGGCAGCTTCGTGGCTCATGCCCTTCTGGTCGCCGATGACCTGCGGGCCGGCCGCACGCAGCAGGCGGCGGAACGGGTCGCGGCCCTGCCGACCGATGGCATGTCCCCCTATATCGGCCCGCTTCTGTCCAGTTGGATCGCCGTGGCGGAAAAGGATTATGACCGCGCCACAAAGCTGCTGGACCCACTGTCCACGCATGAAGGGTTCAAGTCGATCCGCACCCAGCAACTGGCCCTGATCGAGGATATGCGCGGCAATCGGGACGCGGCATTCCAGTATTATGCCGAGGCGGCCAAGCTTGGCATGCCGCTGCGCCTGACCCTGCTGATCGGGAATTTCCAGGAACGGTCGGGGGCCGCCGACGCGGCCCGCAAACTCTACCGGCAATATCTGGATGCCAATCCCGACAGCATGGTGGTGGAAGACGCGCTGAACCGGCTGGAAAAGGGCGGCACCCCGGCGCCGCTGGTCGGCAATGCCGCCGCCGGCCTGGGTGAGGCGTTGTTCGAGCTGGCCTCCGCCCTGCATCAGGAAGGAGCCGCGGAAATGGCCTTGCTGTATGGCCGGGTTTCGCTGCACCTGGACCCCGGTCAGCCGCTAGCCCACCTGCTGGTCGGCGATATCCTGATGACGCGGGACCGCGACGGCACGGCACTGGCGGAATTCCGCGCCACGGCAGGCGGCCCCGGCATGCTGTGGATGGCCCGGCTGCGGCAGGTGGATGCGCTACGCCAGTTGGACCGCGACGCAGAAGCCGAGGCCCTGTTGCGGAAGATGGCGGCGGAGCGGCCGGACCGAACCGACGCCCTTCTGCGCCTGGGCGACATGCACCGCATCGCCAAACGCACCGACGAGGCGCTGGCCGCCTATGACCAGGCGCTGGCCCGCGTGAAGGAACCCCGCGCGCGTGACTGGATGCTGTACTATGCCCGCTCCATGGTGCTGGATGCCAAGGGCGACTGGTTGGGGGCGGAAGCCGGGCTGAAGAAGGCACTGGAGCTGCAGCCCGACCAACCCAGTGTCCTGAATTATCTGGGTTATTCCTGGATCGACCGGGGGCAGCGCCTGGAAGAAGGCAAGTCCATGATCGAAAAGGCGCTGTCCTTGCGCCCACATGACGGGTTCTTCACCGACAGTCTTGGCTGGGCCCTGTTCAAACTGGGCAAGTCGGAACAGGCGGTGGAGACGCTGGAAAAAGCGCTGGAACTGGAACCCAACGATCCGTCCATCAACGACCATCTGGGCGACGCCTATTGGGCCGTGGGCCGCAAGGCCGAGGCCCGGTTCCAATGGTCCCGTGCCGCCCATCAGGCCGGCAAGGATGACGGTCTGCGCCGGTCAGCCGAAGCCAAGCTGAAGAACGGCATGATGGCCACGGTGAAGGCGGACAATACCGCGCCATAACCCGGTCAGGGATGGTTCAGGACGTCAGCGGCGGGATATCACGCCCAGCACGGCCGCCGCCGCCCGCTGACTGGGGGTCTTGTCGCCGCCCTGGCCCAGCCAGTGGGCCACCTGCGCCACACCATCCACCTGTTCCCGCCGGGCGGTGGGATCGGTCAGCAATGTGGTGACGGCGGCGGCCAGCTTTTCCGGCGTGCACTCATCCTGCAACCGCTCCGGCACCAGCATCCGGTCCAGCATTATGTTGACCAGATTGGCATATTTCACGCGGATCAGGTGGCGGTAGAGCCGATAGGTCAGCGGGTGGATACGATAGGCGATCACCGACGGCAGCCGGGCCAGGGCCAGTTCCAGGGCCACGGTGCCGCTGGCCGCCAGGGCCGCGTCGCTGGCGGCCATGGCATCATATTTCTCCCCGTCACCTTCCACCACGATTGTGGGGACGGGCCAGGCGGCGGTTGCCGCGCGCACCGGTGCCGCAACCTTACCCAGGGTGGGCACCACGACCCGTAGGCCGGGATGTCGTTCCGTCAGAATGGCCAGGGTCGCGGAGAAATCGGGCAGCAGCACCTTGATCTCGCTGCGCCGGCTGCCCGGCAGGACGCAGAGCAGCGGCGTATCGGCAGCGATGCCGTGGCGGGCACGGAAGGCGACACCGTCACCACGTTCCACCCCCGCCTCGACAATGGAATGGCCGACAAAGGTGGCGGGCAGACCAACCGCCTCGAAATAAGGCGGCTCAAACGGCAGCAGGACCAGCAGATGGTCCAGAAAGCGGGCGATCTTCTGCGCGCGGCCGGGACGCCAGGCCCAGACGGTGGGCGCCACATAATGGATCAGCCTGATGGTCGGATCGACTCGCCGCACCTTTTTCAACACCCGGAAACAGAAATCCGGCGCATCGATGGTGACCACGGCGTCGGGCCGGCGGGCCAGAATATCCTCGGCCGTCTGCCCGATGCGGCGGATCAGGTTCGGCAGTTTGGGCAGCAATTCGGCCAGCCCGAACAGGGTCAATTCCTCCATGGGGAACAGGCTGTCCAAACCTTCGGCGATCATGCGATCCCCGCCCACCCCGGCAAACCGCACCTGTCCGCCCGTCGCCTGCTTCAACGCCGCCATCAACCGGGCGCCCAGCACATCGCCGGACGGCTCACCGGCGATCAGATAGATCAGGGGGGCCGTCATCCCGCCACCCCCGTCACGAACAACCCCATCCGATCGGCAGCCCGGACCGCATCGTCACGCCCCACGAACAAGGTCCCCCCCGCTTCCGCCGCGATGCCAGCAAAGCCGGCCGCGATGCAGGCGGCGATGGTGTCCGGGCCGATGGTGGGCAGGTCCAGCCGGCGGTCCTGGCCGGGCTTGGCACGCTTCACCAGCACAGGCCCCGGCCCTTCGCGCTTCAACAATGCGCAGCGGGCGATCAGGGCGTCCGTGCCCTCAATGGCTTCCACGCCCAGGACCAGCCCCGCCTGAACCACAACCGCCTGTCCCACATCGACGGCACCCAAGGCGTGGGCGACCGTCAGGCCGTGATTGATATCCAAGAGTGCCTGTTCATCCGGCACCGCCTGTGTCAGCACCCCGGACGGCATCAGCAGGTCGGCGATCAGCGTCTGGATGCCAACCACCCGGAACCCCTCTTCCTCCAGCAGCGACGCCACAGCGCGCAGCAAGCCATCATCCCCCAGCGCCTTCAGGCCCAGACGCGCAAAGAAGCGGGTGGCGTACCAGTCGGGGCGCAGGTCGGACAGGGATGGACGGCGCACACCGCCAGCCAGAACGATCTGTGTCACCCCTTCCGCCCGCAGCCGGTCCAGCATGGCACCCGCAGCCCCCAAGCGGAAAACGGCGTGGGGGACGTCGGAAGACAACCAGGCTTCCGCCCCCTGCCCTTCCAGCGCGATGACGAAACAGGAGCGGCCGCCCTGCCGGCAGGTCTCCGCCACCTGCCGTGGCAGATCGCCCCCCCCGGCAATGATGCCCAGCCGCCCCGCCATGGTGGGATCAGCGCGGCAGGGTCAGGGCGCGGCTGCCCCGGTCGGCCAGGAAGGACAGCACATCGGCCACGGGCTGCACCTCCCCCGCTTCCGCCGTGACGGCGGCGACACGCTCGGCCATCTGTCCATCCCCTTCGAACAGCCGGCGGAAGGCGGCGCGGAGCGCGTGGATATCGTCCTTGGCAAAGCCGCGACGCTGCAACCCCACCAGATTCAGCCCGGCCAGGAAGGCGCGGTCGCCCTTGACCAAGCCATAGGGGATGACATCGGCCTCTACGCCCGACATGCCGCCGATCATGGCATGGGCACCGATGCGCACGAATTGGTGCACAGCCGACAGGCCGCCCAGCACGGCATGGTCGCCCACCACCACATGCCCGCCCAGCGTGGCATTGTTGGCGAAGATCACATTGTTGCCGACGATACAGTCATGGCCGATATGGACACCAACCATGAACAAGCCACCATCGCCGACACGCGTCACCATGCCACCACCCTCGGTGCCAGTATTCATGGTGACGTTCTCACGGATGCGGTTGTTGCGGCCGATGATCAGTTCCGACGGCTCGCCCTTGTACTTCAAATCCTGCGGCGCATGGCCCAGCGAGGCGAAGGGATAGACGATGGTGCCTTCACCAATGCTGGTGCGGCCATCGACGGCGACATGACTGACCAGGCGCACATAATCGCCCAGCACCACATGCGGCCCCACCACACAGAAGGGGCCGATCTCCACACCCGTACCGATGCGGGCACCGGGATCGACAATGGCACTGGGATGGATATTGGCGCTCATGGGCCGGACCCTTCTTCATTCTTGACATGCGAAAGGGCGGTCTCCCGCCCTTCCCACCGCCTTTAACAAAGGCGTTTGACAAAATTACGTCGGCTCCATGTCCACCAAGGGGAGCAAATGCCGACCTTAATCACCCATGACGATCATGGCCGTGTAGGTGGCCTCGGCATGCAGGTTGCCGTCGACCCAGGCCTCGCCCCGGAACTTCCAGACATTACGGCGGTTCTGGACCTTCTGGACCTTGATATGGATCTGGTCACCAGGGCCGATGGGGCGGCGAAACTTCGCCTCCTCGATCCCCATGAAATACACGAGACGGCCCTCCGCCTCCTGTCCCAGGGTCTGCATGACCAGAATGGCAGAGGTCTGGGCCATGGCCTCCACGATCATGACGCCGGGGAACACCGGCTTCTGTGGGAAATGGCCGGTGAACTGCGGCTCGTTCATCGTCACGTTCTTGATGCCGGTGCAGCTTTCACCGTGAACGATGTCCTTCACCTTATCGACCAGCAGCATCGGATACCGGTGCGGGATCAGTTGCATGATCCGGTTGATATCCAGCTCGGTCACCGCGACCTTATTCGTTTCCGTCGTGCTCATCGCCCCGTCCACTTTTCCCCTTCGCCAGCCGCGCCATCATGGCGACCTGGCGGAAATATTGCCGCTTGGGCTGTGCCGGCGTGCCGAACACCTCCGTCATCGGCGGTACATCCCGCATCACGCCGCTCTGTGCCGCAATGCGGGCCCCGGCCCCGATGGAAAGGTGGCCGGCCACCCCCGCCTGCGCCGCCAGCACGGCATGATGATCGAACTTCGTGCTGCCCGAGATGCCGGACTGGGCCACGATGACGCAGCCGGCACCAAGCGTGACGTTGTGCCCGATCTGGACCAGATTATCAATCATCGTGCCCCGGCCGATGATGGTATCGGGGCCGGCCCCCCGGTCGATGGTGCTGTTGGCCCCCACTTCCACATCATCCTCGATGATGACACGGCCCATCTGCGGCACGCGAACATGACCGGTCACGTCCATGGCGAAGCCGAACCCATCCTGGCCGATACGCGCACCGGGATAGATCACCACCCGGTCACCCACCAGACAGTGGGAGAGAGAGGCGCAGGCACCGATGATGCTGTCGGCGCCGATGCGGACATGGCGCCCGATCACGGCATTGGCCGCGATGCGGGTGCGCGGACCGATTTCCGCCCCCGCCTCGATCACCACTCCGGCCGCCACCTCCACATTCTCACCCAGCACAGCAGTCGGGTCGACATGGGCGGCCGGGGAGATCAAGCCCGTGGAGGCCGGCAGCGGATAGAAGGCCTGGGCACACAGGGCATAGCTTCGATAGGGCTTGGTCGACAGCAGCAGGGCCATGCCGGCCGGCGCCTTGTCGGCCAGGGCCGGATGCACCACGCAGGCCGCGGCCCGGCTGGCCTGGAAGGCATCGATATATTTGCGATTATCCAGGAAGGAGAGATGCCCTTCCCCCGCCTGGTCCAGCGGCGCCACATCCGTCAAGATCAGAGAGGGGTCGGCACCGGGCGCCACCGTCGCATCGGACCGGGCCGCCAGATCGGCCAGCGTGAAGGGACCGGCACGGTCGAAGAAACGGGGATCGGCCATGGGATGTCCTTCATGTGTTGATCAAGGGGACCTTGGCCCCCCTCACCTTATATCAGCGACCTTTAATCCCGGCCCATCGGGATTAAAGGCTTCGGCGCGGATACAATCGGTCCGGATTCGTGACCGATTATATTATGTCGGCGGTGGAACGCTGACCGTCACTTGCGGCAGACGGCCGTTCAGGCGCTCCAGCACCTCTGCGGTGATGTCACCGGCGGCACCCGACTGATAGACGATGAACTGCCGGGAGATGACCAGCGTGGCACCGGACTCCTTCGCCACCTCCGCGATCACCTGGTCCAGCGTGTTGATCACACTGTTGCGGGCCTGGTTGAAGGCGATGTCCAGACGGCGGGTGCGTTCCTGCAGGGCGCGGCCGGTGGCAGACACCTGGGTCTCGAACTCCGTCCGCTTGCGGTCGAATTCCTCCACCGACACGGTCTGGCGCAGGCGGGCCAGTTCCTGTTCGGCTTGGCGCAACCCTTCCTGCTGCTGCGCCACGTCGCGCTGCAACTGGTCCTTCTGCACATCCAACTGCTGCTGGATGGTGCGCATGGCGGTCGCTTGCTGCAGGATGGTGGGAATGTCCACCACCGCAACCTGGGCATAGGGCAGCCGGCGCGCCGGCTGCGGCGCCACCGTCGCGGCTTCCTGGGCATAAGACGCGACCGGCCCGACCACAAGGGCCAGGCCGGTAAAAAACAGGGCGATGGGGCGAAGCGCCAATGCCCTATCCCCCGTCAGAACCGGGTACCGAAGCTGAATTTCAGCGTTTCGGTCTGGTCATACGGTTCCTTGGCGATCGGGTAGGCCAGATCCAGACGGATCGGACCGAACGGCGACTTCCACGACACGCCGACACCGGCCGACATGCGGACCTTGTTGCTGTCGCGGAACACGTCGCCGACGCCCGGCGTCTCCTTCGCGGCCGTCAGCGTACCGGCATCGTAGAAGGCGTGGGCCTTCACACCCAACTCGTCCGGCAGGCCCAACTTGGTGGTCAGTTCAAGGCTAGCGCGGCTAAAGATAGTGCCACCAAGGGCGTCGCTGTTCTCCGGATTGGTCGGGTCGGGCACGTTGCGCGGTCCGATACCGCCGATCTCAAAGCCGCGGAGCGTATCGCCACCGATGAAGAACCGGTCATTGATGCGCAGGTCCTTGCCCATGCCCCAGATGTAACCGGCCTCTGTCGTCAGACCCAGAACCACTTCCTCGAACGGTTCCCAATACTGGCCCGCCGTGACGCGGTTGCGCAGGTAGCGGGTGTCGCCGCCGACACCAGCAAATTCCACCGACCACAGGAAATAATAGCCGTTGGTCGGCTCGACCTTGCTGTCGCGGTCATCGTACAGCAACTGGCTTTCCACCGACGAGGTGATGGTGGTGCCCAACTGATCCTGCAGGAACAGGGACGAACCGAAATAGATATTGTCGATCTTGTTCTGAACCAGCGAGTAGCTGACGCGCTGGCGCAGCTTCTCCGACAGCGGATAGCCGGCGCGCAGCACGATACCGGTCGATTCCAGATCGTAGGAGATGGTGTCGCGATTGTCGCGGACCACGCGGAACAGATCCACGCCGGCCGCCAAATCGCGATCCAGGAAATAGGGCTCAGTAAAGCCCAGATCGACCTCAAAGCTGCGGCTCGACAGCAGGGTCGACAGGCGCAGGTCCTGGCCCTTGCCCAGCAGGTTGCGCTGACGGATCGAGAAGTCCAGCAGCGCGCCGTCGGTGGAGGAGTAACCGGCACCAAGCTGGATTTCACCCGTCGGCTGTTCCTCGACCTCGATGGTGATAACCGACTGGTCGCGGGTGCTGCCCTCGGCCGTCTTCACCTCGACGCCGCTATCCAGGAAGTAGCCCAGATCCTTGATGCGCTGTTCGGAGCGCTTGACCTTGGACACGCTGAACGGGTCGCCTTCGACCAGCAGCATCTCGCGGCGGATGACCTTGTCCAGCGTGTTGTAATTGCCGACAATATCGATACGCTCGACGAAGACGCGCGGGCTTTCTTTCAATTCGAAGACCACGTCGATCGTCTGATCTTCCTGATTGCGGTCCAGCAACGGGTCGATTTCGACGAACGCGTATTGCAGATCACCCAGACGGTTGGTCAGGGCGGTGATGCTCTCCTCGATCTTGTCGCCATTATACCATTCGCCCTGATAGGCGCTGATGGCTTCATAGAGCGGGTTGATATCGATGTCTTGGATGTCCGACTGGATCGTGATCTTGCCGAACTTGTACCGCTTGCCCTCATCCACCGTCATGGTGATGAAGAATTCCTCGCGGTCAGGCGTCAGTTCGGCGACCGAGGTCAGGACCTTGAAGTCGGCATAGCCGTTGCGCAGATAGTGGCGGCGGACCTGCTCCTGGTCATAGCGCAGACGCTCGGGATCATAATTGTCGTTGGACGACAGGAACCGCCACCAGCGCGACTCCTTGGTGATCATGATCTCACGCAGATCATCATCATCGAACACATTGTTGTTCACGATGTTGATGGCCTGCACGCCCGTCATCTGCCCCTCTTCGATCTCGAAGATCAGGTCGACGCGGTTCTGTTCAAGCTGAACGATCTTCGGCTCGATGCGCGCGGCGAAGCGGCCCTTGCGGCGATAGAGTTCCTGGATGCGCTCGACGTCGTTCTGCACGCGGGTGCGGGTATAGACGGTGCGCGGGCGCAACTGGACCTCGGGATTGATATCCTCGGTCTTGATGCGTTTGTTCCCTTCGAAGGCGATGCGGTTGATGATGGGATTTTCCACCACCTGCACCAGCATCACCCCACCTTCGCGTCGTATCGACACGTCCGCGAACAGGCCGGTCGCGAACAGCGACTTCAGCGACTGATCGATCTTATCGGGATCGAAGCTGTCGCCCGGCCGGACGGTCATGTACGACTGGACCGTGGCGCTTTCGATGCGCTGCGACCCCTCGACACGGATTTCGCGAATGATGCCACCATCAAACGCCTCCTGGGCCATGGCGCCGGTCGACAGCGCGATAGCGGATGTTGCGGTGCCGCCCAGCAGCAGGCACAGCGCGAACCTGGAAACCGAGACCAACTGTTCCCCCAAAAAGGCTAAGACAGGACACCCTTGACGAAATCGACGACACGCAGTTGGACCAAGTCGTTCCACGTGGCGAAAACCATCAAGGTCAATACCAAAGCCAGACCGACCCGGAAACCATATTCCTGAGCCCTCTCGCCAAGAGGCCGTCCGCGAACGGCCTCCACTGCGTAATACAGCAGATGTCCCCCGTCCAGCATCGGAATGGGAAACAAGTTGATCAGGCCCAGATTGATGGACAGCACGGCCACGAACCAGATCATGGTCACGAAACCGGTCTGGGCCACCTGACCCGACATCTGCGCGATGCGGATGGGTCCGCCCAACTCGTTCGTGCTGCGCATGCCCATCGCCATCTGCCAGACAGCATCGAGCGTGCCCTCCGTCATCCGGACCGTCTCCTTGCCGGCTTCCCACAAGGCGGTCAGCGGGGTCTGGCGGCGGTATTCGTCATTACCACGCATCACACCCAGCCGGCCTATCGTGTGGATATTGCCGAACCGGTCCTCCATCTGCTCCGCCCGCGGTGTGACGGTCAGTTCGAGGCGCTTGGGCTCCGCACCCTCCACCTCGACCCGCTCCACCACCATCGACACGGTGCGGCCCGGATTCATGACGATGACGCCCAGCACATCCTCGAACCGGGGCGTGTCACGCCCATCCATGGACAGAATGCGGTCACCGGGCTTCATCCCCGCTTCCGCCGCCGCCCCTTCGGGCAAAACGTCGCGGATCACGGGCGGCGTATAGGGCTGACCATAGACCATGAACATGAAGGCAAGGGCAACGATGGCGAACAGGAAGTTCGCCGCCGGCCCCGCCGCCACAATGGCCATGCGCTGTCCCACCCGCTTGTGATGGAAAGACACGGCACGGTCGGCCGCACTCATCGTCGACAGGCCGCTTCCCGGCGTGCTGGCGGCACCGGCATCGCCGAACATCTTCACATAGCCGCCCAGCGGGATCAGGCTGAATTTCCAGCGGGTGCCGTGGCGGTCGGTCCGGCCGAAAATCTCCGGCCCAAAGCCGATGGAGAATACCTCCACCCGCACGCCATTGCGGCGCGCCACCAGGAAATGCCCCATTTCGTGCACAAAGACCAGCACGGTCAGCACGACCAGGAACATCACCCCGTAATTCCAGACGAAGCCGAAGACTTCCATCAATGCGCCTCCAGGGGCCGCTCAGTTCGCGCGAGATAAAACCGCAATTTCGGCAATGGCGTGGCAACGCGCTTCCGCATCGGCCGCTTCCACATCCGCCAGCGTGCCCAACGGGCCATGCGCCAGCGTGGTCAGGCACTTCTCCACGACGCGCGGGATATCCAGAAAGCCCAGAGTCCCGGCCAGGAAGGCGGCAACCGCCACCTCGTTCGCCGCGTTCAGGATTGTAGGGGCCGCCCCGCCGCTTTGCAAGGCAAGCCGCGCCAGCCCCAGGGCGGGGAATCGAACAGGATCGGGCGACTCGAAGGTCAGGTTCGCCGCCTTCACCAGATCCAACCGATCGCCCGGCGTCGCCACCCGGTCCGGCCAGGCCAGCGCCACCGCGATGGGCGTGCGCATGTCGGGTGTTCCCAACTGAGCCAGCACCGACCCGTCGACATATTCGACCAGGGAATGGATCACCGATTGCGGATGGACCAGCACATTGATCCGGTCTTCCGGCATGGCGAACAGGTGATGCGCCTCGATCAGTTCCAGGCCCTTGTTCATCATGCTGGCGCTGTCGACGCTGATCTTGGCGCCCATGGACCAGTTGGGGTGGGCGCAGGCCTGGGCCGGCGTCACGCCCTGCATGGCTTCCCGTGTCCAGGTGCGGAATGGCCCGCCCGACGCGGTCAGGATCAGGCGGGAAATGCGATCGCGCCGGGCCTCGTCAAAGACCTGGAAGATGGCGCTATGCTCACTGTCGACCGGCAGCAGCGTGGCGCCGCAGCGGCGCACCTCCGCCATCACCAGTTCGCCCGCGCAGACCAGCACTTCCTTGTTGGCCAGCGCGACCGTGGCACCACGCTGTACCGCGGCCAGCGTCGGGGCCAGGCCGGCGGCACCGACAATGGCTGCCATCACCCAGTCGGCTTCCGGGCGGCTGGCGGCCTCCACCACGGCGGCGGGGCCGGCCGCCACGGCAATGCCGGTCCCGGTCAGCGCGTCCTTCAGATCGGCATAGCCGGCAGGGTCAGAAATAACCGCCAGGGCGGGACGCAGCAACCGGGCCTGTTCAGCGAGCTTGCCCACATTGCGGCCGGCCACCAGTACCTCTGTGCGGAACCGGTCGGGATAGGCCGCCAGCAGTTCGACCGTGTTGCTGCCCACCGATCCGGTGCAGCCCAGCACGGTTACCCGGCGCGTCGTCTCAGGCGTCACCAAAATCGCACCCATTCTCCGGCCGTCATTTCGAACAGCGCATAAAGCGGGGCCGCGAACAGCAGCCCGTCGATGCGATCCAGGATACCGCCATGGCCAGGGATCAGGCTGGAACTGTCCTTCACATCGACCCGGCGCTTCATATAGCTCTCGAACAGGTCACCCACCTGCCCCGCCACGGCGAGCACGGCACCGATGGCGGCATAGGCCATGACGGCGGCGGCATGCACATGGTGCGGCACATCGGTGGCGGCCGGCGGCACCAGCCAGCCCGGCAGCCAGTCCCCGCTTTGCGCCGCCCCGAACAACCCGCCCAGCGTGGCCGACGCCACCATGCCGCCGATCAGGCCGGCCCAGGTCTTTTTCGGACTGATACGCGGTGCCAGTTTCGGCCCGCCAATACTCTTGCCCGCCGCATAGGCCCCGATATCGGTGGCCCAGATGCACAGCATCAGGAACAGGAACAGGGCCAGACCATAGGGGCCGCTTTCCAGCCGCAGCCACAGCATGGAGAAAAAGGGCAGACCGATATAGAGAGGTAGAAACGCAAGATGGCCCGAGCGGTTAGGACCCGGCATCACCAGCCGGTAATATTCCCACGCCGACAGCCCCGCCAGCACCGCGACCAGCACCTGGAACGGCAGTCCGCCATACCAGACGGCGGCCAGCACAGGGGGTGCCAGGGCAAGGGCGGAGATCACGCGCTGCGTGAAGTTGGACCGGGGCTTCTTGGGGGGGCGCTGGCTGTCGATCACGATATCAACGGCTTCCGACCGTGGCCCCGAAGCGCCGCTCGCGCCGGTGGAATTCCTGAATGGCGGCTTCCAGATCGCGGCGGGTGAAGTCCGGCCACAGCGTGTCCAGGAAAACCAGCTCCGCATAGGCCAGTTGCCAGAGCAGGAAGTTGCTGATGCGCTTTTCCCCGCTGGTGCGGATCATCAGGTCGGGGTCGGGAATGTCCCCGCCCGTGGTCAGTTCGCGGGCAAAGGTATCGGGCGTGATGTCGCCGGGCGTCATCTCCCCCCGCTCCACCGCCTGGGCCAGTTTGCGCGCCGCATCCACCAGTTCCTGCCGCCCCCCATAGGACAGGGCCAGGACCAGGGTCATGTCGGCATTGTTGGCCGTCAGCGCCTCTGAATTCTCGATCAGGGCCTGGATGTCGGATGACAGGCGGGAGCGATCGCCGATGACGCGCAGGCGGATGCCGTTCTTGTGCAGCTTTGCGATCTCTCCCCGAAGGTAGAAGCGCAGAAGCTGCATCAGGGTGGAAACCTCGTCCTCCGGACGGCTCCAGTTCTCGGTGGAGAAGCTGTAAAGCGTCAGGAAGCGCACGCCCAGTTCGCGTGCCCCCTCGATCGCGTGACGGACGGCGTCCACGCCCTTCTTGTGTCCCGCAGTGCGCGGCAGGCCCCGCGCCGTCGCCCAACGGCCATTGCCATCCATGATGATGGCGATGTGTGTGGGCGGCGGCGTAAAGGCTGTTGTGTCGGGGCCCGGCATGGCGGCAGGTCCTTAACCCTTGGGTACCGGGAAACGATCAGACCTGCAGGATTTCCTTTTCCTTGGTGGCCAGCGCCTCGTCCACCTTCTTGATATGGGCGTCGGTGGCAGCCTGCACCTTGTCGGCCCAGACCTTCTGCTCGTCCTCGGACAGGGAACCGTCCTTCTGCAGCTTCTTCAGCCCGTCCATGCCGTCGCGGCGCACATTGCGCACGGCCACGCGGGTCTGCTCGGCATATTTGGCGGCAACCTTGGACAGTTCCTTGCGGCGCTCGGAATTCAGTTCCGGAATGGGCACGCGGATGGTCGCACCCTCGGTCTGCGGGTTCAGACCCAGGCCGGCGTCACGGATGGCCTTTTCCACCGCCTTTACGGTCGAACGGTCGAACACCTGCACCGAGATCAGGCGCGGCTCCGGCACGGAGATGTTGGCCACCTGATTGAGGGGCACCGTCGTGCCATAGGCCTCGACCGTCACCGGCTCCAGCAGATTGGCGGAAGCACGACCAGTACGCAGACCGGCGAATTCCTTGCGGAGCACCTCAAGAGCACCGGCCATGCGATGCTCAATGTCCTTGATCAGATCGGGAGCGGCCACCTTATGCCTCTTCGGTTATGATGGTGAATTTGCCCTGTCCGGCCATCACTTCGGCGAAACCGCCGTCCTTCTGGATGGAGAAGACAAGGATGGGAATCTTGTTCTCGCGGGCAAGTGAAATCGCCGACGCGTCCATGACCTGCAGATCGCGCGACAGCACGTCCAGATAGGTCAGGCGGTCATAACGGATGGCATCCTTCACCTTCTTGGGATCGGCGCTGTAGACGCCATCCACCTTCGTGGCCTTCAACATCGCATCGCAGCCCATTTCAGAGGCGCGGAGTGCGGCGGCCGTGTCAGTGGTGAAGAAGGGGTTGCCCGTGCCGGCGGCGAAGATCACCACCCGGCCCTTTTCCATGTGGCGCTCGGCGCGGCGGCGGATATAGGGCTCGCACACGCTGTCCATGGGAATGGCGGATTGCACGCGGGTCGGCACACCGGCCTTTTCCAGGGCGTTCTGCACGGCCAGCGCGTTCATGACGGTGGCCAGCATGCCCATATAGTCGGCCGTGGCGCGTTCCATACCGGAAGCGGCACCCGAAATGCCACGGAAAATGTTGCCCCCGCCGATCACGGCGCAGACCTCGATCCCCATATCGATCACGGACTTGATCTCCGTCGCCATGCGGCTGACGACGTTGGGATCGATCCCGTATTCCCTTTCCCCCATAAGGGCTTCGCCTGAAAGCTTCAGAAGAACGCGCTTGTAACGGGCCTCGGGCACGGGCTTGTCCTTTCGGGTTGGGAATCCGGTCTTCACACACATCATATCGGGGCCGGCGAACCGGCCCCGACAGAATAACGCTCCAGAGCCGGCACAGGGTCCGGCCCCGGACCGCCTCAGCCGGCCATCTTGGCCACTTCGGCGGCGAAGTCGGACTGTTCCTTCTCGATGCCTTCGCCCAACTGGAAGCGGACGAAGCCGGTCAGGGCAACCGGGGCGCCAACGGCCTTGGCGGCGTTTTCCACGACCTTGCGGATCTTGGTTTCGCCGTCGATGACGTAGAGCTGCTCCAGCAGGACCACTTCTTCATAATACTTGCGGACGCGGCCTTCGACCATCTTCTCGATGATGTTCTCGGGCTTGCCGGAAGCACGGGCCTGTTCGACCAGAACGGCGCGCTCACGCTCCAGATTGGCGGTCGACACGTCGGCGATGTCCAGCGCTTCCGGACGGGCGGCGGCGACATGCATGGCGATCTGCTTGCCCAGGTCGGCCAGAGCGGCCTTGTCACCGGTCGACTCCAGAGCGACCAGCACGCCGATCTTGCCCAGGCCCGGGACCAGGGCGGAGTGGACATAGGACGACACCACGCCATCGGTGACCGACAGCTTGGCGACGCGGCGCAGGTTCATGTTCTCGCCGATGGTGGCGACCAGGTTCGGCAGCTCGTCAGCGACGGTACGGCCGGTGCCCGGATAGGTGGCGGCCTTCAGGCTGTCCAGCGTGCCGTCGGTGTCCAGCGCCAGCTTGGTGACGGTGGCAACGGCGGTCTGGAAGGCATCGTTACGGGCAACGAAGTCGGTCTCGGCGTTCAGCTCGACAGCGGCGCCGGACAGGCCATTGGCGGCAACGCCAACCAGACCTTCGGCGGCAACGCGGCCGGCCTTCTTGGCGGCGGCGGCAAGGCCCTTCTTGCGCAGCCAGTCGATGGCGGCTTCCACGTCGCCATTCGCCTCGGTCAGCGCCTTCTTGCAGTCCATCATGCCGGCGCCGGACTTCTCGCGCAGGTCCTTCACCAGGGCAGCGGTGATCTCGGCCATTTTCGCCTCTCTAATCGTCGGAGTGTGACGGGATATCATTTAGCATAGGGACTATGGCGTTTTCGCGCCTAGCCCGGACAGCACAACGGCCGGACAGCACCCTACTGGATGCGGCCCGGCCGTCGCACCTCAAACTCAGGCTTCGACAGCCTCTTCGGCGGGCAGAGCCTCGACCGGGGCCACTTCCTGGGCGCCGACATCGATGCCGGCAGCCGACATCTCAGCCTGCAGACCGTCCAGAACGGCGCCGCTCAGCAGCTCGCAATAGGTCTCGATGGCGCGCAGGGCGTCGTCGTTACCCGGAACCGGGAAGGTGATGCCGTCCGGATCGCTGTTGCTGTCCAGGATGGCGACAACCGGGATACCCAGCTTGTTGGCTTCCTGAATGGCCAGGCTTTCCTTGTTGGTGTCGATGATCACCAGCAGGTCGGGCAGGCCGCCCATGTCACGGATACCGCCCAGCGCGCGCTCCAGCTTATCGCGGTCGCGCGTCATGTTCAGCAGTTCCTTCTTGGTGCGGCCGGAGCCTTCACCATGGGCAAGCGCCTCGTCCATTTCCTTCAGACGACGGATCGACTGGGAAATGGTCTTCCAGTTGGTCAGCATGCCGCCGAGCCAGCGATGGTTCACATAGTACTGGCCGCAGCGCTTGGCGGACGCCGCAACCTGCTCCTGGGCGGCGCGCTTGGTGCCGACGAACAGGACGCGGCCGCCACCGGCGACGACGTCACGCACGGCCTGCATGGAGCGGTGCAGCAGCGGAACGGTCTGTTCCAGATCGATGATGTGCACGCCATTGCGGGCGCCAAAGATGTACGTGGACATCTTCGGGTTCCAGCGACGGGTGTGGTGACCGAAATGCACGCCAGCTTCCAGGAGCTGACGCATGGTAAAGGTCGGCATAGCCATAGGAAAACTTCCTTTTCCGGTTTGTCCTCCGTGGGCGACGTCCGAGGGGCAGCATGCCCGGCGAACACCGGATCGATGCGAAGGCCGACCGGGCAACCAGCGCCCGGATAAAAGCCGACACACCGCAAGCCCACGTGTGGGATTAACGACGGGGCGTGGAATAGCGCAGGCGGGCCCGCATTGCAACCCCGCCCGGCAGCCATTTACGCCCGCCCGTCCCGCCATCTCCGCATGGCCGGGCATCAAGCGGCCTTATCCGGCGGTTTTCAGGGCCTTCAGGGCTGCCTGGGCTTCCTTGTGCTTGGGCTCCAGCACCAGGGCGCGCTTATAGGCCTTTTCCGCCGTCACCCGGTCCCCCATGGCCTGATAGACCATGCCCAGCCGCCAATGTGCCGCAGCCCGGTAATTGACGCCCCCGATCCAGGCCGACCCCGACAGGAAGCGCAACAGCGCCTCGCGCCCGCTATCCAGGTTGCGGCCGGTGACGGCCACGGCCCGCCCCCGCTGATACAGGGTGAAGGGGTCGGCCGGATCGACAGACATCGCCTTGTCCAGCGCCAGGAAGGCACCGTCCACGTCACCCAGCCGCCCCAGCAGCACCCCCGCACCCGCCAGATCGGAGGCATCGGTCAGCCTCGACATCGCCTCGGTCAGCTTTTTCTGACCCTCTGCCAGATCATCGTTGCTCAATGCCTGATTCGCCCGCAGCAGCAGATACTGCCCTTCGTCCAGCGCCTGCATCGCCGCGATGGCCTCATCCGCCTTCGCCGTGTCGCCGCCGGCGATGGAAGGGGCGACAAGGTGATATTGCGCGATGCAGGTGACGGCCGGGACGCTGCGCGGATCGCGCTTCCTCTCCGCCTCGCACAGGGACAGAAGTTCAGTGGCGGCGGATTTCTTGGAGAACAGGGAGGCATCGTCGATGCGCCGGGTGGCCAGCACCATCCGGGCCTCCAGCACCTTACGGTCGTCCGGCATTTCCGCGCCCAGCCTTGCACCCAGCGGCAGCCCGACCTCGAAATCGCCGAAACGCTCATAAACCAGCAGCAGATCGCGCGCCGCCGCCCAGTCGGCCGGGTCGGCCGCCAGCCTCTCCTTCAGCGGTCCGGCAGCACTCTCTTCCCGGTCATCCGGCTCGACCAGGGCGGCATAATCGGACGGGGTCACCTGGGCCATGGCAGACCCGGCAAGGGCCAGCAGCGACAGCGCGGCGGCGGACAGCATAAGACGCATGGGCTCGACCGAAAAGATTAAGGAGAATTAACCCTTTGACGGCTCGCTGTGGCGGATTCATGGCGTTATGGTTCCAATTACGCGAACTTGGGCAGTGCAGGTCCGCCATGCCTTGGCAAGCGGCCCGGGCGTGGCTATGGTCCGCCCCGCGTGCCGACCGTGCCCGCACCCAGAATGGCTTTGCCCCGTGATTATGACCGCCCCTGTCCGCCCGACCGACGCCGCCCCCGACCTGCTGACAGGCTTCCTGCGCCTGCAATCCCCTGGTCGCGAGCCGTCACCGCCGCTTTGGCTGGAGGGCGACGGATTGCCGGACGTACCGCGCCGGCTGCTGGTCCATGACCATGGCATGACCGCCACGCTGGAGGCGTTCTGGGGCGAGCAGATGCGCCTGTCGGTTCTGCATACCGAAGAAGTGGGGACCCTGCTGCGCCGGCATGTGCTGTTGACGGGTGTCGACAGCGGGATGCCGGCTGAACTTGGCCTGATCGAAATCCGTTTGGACGCGTTACCGCCCGGCGCCCTGTTCGCGGTGCGTCAGCGGCGGATTCCCTTCGGGGCCATCCTGTCCGCCTGCGGCGTCTCGTTCAAAAGCCGCCCGGCGGGTTTTCTGCGTCTGGTCGCCAGCGAGGAATTGTCCCGCCTGTTGCGCGTGACGCCCGGGGCCGCCATCTATGGCCGGGCAACGACCCTGTATGCCCAGGCCGACGGCAAGGTCCTGGCCAATGCCGTCGAACTGCTGAGCGGGCACCAGCCGGGGTAAGCCGGCTTACCGCCGAAGCACCACGGCAGCCGACGCGATCCCAAAACCCAGGGCCACAAAGGCGATCAGGAAGGATAGCCACAAGGCTGTCTTTACCTCCCCCACCGACGCCGTCACGAAGATCCGGTACTGGTCGATGATCGGATCATTGGTGCGGGCCGCCGGGATCTCCGCCGCCAGCACCCGGTCCTGCTGCACCCGCCAGGTCGCATCTATGCCTTCACGGGCCTGGACGGATGCCACGACGGCCGCGACTCCGTCGGCCAGGGCCGCATGCGTCTCGCGGATGCGGCGGGCCTTTTCCGGGTCGACCGGGTCCAAGGCCGCGCCCAGCCCGTCGACCGCCGTGCGAAACTCCGGCAGGCGGGCCGCCAGCCGCTGATCCGTCTTCTCCCGCGTCGGTTCGTCGAAGATCAGCAGCAGCACATCACGCTGCAGGGCGCGGCTGGTGGAGCGCAGTTCCGTGGCGGCCGACAGCACTGTCTGGGCATGGTCCAGCCCCCGGAAGGCCGGCCGGATCAGCAGCAAGCCCACGGCGACAAGCGCCACCAGCACCGGCACAAGTCCCGCCGCCACCGCCGGCAAAATCCGCCCGCGCGGCTGTTCCAGATCCCAGTAGGGTTTGCTCATGAACCGGTACTCCCGAAAAAGAGCCCCGCTTCTACCCGATCCGGCCCCCATCCGCAGCCGTTAATCAGAGTTCCTGTACTTCGATGACGCCGGGAATGGATTTGAACGCCCCCCGGCTGGCGGCATTGATGGCCACGGCGCCGGGAATGGCGATCTCCACCTCGCGCAGCGCGTCCAGTTCCACGGCCAGCGTCACCTTGCCCCGGCCCGGCGGCAGCCGGCCCAGCGTGGTCTTGATGGCCGGCACGGCATTGGCGTCGTCCAGCAGGATACGCAGGCCGGCGGCGCTTTTCGCCACCTCATCCTCCAGCGACAGGACGCCGTGGCAGGTGAGGCGCAGTTCCTCGCCATTCTTCTGCGCATCGACGGACATCAGCACCGCCCTGCCCGCCTCCAGCATCTCCCGGCTCTGGGCCAGCGTCTCGGCGAACAGGGTAACCTCATAGACACCGGAGGCATCGGATAAGGTTACGAAGGCAAAACGATTACCGCTCTTGGCGGTTCGTTCCTGTTTAGCAACGACGATGCCGGCCAGTTTGAACCGGGTGGATTTGGCATCGCGCATCTGACGCGGCAGGTCGGCGAACTTCACCACCTTCATGCGGGCCATGGCGGGGGCAAAACTGTCCAGCGGATGGGCCGACAGGTAGAAGCCGATGGCTTCGAATTCGTGCCGCAGCCGTTCCAGCGGGTCCCAGTCCGGCACCTTGGGCAGATCCGGCGCCTTCATGGCTTCCGACCCGCCGAACAGGCTGGCCATGCCGCTTTCCCGCTGCTGCGCCTCGGCCTGGGCGTAACGCACCACCGTTTCAAGCCCGGCGAAAAGTTGCTGGCGGTTGCGGTTCAGGCTGTCGAAGGCGCCGGCGCAGACCAGTTTTTCCAGCATGCGCTTGTTCAGCGCCGAACTGTCCACGCGCCGCGCGAAATCGAAAATATCCTTGAAGGGGCCGCCTGCCTGCCGTTCGCGCTGCACCATCTCCATGGCCTGCTGGCCCACACCCTTGACGGCGGCCAGCGCATAGCGCACGGCCCGGCTGCCATCGGGCAGCTTTTCCACCCGGAAGCGCGGGTCCGACGCGTTGACATCGGGCGGCAGCAGCCGGATGCCCAGACGCACCAGTTCCTGACGGAACTGGTTCAGCTTGTCGGTATTGCCCATATCATAGGTCATGGTGGCGGCCATGAACTCGACCGGGTAATTGGCCTTCATGAAGGCCGTCTGATAGGCGACCAGCGCATAGGCCGCCGCGTGCGACTTGTTGAAGCCGTAACCGGCGAACTTGTTCACCTGATCAAAGATCAGTCCGGACTGTTCCTCAGGCACTGCCAGTTTTTCGGCCGAGCCGCTGATGAACTTGGCCCGTTCCTTCTCCATCTCCTCCTTGATCTTCTTGCCCATGGCGCGGCGCAGAAGGTCGGCGCCGCCCAGCGAATATCCGGCCAGGACCTGGGCGATCTGCATCACCTGTTCCTGATAGACCATGATGCCGAAGGTTTCCTTCAGGATCGGTTCCAGGGCCGGGTGCATGTAATCGGGCTTCTCCTGCCCGAACTTCACCTTGATGTATTTCGGGATATTGTCCATCGGGCCGGGACGATAGAGCGAGACCAGGGCGATGATGTCCTCGATCCGGTTCGGCTTCATGCGGCGCAGCACGTCGCGCATGCCCGAACTTTCAAGCTGGAAGATGCCCGCACTCTCGGCCCGCCCCAGGATGTCGTAGGATTTCTTATCCTCGATATCCAGGTCCAGCAGGTCCAGTTCCGGCCCCAGGTCGCGCACATGGTCGACGGCGGTCTTCAGCACTGTCAGCGTCTTCAGGCCCAGAAAGTCGAACTTCACCAGCCCGGCCAGTTCCACATATTTCATGTTGAACTGGGTGACCGGCATGTCGGAACGCGGATCGCGATACATGGGGACAAGCTGGTCCAGCGGCCGGTCGCCGATCACCACGCCCGCCGCATGGGTCGAGGCATGGCGGTACAACCCTTCCAGGCGCAGGGCGATGGTGATCAGGCGATCCACCGTCTCGTCCCCGCGCTTCATCTCCTGCAATTGCGGCTCCCCGTCCAGCGCCTGCTGCAGGGTCACGGGGTTGGCGGGATTGTTGGGGATCAGCTTGCAGATGCGGTCCACCTGGCCATAGGGCATCTGCAAGGTGCGCCCCACGTCGCGCACGACGGCGCGGGCCTGCAGCTTACCGAAGGTGATGATCTGGCCGACCTTGTCGGTGCCGTATTTCTGCTGAACGTACTTGATCACCTCTTCACGGCGGTCCTGGCAGAAATCGATATCAAAGTCGGGCATCGACACGCGTTCCGGGTTCAGGAAGCGTTCGAACAGCAGGCCGTACCGGATGGGATCAAGGTCGGTGATCAACAGCGACCAGGCCACTAGCGACCCGGCGCCCGAACCACGGCCCGGCCCGACGGGAATACCATTGTCCTTGGCCCATTTGATGAAGTCCGACACGATCAGGAAGTAGCCGGGGAACTTCATCTTGATGATGGTTTCCAGCTCGAAATCCAGGCGCGCCCGGTATTCCTTCTCTATCTTCTCCTTCTCTTCCCTACCCATGCCGCTGGTGAACACGTACTTGTTCAGGCGGTAGGTCAGGCCGTCATGGGCCTGGGCGCGCAGTTCGTCCAGCTCCGCCCGCCCGCCCTCGGTGGCAAAGGGCGGCAGGATCGGGTTCACCTTGCGCGGCATATAGGCGCAACGCCGGGCGATGACGACACTATTGTCCACCGCCTCCGGCAGGTCGGCGAACAGTTCCCGCATCTCCTGCGGCGACTTGAAATAATGGTGGGGGGAGACGCGCCGCCGCTCCTCCTGCATCACATAGGCACCCTCCGCGATACAGAGCAGCACATCATGCGCCTCATACATCGACGCATCGGCATAATAGGCGTCGTTGGTGGCCACCAGCGGGATGTCGTGGGCATAGGCAAGGTCGATCAGGTCGGGTTCGACCCTCTCCTCCGCCTGGGCCAGCGGCCCCTCCACATGGCGCATCAGCTCAATATAAAGCCGGCCGGGGAACAGGGCCTTCAGCCGTTCCAGCAGGTCCAGCGCATGCGGCTTCTGCCCGTCCAGCAAAAGCCGGTTCAACCCGCCGCCGACCCCGCCCGTCAGACAGATCAGGCCGTCCGTCAGCCCCTCCATCCGGTCCAGCGACACCTGCGGCAGCAGGCCCGTCTCCGTCTCCATGAAGGCGACGGAGACCAGGCGCATCAGGTTGCGGTAGCCCTGCTCGCTCTGCACCAGCAGCACCAACTGATCCGCACCGGGACCCAGCAAACGCCCGCCCACCTTCTTCTGTGGCCCGAAGGGGGTGATCCACATCTGGCAGCCGACGATGGGCTGTATCCCGTCATCCGACGCCGCCATGGCGAATTCCAGACAGCCGAACAGATTGCCCGTATCGGTCACCGCCACGGCCGGATAGCCGTGCTTCTTGCACAGCTTCACCAGTTCCTTGGTCTTGATGGCCCCTTCCGCCAGGGAATAGGCGGAATGGACACGCAGATGGATAAAACCGGGATCGGCGGACATGGGCGCTGTGCCTGTGGCGACGGATATGGACGCGCAGACCTTAGCGCGGATGGCCAGGCGAATGCGACTCTGACATCCGTAATGCCGATGGCGGCAATCGGCCGGTAGCCGAAAGGATCGGAAACGAAACCCTTATTGACCGAGATCAACGGCATGACAGGAGCCAGCCTTTAAAGTTTCGGGACGAAACGCGATGGCAACGCGTTCATCTATAAAGAACACAAGGCAGGCAGATGGAACCGATGATGCAGGAGCCCCCGCCGGGTGCGGGTGGCGATGGACCGGTCTGGCATGCATTGCCCGCCGCCGACACGGTGGCGGCGCTGGGAAGCGGCCCCGCGGGATTGACCCCGGACAAGGTGGCCGAACGGCTGGCGGCCTTCGGCCCCAACCAGTTGCCGGCGACGGCGGCAAAGAACCCGCTGCTGCGCTTCCTGGCCCAGTTCAACAATGCGCTGATCTATTTCCTGTTGGCCGCCGCCGTCGCGGCCTGGACGCTGGACCACCATATTGACAGTCTGGTCATCGTGGCCGTCGTCACCATCAACGCCATTGTCGGCTTCGTACAGGAAGGCAAGGCGGAAAAGGCACTGAACGCCATCCGATCCATGCTGTCCCCGCACGCCCATGTCATCCGCGAGGGCACGCGGCAGGCCGTGCCCGTGGCCGATCTGGTGCCGGGTGATCTGGTGCTGCTGGAGGCGGGTGACCGTGTGCCGGCCGACCTGCGCCTGATCCGGGCCCGCGCCCTGCTGGTGGAGGAAGCAGCATTGACCGGGGAATCGGTCCCGTCGGAGAAATCCGAAGACCCGGTTGCCGCCGAGTCCCCGTTGGCCGACCGTTCCTGCATGGCCTATTCCGGCACGCTGGTGGCGGCGGGTCAGGGCGCGGGCATGGTGGTGACCACCGGGTCCGCAACCGAGATCGGCCATATCAGCCGCATGATCAGCGAGGTGCAGGAGATCACCACGCCGCTGCTGGCCCAGATCAACCGGTTCGGCCGTCGCTTCACCTGGATATCCATCGCGGCGTCCCTGTTGCTGTTCGCCTTTGCCGTGCTGGTGCGGGAGTTTGCGTGGGACGAGGCGCTGATCGCCGTCGTGGCCTTGGCCGTGGGCGTCATCCCGGAAGGGCTGCCGGCCGTCATCACCATCACATTGGCCATCGGGGTCCAGCGCATGGCGGCCCGCAACGCCATCGTCCGCCGCCTGCCGGCCGTGGAGACGCTGGGGTCCACCTCCATCATCTGTTCCGACAAGACGGGCACCCTGACCCGTAACGAGATGACGGCAACCCGTCTGGTCACCGCCGGGCATGATATCCGGGTCAGCGGCGCCGGCTATGCCCCCCAAGGCAGCTTCAGTGTCAGCGGTCAGGACGAGGATGTGCTGTCGCTGTCCACCGCCGGCCCGCTGCTGCGCACCGCCCTGCTGTGCAACGACGCCCGGTTGCACCAGGGGGAGGATGGGGCCTGGCGCGTGGATGGCGACCCGATGGAGGGGGCGCTGGTCTCACTCGCCATGAAGGCCGGGCTGGACCCGGCGCATGTGCGGGGCGAATGGCCACGACAGGATGAAATCCCCTTCGACGCACAGCACCGGTTCATGGCGACGCTTCACCGTGGCCTGGACGGGTCCCACATCTTCGTGAAGGGCGCGCCGGAGAAGCTTCTGTCCATGGCCGCCCACCAGGCCGGGGCCAATGGTCCGGAACCGCTGGACACCGTCTTCTGGCAGGCCGGCATCGACGCGGCGGCCGGTCAGGGGGAACGCGTCCTGGGCTTCGCCGTGAAGCCGGTGACGGGCACGCCGGACCGGCTGTCCTTCGCCGACCTGACGGACGGGCTGGTCTTTGTCGGCATCATCGGCTTCATCGACCCGCCGAGGCCGGAGGCCATCGCCGCCATCGCCGAATGCCGCACGGCGGGTATCAAGGTGAAGATGATCACCGGCGACCATGGCACCACCGCCGCCGCCATCGCCACACAGTTGGGCATTGCGGAAAAGCCGGAGGTGGTGACCGGCGCCGATCTGGACCCGCTGAGCGATGCGGACCTGCGCAGCGTGGCGGCGCGGGCCAGCGTCTTTGCGCGCACCAGCCCGGAACACAAGCTGCGCATCGTGCGGGCGCTGCAGGCCGAGGGCGGGATCGTCGCCATGACGGGCGACGGGGTGAATGACGCGCCATCCCTGAAACAGGCCAATGTTGGCATCGCCATGGGGGGCAAGGGTACCGAAGCCGCCAAGGAAGCGGCAGAGATCGTCCTGCTGGACGATAATTTCGCCTCCATCGTCGCGGCGGTGCATGAGGGACGGACCGTCTATGACAATATCCGCAAGGTCATCGCCTGGACGCTCCCCACCAACGGGGGTGAGGTATTGACGGTGATCGCCGCCATCCTGGCCGGCTTTGCCATGCCCATGACGCCGGCACAGATCCTGTGGATCAACCTGATCCTGACCGTGACGCTGGGTCTGGTCCTGGCGTTCGAGCCGTCGGAGCCCAATGTCATGCGCCGCCGCCCCCGGGCCGGCGATGCGCCGCTGCTGTCGCCCTTTCTGGTCTGGCGTGTGTTTCTGGTATCGGCCCTGTTCGTGGCCGGCGCGCTGGCCATTTTCTTCTATGCCCTGGCACGCGGGCAGGACCTGGAAACGGCGCGGACCATGGTGGTCAACACCATCGTCGTGCTGGAAATCTTCTACCTGTTCAATGTCCGCTATCTGCATATGGGGTCGATCACCCTGCGCGGCATCGTGGGCACGCCGGCCGTGCTGCTGGCCGTAGGCGCCGTCACCGTGGCGCAATTCGCCTTCACCTATCTCCCCTTCATGCAGCTCCTGTTCGATACGCGGCCCATAGGGCTGCTGGACGGGCTGGTGATCATATCGACGGGCATCCTGCTGCTGTTGGTGCTGGAGGCGGAGAAGACGTTGCTGCGCCGCGTCGGCCTGTTCAGCGATGAATTGTGAGGGAACCAAACCTGTCAGGAGCCTTCGACCATGGCTCCCGACATCCCATGAAGGAGGAAAGAATGACGGAGACCACGCGCCACATCCTGCTGGCCACCGACCTGTCGGCCCGCTGCGACCGGGCGCTGGACCGGGCCGTTTGGCTGGCCCGCGACTGGAACGCCCGGCTGACCATCCTGCATGTGCTGGAACCGGAAAGGGACATGGCGGAGGCGCCGCGATGGCAGCGGCCCGGCGATCCGCAAACCCTGGCGGCCCAGGCGCTGGAGGCCGACCTGCCGCCCGATGCCGGCCCCGTCACCATCATCGTGGACCGGGGCGACGCGGCGGAAATCACGGCCGGCATCGCGCGTGACCAGGGCTGCGATCTGATCGTCACGGGTCTGGCCCGCAACGAGGCGCTGGGCCGGTTCCGGCTGGGCGGCACGGTGGAACGGCTGGCACGCCTGTCGCCTGCCCCGGTCCTGGTTGTGCGCTGCCGCCCCCGGCATGACTACAACCATGTCCTGGTCGCCACCGATCTGGGCGAGGGATCGGCCCAGGTGCTGCGCACGTCCGCCGCCCTGTTCCCACAGGCCGACCTGACGCTGTTCCACGCCTATCGCACACCGTTTGCGGGGCTGGTCGCCAATGAACCGCGCCTGCGCGCCGATTACGCCCAGGCCATGACCACCGATCTGGACAGGTTCCTGCGCGACACGCTGCCGCCGCAACAGCAGGCCAGGGTGCGCCCCCTGCTGGTGGATGGGGAGCCGGCGCAGAGCCTGCGCGATTACGCCCTGGCGGAAGGGGTGGATCTGGCCGTCATCGGCGCACCCCGGCACGGACCCGTCCTTACCTTCCTGTTGGGCAGCACGGCGGGATCGATTCTGGAGGCGGCCCCATGCGACATGCTGCTGACGACTGCGACGTCTGTGACAACCGACGGGGCGTGACCCTGCAACCAAAGGGGAATCCGGTCCGGCGGCGACCGGATTCATAATTCCTTTGCAAGCACCGGCGCAGGATGGCTCATCATTCGGGAAAGCCAGCCACACCGGGGGACAGGCGTGGGCGAACACCGTCCGCTATTTAAGGTGACACAGGAACAGCTCGACGCTTTGCTGAAGCGGCACGAGATGTTCCGTAACGCCCGCATGGGCGGTGCCCGCGCGGTCCTGACCAATTACGACCTGACGGGGCTGAACCTGGCAGGCCGCGATCTGGCCCATGCCGACCTGACAGGCTGTGTCCTGCGCCGCGCCAATCTGGCGGGGGCCACGCTGGATTGCTGCACCCTGTTCGCCGCCGACCTGCGGGAGGCGAACCTGAACGGCGCCTCGCTGGTAAAAGTGGATTTGCGCGGCGCCAGCCTGCGCGGGGCCGACCTGACGGGCGCCAATCTGGTCAGCGCCGATCTGCGCGATGGGTCGCTGGCCGAACGGGGCGCCGATGGCAGCCTGAAGATCCTTGTCGTGGAAAGCGATGCCAGCCCGGCCGACATGCAGGGGGCCAAGCTGGCCAACGCCAACCTGTCCCAGGCCAAGCTGTCGGGCGCCATCGCCCAGCACACGGATTTCACCGATGCGGTGATGCGCGGCACCAAGCTGGTGCGGGCCAACCTGCGCAACGCCACCCTGGACGGCGCCATTCTGGAAGGGGCCGACATGTCGGGCGCCGATGTGCGCGGCGCCAGCCTGAAAGGGGCGGTACTGACCGGCGCCGTCCTGATGCTGACGGAGATGGCCGGTGCCGACATGGCGGGCGCCCTGACCGATAAACCCGCCGGCAAACCCGCCAGCGCCCTGCCCCTTCCGTTGGAAGAGATGCTGAAGCTGCATGCCGAATGGGTGGGCACGGCGGGCCAGGGCGGATTGGCGCTGGACCTGACCGGATACGACCTGCGGCACGAAACCTGTCTGACCCATGCCTGCCTGACCCGTCTGCATGCGCCGGGCGTCATCCTGTATGGCGTGGATCTGTCCCGCGCCCAGATACAGGTGGGAACCCTGCGGGGGGCGGACCTGCGCGGGGCCAACCTGTCGGGTTGCGACCTGCGCGGCATCAATCTGGCCGAGGCACAGTTGGGCAATGCCAACCTGTCGGAAGCCAACCTGGGCTATCTGAAAATCGATGCCAACCGCTTCGTCTGTTCCGACCTCTCGGGCGCCAGACTGCGCTATGCCAACCTGTCGGGCGCGCGGCTGGTGAAGGCGGATTTCAGTGGTGCCGACCTGTCTTTCGCCAACCTGCTGCTGGCCGACATGAAAGAGACAGACCTGACGGGCACCCGCCTGACGGGCACCAAAATGAAGCGGGAGCAGTTGGCGGAGGTTATCGGGGTGAAGCTCCCATAACTTGTGGCCGTCTTGGCACCGGCCCCCCATCGGTGCTATGACCACCCCATGCCGACCATCCGCCGCCTTCCCGATAATCTCGTCAACCAGATCGCCGCCGGTGAGGTGGTGGAGCGTCCCGCCGCCGCCGTGAAGGAGCTGGTGGAGAACGCGCTGGATGCCGGGGCCCGGCGCATCGACGTCACCCTGCGCGATGGCGGCAAGGCGCTGCTGTCCGTGTCCGACGATGGCTGCGGCATGGACCCGGAGCAACTGGCGCTCGCCGTCGAACGGCATGCCACGTCAAAGCTGCCCGACGGCGACCTGACCGACATCCGCACCCTGGGTTTCCGGGGGGAGGCACTGCCCAGCATCGGCGCCGTCAGCCGCCTGACCATCACCAGCCGCACGGAAGCCGCCGACCATGCCAGCGCCATTCTGGTAGAGGGCGGCGCGGTGCATCCGGTCGGGCCGGCGCCGGGCGGCCTGGGAACACGGGTGGAGGTGCGGGACCTGTTCTTCGCCACGCCGGCCCGTCTGAAATTCCTGAAAAGCAGCCGCAGCGAAAGTCAGCATGCCGTCGATGTGGTGGAACGGCTGGCCATGGCCCATCCCCATGTCGCCTTCACGGTGACGGATGAAGGACGCACACCCGTCCGCCTGACGGCAAGCTCAGGCGAGGAGGAAGCCGCCCGCCTGGGCCGGCTGGGCGCCGTCCTGGGGCGCGAGTTCCAGGAGAATGCCATTCCGGTGAATGCCGAGCGGGCCGGGGTGCGGCTGGTCGGGCATATCGGCCTGCCCACCTTCAACAAGCCGACGGCGGCCGGGCAGTATCTGTTCGTCAATGGCCGCCCCGTAAAAGACCGGTTGATGGTCGGGGCCGTGCGCGGCGCCTATGCCGATTTCCTGGCCCGCGACCGGCATCCGGTGCTGGCCCTGTTCCTGTCGCTGGACCCGCATGATGTGGATGTGAACGTGCATCCGGCCAAGACGGAGGTGCGGTTCCGCGATCAGGCCCTGATCCGGGGCCTGATCGTGGGCGCCCTGAAACATGCGCTGGCCGCCGCCGGCCATCGGGCCAGCACCACCGTCGCCGCCGATACGCTGGCCAGCCTGACGCCGCGCGTGGCGCCACAGACCGGATTTTTCTGGGAACCACAACGCCCGGCCGCCGCCCCACCGCCCTATGCCCAGACCCACCACGCGCCGCCGCCGGTGAACCGGGAGATGGCAGAGGCGGCCTGGCGGTTCCAGGCGCCGCAGCCCGCCACAGCCCCGGTACCGGCCGCCGCCGATTTCGCCCCGGCCGCGCGCGCGGAATCCGCCGAAAGCCTGGAAGCCACGCCGGCCCATTTCCCCCTGGGTGCCGCGCGGGCGCAGTTGCACGCCACCTATATCGTGGCGCAGACCGACAATGGCATCGTCATCGTGGACCAGCACGCGGCCCATGAACGGCTGGTCTATGAACGCATGAAGAAGGAGATGCTGGGCGGTGGCGTGAAGCGTCAGATCCTGCTGATCCCGGAGGTGGTGGAACTAGACCCCGCCGATGCGGAGCGGGTGGGCGAACGCGCCGACGAACTGGCGGAGATGGGGCTGGTGCTGGAAAGCTTCGGATCGGGCGCCATTGTGGTGCGGGAGGTGCCGGCCATGTTGGGCGTGCGTGCCGATGTGCGCGGCCTGATCAAGGATATCGCCGACGAACTGGCGGAAATGGGTGATGCCCACGCGCTGAAGGAAAAGCTGGACACCATATGTTCGCGCATGGCCTGCCATGGCAGCGTGCGGGCCGGCCGGCCCATGAATGTGGATGAAATGAACGCCCTGCTGCGCCAGATGGAGGCCACGCCCCATTCCGGCCAGTGCAACCATGGCCGCCCCACCTATGTGGAGCTGAAACTGGGCGATATCGAGCGGCTGTTCGGCCGGCGGTAATCCCCCACTGGGCAGATTTTTCCCTGTAAAAACCGGCATATGGCTTGCTTATCCCCTCCCGTCCTTTTTACCGGGAGGGTCTGAGATGCATGACCGATTACAGCGCCCAACAGCCGCCAAATCACCGGCTGGCTTGATGCGAACCAAGGAAAGCAAGCCAGCCGGCAGCTTTGACGGGTTGCCAGCCGGGCTGCGGCTGCTGGATGACGCCAAGAGCAATGTCGGCCTGGCGGAAATTCTTGCCGCCCTGACGGCAGAACCTGCCCAACCCGACATGCGCCTGCGTGAGGTGGAGGACAGCATCCGCCGTCACTGGGCCGTGCTGCGCAATCTGGTGCGCGAACATGCCGAACTGACCCGCGCCGCCATGGATGCGGCCGACAAGGGCGCGTCCCTGCGCAGCGACCGGCCCCTGCCCAAGGTGGCGATGTTCACCCCGCCATCGCGCGGGATCGTCGCGGCGGAATGACCCTGTGACAAGCTTCCGGTGTGGGGGCGGGCCACGGCAAATCCGCCGGCCCGCCCCGCCACCGCCCGGCGCTTGACCGGCTTTCGCCGCAATCTGCCACCATCTTGACTGCCATGGACGCCGCAAGGCGCCTGATGACGACAAGGTGGCAGCGATGAGTGTGACGATGAAAATCCTGGTCCTGTCCAGCCTGGCGGCCCTGCTTGGGGCCTGTGCCGGTCTGTGGGACCTGACCGCCGATACGCTGGGCGTCACGCTGATCATGCTGGCCGCCTCGGCTTTTCTGCTGGCCTTGTTCCTGCCGCGTCTGGCCGCGTTGGGCGTGCTGGGGTTGGCCCTGGGTGTGCTGCTGGCCCATCTGATGGCCTATCCGCCGCCGGGCAGTTCCCTGCCCGTGCTGGAACGCGGCCTGATCGCGGCTGCCGTCGCCCTGCTGCCCGCCGCCGCCGGTGCCCTGGCCGGCATCCTGGCCGCCCGTGCCGCCGCAGGCCTGGGCTGGCGCAGCGTGGAATGATCCTTAGATCCTTACCCGTTACGGGCCACCAGCCCGGGACGCAGCCCTGCCAGCCCCACATTCAACGGCCCGCCCAGCGCCCCGCACTGCCCCTCACAGGCGCTGACCTCTGACAGGATCCAGTCCCGGAAAGCCTTTATCTTCGGCTCGTCCACCCGGCGTTGTGAACAGACCAGCCAATAGGACCGGTCCGTCACCAGGATCAGGTCGGGGAACGGCACCACCAGCCGCCCGGACGCGATATCCGCCGCGAAGAAGGCGGGGCAGACCAGGGCCACGCCCTGCCCCATCACCGCCGCCTGCCCCGTGATCGACTGCATGTCATATTGCGGGCCGCTGCGCATGCCGTCCACGGCCACGCCCGCCAGGGCGAACCATTGGTGCCAGTAGCGGATATCCTCCATGTGGTTGTAATCCAGCAGCGGCAGGCGGGCCAGGTCCGAGGGATGGCGGATGCCGCCCATGCGTTCGGCCAGAATGGGGCTGATCACCGGCGTCAGCCTGTATTCGACCAGCCGTTCAGCCACGGTGCCCGGCCATTGCCCCAGCCCCGACCGGATGGCCACGTCGAACTGATGCGTCAGATCGCCCAAACTCACCGAACTGTCCAGTCGCACGGCCAGATCGGGCCGCCGCAACTGGAAATGCCCCAGGCGCGGCACCAGCCAGTGCGAGGCGAAAGTGGGCAAGGTCGTCACCGACAGCACCTTGTCCTCCGCCGCGTCGGTCAGCTTATGCATGGTGGCGCGGATGCGGTCGAACGCATCCTCCACCGCGCCCTGCATCTCCAGACCGGCGGGCGTCAGTTCCAGCCGGCGTGTCAGGCGGCGGAACAGGTCACGGCCAATATGCTCCTCCAACTGCCGGATCTGATAGGACACCGCCGCCTGCGTGACGGCCAGTTCATCCGCCGCCTTGGTGAAGGACAGGTGCCGTGCCGCTGATTCAAAGGCACGCAGGGCGTTCAGCGGGGGC
This sequence comes from Niveispirillum sp., assembly GCF_017996735.1. Taxonomy (GTDB): domain Bacteria; phylum Pseudomonadota; class Alphaproteobacteria; order Azospirillales; family Azospirillaceae; genus Niveispirillum. The sequence continues at coordinate 59,558 of NZ_JAGOGJ010000011.1, forward strand.
AGTCGCTTGTCCATCACGGGGCCTCATGCACAAATTCATTTTTTGCATCCTATCGGGATTACTCGTTTGTCGTCCAGGCCGGAATAGGGAGATAAAGGGCACAACAAAGGCGTCCACTCTCCCCGGCGGTTCGGAAAGGAACCCAGATAATGCAAAAGCTGAATTTCGCCCATGGGGCCGCGACGCGGCCGCAAACCCTGACGCTCGCCCCCACGACCCCGCCCTCGCGCCGGACCACTGCCCTGTCGGCCCTGGCCGGACAGTTGCAGGTGGTGCTGACCGAACTGCTGGCCGGCGAAAGCTATCGCCACGGCATCCCGCCACAGTTGAAGCGGGATGTCGGTTATTGGGGATGAAGGGCAACAAAGCAAAAAGGGGGGTGACGGCACGAACCGTCACCCCCCTTTTGTCTGTGCCGCCATCCGGATCGGATCAGCCGAAGAAGCCGATCCGCTGGGTCAGGGCATTGCTGGTACGGCGGATCAGTTCATAGAGCGAGGCGATGGGCCGGAAGATGTTCTGGTTCTCCTGGCTGTAATCCTGGCTTTCGTCACTGACATAGGTCGCGACCTCTCCGAACCCTTCATCCAGGGTCACGTCGGTGCGGGCCGGGAAGATGCGGGCCAACTGTTCCAGGGCCCAGGGCACATCCAGATGCATCAGGCGCGTCACCAGCCGCTGGTTGGTGATGGAATGCTGGCTGGAGAATTCGGGGATATGGACGGCCAGACGATAGACCTGATGGATCAGCGACAGGCGCACGGCATGGATCAGCGACAGGTGCCGGTCCAGTTCAGGGTTCGGCCGGGGTGCGGCCCCCGCCCTTTCCAGATTCTGCCGCAACACGCCGTAATCGCGATACAGCTTGCGGAAGATGCGGACCAGACGGGCCTGGGTCGGCGTTTCTTCCAGCACACCCGCGATGCGCCGCATATCGTCGGCTTCCATCGGGTTTTCGGCACGCGCCGCCCGGGTCAGCCAATGGCCAGGGTCCAGCGTGTCGACATAGGCCTTCAGCGCATCGGGGCAGCTCACGGCCGCACCATAGACGACGATGCCGATCAGTTCGCGGAAACGGGGTGACGTGGCGTACAGCGTGCGGAACTGCTCGGGATCGCGGTCGATGGCCTCTCCCACGCCCGACAGGACGTTGGCCGGCAGGCCCATCTGCAACAGCACGGCATTGTGCGGAATGGCGCGGAACTGCCCGGCCATGACGCGGGCGGCCGGGTCCGGCGCACTGTCATGCTGGCGCTTGATGGCGCGGCTGCCGCTGGGGAACAACAGGTTGGTGCCGAACGCGGCCAGCAGCTCACCATAGTTCGGGTCTTCGACCAGACCGACCTGGAAGGTCTTCACGGTGGTGAAGAACTCCCGGATATAGTCGCCCTTGGCATAGAAAACATCATGATCCAGGTCCGGCTTGGCGGTCCCGATCATATATTCCAGGATGCGGGTGACCACGGCCAGCGCCGAGGCCGGCGTCACGAAATAGGTGTAGCCATCGCCACCCTGGAAGCTGACTTCCTGCTTCAGGTCGATATTGTGCTTGGCGGCAAAGGCCAGAGTGGCCGGCGGGCTGACATAGGCCAGGCGGTTATGCAGGCCGGCCGGGTGACCGCCACGGCCGATACTTTCACCATGCGTGTCGAAGATCACCAGTTGCACATTGTTCAGCGCATGGCGGGTGAACAGGCGCAGCACGCGCAGGCGCAGGCGCTCGATCGACGCGCTGGCCGGCGTCTGGCCCAGATAACGGCCGGCATCGGAATAGCCGGTCTGGATGCACAAGCGGCCGCGCTTTTGCACATAGGTGCGGTAATGCGGATTTTCCAGCAATTGTTCGATGATGCGGCTGCCGGTTTCCAGCGCCTTTTCCGTTTCGAACAGCGGGCTGATATCGACCCGGTCTTCCACCCCGAACAGCTTGGCGAAATACAGTGCCGACAGGACGGTAAAGGCGCTCTCGCTCTCCGCGATCAGGAACCGGATCGGGGTGCGCGCATCGGAATATTTCAGCATCTGCGCCACGACCATGAACAGGCGCTTGGCGCTGGTACGTTCGGCCACGACGGAGCCGAAATTGATGCTGACCGGCTCCACCTTGTCCAGAAGATCGGTCAGGGTGGACAGGTACGACTGCCGGTAACGCGGATCGTCCGCCGCACTGTCCAGGCCCACGGCCTTGCGGATGGCGTTATGCACCTGGGTGCTGTTCAGGCGGACATGGGTATGGGCCATGCCCAGGCCAAAGGTGGCCAGTTCGGCGCGAAGCACGGCCAGTTGTTCCACCGTGGCCAGCGCGTTCTCCCCCTCGATGGCGGCGGACAGGCGGATACCCCGGTTCACGAATTCGATTGCTTCCGACGCGTCGACCAGACGCAGCGGCAGCCCCTCATGCATGCGCTTGGCGATGCGGCGCAGATGGTCGAGGTCCTGCGCCTCCGACCCGCCAAAGGCGGCGATCTCGTCCGTCACCTGATTAAGCGCGAGCGCCAGCCGGCTTTCGATCAGGGCCAGCGTATGGCGCAGATCCTCCAGCGACGGGGCGCCGGCGCGGATGTCGCGCAGGTTGGACAGGTAGTAGCGCAGTTGCCGCTGCTGCACGATCAGCCGCTTGTGCAGCGTGTCGGACCAGCGGATGTCGGACCGGCCGTCCAGGTCGTAACCGACCCAGGACGCCACCGTCAGCAGGCGCGGCGTCAGTTCCGTCCAGCGGTCGGGATAATGTTTGCGACCCACGCGCAGAACGGCGCGGTACAGCGTGCGGATGGCGATCTGGATATTGGCGATGGCGTCCAGCGACAATTCATGTTCGCGGGCCAGCGACATATCCTCCGGCGCGTGTTCCGCCGTCGCCATCTGCCGGATCAGCGCCTCGCGCGCCTCGGCCGTCAGTACCTTGCCATTCTGGTCACGACCGGTGGCCAGACAGGCCATGGTCGTCATCTGCGATCCAGCCAGGTTGAAGGTGGGATGCGCGGTAATAACGATACCGAACACCTCCTTCTCCACCAGCTTCTGGAAACCTTCGAAGGTCAGCGGGTCACCACCGCTGCCGGCGGCGGCGACATCCAGCAACTCTTCCATGCGGCTGGCATTGGCTTCGGGCGACGACTCACCCAAGTAATTGGAGAGACGGGCCGAACGGGCCAGGAAACCCTCGGCCGACAGGTACTGGATCAACTGCTCCAGCGCGCCGGGCGACAATTCGCCCGATGCCACGCGGCGGGAGATGTCGAGGGCCAGCAGCATGACGGGATTGGCGAAGGGATCGATCTTGGCTTCGGCGCTGAACCTGTCAAGCTGCCCCATCAGATCGGTCGCCAGGGCGCGGACATCCAGGCCCTTGGGCGCTGGAAACCGCGCCTGTTTAGTGGACAGCAATGCTCCCTTGGCCGTGGTAGTGCCCAGGAATTCCAGATCGGAGGGGGCGGCGGCTTGGGGCATGGCGGGGTCCAGCGGCATGGGGGCTTCCATCTTCAGCGGAAAGGCCGCATTCTATTGCGGCGCAGCGTCGCAGGGTGCGGTAATTCCGTTACCTATGTCAACGGTCAAAAGGGTAATGCGGACATAATCAATCCGCATCATGGCCTGGATTGAAGCGATAGAATAAAGCAGACACACGGCACTGGCGATAGATTACTTGTAACGTCATTCGCTTACATGACAGATCGTGACAGGGGTGTTGCACATGCACAGCAGTCCGGCAGGAAAAGCAGACGGAACCGGAGAGGATGGCCAGCAGCAGGCCATCGCCCTCCTGTCCGATGCCGCGACGCACGGCCTGGCGCCCGGCGCAGCGGTCGACCGGATCGACACCCATGCGGCGCGGGTCTTCATGGCCGGCAACCGCGCCTGGAAGATGAAGCGTGCCGTCACCTACCCCTTCTTCGACTATGCCACCCTGTCGCTGCGGCTGGATGCGTGCGAGGCGGAACTGGCGCTGAACCGGCGGACCGCCCCCGACCTGTATCTGGGGGTCGGCGGTCTGGTGCGGGGGGAGGATGGCGGCATAAGGCTGGTGGAACAGGCGCCGGTGGCGGCTGATGGCGGCCCCGACCCGTCGGTTCTGGAATATCTGATCACGATGCGGCGGTTTCCGCAGGCAGCCCTGCTGGACCGCATGGCGGCGGAAGGCACCCTGTCGGCGGCCATCATACGGGATCTGGCCGCCATCATCGCCGAATTCCATGAAACGGCGGAACCACGCCCCCATGCACCGGGTGCGGAGGAAATGGCCGATCTGGCCCGCACCAATATCCGGGAAATGCGGCGGCACGGCGCGCTGTTCGACACGGATGCCATGGAACGGCTGGACCGGGCGACGGAAACCGCCTTGGCGGCGGGGGCGGAACTGATCGACCGTCGGCGCGACGCCGGCTATATCCGCCACTGCCATGGTGATCTGCATCTGCGCAACATCGTGATGCTGGACGGGCGCCCCGTGCCCTTCGACTGTGTCGAATTCGGTGACCGTATCGCGGTGACCGATGTTCTTTATGATCTGGCCTTCCTGCTGATGGATCTGGAACATCGCCGGTTGCGCCGATTGGCCAATATCCTGTTCAACTGTTATCTGGACATCACGGGCGATCTGGCGGGGCTGGCGCTGCTGCCCCTGTTCATGTCGGTCAGGGCCGGCATCCGCGCCCACCTGACGGCATCGGCCGCCGCAGGCCAGGAAGATGCCGCCAAGGCCGCGTCCCTGCGGGCGGAGGCCGTCTCCTATCTGGATCTGGCAAACCGGTTGCTGGCCCCTTCCCCGCCGGCCCTGGTTGCCATCGGGGGCCTGTCGGGTACCGGCAAGACCACGCTGGCGCGCGCATTGGCCCCGACCCTGGGGCCGGCACCGGGAGCGGTCATCCTGCGGTCCGACCTGCTGCGCAAATGGCTGGCGGGGGTGGATGAGCGGACAGCCCTGCCGGAAAATTTCTACGGCCCCGACCATTCCGCCCGCACCTATGCCGAACTGGCGGGCCGCGCCGGTCTGGTGCTGGACGGGCATCACGGCGTCATCTGCGACGCGGTCTATGCAAGGCCCGATCAGCGCCAAACGGTGGAGGAGGTCGCGCGCGCCGCCGGTGTTGCCTTCACCGGCCTGTGGCTGGTCGCCGATCAGGCCGTGGCCCTGGCCCGCGTGGCGCGGCGGCGCGGGGATGCTTCCGATGCCACGACAGCCGTTGTCCGCCGGCAGGCCGCCTATGACCTGGGCGACATGCGGTGGGAGGTCATCCCGGCCAGCGGCGACGCAGACGAAACCACGGCCATCGCGCGCCGCCATATCGCGCGCTGACGGCCACCCCAGCCCGGCCCAACATTTTTCCCGGTAATCTGTTATGCTGGTGATGCGGCCGGATGATCCATGTCAATGCCCCGGCCGGCATATGGCGTGATCCTGGGTCAAGGATGCGTTTCCGGGCGGCAATGGCCGCGGAACGGCAGAAAGGGGACCGATCATGGCTTTCCGCAAGATCACCTGTTTCGTTACCGGCGGCACCCGCGATGCCGCCGCCCTGGCAGCGGCCCTGCTGCTGGCGGCACCCGCCAAGGGCAATGTGGAGGCGCTGTATCTGCGCGCCGATCCGCGTGACGTCATGCCCATGGTGGGCGAAGGCCTGTCGGGCGCCCTGATCCAGGATTTGATGAAATCGCTGGAACAGGAAAACAAGAGCCATGCCGCCAAGGCACGCGACCATATGGATCGCGCCCTGGCCGCCGCTGGCGGTGTCTGGTGCGAACGCCCGCCCGGCAGCGACCGGGTCAGCGGCAGTTTCGCCGAAGCGTCCGGCGTGACGGAGGATGTGATGGCCGCCGCCGCGCGCCTGTCCGACCTTACCGTCTTCCCCTCGGTCGCCAATGAGGACCGGACCGCCGTCCTGGTCGGGCTGGAAGCGGCCCTGCTGGAAGGCGGCCGGCCGCTGCTGGTGGCGCCGGAAGCGGCGCCCAGCGTGCTGGGCCGCACCGTCGCCATCGCCTGGAACGGCCGCACCCAGTCGGCCCGCGCGCTGGCTCTGGCCATGCCGCTGCTGGCCGGGGCCGATGCGGTCCATGTGCTGGGGGTCGATACGATGCGCACCGACGCGGACGAGGCCGCCCCCGTCGTCGATTATCTGGCCTGGCACAATATCCCGGCCCAGTATCACAAGCTGTCGGGCACTGGCAGCGTGGCCCAGCAGCTACAGGATACCTGCGCAGAGGTCGGGGCCGACCTTCTGGTCATGGGTGGCTATGGTCATTCGCGCCTGCGCGAACTGATCCTGGGCGGCGTGACCCGCGCCATGCTGAACCAGACCACCCTGCCGCTGCTGCTGGCGCACTGACGCCCGCGTCACCCCAGGGCCAGCCGCGTGAACAGCAATTGCGCCGGCTGGCCCTGACCCTGCCAGACGATGGCGTACTGGCCCAGCATCTCGGCCAGTTGCAACGCGTCGAACGGGGGCAGGTCGAAGATGGCGACCCCCTTCTCCACCGGCCAGTCCTTGGTCGCGGGCCGCAGTTCCGCCGGAATGTAATCCAGATCCTCATCCTCCAGGATGTCGGTCAGGCGGGCATGGGCCGCATCATTGGCGGCCTGGGATGCCGTCTTGCTTTTGGGGTTCCAGGCGGTGACGAATACCAGTTCCGCCGCCCCCCGCTTTTCCAGCAGGCTGTCGATCTCCCCACCATCGGCCATGATCCGTGCCGTGACGGCACGCTTGCCGTCCAGGGCGACATAGCTGGTCTGCTGATAGGCGGTCAGAAGCTTGGGATCAAAGCCGCTCATACGAAGTCCCCGACAGTATGGGCATGGTTCAGGGGGCCGTGGCCATGGCCAAAGCCCGGCGCCGTGCGGATGGCGATATCGACATAGCGGCGGGCCCGCGCCACGGCATCGGCCACGGAGTGACCCTGCGCCAACCCGGTGGCGATGGCCGATGACAGGGTACAGCCCGTGCCGTGTGTGTGCCGCGTCTCCACCCGTTCGCCAGTGAAGACCTGTTCGCCGGAACGGGTGACCAGAAGGTCGGTCAGCACCGGCCCGTCCATGTGCCCGCCCTTCATCAACACGGCCTTGGCGCCATATTCCAGCAGGGCATGGCCGGCGCGGCGCATATCGTCCACGGTCCGGATGTCGATACCGGTCATGGCCTCCGCCTCCGGCACATTGGGCGTCACGATGGCGGCCAGCGGCAGCAGGCGGCGGATCAGGGCGCCCGTGGCGCTTTCATCCAGAAGCCGGTGCCCCCCCTTGGCCACCATGACCGGATCGGCCACGATGGCGACGCCGGGGGCGGCAGCGGCCAGCGTATCAGCCACGGCATTAATGATATCGGCCGTGGCCAGCATGCCGATCTTGACCGCATCGGCCCCGATATCGGCCAGGACCAGGCGCATCTGCTGGACCAGGAAGTCGATGGGCACGGGCAGGACGCCATGCACGCCGTTGGTATCCTGTGCCGTCAACGCCGTGATCGCCGTCATGGCATAGCCATTCAGGGCCGTGACGGCCTTGATATCGGCCTGGATGCCGGCCCCGCCGCCGGAATCAGACCCGGCAATGATCAAAACACGCCCCTTCATGCCGGTCACTCCGCCGCCACAGCTTGCGTCACGCCGCGCACGGCGTCGCAGATATCATCGACCACGCGCGTGACCAGGGCATCATCATCCCCTTCCGCCATGACACGGATCAACGGCTCTGTGCCCGACTTGCGGATCAGGACCCGGCCGACGCCGGACAGTTTTTCCTCGCCGGCACGGATCGCGGCCTTGACGCTGTCGGCATCCAGCGGGCGGATGCCGGTGGAGGCATCGTAGCGCACATTCTTCAGCAATTGCGGCAATGGCTGAAACACCCGCAGCACGTCGGACGCCGGACGCCCGGTCTTGCGGATACAGGCCAGCACCTGCAATGCCGCCAGCAACCCGTCACCCGTGGTCGCGAAGTCGGACAGGACCACATGGCCCGACTGCTCCCCACCCACGTTGAACCCATGTTCGCGCATATGCTCGACCACATAGCGGTCGCCCACGGATGTGCGCGCCAGGGTCAGGCCGTGCTTCTTCAGATACAGTTCCATGCCCATGTTGGACATGACGGTGGCCACCACGCCGCCACCGCGCAGCCGCCCGCTCTCCGCCCAGCTCTGGCCGATCAGGGCCATGATCTGGTCACCATCAATCTGGGCGCCCGTCTCGTCGGCCAGGATCAGGCGGTCGGCATCGCCGTCCAGGGCAATGCCCAGGTCGGCCTTATGCTCCACCACGGCGGCGCGCATGGCGGCCGGGCTGGTGGCGCCACACTTGTCATTGATGTTGAAGCCGTTGGGCTGATTGAACAGGGTGACCACCTCGGCCCCCAGTTCATACAGCACGCGCGGCGCAACCTTGTAGGCGGCACCATGGGCGCAATCGATGACGATCTTCATGCCGTCCAGGCGCAGGCCCCGCGGGAAGCTGCTCTTCACCACCTCGATATAGCGGCCGAACGCATCCTCCATGCGCTGGGCCCGGCCCAGATCGCGGGGGCCGGCCAGATCGGGGGTGAAGGGCAGATCCATACGCGCCTCGATCTCGGCCTCGATCTCGTCCGACAGCTTGTACCCGTCCGGTCCGAACAGCTTGATGCCATTATCCTGGAACGGGTTGTGGCTGGCCGACAGCATGACGCCCAGATCGGCGCGCATCGACCGTGTCAGCATCGCCACCGCCGGTGTAGGCAGCGGCCCCACCAGGATCACATCCATGCCCATGGAGATGAACCCCGCCGTCAGGGCCGGTTCCAGCATATAGCCGGACAGGCGGGTATCCTTGGCGATCACCACCGTGTGGCGATGGTCACCACGCCGGAACTGCAGCGCCGCCGCCATGGCGGCCTTCAGCGCCGTTTCCGCCGTCATCGGCTCGGTATTGGCGGTGCCGCGGATGCCATCCGTGCCGAACAATTTACGCGACATGTCTTCACGTCCCAGGAATGCCGGTCTGCCCCGGCCAGTCAGAATGTTACACAACCTATATCACGCCGATTGCAGGGCCTGCCACACGGCGACGGCCTGCGCCGTTGCGGCCACGTCATGCACACGCAGGATATGCGCGCCCTGCCCCAGGCTGTGCAACGCCGCCGCCATCGATCCCGCCACCCGGTCCTTCGGCGCCTCCCCCTTGGACAGGCCGGCGATGAAGCGCTTGCGGCTGACCCCGATCAGGATGGGACAGCCCAGACCATGCAGGACGGTGGTGCGGGCCAGCAGGTCGACATTGTGGATCAGGTCCTTGCCAAAACCGATGCCGGGATCAATTGCGATCCTTTCCCGCGCGATGCCTGCCGCCACCGCTGCATCAATGCGCGCCGCCAGCCAGCCATAGACCTCCGTCGTGACATCGCCATAGCGGGGGGCATCCTGCATGGTCTGCGGCTCCCCCTGGATATGCATCAGGACCAGCGGCAGGCCGGTGGCCGCCGCGACCGGCAGGCTGTCCGCATCACCGGTCAGCGCCGTGACATCATTGATGATGCGCGCTCCCGCCTCGGCCGCAGCCTGCATCACGGCGGCGTGGCGCGTGTCGATGGAGATGACGGCTCCGTCGGCTGCCAGCGCCCGGATCACCGGCACAACGCGTGCGATCTCCGTCTCCACCGTCACCGGTTGGGCACCCGGCCGGGTCGACTCGCCGCCGATATCCAGGATGTCCGCCCCCTCGGCCAGAAGCCGGCGGCCATGGGCGATGGCAGCCTCCGCACTGTCATGGTCACCCCCGTCGGAAAAACTGTCCGGCGTGACATTGACGATGCCCATGACCACAGGCCGCGACAGGTCGAACCCGGCCCAGGGCGCCCTGGATGCGGTCAGCGGATGTTCAGGGGGAAGGCTGGTCGCCGGGATAATGCCCGTGGCGGTCTCAGCCAGCGCAAAGGCCAGCGGACCGCCGGCCAGCGGCCGGGCCTGTCCGGCAGCAATGGCGGCGCGAGCGGTGGTACCGGAAAGGATCGCAAGGGGGCGATGCATAAGACGGACTCTTGATTATGACGGTTGCGCTTCTTCGGTCCAATCGGCGTTCCCTCACCCTCCCAAGCCTGGCGGCTTAGGCCCCTCCCTCTCCCACTGACGTGGGCGAGGGGTGGAAATCTGCTCGTCAGGTAAGTCTCCACCCCTCGCCCGCTTGCGGGAGAGGGAGGGGCCCGTCGGCGTCAGCCGATGGGAGGGTGAGGGAGCGCCGATTGAACCGACAAAAGTCGCCAGCTTGCTAAAACAACAAACCCCCGGCGCTCATCACGCCGGGGGTTTGCTCAACTGGTCTTGACCCGGATCACAGGCCCGGCTGCGGTTCCGGTTCGATCCCGTCCTTGCCGGCGGTGGGAACCGAGGCGCGGCGGCCGGTGGACTTGGGCGGCTCCGGTGCCTGCGGACGCGGGGCCGGCGGATCGGTACGCACCACCTGCTCACCGCGCAGGATGGCCTTCACCTCTTCACCCGACAGCGTCTCAAACTCCAGCAGCGCTTCGGAGACCTTGTGCAGATCGTCGATATTCTCGGTCAACAGCTTGCGGGCCATACTCTCGCCCTGCTCGATCAGACGGCGGATTTCCTCGTCGATCAACTGGGCAGTGGCTTCCGACACGTTCTGCTGCTGCGCCACCGAATGGCCCAGGAAAACCTCCTGCTCATTGGCGTTGTAGCGCACGCGGCCCAGCTTGTCGGACATGCCATACTCGGCCACCATGGCCCGGGCCCAGCGGGTGGCCTGCTGGATATCGCTTGACGCACCGGTGGTCACATTGTCCGGCCCGAAGATGATCTCCTCCGCCACGCGGCCACCGAACAGCACCGCCAGACGCGATTCCATCTCGCGCTTGGTGTAGTTGGTGCGGTCGCGTTCCGGCAGGTTCATGGTCACGCCCAGGGCACGGCCGCGCGGGATGATGGTGACCTTGTGCAGCGGGTCATATTCCGGCACCCACAGCGACACCAGCGCGTGGCCGGCCTCGTGATAGGCGGTCAGCTTCTTTTCCTTCTCCGACATGACCATGGAGCGGCGTTCCGCGCCCATCATGACCTTGTCCTTGGCAGACTCGAAATCGGCCATGCCGACCACACGCTTGCCGGCACGGGCCGCCAGCAGGGCCGCCTCGTTGACCAGATTAGCCAGATCGGCACCGGAGAAGCCGGGCGTACCGCGAGCGATCACCTTGGGGTCCACGTCGGGGGCCAGCGGCACCTTGCGCATATGGACCTTCACGATCTTCTCGCGGCCCAGAACGTCGGGGTTGGGCACAACCACCTGGCGGTCGAAGCGGCCGGGACGCAGCAAGGCCGGGTCCAGAACGTCGGGGCGGTTGGTGGCGGCGATCAGGATCACCCCCTCATTCGCCTCGAAACCGTCCATTTCGACCAGAAGCTGGTTCAGCGTCTGCTCACGCTCATCATTGCCACCGCCCAGGCCGGCACCACGATGGCGGCCGACCGCGTCGATTTCGTCGATGAAGATGATGCAGGGGGCGTTCTTCTTGCCCTGTTCGAACATGTCGCGGACACGGGACGCACCGACGCCCACGAACATTTCCACGAAGTCGGAACCGGAGATGGTGAAGAAGGGCACATTGGCCTCACCGGCGACCGCGCGGGCAGTCAGGGTCTTACCCGTACCCGGCGGGCCCACCAGCAGCACGCCCTTGGGAATCTTGCCGCCCAGGCGCTGGAATTTCTGCGGGTCCTTCAGGAAGTCGACGACTTCCTCCAACTCCTGCTTGGCCTCATCAATGCCGGCCACATCGTCAAAGGTGACGCGGCCCACCTTTTCGGTCAGCAGCCGGGCGCGGGACTTGCCGAAGCCCATGGCCTTGCCGCCACCGCCCTGCATCTGGCGCATGAAGAAAATCCACACACCGATCAGCAGCAGCATGGGGAACCAGGACAGCAGGATGGAGAACAGCGTCGGGCTGTTATCCTCCGCCACTACGGCGACCCGGACATTCTTGTCGACCAGCCGATCGGCCACGTTGGACCCCGGCGGCGCCGTCACGGTGAAGCTGCGGCCATCATTGGTCGTGCCGGCCACCTGGTCACCCTTGATCGTCACCGACGACACCGATCCCCGCGCCACCTCGGCCAAGAGGTCGCTATAGGCCATGCCGGACTGCGACGAGCGGGTGGAGGACGTCTGGAACAGGTTGAACAGGGCGATCAACAGGACCCCGATCACCAGCCACAGCGCCAGATTCTTACCGAAATTATTCACAGCCCTGACCTTTCATCGACCGCACCCCCGGGGCTGGCCCGGTGGAACTCCTTCCATTAGATAATGTCATCTGTGGCGGTGACAACAGCGAACCGTGCGGGAACTGCCGGAACCGATACCAATGGCACCATCGACACTGCCGGATCGGGCATGCCGGACGCCAGATAGGCCAGATGGGGTATGGCCAGCAGCCGATCCCCCGACAGAACGGATGGCAGTGTCCAGCGCAACGCGGCCGGCATGTCGATACGTGACAATGCCGGCCGGTCGGCCAGCGCGCGGCGCCACAGACCCTCGTCCAGCGCGCGAACGGTGTAGTCGCCATCTCGTTCAGCGGACAGGCGGAATCGTCCGTCCCATGTGACCGGGACGCCGCCGCCGCGGAAACGGACAGGCCCCTGCAGGTTCCGCGCCTCCCGCAGCAGGCGCCAGCCGCCGGCCAGCGGCATGAAACGACACCCGGCCAGCGTGCGCCCCTGGTCGGGCTGTTCCCGCAACCCGGCGACCAGATCAGCCAGGGCGGCGGGCGATGGCGGGTAGGCAGACCCGCCCACAGCGCGCAGCAGGGATGCGGCCACGGGCTGCACCAGATCGGGCGGCTGCTGGAACAGGTCCTGGTTCAGCAGAACCCAGCCTTCCGGCTGGAAACGGGCATGGAGCGACAGCAAGCGTGCCACCTGCCCGTCCATCTCCGCACGAGCGCGGGCGGCGTTCAGAGAGGATCGCACCTCCGCCGCCCCCACCGACTCCGACAGGCGCAGGCGGCCGCGGGCAAAGACGGGGTTGCGGTTGGACGGGTCCTCCACCCATTCCTGGCCGAAAGCCTGACAGGTAGCGACCAGCCTGTCCTTGGTCACCGGCAGCAGCGGCCGGATCAGCCGCAGATAATCCATCTCCCGGATAGCGGGCATGCCGGACAGGCCCTGTGGCCCGCTGGACCGGTCGGCGCGCAGACGGTGGGTTTCCGCCTGATCGTCGGCATGGTGGGCCAGGGCCAGATGCAGGATGCCCTGCCCGGCGGCGGCATCGGCCAGCAGGCGCAGACGGGCATGGCGCGCACCGGCCTGGATACCAGCGACCGGCTTTTCCCCGTCCCAGGACAGAATGCGGTGTTCAATGCCACGGGCGGCCATCCAGGCGGCCACCTTGGCCGCCTCCGCACCGCTGTCGGCCCGCAATCCATGATCGACCGTCAGCGCCAGCAGACGGCCGCCTTGGTCGGCGGTCCAACGGGCCAGAAGCAGGGCCAATGCCATGCTGTCGGCGCCGCCGGAAACACCCACGGCCACATACGGGGCCGACTCGAACGGCCCCAGACCCTGCATCAGCCGGTCGAACAGCGCCGGCCCGACAGGGCCGCTCACTTGCACTTCAGCCGGTTCTTCTCGGTATCCGCACGGCGCAGGATGGTCTGCGGCGCCGTGGCCTTGTAGGCGCGATTCAGTTCCGTCAGCGCGGCACAGGCATCCTCGTTCGACTTCATGGCCGACAGGGACAGCGACAGTTTCAGCAAGGCGTCAGGCGCCTTCTGGCTCTTGGGATATTTCTGATACCCCTCGGCGAAGGCGACGGCCGCCTCCTTGTACTTGCCGCGCACATAGAAGGTTTCTCCCAGCCAATATTGGGCGTTGCTGGCCAGCGGACTGGCGGCATTGGCCTGAACGAACTGGGTAAAAGCCGCCTCCGCCTTGTCATACTGGGCCTGGCGCATCAGGTTGAAGGCGAAATCATACTGTTCCTGCGCCGATCCGCTGGGCAGGTTGGCCGGCGGGGGTGGTGCGGCCGACGCGGAAGAGGCGGGGGCGGTGGGCTTGGTTGCATCGGCATGCGGGGCCGGTTCGGCCGGTGGCGGCGCCGCCGACAATCCGCCCGCCTGGCCCTGCTCCAGACGGCCCAGCCGGAATTCGATATCCTGCTGCATCTTGGTCAATTGCTCGCGCAACTGCGCCACCTGGAACGTCGCCTCTTCGTAACGGCCGGTCAGCGTCTGCATCTCCGATTCAAGGCGCTGCAGGCGCACCTCGAAATCGGCGGCGACATTGCCGCCCATGGCCGGGGCCGGGGCAGCACCGGCGGGACGACCGCCGCCACCCCGGTAAACCTCCCGACTCAGTGTCTGCAGGTCACTCTCCAACCGCTGCATCCGGTTGGCCAGATCGCGTGTGTCGGACTGGCCGGAAGCCGGCAAGGTGCCGACAATGGCGGCAAACGCCACGGCCGCCACGGTCAGGCGGCGGCGCGGAAAGGGGCTGGCGGTGCGCGGAAGGCGGATCATCGTTGACCAACGGTTGGCAGGGATTGCGATGGCGCGACCCTACCGCGTCGGCAGGGACGGGAAAAGTCTCCTCAGGCGGTAAGGCATGAATATGGCGTTTTATGCATCGTCCCCCATGGACGGCCGGATCCGCCGAAACAATCGCGCAACGTGCCAAGATGCCCCATGGCATCCCCCCCTGCTACAGGTCATAGTTAACTAAAATGATGAAGCGGGGGAACGTCGTGATGGTGGGGCTGGAGGGGCGCGTGGAGGGCCGTGACCATCCGCAGCGCGCGCAGTTGAATGACGAGTTGCACGCGCGGCCGCATATGCGCATCACGACACCGGCCCGCCTGACCCATGTCGCCCATCTGACGGGTGAACTGGGCGCCGATCATGCCCACCTGCTGGACCTGTGCCGCGCGGTCGGCCTGCCGCTGCCGGGCACGGAACTGCGGCAGGTGCAATTGCTGGTCGATGGCCGCACCGTGAAATGGGAACGGCACACGGAATTCACCGCCATCACCGTCGCCGATCTGGAGCCGGTGGAGACCGGGGACTGGTCCGCGCTGTCGCCGCGTCTGGCCGACTGGCTGGCGCGCCTGCCCGGCCTGCGGCTGGTGGCCTGCCATCTGCGCCTGGAACCCGATGCCGAACCGCGCCACAGCCCTGAAAGCCTGTCCGCCATCTTCCCGCGCGGGGAGGTGCTGGGCAGCGAGGTGGCGGGCGGCGAGGCCCTGGTCTGGACCGATTTCCGTCTCTGCCCCGACGGGTTCACCCGCATCCTGGTCCGCGACATCGGCCTGTCGCCCAGCCATGCCGGCCGCGTGGCGCAGCGCCTGCTGGAAATCGAAACCTATCGCATGACGGCCCTGCTGGGCCTGCCGCTGGCGCGCGATGCGGGGCCGGAACTGGCCAGCCTGGAACAGCGGCTGGAAAGCATCGTTGCCCGCACCGCGACGGCCCATGACATGGCGGAGGAACATGGCCTGCTGGACGCCCTGACCCGGTTGGCGACAGAGGCGGAAACGCTGTCTGTACGCTGCCGTTACCGGTTCGGCGCGACCATGGCCTATGCGGAACTGGTGGAACGGCGGGTGGAGGAATTGCGGGAGGAACGGATACCGGGGCTGCAGCGCCTTGGCGTCTTCCTGGAACGCCGGTTCCGTCCCGCCGTGCGCACCTGCGAGGCGGTGGCCCGGCGTCAGGCAGAACTGGCCGCCGGTATCAGCCGCGCCAGTTCCCTGTTGCGCACCCGCGTCGATGTGCAGCGGGCCGAGCAGAATGCCGAAATCCTGAAAAGCCTGGAACACCGCGCCCGCACCCAGTTGCGCATTCAAGAGGCGGTGGAAGGCCTGTCGGTCTTCGCCATCACCTACTACCTGCTGGGTCTGGTGAAATATGTGGTGGAGGGGCTGCCGGCAATTCCGGGACTGCCGCCGAAATCGCTGCTGACCGGCATCGCCGTACCCACCATCCTGGCCGCCGTGTGGGTGGGCATCCGCCGGCTGCGCCGGGCCGTGTCGGCGCGGGAGTGACCGTTACCCGGCCAGCAGTTCCCGTGCCCTTGCGCTGTCGGCCACGATCTGATCCTTCAGCGCCTGGAAACTCTCGAACTTGATTTCCGGTCGGATGAAGTGGCAGAGGCGCACACGCAGGTGCTTGCCATAGAGGTCGCCGTCGAAATCGAACAGGTGGGTTTCCAGCCGCTCTGTCACGCCGCCCACCGTGGGGCGGCGGCCGATATTGGCAACACCCTTGTGCCAGACGGTGCGTGACCCTTCATCCACACCGGCCATGACCGCATAGACGCCCAGGCGCGGGCGCTGATACACGCCCAGTTCGATATTGGCGGTGGGAAAGCCGATGGTGCGGCCGCGCTTGTCGCCATGGTCGACCCGGCCCTCGATCTCCCAGTCATGGCCCAGGATGGATGCCGCCTCCCGCACCTCACCCGCTTCCAGCAGGCGGCGGACGCGGGTGGAGGAATAGGCGGTGGCGTCGGGGCCGGAAACGGGCCGCACCTCCGTCACCTGGAAGCCGAACCGTTCACCGGCGGCACGCAGGAATTCCATGTCCCCGCCGCGCTTGTGCCCGAACACGAAATCGTAACCGGCGACGACATGCGACGCGGCCAGACCATCGACCAGAATCTGGCGGACAAATTCCTCGGCCGTCAGCCGGGAGAAATCCTCGTCGAACCGCACCTCGAACAGGGCGTCGATGCCCAGCGCCTCCACCAGCCGCGCCTTGATGCGCCAGGGGGTAAGGCGGAAGGGGGTGTCGTCGGGACGGAACAGACTGCGCGGATGCGGTTCGAAGGTCAGGACGGCGGCGGGCACGCCCAGGCGGCGGGCCGCATCCTTCGCGGTTTCGATCACGGCGCGGTGGCCCTGATGCACGCCGTCGAAATTGCCCAGCGCCACGGCGCAGCCGCGGATGGCGGCCGGAAGGTCGGTGGTGTGGCGATAAATGAGCATGGCGCCGCAGGATGGTTGCGAATTCTGCCATGGGTATAGTCGGAAGCGGGGATGGCGGTCCAGTCCCGCCATCCCCGCTGTCCGGTCAATGCAGCGGCGCCGCCATCACAGGCCGCGCAGCGGCCGTACCCCGGTCCAGTACCCGGCTGAGCAGGGCCACGGCCAGACCGGCCAGCGTCACCAGCGCCGCGACCCAGGTCACCGCGCCGAGGCCCGGTCCCTGATCGATGGTCAGGCCCCCGACCCAGGCGCCCAGCGCATTGCCCAGGTTGAAGGCGGCGATGTTCAGGCTGCTGGCCAGCCCCTGCCCCGCCCCTTCGGCCTTCTCCAGCACGCGCATCTGCAACGGCGCCACGGTGGCGAAGGCCGCAATGCCCATCACGCCGACGAACAGGATGGCCGCCATCTTGTGCTGCAGGGCGAAGGTCATCACCCCTTCCACCAGGGCCAGCGCGATCAGCGAGCCCAGCAGCGTCGGCATCAGCCTCTTATCCGCCAGCTTGCCGCCCAGCAGATTGCCGATGGCCAGCCCGCCGCCGAAGACCAGCAGGATGGGCGACACGGCGGCATCAGAAAAGCCCGTGATGCGGGTCAGCAGGGGCTGGATATAGGTGAAGACCGCGAACACCCCGGCAAAGCCCAGCGCCGTCATCAACAGACCCAACCAGACCTGCGGCTTGGCCAGCACGGTCAGTTCCTGGCGCAGGGACAGGGGCTGCGGCGCCGTCCGGTCCGCCGGCACAAAGACGGCCAGCACCAGCGTGGCGGCCACGCCGATCAGGGCCACGGCCCAGAAGGTGGACCGCCAGCCGAAATGCAGGCCCAGCCAGGCCCCAAATGGCACACCCAGCAAGGTCGCCATGGTCAGGCCCGTGAACATGATGGCGATGGCGGACGCCTTGCGATCCGGCGCCACCAGACCGGTGGCCACGATCGACCCGACACCGAAGAAAGTGCCATGGGCCAGCGAGGTGATGACCCGTGCCACCATCAGGGAGGCATAGTCGGGAGCCAGCGCGCAGGCGATGTTGCCGATGGTGAAGACCACCATCAGGGCCACCAGCAGCGTCTTGCGCGGCAGCCGGCCCGTCATCAGGGTCAGCAGCGGCGCACCGGCGAACACGCCCAGGGCATAGCCGGAGATGAGAAGCCCGGCCGTGGAGACCGAGATGCCGAGGTCGGCGGAGACCTGCAACAGCAGGCCCATGATGACGAATTCCGTCGTGCCGATGCCGAAGGCACCGGCCGTCAGGGCGAATAATCCGATTGGCATGATGGAGTTCCGAGGAAAGCGGATGACATGACCCGAAGGATGGACCGGCCCGCATCCGTGAACTAGACTGCCCATCGGAACATGATTTGTGAGTTCAAGTCACATGTCGCGACTGGAGATCAACCGCGCAGGCGAAATGGAGGTGTTTGTCCGCGTCGTGGAGGCGGGCAATTTCTCCGGTGCGGCCCGCGCCTTGAACATGACGCCGTCGGCGGTCAGCAAGCTGGTAGCCCGGATGGAGGCGCGGCTGGGTGCCCGCCTGCTGAACCGCACCACACGGCTGCTGCGCCTGACGCCGGAGGGCGATCTGTTCCATGAACGCTGCCGCCGGATCCTGGCCGACATGGCGGAGGCGGAGCAGGAGGTGGCAGCCGGTTCCGTGCCGCGCGGACCGGTGCGCATCAACAGTTCGGTGCCGTTCGGCATGCTGTACCTGCTGCCGCTCGTGCCGAAACTGGCCGCCCTTTATCCGGAAATCCTGCTGGACATCACGCTGACCGACATGGTGGTCGACCTGCTGCAGGAACGCGCCGA
The DNA here is from genome assembly GCF_017996735.1 of Niveispirillum sp. Lineage (GTDB taxonomy): Bacteria > Pseudomonadota > Alphaproteobacteria > Azospirillales > Azospirillaceae > Niveispirillum. The sequence continues at coordinate 78,321 of NZ_JAGOGJ010000011.1, forward strand.
CATCGCCATCCGCATCGGGCCGCTGAAGGGCGCCAACCTGATGGCGCGCAAGCTGGGCGAAAGCGCGGTGGCCGTGGTCGCCTCGCCCGACTATCTGGCCCGCCACGGCACACCACAAAGCCCCGACGATCTGGCCCATCACAACATGATGGCCTTTGGCTTCGTGCGCAGCGTCGGCCCCTGGCCGTTCCGCCTGCCCGATGGCAGCCGGATCGAGGTGCCGGTGCGCGGCAATATCCGGCTGGGCGATGGCGAAAGCATGCGGCACATGGCACTGGCCGGCCATGGGCTGACGCGCCACGCCCTGTTCCATGTACGGGCCGACATTGCGGCCGGCCGGCTGGTGCCCGTGCTGGAGGAATATTCGACGGGGGAGACGGAGGTGGTGCATGCCGTCTTCCAGGGCGGCCCCGTCATGCCGCCCCGCATCCGCGCCGTGATCGACTTCCTGGCGCGGGAGATCAGGCTGAGCTGACCGGGGTCAGCCCGGCCGGCCCGGCACCATCACCATCGCCTCTCCATCGATGACCACGCGGTCACCCACGGTGCAGATGGTGGACAGCATGGCCCGGCGCTTTTCCGGGATCAGACCGGTGACGGTGACGGTGGTGGTCACCGTCTCCCCGATGCGCACCGGCGACCGGAAACGCAGATTCTGCGACATGTAGATACAGCCCGGCCCCGGCAGGCGTGTACCCAGAACCGTGGTGATGAAGCAGGCCGACAGCATACCATGCGCGATGCGCCCGCCGAACGGCGTGGCCCTGGCATAATCCTCATTGAGATGCATGGGATTGGTATCGCCGGAAATGCCGGCGAACATCACGATGTCCGTCTCCGTGATGGTGCGGGCATAAATGCCCTTCATCCCTTCAAACAGATCCTCGAAATAAAAACCGGTCAGGTCGGCAGGATCCAGGCCGGTACGGCGTGCGAGATTATCCATCGTGAGAATGCTCCCAGGCTTGGCGCGCGGGGCCGCTGCCCCTTACAGTGCCGGGGGCAACCATAGGCCGGGCCGGGCGATCCGGTCAAACCGGCGAAAAGCATGAGAGACGGCATGGACGGGTCCATGGGGGGCGTGACGGACAAGGTGGGGCACTGGTCGCACACGATGCTGGACCTGCCCGACGGCACCCGCTTGCGCCTGTCACGCTGGCAACCGCCGGTCGCCCCCGCCCCGGGCGCACCCGCCATGCTGGTCCTGCCGGGACGGGCGGCGCAGGTGGAACGGTACAGCGAACTGGCCGTGGACCTGACGGCGCGCGGCATGCATGTGCTGTCCATGGACTGGCGCGGCCAGGGCGGATCGTCACGGCTGCTGCCCGATCCGATGGTCGGCCATGCCGTCGATTTCGACCTGTACCTGGACGATCTGGATGCGGCCCTGGCCCATTGGCAGGGGCAGGTCACCGGGCCATTCCTGGCGCTGGGCCATTCCATGGGTGGGCATATCCTGCTGCGTTACGTCGCAGAGCGGCCACACCCGTTCGCCGGTGTCATCGCCTGTGCCCCCATGCTGGGCATCAATACCGCCCCCATGCCGGAATGGCTGGCGGTAAGGCTGGCACGGACGGCCGTCAAGGGTGGGCAGGCCGCCTTGTACGCGCCTTTACAGGGACCCCGCTGGGCCCGCGCCCCCCTGCCCTTCCGCGGCAACCGGTTGACCACCGATCCCCGCCGCTTCGCCCTGATGCAGGAAGTGATGGAACGGGACCCGTCGGTGGCGCTGGGCGGGGCCAGTTGGGGCTGGCTCGACGGGGCCTTCACCTCCATCCGGCATTTTTTCGAGAAGGACCGGCTGGAGGATGTGCAGGTTCCCGTGCTGATCCTGTCCGCCCGCGCCGACCGGATCGTGCGGGCGGACAGCCATGATCTGGCGGCACGGCGCCTGCCCGATTGCACCCTGGTGCCGTTTGCGCAGGGCGAACATGAGCTGCTGATTGAAACCGATGCCGTGCGCGACAAGGTGCTGGCCGCCATTGACAGCTTCCTGGCCCGGAAAATCGGCCTTGCAACAGGGCAGGGAAATCTTAAGGGTTAATCCCTTATTCCGCCCCCTTTCCCGCCGCCGCCCGACACCCAGCAAGAACAGGCCATGGATATCAGCCGTCTCAGCATTTCCGCCCGGATTCTGGCCATCATCGGCCTGTTGGGCGCCCTGACCGTCGCCGTGGGGCTTTTTGCCTCCACCCGGCTGGTGGACACGGACGCCCAATATTCCCGTCTTATGAACGGTCACCAGACGGCGGCGCTGGAGGCGGTGCGGGCCGTCCGGGAACTGACGGCGGTCAGCCGGCAGAGCTACAAGCTGCTGTCCATGCCCGATGAAAAGCGCATCCAGGAAGCGCATGACCGGGGTATCCGCAATTTCGGGCAGGCATCGGGCTATCTGGACCAGACAAAGGCGGCCGCCCCCCGTTACGCGGCGCGCATCGCGGAAATCCAGCAGGACCTGCTGGCCAGCCAGGACATTTTCAAGGAAATCGCGCCACTGGTCCGGGCGGGGAAGCCGGCCGAGGCCCTGGCACTGGTGTCCAGCCGCTTTGATCCGGCCATGGACGGTCTGCGCGACAAGGCCCTGAAAGTGTCGGACGAACTGCGCGAAGCGGTGAAGGCGGAGTCGGCTGCCGCCACGGCAGACGCCGAACGATCGCGCAGTCTGGTGTTGATCTCGGTGGCGGTGGGCATCGCTGTGGTGGGGGGCTTGGCCTTCTACATCTCCACCTACACGATCGCACGGCCGGTGGAGGCCGTGACGGGGGCCATGGCCCGTGTGGCGGGCGGGGACCTGTCCGTCGCGGTTCCAGGCCTGGGCCGGCATGACGAGATCGGACGGCTGGCCACGGCGCTGCAGACCTTCAAGGCCAACGCCGTGGAGGCGGAGCGGCTGGCCGAGGATGTGAAGCGCGCCGATGCCAGGGCCGAAACGGAACGCCGTCAGGCCATGATGGCGCTGGCCGACAGTTTCGAGGCCGGGGTGATGGGTATCGTGGACCGCGTTGCATCGGCCGCCACCCATGTGAACGACAGCGCCGGGTCGCTGTCCGCATCGGCAGAAGAAGCCCGGGGCCGGACCGGAATCGTCTCCGCCGCCACCGACCAGACCAGCGCCAATGTCCAGACCGTCGCCGCTTCCGCGGAGGAGATGACGGCGTCCATCGGCGACATCACGCGGCAGGTCGGCACCTCGGCAGACATCGCACGCGCCGCCGCCGACCGGGCGACAGCCACCAACAACACCATCCAGGCCCTGGCCACCGAAGCCGAGGCCATTGGCGCCGTGGTCCGGCTGATCGCCGAAATCGCCAGCCAGACCAACCTACTGGCACTGAATGCCACCATTGAGGCGGCGCGGGCGGGCGAGGCCGGCAAGGGCTTCGCCGTGGTGGCGTCGGAAGTGAAGAACCTGGCCAGCCAGACGGCCAAGGCCACCGACGACATCACCGCGCGCATCAATGCCATCCAGCAGGCCACGGGCAGTGCCGTGTCCGCCACCATCGAAATCACCCGCACCATCGGGGAAATCAACGAGATCGCGGCCGAGATCGCCACCGCCGTGGAGCAGCAGGATGCGGCCACACGCGAAATCGCCCGTAACGTACAACAGGCCGCCACCGGCACGGCGGAGATCGCGGGCAATATCGACGCCGTGCGCGAAGCAGCAGAAAGCACCAGCGGCAGTGCCGCCGATCTTCTGGCATCGGCCGGGGATCTGTCGCGTGAGGCGGACGGATTGCGCCGGCAGGTCGAGGCATTCATCGCCCAGGTGCGGGCAGGTTGAAGATCAACATTCCATTCCGGCAATTCGGAAACCACGCTTATGGTCATACGGGGTAAGGTTGCCGGACCGGCAGGCGGCGCCTAGTTTCGGCACGAGTAACGATTATCGGGAGTGGTCATGCGTCGGCTGCGATCTTTGATGGTCCTTTGCGGGGTGCTTCTGGCCCCCTTGGCCGCGCAAGCCGAGGAATGGTCCTTCACAACCCTGGAATGGCCGCCCTTTTCCGGTTCCCTGCCCGAGGGCGGGTCGATGACAACGGTCCTGCGCGCGGCTTTCGGCACGCAGGGCCATTCCATTCGCATCACCATCCTGCCCTGGAAACGCGCCGTGGCCGCGGCCATGCAGGTGGATGGCCCCCATGTCGGTTTCTTCACGGCCACATCGACCGAATGCGCGGCGGCCGGCGGCATCCTGTCGGAAAAACCCATCGGGCACTTCCGCTACGCCCTGGCACAGCGCCAGGAACTGCCCGTGCGATGGAAGGCACCGACGGACCTGCACGGTTTGATGATCGGCGTTGTGGATGGTTATGATAACGGGCCGATCATCACCGATCTGCACCGTCAGGGGCGCATCCGGCTGGACGTGGCCCCCACGGATGCCGCGAACCTGCGCAAGCTGCAGGCCGGCCGCACGGATGCGGCGGTGGTGGAGATCAGCCAGTTCGCCTTTTTGAAACCGGACCTGGAACGGACCGATATTGCGCAGGGCAAATCGGCCCTGAGCCTGAACGAGCGGCCATTGGGGCCGCCACAATCCCTGCATGCCTGCTTCAATGGCAGCCAGCGGGCCGCCCTGGCACGGTCCAGCCTGATCCGGGGCCTGGATCTGATCGACAGCGCGGCGGTGGCCCAACGCTATGTCGATCATCTGGGGCCGGACGGGGCCGTCTCCAACTGACCCCGTCCGTCGCGGTAGCAGCCCCTTACAACACCGTCAGCATGCTGGCCACCAGCGGGTGACGCACGATGTCAGCATCGGCCAGACGCACGATGGCGATGCCCTCCACCGCCTCCAGACGGCGGGCAATGTCGGAAAGGCCCGACACGCCGGGCAGCAGATCCGACTGATCCGGGTCACCCGTCAGCACCATGGTGGAATGCCAGCCCAGGCGGGTCAGCAGCATCTTGATCTGGGCATAGGTACAGTTCTGCGCCTCGTCGATGACCACGAAGGCATTGTTCAGGGTCCGGCCGCGCATATAGCCGACCGGCGCTATCTCGATCGACCCGTCGGCCATCATGGCCTTCAGCCGTTTGGACCCCAGTCGGTCCGACAGCGCGTCATAGAGGGGGCGCAGGAACGGCGCCATCTTCTCATTCATGTCACCGGGCAGATAACCGATGCTTTCCCCCGCCTCGATGGCGGGACGGGACAGGACGATGCGATCCACCTCCCCCTTTTCCAGCGCCGTTACGGCGGACGAGATGGCCAGATAGGTCTTGCCCGTACCCGCGGGCCCCAGCGCCAGGGTCAGGTTATGCTCCTTGATCGCCTGCATCAGCAGCGCTTGGCCGGCGCTCATCGGCTTGACGGTGCGGACATAGGACTGCTCCCGCCGTTCCTCACCGCCGGTGCCCAGCGGGTCCCAACCCGTGGATTGGCGGGGGAAAAGCGGCTGAACCTTGTTGTCGCTGCTGCTGGACGCGGGCTTGGACTGGCGCTTGGCCATCTGGCATCTCCTCACTTGCGGCAATGGACAATGTCCGGTTGAAGCGGGAACGCGACAAGCGCCCGACGGGGCAATAAAAAACCGCACCCTCTGTTCGAGCGGTGCGGTTGCGGATGAAGCCGTCGGGCGGCCGGTGCTGCTGCGGGCGGTGCGCATGCTGCCATGCGACAAGGGATGGTTCGGCCGGTTGCCGTTGCGCTGCAATAAGATGCTGCCGGGCCATCTGCCATTGAACGATCCAATCACCCATTCAGGACCAACATTGGGAATCCTATCTCAAAAGATTCCGCCCGTCACCATCTGTTGCGGTTGCAACGCAACCTTCACACAATATCTCGCGAGGTACGCCTTTCGAGGCGGGGGGATATCGAGTCGGGCTTCGCAAATGCAGTAGGACTGGACACCCCGTCGCCGGTGCCGGGTCCGCAGCGGTGCCAGACCGGCCCCGGTGGTCGCGATCGCCTCAAGCCGGGGACCTTGCGGGACGCCGACAACCAATCATACATGCCCATCCGGAATAGATATTGTGGAACAATGGCGCCTTGTCGCAAGATATGCCGCATGAAACTCTTGCGTCGGCGCGCGAAAAGCGCTTGAACGGCGGCGTGATTCGGCGCTGGGTCTTTTCGCGGCGCCGTATGGTTGGGGACAGGCGGGGTCTGACAAGAATATGAGCAATCAGGTCGCCTTCAGGGACGCACCGTTCCAGCTGCGCGGCAGCACCTTCACAATGATGGTGCTGAAGGTCAGCGACCCCCACAATCCCAATTTTTTCCCCGTCCTGTCCGGCAAGATCGCCCAGGCACCGAATTTTTTCCGGCATGCCGGCGTTGTGCTGGACCTGGACGATCTGCCCGCCGGCACGCCGTTCGACATGGACGCGTTCTGCAAGCTTTTGAAGAATTTGGGCCTGATGGCCGTGGGTCTTCAAGGCGGCACGAAGGAGCAGCAGGATGCTGCCCTGGCGCGGGGCATGGCGCTGATCAGCGCGCCGCGCGGCAAGGTGGAAATGTTCGACCCGCTGGCCGGCACGGGCCGCAGCCCCGCGCAGGGTCTGGCCAATGTGCAGGTGCAGCCGCAGGCCCCTGCCGCACCGACACCGGCCCCGGCGCCCGCACCGGCCCCCTTGCCGGAGCCGGCGCCGCAGCGCAGCGCCATGGTGATCACGGAAAATGTGCGGTCAGGCCGGCAGATCTATGCCCCCGGCGGTGACCTTGTGGTGATCGGTTCTGTCAGCCCTGGCGCGGAACTGCTGGCCGATGGTTCCATCCATGTCTATGGTGCGCTGCGAGGCCGCGCGCTGGCGGGTGTCAGCGGCGACCAGACGTCACGCATCTTCTGCCAGAGCCTGGATGCCGAACTGGTGTCCATCGCCGGGCTGTATCGCGTGTCGGAAGATATCGGCAAGGATATACGCCGTCGTCAGGTTCAAATTTACCTGAACAATGGCTATCTGCATATCGACCCGCTGGCCACCAACGTGGCCTGACGGACTGTTTGATCAACCTTTGACCTTGGGAGACGCCTCTTGGCCAAGATCATTACGATGACCTCCGGCAAGGGCGGCGTGGGGAAGACCACTTCGAGCGCCGCCTTCGGCACCGGCCTTGCCCTGCGTGGGTTCAAGACCTGCATCATCGATTTCGATGTGGGCCTGCGCAATCTCGACCTGATCATGGGATGCGAACGCCGGGTGGTGTTCGATTTCATCAATGTCATCAATGGCGAGGCCCGGCTGAGTCAGGCACTGATCAAGGATAAGCGGGTCGAGAACCTGTACATCCTTCCCACCAGCCAGACACGCGACAAGGACGCGCTGACCCAGGAAGGGGTCGGCAAGATCCTGGATGAGTTGAAGAAGGAATTCGACTACATCCTGTGCGACAGCCCGGCCGGCATCGAGAAGGGCGCCCTGATGGCGCTCTACTGGGCCGACCATGCCATCATCGTGACGAACCCCGAAGTGTCGTCCGTGCGCGACAGCGACCGCATCCTGGGCGTGATCCAGGCCAAGTCCCGCCGCGCCGAACAGGGGCTGGAGCCGGTGAAGGAGCATCTGCTGGTCACCCGCTATGACCCCGACCGTGTGGAGAAGGGTGAGATGCTGAAGGTGGAGGATGTGCTGGAGATTCTGGCCATCCCGCTGCTGGGCATCATCCCGGAAAGCCCGGCCGTGCTGAAGGCGTCGAATGTCGGCATGCCGGTGGTGCTGGACGACAAGTCCAACGCCGGTCAGGCCTATGGCGATGCCGTCGGCCGCTTCCTGGGTGAAACCATCGAGCATCGTTTCATCAAGCCCGAGAAGAAGGGCTTCCTGGACCGCCTGCTGCGGAGGACCGCATGAGCCTGATGGATATTTTCCGCCGGTCGAAGCCGCCAACCGTGGCGGCCCAGGCCAAGGAGCGGTTGCAGATCGTGCTGGCGCACGAACGGTCGGGCCGCGATAGCCCCGACTTCCTGCCTGCCCTTCAACAGGAACTGCTGGCCGTCATCAAGAAGTACGTCTCCATCGACGACGACAAGGTGGCGGTGAAGCTGGAGCGCGAAAGCGGCTGCTCCGTGCTGGAGGTGAATGTGGAATTGCCGGGTCCTGCCAAGCGC
>NZ_JAGOGJ010000242.1 GCF_017996735.1 Niveispirillum sp.
CCGCTGCCTCGTGCCAGATCCGGCCCTCATAAACGGGCCGCGCGAAGTCGGCCATGAAGAAGACGTGGAAATGCGTCAGATGGTCCGCGATGTTTTCTGCCGCATGGATGACAGCCTGCGCCAGTTCGCCGTTGGGCGGCGGGCGCACACCCGATGCGGCGGCCAGGGTCCGGGCGGCAGCGACCGACTGTGACACCGAACAGATGCCACAGATACGCGGCACGATGGTCATGGCATCGCGCGGGTCCTTGCCTTCCAGAATGCGCTCAAACCCACGGAACAGTGGCGAATTCGCCTCCGCCCGCGTGACCTTGCCGCCCTCGATATCCAGGCGGATTTCAAGATCACCTTCGACCCGGTTGAACGGACCGGCAATGACGCGTCTGCTCTCTCCCGTCATCGCCGCGTCGTGTCCTTTACGGCGGGCGGTTGCACGATACGATCGGCACGGGCATTGACGCGCAGCCGGTTTGGCGTCGCGGCCTTGGACAGGGATGCCAGGGCGATGAACCAGGCCTTCGGCATGTCGGTCGGCAAGCCAATCGGCACCCCGCCGAATTTCGGCGTCTCGGTAAAGCTGCGGCCCGGTTCCTCGAATTCAGGGGCCGTGCAATTGATGCAGGGATAGCCGCCGTTGGTGCAGGAACCGCCACCATTCCACGGCCGGGTGTTGCAATCGGCATGGGCCTGCGTGCCAAGGCAGCCCAGATGCTCCATCATGCAGCCAAGCTCCGAAAGCTGCTCCGCGCTGGCCTTGAATTCATAGAATTCATTGCGGGAACACCCATGATGGACCAGATGGTCGGCAAAGAAGCGCGGCCGCCCGAACCTGTCCAGATCGGCCGGCCCCAGCCCGTCTTCCGCCAGCATCATCAGCGTTTCCAACACCCAGCCGGGATGGGTCGGGCAACCGGCGACATTGATCACGGGCAGGCCGGCATTGCTGCGGAAACCCGCCCCCAGCGCGCCGCCTTCAAGGTCGCCATCATATTGCAGGCCGCAGGCGTCGGCCGGATTGCTGCCGGCGGACGTGATGCCGCCGAAGGCAGCACAGGTCCCGATGGCAACAGTATGGCGGGCCCTGGATGCCAGTTGCCGGACCCAATCGAGCATGGGCCGGCCCGTACCCGCCAGCATATGGTAACGCCCGCTGCCATTGGGTCCGCGGACGACCGACCCTTCAAAGCACAGGATATCCAGGCTCCGTCGCCCGTCCACGATATCGGCCAGCAGGCCCGTCACCTCATCGGCACTGGCCTCGCTCAAGGTCGGATGCCACAGAAGGTCGATGCCGAAATTGCTGAACGTGTCGAACAGGCCGGGTGCTTCCGCGCACATCATGGACATGGTGCAACCACCGCACCCCGCCGATTGCAGCCACAGAAGGGAGGTCTTGCGTCGTGTCATCTGGATCGCGCCCCGTCTGGCCCGCTATCTTGATTTCCGGCAATCGGCAATCGGATGGAAAAGACGGCACCACCGTCGGGGGCATTCTCCGCCCCCAACTGACCGCCATGTTCCTCGATGATCTTGTAGCTGATGGACAGGCCGAGGCCGGTTCCCTTGCCCACGGGCTTCGTCGTGAAGAATGGTTCGAACAGTTTGGTCCGTGCCTCCGCCGAAATGCCGGGACCATTGTCGGCGATGGTGATGACGGCCTCGTCCCGTTCCCTGCGGATGGCGACCGACACATGTTGTTCAGTCTGGCTTTCGATGCTGTCGCAGGCATTCTGGACGATATTCATCACCACCTGCTGGATATGCCCGCTGCGTCCCACGATCTCCAGCCGGTCGGGAACGTCGTAATTCAAGGTGAAATGCCGGTCCCGCCCCTTGACCACCCAGCCAATCGCCGTCTGCACGGCCGCCACAAGGTCGAACCGTTCGCTCTGGCCGCGACCATCGGCGGAAAAGCGCCGCAGGCTTTCAACGATGTCGCGGACCCGCTCCGCCCCCTCCAGCGCACCCGAAATCGCCTCGCGCAGACGGCTGACGGCCCGGTCGACATTCAGATCTTCGCGAAGGGCGATCAGTTCTTCGCGTGGCGCACCTGACCAGACCTTCTGGAAATAGGTCTCCAACCGTCCGACATAGCGTTCCAGCGCATGGGCATTGCCATAAACAAAACTGATCGGATTGTTCAGTTCATGGGCCACACCCGATACCAGTCGGCCAAGCGATGCCATCTTTTCCGCATGGACAAGCTGGGCCTGGGCCGCCTTCAGTTGTTCGTGCGCCGTATTGAGGCTGGCATAGGCGCGTTTCACCTCGCCGACAGGCCGGCCGATCAGCACCACCCCCATCATGCGGCCCCGTGCATTAAGCCGCGGCGCCGCATGCACCTCGATCGGCACCTCTCCATGCCGGCCGGCCAATGACAGCTCCCGCGCGCCCATCGGTTTGCACCGCGCCGCAAGTCTCAGGATTTCCTGCAACGCGGTGGCACTTTCAGGGATGAAGATGGTCTGGATGGGTTCTCCCTCCAGTCCGACCTGCTCACGACCAAGCAGGAGTTCCAAGGCCCGGTTGATCTGCAGGATACGGCCGGTCTGATCGCAGACGATCAAAATGTCGGTCATCGCACCCAGAACGGAATCCATGAATTGGCGCATGGATTCAAGATCGGCGTTCTTCTTCTCCAGCTCCACCTGATAGGCGAGCATGTCGGCATAGGTCTCGTCCATCTTCTGAAGGACGTCCATCCAGGCCGATTCCATCATCGTGGACGTGTCGGGATCGACACCCGTCGCCATCGCGAGACCCCGTGCGCTTCGGTCGTATGGAAGCTAGAACGCCCATCCCTCAAATGCAATCTTCGAAAATTCTCCGCCCTTGCCGGATGAACTGATGGTGTGGATGCCCAGAACTATAAATGGAGAAATTCCAATGGTGTCTTTCTCCTGATCTCCTCCATCGTCACGCCTGGGGCTAGTTCGATCAGGGTCAGGTCGCCGCCGGCCTTCTTGTCGATGGTGAAGACCCCCAGGTCGGTCACCACCATGTCCACCACCGCCGCACCGGTCAGCGGCAGGGAGCAGGCGTTCAGCAGCTTGGGTTCGATGGCGCCCGTCTTCTTGTCGACGGCGCAATGTTCCATCACCACCACGACCTTCTTGACACCGGCCACCAGATCCATGGCGCCGCCCATGCCCTTGACCATCTTGCCGGGGATCGTCCAATTAGCCAGATCGCCATTGGCGGCCACCTGCATGGCGCCCAGCACCGACAGGTCGATATTGGCGAAGCTGTCAGCACTGCTGAAATAGCTGCTGTAGGGCAGTTCGGTGACGGGCTGCTTGCCGGCATTGATCAGGTCGGCATCCTCTTCCCCCGCAAGGGGAAAGGGCCCCATGCCCAGCATGCCATTTTCCGACTGCAAGGTGACATGTATCCCTTCGGGGATGTAGTTCGCCACCAGGGTCGGGATGCCGATGCCCAGATTCACATAGAAGCCGTCGCGCAACTCCTTGGCGGCGCGGGCGGCCATTTCCTCACGGGTCCAAGCCATGATGATGATCTCCCAAATGTTTCGTGCCCTCTCAAGCGCCGGGCGGGCGCCTTCGCGCCCTTGGCTTACGGCACCTGGAGGGCGAGCCGCGCGTTAGTCGCGCTTACGTGTGGTACGCTGTTCGTGGGGGTTCTGACGCGGAGCTTCGATGATGCGCTGCACAAAGATGCCCGGCGTGTGAACATGGTCGGGATCGATGGTGCCAACAGCGACCAACTGTTCAACTTCGGCCACGGTCACCTTGCCGGCCATGGCCATCATCGGATTGAAATTCCGCGCGGTCTTGCGGTAGATCAGGTTGCCTTTCGTCTCGCCCTTCCAGGCTTTCACGATGGCCAGATCGGCGCGTAAGGACCGTTCCATTAAATAAGTCTCGCCATCGAATTCCCGCAGTTCCTTGCCTTCCGCCACCAGCGTGCCCACGCCCGTCTTGGCGAAGAAGGCGGGGATGCCGGCACCGCCGGCGCGGATACGCTCTGCCAGCGTGCCCTGAGGGGTGATTTCGAGCTGCACTTCGCCCGACAGATATTGCCGCGCGAACAACTGGTTCTCCCCCACAAAGGAGGCAACCATCCGGGATATCTGCCTGGTTTCCAGCAACTGCCCCAGGCCCAGACCATCAATGCCCGGATTGTTGGAAATGACCGTCAGGCCCTTCACGCCCGACATTTTGATTGCCGCGATCAGGTTTTCGGGAACGCCGCAGAGGCCGAACCCGCCGGCCATCACGGTCATGTCATCGTGCAACAGTCCCGCCAGAGCTTCGACAGCACTGGCGCGTAGTTTGCCTGTCATGGGAACATGCCTCTTTCAAACGCGCCCTACGGGCGGTGGAATCCACAGGGGTTGAGGCAATCCCTTAGTACCGGTAGCTGAAGGAAACGCCGTAGGTCACCGGCATGCCGCTGAACTCCGTCACTGAATCGATCAGGTGCGCGACGTTGTTCACGTAGAACCGGTTGGTGACATTCCGTCCCCAGACCTGCAGACGCCAGTTTCCATCATCCGCCTCCAGGCCGGCCCGAAGATCAACCAGCATATAGCCGTCGATACGGAACTCAGGATTATCGCCGAAGGCGGCGGTGGCGGCACTGCGGGCCGTCAGGCTGCTGCCCGCGAACGCCGTCAGTTCTTCACCGACGGCAAACCGGTATTCCGCATCCAGAACGGCCTGCCAGCGTGGCGTGTTCGGGAAGGCCTCACCAACAAAGCTCGTCGCCACACCGAACTGATCGACGGGATTGGGAGGGTCCTTGCGCACCAGAGCTGGTCCCCCGTGAGCGGACAGTTTGCTAAGCTTGGTTCGGCCTTATTGAAGGACGACCGACATGGCGGGACAGAGGAAGCGATATTCAGCGGATTTCAAGGCGAAGGTGGCACTTGAGGCGA